>NZ_CP081299.1:641250-1282500 GCF_019711195.1 Dyadobacter sp. NIV53
ACCTCGTAAGCGGTAACCTGACCATTCTGGAAAAAACCAATCCGGTATCGTTTCCTGCAAAAATCGTTTTGGAAAATGATTCTGTTGCCGTGGAAGGAAAATTAAAGATAGACCGTACCAAATGGGGAATGACTATCGCGAGTGATGATTCGTCCCCGGACAGCCTTTATATTAAACCTGAAATTGATCTGCACATCAAGTTATTTGGCAGCAAAATATAGTAAAGAAATCCGTTTCCCTCAACTATCCGGAGTCATTGCCGGCTTTTGCCGGTGATGGCTTTCTATAGAAACTGACCGTTGACATACATCCTTCTCTCTTCTGCTCGGACTTAAATAGATTCTTTTCCAGTTCATCCAATAAATTATAGAGGAAGATAAACCGGGTGAACAAGTAGTATAATCCATTCAATTACTTCTGTTTATACATTTGATTTTTGTATAAACTTCACTAATTTGAATCTTTAATATACGGCAAAACCAAAAAATAATATGGATATGAAAAAGATGTATTTCCTTCTGGCTTTTGTTTGTGCCGGAATGCTGCTGCTGGCTAATACCAGTCGTTTATCCGATGGAAAATATGGTTTAATTGTTGGAACACCTCAAATTAAATCAATCAGTTCACTGGCTTTTGGGCCGGAAGGCGTTCTGTTCATCGGGGATTCTAAAAGCGGGATGATTTTCGCCATGGATACCAAAGATGCAGGCGCGACCAACTCAGCGCCCGATGTTGAAATCAAAAACATCGACCAGAAAATAGCATCCATGCTTGGAACCGAAGTACAAAATATTACTATTCAGGATATTGCGGTTAATCCGTTATCCAAAAGTATATATTGCGCCGTCCAGCACAGCGATGGGACGCCTGTTCTGTTTAAAATTACAGGAGATAAAATCGTGGCAGTAAGTACAAAAGAAGTTCCGTTTTCAAGTCTGGCGCTGAACAATGTACCGTCTGAAGATGCAAAAGACAAAAGAGGAAATCCAATCCGGGTTTCTGCAATTTCTGACATTGGTTTTGCTGATGGAAAAGTGCTGGTAAGCGGCTTGTCGGGCCAGGAATTCAACTCTACTTTCCGAAGCATTCCATTTCCTTTTACCGACAAACAGGATCAGTCTACACTTGAAATTTATCATGCAGCTCATGGCAAATATGAAACACTGGCACCGATCAGGACTTTTACCACAGCTGAAATCAGTGGCAAAAAATATCTGGTAGCCAGTTACACCTGTACGCCGCTGGTTTTGTTTCCACTTGATGAACTGAAACCGGGAACACATGTAAAAGGCAGAACAGTTGCCGAAATGGGCAGCGGTAATTCGCCGGTGGATATGGTTACGATGAAAAAAGGGGGAGAATCATTTCTGATGATGGCCAATTCGAGCCGCCCTGTATTCAAGGTAAAATACAAAAGTATAGAAACTTACCAGGGCTCACTCACAACACCAGTGGAAGAAAATTTCGCAACAGCTGGCGTTGACTTTGTTTCATTACCTGTTACCAATGTGATCCAAATGGATAAACTTGATGACACCCGTATGATTTTATTACAACGCAGAACGAATGGAAATCTGGATTTATGGACTTCCGGTGAGCGCTTTTTATAAAAATTTTATGCAGAAAAAGATCAGGCCATTGGTAATATATGGCCTGGTCTTTTTTGTTTTTGCAGTAAATCCATCCTGCACCAAAGGTGATAAAAACAATAAAATCACTATTCAATGGAAGGATAAAAAAGCAGTTGGAATTGTTATTTCCGGTGGAATAGTTGAGACTATAAATCCTGATTATCCTGAAAAATTATTAGAAGTACGTTTGACCGCAGAAAAACCGGTTCCAATTTTGGGAGAATATTCTTTTGATAATCAAACAATTACATTTAATCCGTTGATCCCTTTTACCCACGGACTGCATTATGAAGTTTGGCATCGAAACCTACGGATAGGCACGTTTTTCGTTCCCGCGGCAAATTCAGCAGATGCACCAACTCTGCTCGGCATTTTTCCAACAGCCGATACATTACCGGAAAATCTGCTCAAAATCTACCTGCACTTTTCCCAACCTATGCGGGAAGGGCAATCCGCTCAATATGTAACTTTGCTGAAAAACAATTCAGATTCCATACCGGGTGCTTTCCTTGATCTTCAGCCCGAACTTTGGAATAAAGACCGGACAATTCTTACTCTCTGGCTTGACCCCGGAAGGATTAAAAGAGATTTGCAACCCAATAAATTACTGGGAGCTCCTTTGAAGAAAAATGCAAATTATACAATTACAGTATCTGCAAAATGGCCGGATACAAATGGAGCCAAACTAGTAAAAACATATACAAAAACTTTTGTCACAAACGTGCGTGACAGCCTTTCACCCAGGCCAATGCTGTGGAAAGTGAATACTCCACCGATGAATACCAAACAACCTTTAACCATAGCTTTTGGTGAGCCGCTGGATTATAGTTTGTTAAAAGAAGCGTTAACAATTCTTACGGCAGATGAAAAAAACGTGAAAGGTACATGGCAGATCAGTGAAAAAGAAAGTAAGAGTGCGTTCACACCGGATAAAAACTGGGAATCAGGCAAATATGATTTAAGAATCGAAACCAGACTGGAAGATCTGGCAGGAAATAACCTCAACCGCCCGTTTGACAGGGATAAAAGCCAAAAAGAAAACAAAGATCCCAAAGATTTTGACCATGTTTTATTCCGGATTGAAAACTGAGATTTGGTAAATGGTTCATATTAAAAGCCATGAATCCCCAACCTTTTCCTGGCTGAGTATTCATGGCTTTTTTCCTGATCAGGACTTAATCTTTTTTAATTGACATTAATCACTTTTACATAGCGGAAACCTGACAGGTACACGACCCGGACTATATAATTTTTATTATCCTTCATTGCAATCTGAGTGGAAAGCTCTCCCTTGCCATCGGTTATCGCACTTTCAGATTTCAGGATATTTCCATTCAGATCATAGATATAGATGGTGACAGGTTCCAGTTTACTGAAATTCTTAAGTTTAACAGAAACCGGTTTGCCAAAACTTGGATTTGGATATACTTCCATATTATGTCCCGGTTCTTTAATTTCATCATCTTCGCCTTTTCCAATCCGGGCCAGATCCTTTTGCAATACGTTATTCATGTCGATTTCTCTCACGGTATTATCCATTGTTGTTACGATGAGTTTTGCGCGCAAGGACTGATTTTGCAAAACAGATGAGCGAACATTAAAGAGAACCTGATCGTCTTTGTATATTTGCAAAGGTGTTGCATCAGTCGGAAGAGTAATATCCGCAATTTCAAATTTCGATGCATCTTCTCCCTCTATACTGATACTTTTTACATCAAGTACCCCGTCACCGCCATTACCTAATGTAATTTCATACTTTTTGTTTTGGGTTTCAATGTCGGCTGTTGGCTCATTGGCAGATTCCGCAGCAACACGTATGGCAGGTGCAGAACCGGTTTGTACCCGCAGCAGAGTAATTTGAGTCACAAGGTTTGGACTGTCATTCCAGTTATATTCAATCACGTATAAGTTACCATTCTCCTGATCTTCTACAATATCAAGGGGATTACCAAAACCCGACATACCAACCAGGCCGTTATTACCCGATCCGGTAGTTACTTTAACAATATCATAAATGCCGTCGTCAATTCCCGTATAAGTAGTTTTCACCAAAGATCCCGGCTGCATCACCGCAATATCACCTCCACCCGAAAACCGGCAAACCAGGATTTTTCCTCTCAGAAGGCCGCCGAATGTATTGCTTTTGTACTCAATAACACCGTTTGGAGAGTTGTTCAAACCAAAATCATAAGCCGCAGGACGATAACCGGCGTCGGCAATAATAGATGGTAGGTACTTTGGATTGTCGTCACGTCCACGATTTAATACATATTCGCCACGGGTTGGGTTGGGATGCCCGAAGTAACCAATATTTCTGGCAGGATTGATTCGGAACAACCAGTCATGCTGTGGCTGAATTGCCTCTGTTGCGGGTATGGCCGGTCCATTGTATTTATCGCCGTTTGGCCTGCGTGTACCTGCTACCGAAGCAGGAGAGTTACCACCACCACCGGAGCCATTTGTTGGCAAGTATAACTGGCCGTTTGTGTGCCAGAGTAAATCATACGCATTTCGTACGCCCGATCCGTAAATAGTCAGCGGCGCCTCACTTCCGTAAGGATTGTAAGTGCCGTCGCTCATTCTGGACGAAACGGTTGGTGCATTGTTGATCAGGCTCTGGGTTGTTGTAGTTTGTACATTTAAAGGCAATGCGAATGCACCGAGCTTGTTCAGGTCTAACCTCAGAATAGCTCCTGACAACAGCGACTCATCACGCTGCCAGTCCGGGTCGGTTCTTCCGGCTGAGTTCATACTGCCCTGGCAAATATACATGGCACCATCAGGCCCGAAAGCAAGGCTGTTCACCAGGTGGTCCCTTCTTGAACGTGGCAGTTTAGTAATTACCAACTGCACATTTTGCAGATTGTTACCTGACAAACGGGATATATTACCATCATAAGAAGGAGCCGCCGAAAGCCCAGACGAACAATGTGAAACCCATGCAATTAAGTTAGAAGCTGTCGAGGTCTTGTCAAAAACCAGCCCGATAGCTGAACGTTTGCCATAGGTATTTATCAGTGTATTGATAATTTGCTGGCCAGACAACGAACCGTCTGCATGATTTATAGTATATCTTTCAATGGCTCCGTCCAGCCGTAAAGCATAGAACTTCCCATCCGGCCCAATTACAAGAGAGGTATATTTTTTATTTTGCGTACCGGGAACTGCAATTTTGGTAAACCTGGCCGCCAGAACATTACCTGAGTCAATTTTACCCGCTGCTGTTGTAAAAGTAGCTTCATACGGCGCCAGGGAAGCACCGGTGTAAGATCTGACACCCGGCGTAACCACAAACCTGTAAACGGTATTGGCTTCGAGCCCGCTTGCTGGTGTAAAACCTATGGCATCACCGCCGCCAGTTCCGTTGATAACCCCTTTCAGCTTAGAATATACATTGTCAACAAGCTTGTATAATTGTACTGTATTGCTGTCAATAGTACTGTTATCTATCCCACCCTGGTAGCCCTCTACCGCAGGAACATGCAGGTTATTGGCTGATATGCTGGCTGTGCTCAGGCTTACGTTGGTAGCACCATTTACCGGATTGGAAGAAATGACATAAGGTTTTGAACCATCCACTACGTTGATCTGAATATCCAGTGTTGCGCTCGTGTAACCCGATGAGGTTGCCTTAATGGTCGCTTTGTAAATACCAAGGGCCAGGTATTTAGCTGCTGTATAATTAAAACTTACATTAGCCTGCGCCCCGGATTGTGCGGCATTAAAAGTGAGCCATCCCGTTGCACCGGCACCATAAGTTACAGAAAGAGAATAATTAGAAGCACCACCTGTGGAGCTGCCTAATATTAACGACAATATTTTATTTTCAATCGTTTCTTTTTCAATGATCAGGTTTGAAGTTTTGGTGGCCCAGAATAAATATGGTGAAAGCGAAACAGGTACAACACTGGCAAAATTAATTTTCGTATTAGTACCACCGTCAGCGTTAATAGTCAAAAGTTCATCACTTACAGTCACTCTTTTCTTGGCCTCTTTAAACCTGGTGATTGTCCCCCTGGCTCCTGTCGGCGCGAATCTGTTAATTGTATTTACTCCTTCGATATTGATAGTGTGGTATTCCGGAACAGTGTTTACCAGTCCGTCACCTACTGAAACGGTTACGTCATAAGTACCGTTAGGGACTTTCATTTCCCAGAAACCTTCCGTTTTTACACCAGGAAATGTTCCGCTGACATTATTGGCCTGCATATACACTAAAGTTGCCAGCAGTACGTCATCCGGCGTATTACGGTCAAATCCGTTTCCTACCAGACTTAATGGTGTTCCGTCCGATCGCCTTTTCCAGCCAAATTGTAACCCGGCTGATTGGTATTTACCTGATCGCAACCCGAATGGCTGGCCGTAATCCCGAATATAAGTAAGAGGCGGAATAGTGGCTGCATCCTGAAAATTGAAATTCGCAGTGGAAACCTGTAATCTGTCTACCACGTGCAGGTCTACCAGTAGTGTTGCCGGCTGATACCCGGCTGCACTAACTGTGACCAAAGCCTGGTAATCACCTGCATCTATATTTGAATTAATATTTGACGCGCCAAAATTCAAAGTTCCTGAGTTACCAGGCAAGGTAAGCCAGCTCGCCTCGGTTTTAGACAAACTATAAGCTGTTGTTGCGGGATTGGATGTCAGGTTAACCGATTGTGTTATTACTGAAGAACCTTTCAATACCGTAAAACTTAATCTGTCTTTTGAAAAAGCAAACGTTTTATTTGTTGTGGAACCTGCTACGCTAAAATTATAGGCACTTGTAATTGTCGTATTATTATTGGCATCTACCGCTTTGACATTCAGTGTGTATGTGCCTGTGGTGGCAATGACAAACGGAGCCGTGTAATTTACATATTCACTGTTATTAATGGAATACTGAAGTGCTGCCAAACCCGAGGAACCTATGTCGGAAGCAGTCAGGAATATCTGTACCTGGCTGGTATATACTCCCGGTGACTGAAGCGTGCCTGCAAACCTTGCCCCGGCCGTAGGCGCAGTCCAATCCGAAACAGGCGTTGCCGGACTGATTTCGATAAAATTGATCTTGGTATGTATCCCTCCTACCGCATCAACGGTCAGTTTGCCGTCATTGACCTGGACCGTGGAAGTCGAAATCCTGAATTTGTTGGATGTTGTGGCAATAAAATCCGTGATGGTTGGCAGTCCTTCCACATTCACCTGGTGATCGCTATCAATAAAATAATAATCCCCTGCACTCACCGACACACGATACATCCCGTTAGGAACCATCATTTCCCAGTCGCCAGGCACCTCGCCTGGCCTGAGGTTTTGCATTTCTACTTGTGAAAGCTGTCGCACATCGCCAGTACCGGTCCGAAGGCGCATGTTATTACGGAGATCTATGGGTTGTTTTGTTGTCGGGCTGATCCATCCGTATTTGCGGACCGGATCAAAAGGAAGGCCAATTTCGGATGTGTAGCCCGGAAGTACCGGACTTCCTTGCGGCCTGAAACTGAAATTTATTGCCTCAAATGGCGGAGTATTTACTTCCAGTTCCCTCACAGCAAAATCATCAAACGTATAAGTTTCACTTGTGGTGCCGTTCCGGTAAGTTGCGAAAATACCTGAAAAGGCCTCTCCGTTGTTGATACCCATTGAACTGATATCAAGGCCAGGACTTGGGTAACTTGCTCCTACATTAACAAATGTTGCGCCGTTATCTATTGAATAAAACCCATTTACAGTACCGGCTACGGAATCAATCACCATTCTAAGTAATACCGTTTTAGTACTTAATCCGCTGACAGTTGCTGAAACACGGTAGTCCGGATTGGAATTACCTGTAACTGTACTGCTTACATCATTTTTTTCTTTTCTGAGTTCAAATTTACTATTTGTAATACCTAGTTTTATATAGGTTTTATCATCCAGACCGTACAATAGCCCGGCCTGCTGAGCCTGAGATTTATTGATCGGATTGATAACCTTGACATCTAACTGCAGTTTTTTGTTTTTCCCTGTCTTCACTCCAAGGGAATTGATCTGATTGTTTTCCTCCCTGAAATTGATTCCTTTGCTCGCCATCAGTACCAGACTCCCTCCGGTTACTGTAATCCTGGATTGTTCGTAGCCTGGTACCTGAGGGTTTGATGGCTGTCCATCGGCCGCTATCCGGGTTCCTGAATAAGGCGTGGCAACTGTAAAACCAGTTCCAACTCCGTTTTTATCTGGTATAGTTCCCGTTATGGCGTTAGTAAATGAAAGGTTAAATGGAAGGCTTACCTGTAAACCTGCACACGCAATGGTACTGACAGGAGAACAGCCATCTGCCTGCGGATCCTGATCATCCGGGGCAACAGCATTGTTATACGTTCCGGGTAAAGCTTTACTAAAAGTATCATAATAAAATACACATGATACCAGAACAATCAGGTACGCCCTTAAGGCTACCAAAGAAGTAAATTTAGTGTTCATTGCGTTATGGTTTATTTTAAAATACTCGATGAAACTTGTAGCGTGTATAGTGCTTAAAATCAGCATACTTTTCTTGCCTGTCTTTTTAAAGAACCTGCATGAATTATTAAGCCGGGTGTGTCAGTTACGGTGTACCTATGACGCGTTTCAACATGCAGCACTTATTCAATGCGATGGCAAATGATGTCTTGTTATAAAATGGTGGTTTGAAGATTCCTATTTTAGGGCCCGGTTTATATTTCCAATAAAGTACCAACTAAAATCTGCTACGCTGAATTACTAATAAACACCTTGATATCAGGCGTATAATCCTGAATATCCTGACGTATAATCCTGATTCCTTGTAAAGAGCTAAATGATTAATAATTTTTAACCATTACCAGTTCAATCAGGATTTAAGCGCAAAAGCATTAATGAATGATTATGTATATCAATACACAACTTCCGGATTAATAAATCGTAACATAACAGTTAATTTGATTTGGTTGAACACTGATTACCGATAGTGAATGATATTAGGAGTACACGTTCATATGTGGGGTTACTTATAAAGTGAATTTGGAAAAATAAAAATTCATTATAAATGTTTTTTTAATAAAACGGACAAATTGGTATTTGAAGCAGACATATTACAACATAGTAAAATTTAGTTTGGAAATTCACTTTTATTTTGATTCAAAGTATTTAAAGTAGCCGGACTTTTTGAATTAATAATTAGAAGTTTCATAAGTATCATCTTATAAAGTTTAGCTATTTAATTTATTCTGATTAATATCTTAATTTGCTATTAGTGTATGTAATTTACTAAATCAACGGGGTTGATATCTAAAATAAAATGCTTGAATTAAAATAGAAAATATTAATTTTTTACCTGAATACGTCATCTTGTGGTTTGGTAAACTAACATGGAGTGAAAAATGGAAATCAGTTCAAAATAAGACTTAACCTTATACTATATACGCAATTACGTAAAATTACGTAGTTCACTCACAAGTATTGAAAAATAATAAAATAGCTATCTGGTTTAAAATATATCTTGTAGTAAAATTTTATTGAAACATAATGGTATTTGTATGTTGTCCGGCACAAATATGGAAACGGCAGCCAGACCATGCCTAACAATCAGGTTTCAATTCTAAACAATCAGGTTTCATTTTATAAATAATAATACTTTTTTACTGTTCCTGATATTTTTGTGCATATTCCGAAGGACTCATGTGATACAAATCCCGGAAACATTTAGCAAAATAAGAAGGTGTATCAAAGCCCACCCGATAAGAAGTTTCAGTACTGTTTAATCCGGTTTTTAAAAAATGGGCAGCTCGTTTTAAACGATAATTACGGATCACATCATTAGCGGTCAGGCTGGTTACCGCTTTGACCTTCCGGTACAACGTTACACGGCTCATCCCCATCTCATTTGCCAGTTCTTCAACTCCATACGTATCAACATCCAGTTTCGCTTCCAACAGGGCATGCAGGCGCGTAAGAAAAGGATCCTCAGTTACCGCCGGCTCTTCATCCCGCCCGGCCGGAACTATGCTTTTATAAACCCATTCACGCAAACGCTGGCGCTGTTCAAGCAAATTAGCTACACGCAGCCGTAGTTCCTCCACATGAAAAGGTTTGGTAATATAATCATCCGCACCGGCAGAAAGGCCTTCCATCCTGCTTTCATGTGTTGCCTTCGCAGTCAGTAAAATCACAGGAATATGGCTGGTCAATATGTCGGCCTTTAATGTTTGACAAAGCTTGAATCCACTCATTTCCGGCATCAGAACATCACTGATTATCAGATCCGGAATCATTTCCCTGGCCTGCTCTACGCCTGCCATTCCGTTAACTGAACGCAAAACGCGGTAATGTGCCGGAAAGCACTCGATTATAAACTCCGCCATTTCATCATTATCTTCTACCAGTAGAACTGCCGGCGCATCCGCTTCGCTAAGATTTTTTTCAATGTTTTCTTCCTGATTGACAGGTTGTTGCGAAGTCATGGCTGACTCAGCCACTTCCACGGGTTGATAAGGCAGCAGTACTAAAAATCGGCTGCCGCGCCCTGCCTGGCTTTCAACAGTAATATATCCTCCCTGCAATTGAACCAGTTCTTTTACCAGAGCCAGGCCAATTCCGGTACCTGTCTGCCTGCGGTTACCCGAAGAATCGGCCACCCTGTAAAACCGGTCAAAAATCCGATTTTGCTGATCCTGCGGAATACCTTTGCCCGTATCCATTACATGAAGCTTTATAAATGCCGAAGCGGTAAGTTCCACATGAACCTGCCCGCCAACCGGTGTAAACTTGATCGCATTGGCGAGCAAATTGGATAAAATTGTATCCAGTTTGCCGGAATCAAACCAATATTGTCCCCGTACACTTTGATGATAGGTAATTTTCAGGCCTCCGCTTTCTGCCTGCTGGCTAAACTTTTCGATCAGCTGGCCGACAAACTCACTTAACTGTCCGCGTGTCTCTTCAACGGACATAGCCTGTGCATCCAGTTTGGAAAGGTCTAGGAGCTGATTGATGAGTTCAAGTAAATGGCGGGCATTTCTACTAATTGAAACCAGGCGTTTGGAATATGGAGACTGCTGAAATTCGGGTATTAATGAATCTACCAGTGATAGAATTAGTGTTAAAGGTGTGCGCAATTCATGTGTGATGTTGGCAAAAAAGAGTGATTTTACCTCATCCATCATACGAAGCTGTTCCGCTTCCTTTTGTCTGAAATAAATCCGGACCATCCCGTAACACACTCCAATTACAATTAATGTATACAAACTATACGCCCACCAGGTCGCCCACCAAGGTGGATTAACCGTAATTTCAAGCTTATTTATCTGCTTACTCCAGACGCCGGATGTGTTAGAGGCATTTATAATTAATGTATAATTCCCTGGCCTCAATGCTGTGTAAATCGCCTGAGGCTCACTGGTATAAACCCATCCGCGCTCTAATCCCTTTAACCAGTAGCGATATTGATTTTTAACCGGGCGGTTATACTGCATGGCTGCAAATCGTATTGTGATAAAATTCTGGTCATGATCGAGTATTATATGTGAGGTGGAATGTGAAGGCCTGTTTTTTAAAGTTTTTACTGATTTCAGCGCAACCGGTTTGTTATTGATTTTCACTGATGTAATCTGAACTTTTGGGTCGAAACGGTCAACTGAGTGTTGGCTGGGATTCAGGGATGATACTAACCAGCTTGAATTCAGGTCATATTTCCAAACTCCCATTCCGGCTGTTCCTAACCAAAGCACATCAGAGCTATCTATCAACATACTAAGGCAGCATCCGGACGATTTATCAAATTCAGCAACAAGTTCGGGTCTGGAAATTTTCCGGTAGCGAAACAAATGCGGCCCATTGGCAAAAAAGACGTCCCCGCGGCTATCAGACGCAAAACATAGCTCTGTCGAGTCTTGTGTGGAAAGTGGGTAATAATGAAAACTTTCCCGCCCTGATTCCAGGACGATCAGGCCTGACTGGAAACCAATCAACAATTCATTACCGGGACTGACGAATATCTTTTCAGGTGCATTGTTCATGTAAATTGCAGATATTTCATCAGGAAATTTTACTTTGCTGAAAGCGTTCGCTGACTCATCATACTTTTCCAAACCAGAATCAGTTATTACCCAAATTATACCGTCTTTATCCTGAACAATGTCTCTTACTAATTCATTATCAGCAAAATAAGAAGGCTTATCCAAACCATGAAGTACGGTATAAGCATTTGTACTCACGTCAATACTGACCAATGTAATGGCCTGCTCACCATTCAGTTTAAGTCCGAGCCATAGACAGTCGTTGCTGTCAATAAACATGGTTTCAATCATAGCACCTCCGAAGTGCTGTTTGTAAAATGCCAGATTTAAGAAGTTAATAAATGATTCATTACCAGGATCAAAAATATGTAGGTCAGACTCCTCAGAAAATATCCAGATCCTGCCCTTGGAATCCAGCTTTAATGTTTTTACAGGGGCAGATGACAAAGAGGTAATATCCGTTTCCTGTGAAAGAAATACCTTAAAGCTGCTACCATCAAACCGACATAACCCATCACTGGTTGCTATCCAGATAAACCCCTTCAAATCCTGCAAAATAGATGATGTTATGCTATTGGTCAAGCTATTGTGATCGGAAATAATTTCCGGATCGGGAAGAAAATCCTGGGCCCGGATTTTTAAAATTAGTGCTGATGTAATACAGTATAGTGTACAGAAAAAGATCACTTTCTGCCGGAGGATTTTATCCGGAAACCAAATCAGCAAGTTGAACAGATTTGTATCTTTCATTACACTTCCATGAAAATTAGCAGGGTTTAAAACGCACAGAGGTTTTAATCAATCAGCAAAACAGATCGCAGTTCTTATCAGTTGCTCTTAAATTATTTTTTTTGTTCAGGCACAAATTTGCCTGTATAAACTTAGCTATTGCGGGTTAGATATCGCTTACCGGATAATAATTCAAAAACTACACATTTATTACATAATAGTAAAGTAAATATTACATAAATAATATCTACTTCGACAATAGAATAAAATTATTATATCCTCTTAAATGGAAAAAATTATTTAATTACTCAAAAAATATTTGCCTTAAATGCTACATTGTTTTACAAGTTATAATTACATAGACTTTTAAGGGTCTACAATTTTACAAAAGATAAAAATAATTAAATTATAGCTATTTAATTACACTAAAAAACATCGAATAAAATATACTTAAAAATTATTATTTCAAATACGATTTACATCTTTATTTACGCACATACAAAACTAATTTTACTAAAACTTAGCCATAAAAAAAATAACATAAATTAGTCCTTTACACTTAATAACTTTACAGATAAAATCAGAATATTGTTCTTATTTTTATGAATATATTTTACATTAGTTTTGCTTTATATAATTTATTAATCACTCCCTAAATAAATATGACAACAATAGATATCCAATCCAGCGATGATTTACCCATTGCAAAAAAAGCTCTTCAAAGCTTATTTTTATAATTGATTCGGGCAAAAAAGATAATAGGAAGTGAAATTATTAATTTCCGGTTACAATAAAGTTTTTATATCCGGAGTGTTATTATTAAAAAATAAGATCATTTTTTTATCATAACACATTACGTATATCATTGATTACTGGAAAGTCTTTTTTTGGTCTGCTTCAAATTTGTTTTTTACCATCACAATGTTTTAACCCCTTTTACACAATTCCTAAAATCCCCTGTTATGAAAATCCTCTATTCAATCACTCATTCAAAATTTAAATTTTCTTTTTTCAATTCCTTTTGCAAGCCTGCCGTTTATACTCTTTTCTTTATTATTATACATATATCTGCTTTTGGGCAGTGGACCAGAAAAGCAGATGAACTGAGACAACGAGCCGAAGGTATTAATGCGGTATATCAAAACAAACTTTACGTATTTGGTGGTTTTTATAACAATCCGGTTATTGAAAAAACCAATGAAGTATATGATATTGCAACCGATAAGTGGAGCAAAATTGCTTCATTTCCAGTTGGCAAAGAAATTACCCATCAGGGCCTGGTATTGGTTGATGACAATATCTGGCTGATTGGCGGAAGGGCCATCGATGCACACGGACCGGCAAGCAGCCAGGTGATCATTTATAATATTACCACCAACACCTGGTCTAACGGTCCGGAACTTATTGACCCGGCTACCGGGATCCCGTTCCCGATGGGAGCTGGAGGTTACGTTTTAGTAGGCCGTACCATTCATGTGTTTGGCGGTTTTGGCCCCACACTTTGCGACGATCAGGCGACACTTCACTTAACTATTGATGTGGACCAATACAATGCAAATCGTGCAACAACAACCTGGGAGAACAAATTGGCTCCAATGCCTATTCCACGAAACCATATAAGTTATGTCGTTCTGGGTGGTAAAATATATGCACTTGGTGGACAGTTTAAACATGATTGCGGAGCAGCAGACCAAAAATACTGTCACGTTTATGATCCTGCGACAAATATCTGGACAAGGTTAACTGACCTGCCCATTCAACGTTCACATGCCGAAGGTTCTACTTTTGCAGTTGATGGAAAAATATTTCTGGTTGCAGGCCAGGGTGTAAATAATGCAACCCAAAATACGGTTTACCAATTTACACCTCAATCCAATAATGGGCTTGGCGCATGGACAAACCTGACTGCGTATAAATTACCCGGTAGTTTTCTGGGACTATCGGCTAAGCTGGCGGCAAATAAATTCATTATCACCAACGGTGCGCTGAACCAATACAACAATGAGCGCAAAGAAACTTATATAGCTACTGTTGCAAGAAGCAGTGCAAGAACATTGGGATTTGGAAGTGCCTGTATTTCGCAAAATGCAGGAGATGGCACAAATATAAAGGCGCGTAATTTGCTTTACTCCATTGAAGACACCGCTCCTTACACACTTACTTCTGATGCTAACTGGCTTACAGTTTCGAGGAACGGAGTTGGCGTAGCTACTCTAAATGGAATTGATGTTGAAGTTAATATCAACACAGTTGGTTTGGCTCCCGGTTCTTACAAAGGAACCATCACAGCCAGGGCAGCTGCGACTGCTTCCACTGCATCGTTTTGTGTAAACCTGAATGTTACTTCTTCCTCCGGATACGGCCTTACCGTTACTCCTGTGGGAAATGGCAAAATTCTTAAAAATCCTGATCAGCCGGTATACCCGGTAAACAGTGTAGTTGCATTGAATGCAGTACCCGATTCAGGCTGGAAATTTAACGGCTGGACGGGCGACCTTGTGACCACCAGTAATCCAATTGATGTAACTATGGACAGAAATCTAGCCATAACTGCCACGTTCATAGAGGATGTAAAGCCGCCGATCGACCCGCCAGTAGATCCGCCAACTCCACCGGTGAGCCTTGTCAGCAACATCAGTACTGCAACCGGAAGAGTTTACCGGCTTACAACTTTAACCACAACCAAAGCTTTTTATACTGATCGGGCTTATCCGATAACGTCCGTACCTGCATCGCTGGTAAATGCTTCCCTCATCCAAACGCCCAATGATGACAAGAAGAATGCAACCTCATCAGTATTTTCCTTTAATTTAAGCAGGCCCGCAACTGTTTATATTGCTTATGATCCGCGTGCAACTGTGCTGCCTGCCTGGCTTCAGGGCTGGCAAAAACTTACCGATATTATTGGATTGCAAGATCCGCTGATCAGTTATTTTTCACTTTACAGCAAAACCTTTCCTGCGGGAAAAGTAACATTGGGCGGAAACATGGCAAGCCCTGCAAAAGGAACCCAGGGCAATTATTTTGTTATAGCCAAAGACATAACAGCTCCTGGCGCAGCTCCCAGAATTGCTGCTGGTGAAAATAATCCCAATCCGTTGGTTGCATTGGAAAATCCAAAAAAAGTAGTTCTTGAAAATATTATAGGAACCGCGGATATTAAACCTGTAATATATCCAAATCCTGTACAGGAATCTTTCCGTATTGTTTTTCCCGAAAATTATAAAGGATTACAGGAAATACGAATTGTAGATACAAAGGGCAACACGTTCAAACTCAGAAAACCGGATCTCAGATCATCAGGTAATGTGACTGATGTGAATATTGGCCAATTTTCACTAAAACCAGGTTTGTACTCGGTAGCTGTTATATCAGTTGATGGTAAAAAAGATGTAATCAGAATTATGGCCGGACAAAAAGATAATTAAGTTCAATAAGCAAAGGATGCGCTTCGTACCAGATCGGCCATATTCCGGGAATGTGTTTTGCGAAAAAGACTGCTTCTGTGATTTTTTACGGTGTTGATACTGATGTGCAGCCGGTCGGCGATTTCCTTACTGCTTAAACCATTAACGATAAGCTGAATTACTTCCGTTTCACGCGCTGTGAGCTCCTGGTCCTGATCCAGGGGCACATAGCTGCTGATGCGCTGGTAACCAAGTTCGTTTATCCTGTACCATTCGAGTTGAATATGATTAAAACGCTGTTCTGAAGTAACTTCCCGAAATAACGTAAACCGGTTTATGCGGCCGGTTTCATCGGGATAATACATGCTTTCCTCATGCAAAACGATATATCGGTTTCGTCTTAAAAAACGATACTGAACAATAAACCGGTACTGAAATATTTCGCTTTCAGGAGTTTGCTTAATTACCTCCCTGACCCTATGCCGGATACGCTGATAAGGCTCAAAATCGTCGGGATGAATAAGACGTTTTAAATCGTTAAAATCCTTGCGGGCTAATTCCTCATCCCGAAAACCAAAAAAGGCAGCACTGTTACGGCTCAAAAACTGAGGGCCTGGTTCGGCTCCGCAACGGCTTATTACATATCCGGGAAATAAAAATTCCAGCATATATAAATTGTTAAAAGAATGATGATTGGAAAAATCCGGTGTGGGGACGGTAAGCGGTGCGTAGCCGGGCTTATCAGGCTTTTCTTTTTTCACAACCCAAAATGATTAAAATGAATAAATAAATCTTCGCTATTCAAATTAAAAATTATGTGTACGTACACATATTTTAATTCAAATTTATCACTTTTTAATAAATTATAATGATAATTAATATATTTTAGTATCAATTCACCTGAAAAGGTAAACTTAAATATGTGTATATACTTATATTTTTTTACTAAAAAATTCAGGAAGGATTATCCTTACCGTTCCGGATTTTATCCAGAATCATATTTAAAAGTACCAGTTCGCCCGATTCAAGATGAGAAAGCAGGTTGTTGATTTCGTGCACACGACTTTCCACTGTACTTAGCAAATCCAATCCTTTTTGCGTAATGGTTATGTCGACAGAACGTTTATCGGTGAGAGACGGCCGGCATTCAATAAGTTTCTTCTTTTGCAGTTTTTCAGTAATACGAGACACATTTGATGATTTATCCATCATTCTTTCCTTCACAGCATTGACATTAACCGGCTTCCCCTTTTGTCCGCGCAAAATACGCAGCAGATTGTGCTGGGGCCATGTAATTCCAAAGGATTTAAAAAAATCACTATGTGCTGTTTTCAGCCAGGTTCCTGTATAGATAAGGTTTATTCCTGCTTTGGAAAGTTCGTTTCGGAATGTGTATTGCTGTATTTCGTCTTCAATTCTGTTAAATTGGTTTTCAGCACTCATAGATCAGGGCTTAATGGTTTGCTGTTGAAAGTCTGATATCAATTCAAAATTAATATTTAATTCAAAACCTCAGGAATTAATGCTGCTTATTCCATCATTTCGCCGGTAACCACTTGTTTATCAATATTTAGTACAAAAGAACTATTTCCCGCGGCAATAGCGCCATATACTTTTGCAGTGTAAATAATTCAAATTAACCTTTAAATATTGTATTATGAATTGGAATAACCTGGGCGGCATTTTTGACGTCAAAGCTGGTTTGTCGGCAGTGTCATGGAAACCTGACCGTTTGGATATTTTGTCGGTAGCCGGCAGTTCTGTCTGGCACAAAGCATGGGATTCGGGCAGCTGGTACCCCTCTCCTGCTGACTGGGGAAACCTGGGAGGAAAGTTTGATTTTGACACCGATGTGGCAGCAGTCTCATGGGGAAAAGACCGGCTGGACATTTTTGGAATGGCAGGAAATTCCGTCTGGCATAAAGCATGGGACGGAAGCCAGTGGTATCCTTCTCCGGACGGATGGAATAACCTCGGAGGAAAATTTGATCCCGGAACAAAACTGACAGCCGTATCATGGGGAAATAACCGGCTGGATATTTTTGCATTGGCAGGCCAGTCAATCTGGCACAAAGCATGGGATACAAACCAATGGTACCCTTCTCCGGATGGATGGAATAATCTCGGAGGAAAATTCAATCCCGGCACCAGTATTTCTGCTGTATCATGGGACAAAGGCCGGCTGGATATTTTTGCGATGGCGGGCAACTCCATCTGGCAAAAAACATGGGATACAAATCAATGGTACCCTTCACCCACTGACTGGACTAATCTGGGTGGCAGCTTCGACCAGCTCACCAGTATTTCTGCTGTTTCATGGGCTAAAAACCGGCTCGATATTTTTGCGCTGGCAGGAAATTCTATCTGGCAAAAAACCTGGGACACAAACCAATGGTATCCCTCTCACAGCGACTGGACCAATCTGGGAGGTATTTTTGATCAGGGAACAAGTATTGCTACCGTTTCATGGGATAAAAACCGGCTCGATATTTTTGCTTTGGCTGGTAATTCGGTTTGGCACAAGGCGTGGGATACAAATCAATGGTATCCTTCTCACAGTGACTGGTATAATCTGGGTGGCTACTTTGATAAAGGAACCCGGCTCTCGGCGGTATCCTGGGCAAAAAACCGGCTCGATATCTTTGCGCATGCGGGTCATTCCGTTTGGCATAAAGCCTGGGACGGTAGTCGCTGGTGGCCATATGAAGCTGTTTCTGTCGACCTTCGCCCGACAATTATTGACATGGGGCTGGTTCCAAAAAGCCAGGGTTACCGGGGCACCTGCTCGGTTTTCGCATCCACGTTTTTACTCGAATACATGACCTGCAAAGAGAAAAACCGAAGCAACCTGGACTATTCGGAAGAGTACCTGAATGCAGTCACCAACACGGCGATCGGTTACGAGGAAGATGGTGACTTCTTCTCGAGTATTACTAAGGGTTATGGCGAATACGGGATTGTTGACGAAGTTTCATTTCCATATCAATCCAGTTTTGACCCAAAACACAAGCCAAGCCAAAAACTGATGAATATTGGAAAGGCCGCGCGTTTCCTGAAATCGGAAATTATGTATGCTTCGAAACCTAATCCGTCAGGCGGTTCGCCAAGGGGGCTGAGCAATAATCAGATCGAATCCGTTAAAAAATTATTGGAAAGCGGTGTGCCTGTGGCAATGGGTTTCCATGGGGCCTCTGCTTTGCAAACTTCGGATATGAACGGAATAACAGCCTGGAATGATCTATCCGACGAAGTCACAGGGGCATATGCACATTCTGTCCCGGTTGTAGGATATTGGGCTGCTACAGGAGGAACCGATGTTGGTTATTTCATCTTCAGAAACTCAGGAGGGCCAGACTGGGGCGATCACGGTTATGGTTATTTCAGCTTCAATTATGTGAGCAAGTTTGTTTACGACGTCGTGCTGTACGACAAAGAGCCAAAGTTCAGCCTGACTGACGTGGTAGCTGCAACGGTAAAGCCAAAATTAGTCAAACTGCCATTTATAACAGAAGCCGAAATGGAACGTACGGGCAAACTCATTAACGCCAAAAGCAAAGTTTCCCAACCTGATGCGGTAGTTTTCGATAAATAAGGTAAACCCTCTGAAAGGTGCGGCTGATGTATGACTATGAAAAATGGCATATATTGGCTGCACCTTTTTGATCCTTTACAATTTCATACAGTTAAAATATCTTAACATGAAGAAGTCAGAAGGTAATTAGAAAACTTTTGTGAGCTCTTTCTTTAATGGAAATACAGAATAGGTTATTAAACTTGATCTGTCTGTATATTCACATTAATAACAGATGAAGCGTTTTTCAGGAGAATTATACATTCCTCGCTCAAATTCCTTAGGTGCAGTTTTTTTCCTGATTTGGAGTACCGTTCAGTCAGTTTGTTTAATGCATCAATTCCTGACATATCAGCCACACGGCTTTCCCTGAAATCAATTACCACTTCGTTTGGATCATTGGGAACGTCAAATTTTTCGTTGAATGCGGTAACGGAACCGAAGAAAAGCGGGCCGTATATCTCGTAGTGTTTTACACCTTTATCATCCACATATTTCCTGGCTCTGATGCGCTTTGCACTTTCCCAGGCAAATACCAGGGCAGAAATAATAACGCCCGATAAAACGGCCAAAGCCAGATTATGAAGATAGATGGTAATTACAGCCACAAGAACTCCAACGAATACATCTTGTTTAGGCATTTTATTGATGATCCTGAAACTGACCCATTCAAAAGTACCAATAGCCACCATAATCATTACTCCGGTTAAAGCGGCCATTGGGACGAGCTCAATGACAGGTGCTCCAAACAGGATTATCAGCAAAATTGTCAATGATGCGATAATGCCGGAAAGTCTTGCTCTGGCTCCCGCAGATAAGTTTACGAGTGTCTGGGCAATCATGGGGCACCCTCCCATTCCAAAGAAAAATCCGTTCAGGATATTAGCGCTGCCCTGCGCAATACATTCTCTGTTTCCGTCGCCTCTGGTAACGGTTATTTCATCCACAAGGTTGAGCGTCAGTAATCCTTCGGTAAGACCGACTCCGGCCATGATCAGGGCATATGGAAAAATAATATGCAGGGATGAAAAATTAACAGGAATCTGTGGAATATGGAATGGTGGAAACCCGCCACTTACAGAAGCAATATCCCGGACTATTTTAGTATCAATGTTCAGAAAAGAGACAATCAGAAAAACCGATATAATTGCTATAAGCGATGGCGGAACAGCTTTTGTAATTCTGGGTAAAACGATAATGATAGAGATTGTGAGAGCAACCAAACCTGCCATGATGAGCAGCGGTGTCCCGCTTAGCCAGGTGAGTTCACCATTTTCAATTGTTTTAAACTGCTCCAGCTGTGACATGAAAATAATAACAGCCAGACCATTTACAAAACCATACATAACCGGCTGGGGAACGAGTCGAATAAATTTACCGAATTTAAAAATGCCAACCAGTATCTGAATTACACCCGCCAATGCTACCGCAGCAAACACATACTCAATACCGTGCGATTTCATTAATGCAATTAATACAATAACCGTTGCGCCAGCTCCTCCGGATATCAATCCTGGCCTGCCACCAAAAATGGATGTGACAATACCCATGATAAATGCAGCATACAAACCGACAAGCGGTGGAAGGCCAGCCAGAATAGCAAAAGAAAGGGATTCGGGCATCATTGTCATGGCAACAGTCAGGCCGGCCAAAACTTCTGTTTTATAATTGATTTTCTGTTTGAAATCAAAAAGATTGAAAATGGAATTCATGCAACCAGGAGTTATTAAAGCTCATTACCAGTGGTAATTAAAAAAGCAATACCGTGCTTTACCAAAAGGGGAACAAATATGGGAATCAAAATTAACTATTTGGATTAATGTAAGGCAAAAGCCCCGATTTAGCACTTATAATCAACAAAAATCCATTAAAAATCACAAACAGGCTGCTCTCATTAATTTATCCTGAAAAGAGGTGGCATACAATTTTAAGGAATAAATACTGTAACCGAATTTAGCAATTTCATATATAAAATTAAGACCTGACAAAATATCCATGACACATTTTACAGTAACCCCTGATCAATACCTCCCATGAACAACATGCCATTAACCGTAAAGCGCTCCATAGAATTATTGGGAATAGTACTTTTAGTGAGTATCCTGGTAGTCGGGCGAGACATTATTATGCCGATCATCATGGCATTTTTTATCAGCATTGTTTTACTCCCTGTTTATCGTTTTCTGAAACGGTATCACATTCCGGAAGCTTTATCAATTGTTCTACCTATCCTTTTACTGTTGGTTTTGCTGGCAGGAATCATCTGGTTTTTTTCTGCGCAGGTCACTTCACTGATCGCAGATTTTCCAAAAATCAAACAGAATGTCAGCATTCATCTCAAAACATTGAGTGACTGGATATCAAGTATAAGCCATTATTCCACCAGGGAACAGGTTGAATTTATAAATAAGAATACAAACGATATGATCAGTTTTGCTGGCAAAAGGCTAAGTGGGGCAGCACTTACATTAAGCTCACTTTTCATTTTTGTAGGCCTTTTGCCAATTTATATTTATCTGATACTTTTTTACAAAGACATGCTGCTGCGTTTTACATTTATGTGGTTCGGTATTGAGCACCACGCAAAAGTGAAAGAAGCGATTTATGAAACTGAGTCTATCATTAAAAGTTATCTAGTCGGTCTGCTGATTCAGGTAACGTATATGTCTACATTGGTGGGCGTTACACTCATGGTAATCGGGATCAAACATGCGCTGTTAATCGGCGTTATATTTGCTTTCCTGAACCTGATCCCATATGTTGGTGCTTTGTTGGGTAATATTATTGGTGTTGTCTTAACACTGACTTCGTCTACAGAATTATGGCCTGTCTTTACAGTTTTAGGGGTAATTGCCGCGATTCAGTTTTTAGATAACAATATCCTGATGCCCAGAATTGTAGGTTCCAAGGTAAGGATCAACGCATTATTTGCAATACTCGGGGTTATCATTGGAGGAAATATAGCCGGGGTTTCCGGGATGTTTTTGTCCATGCCTATCATTGCGGTTCTTTAAGGTAATTTTTGATAGAACTGATATGTTCAGGCAATGGGGAGTTTTATTAGGTGATGAACGGCCTGCACGCAGCCCGATGACTTTTCCTATTTTCCGTAAAAAAATACCAGTTACCACCAGACCCGGCGTCGAAAAGACAAAATAATACATTTGATCGGAAGCAAATCAATTATCCGGTTCCTACGGTAACAGCCGATCTTTATTAGTCATAAACACACCGGATTACTGGTCTGAAAGTTATGTCAAAATAAAACACATATTTTAATTAATTCAATCTGTAAAGTATTATGATTTCATATGACAAAAAACTTATTTTATTTTCGGATCCATGTAATAATAATTAATAAACTTCAAAAAAATATTTTTATTCCATTCCGTATTAAAGAAAATAAACTATCCGAAATTTACACACTATGAAAAACTGTTTTTGCGGATCAGTTCAACCTTTTTCACGTTGCTGCGGGCCGGTTATAAAAGGTACAGTTGTTGCAGATTCTGCTGAAAAACTAATGCGCTCACGTTACAGCGCTTACGTTATGGCAGCCACTGACTATCTGATAGCTACAACACATATTTCAAAAAGAGCGGATTTATCTAAAACTGATATAGAACATTGGGCAAAATCAAATAACTGGCAACAGTTGGAAATTATCAGCATTGATACTTATACCGTTGAATTCAAAGCTTATTTCAGGGACAGGAATGGTAAAAAACAGGTTCACCATGAAAAATCATCGTTTGTATTTGAAAATAATCATTGGTTTTATTTGGATGGTATATTTAATGTTTAATGAGGAATCCGCCTATTCTGCATTAAAAAGAACGAATGGTAA
Organism: Dyadobacter sp. NIV53; assembly: GCF_019711195.1. Taxonomy (NCBI): domain Bacteria; kingdom Pseudomonadati; phylum Bacteroidota; class Cytophagia; order Cytophagales; family Spirosomataceae; genus Dyadobacter; species Dyadobacter sp. NIV53. The sequence goes on from NZ_CP081299.1 coordinate 664,428, forward strand.
GCCATTGTATACTATCTAAAAATTGACCTGTATTCAATTCAAAAGTTATTAAAAATTTAAAATATTGCCAGCTACCGTTATGGAAGAACCATTCATTATTGATGTTAATTATGGAGGAAAAGAACTTGAATTTGAAGGCCAGCTCCATATCTCAGGCTATCAGCATAAGATCGAAATTATTGTGAATGAGATTCCGGTTTTCTTTGAACCTGACGAAGAGCGGAATTACAGGGCACTGGTCAGTATGGAACAAATGCAGCACCACAAACATATGAGTCAGGATTTATTACAGGCCATTGCCCATCGTTTGGACTCCTTATTAACCTAATCCGTTGGGATGGCATAAAGCCGGATCAATTAAAAGAATCCGGCATGATACAAATAATAGTCCCGGATAAAATCAATTTCAAATTATCATCACGCCAACATTAATTTTACGACGATGATTAATCGTCAATTAGAAAAACATTAAAATTCAAAGAATATTACCAATCATTCAGCTGATACCAAAATCATATTTAAACTGCTGTTCAACTGAAAGTTAATAAAAAATAAGTCTTTAAATATTATCGCTTGTTTTTCGTTAGAAACACGAACATAAACTATACAGGAAGCAATGGAGTTATATTTTTATGGTTGAAGATTAATCTTTTATTAAAAATAAAAATTAATTTTTAATGACTCTATTTGTTAACAATTTACAGAAAAAGTTTATCTGATTACATATTTTTTATCTAATAATGTATCTTTTTAAAACATCATTTTAATAAGTAGTCAAATTCATTACTTTTGCATGAAGAGATAACAAAACACAATAAATTATTTATGAAAGGCAAAGCAATTAAGTTCTTTTCTCCGGAAGAGAATATTCCAGTCACGAAAAAAGCAAAACCAAAACAACAACTTACCGGTTATATTTCAGGATTAGGGAAACTGGTTCTTCCTGCAAAAACACTTGAAGAACTTGGCATTGAAGCGGAAACCACGGGATTTAAAATAGGAACACAGGAAGGTAAAAGAACACTTAAATTTCTTTACCTGATTCCATCAACTGATCAGGATGGAACTTTTTCTTTGGTAAAAACCGGAAAAGGATATGCTATTCCTATGGAAATTATTCTTAAAAAAGGTGGAATTGATTACGAAAATATAAAATACTCTTTTACTGTTACTCCTTTTAACTATGAAGAAGGAGTAGTAGGTTATGAACTGGCAATTTTAAGTTCTGAACCAAAGAAAGAATATACAGGTAAACCGCGCGGCCGGAAACGCAATACTGAAACCGTTTCTGAATAAGTAAAAAAGCAACTGAAAGCCGTAAATGACTTTCAGTTGCTTTCTAAATAAATTGTAATCCATTACAATTCTGCAATTAATTATTCAATCCTCTGCCCGTTTTGTGCTGTAATTCATCTATACGTTTCGAGGCTTCCAGCTTTGCTCAGCGTTTCGTCAAATTCCTCATTTGCTTCATCCGAAAGTGTTTTTAGGTAGGACTGTTGAGCGCCTGTCATTGGCTCATTACCGGTAGTCCACTCATCCGGATCTTTGATCGTATTTGAACCCGTAATTTCCTGATTTTCGTTCAATGGCTTTCCATTCTCATCAAACGATTCTTCTTTATTATTTGCCATTTCGTTTATTTTTATTTTAACGAAACTGATAAAAAACCAGGCCAGTAATACTGGAATAAATTTATTTTAATCATAACCTGAATTATAGGGCTATCTATACCTGAAAATCATTGTAGTTATGTGTAAAATCCTGGGGTAAATTTTGTTTGACCGGCAAAATAACAGAAAAAACAGTGCCGCTGCCAGGCTCCGAATGTGCAGTAATATTCCCACCATGGTTACGTATGATCTTGCGGCAATAAGCCAGTCCAATGCCACCTCCATTCGGGATTTGGTTATAAGGCAGCTGAGAAAAGATATCAAAGATTTTCTCTAAACTTGATTTCTCAATTCCTATACCATTGTCCTGTAATTGAATCTCGACAAACCTGGAATCTGTATTTCCAGACAACCTCGCACCAGTTTGACCCTGATCACTTTCTGCAAAAGAAATACGGATCACCGGCGTCACATCTTTTTTGAAAAGCGGATTGCATTATTGATCAGATGGTAAAAGAGCTGCTCCATTTGCAAAGGAATTGCATTTATAAATGGTAAGGAATCGGTTTCAACCACTGCATTTTTTGCTTTTAATTCCTGGTTTAACTGCTTGCGGACATCAGCTACTACTTTATTAAGGTCAACAGTTTCAAAGACGAACTCATTATTCAAATCAGAAAATTCTGACAAATCCCTGATCATCATTGAGAATTTTTGCGCACTTGAATTTATTTTAAAAGCAAGGTCCCTGGCTTTTTCAACATCCCTGTTCTCTGTGGATTTGACCAGCATATCGCTGAATATCCTGATTTTTCGAAGCGGTTCCTGTAAATTATGATTGGAAATATACTGGTACTGCCGGTTTTCGTCCTTAGATTCAGTCAGTTGCCTGTTCAGATCCTTTACCACTAAATTGCTCCGTTCTATAATATGTATACTTTGCAAGTGGAACGAGATCAGGTCAGCAAATATGTTGAACATACCAATCGTTTTTGTATTCTTCAGCAATGCCGGTTTGGGATCAATAGCACAAAGCGTACCAAAAACTCTCCGCTTTTAAGTATAATAGGAACGGAAATATAACTTTGAAAACCGTATAAAATGGGTGTAGGATGGTTGTGGTAATAATCGTCCTCATCAACGTGATCAATAATAACTGCTTCACGCACATTTCGTATATCGTTACAGATCGTTGTTTTAATGTCTAATTCCCCACCAGCTTCCAGGCCAAAATTAATTTCATCCCTGACGCTGCACGCAATCCATCGCTCCTCCGTTACGCGTGCAATAGCGGCAAAACCCATACCGGTTGTACGGCAAATTACTTCCAGCATGTTCGAAACAATAGGAATTTGTTTTATTTTTTCAATATCCGCAAATAACTCGGCGTCGGTATATTTCATTTTTTGTAATTGTAGGAACGGCTTATTCAAAGTTAAATATAATGGCCAGATTAATTGATTTTAATTTCAGCCAACTTCATATAAGTTTGTCAATTTTCCTTTGGATAATGTTCTTGTCCGTTTGTGTTTTTGCGATTAAAAACGCCTTCTGAAAATTAATTTTTGCTTTTTCAATATTAATATCTGTATATAATTCACCGAGCAGCGTGAAATAGAAATGATTATCTTTTAAATTTAATTTTTCAGCTTCTATAATTGCCACAGTTTTCCCATTTGTCTTTGACAGCGCATAAGTACGGTTTAAGGCGGCAATGGGTGAATACTGCATTTGCAATAGTTTATTATATAGCTGTAAAATATTCTCCCATTTTTGTTTCGTATTTGTTTTGTTGGTGTACCAAAAGGCAATTCCTGCTTCAAGATGATACTTTGAAATTATATTTCCCTGAGATGCCTCTCTGAAATAATACATTCCTTTTGTGATCAGTTCCTGGTTCCAAAGCGTTTCATCCTGATCCTCGTATAAAATCATTTCACCATTTTCATCTTTTCTTGCCTCGAAGCGGGAAGCGTGAAAACACATTAAAGCAAGTAAAGCATTTACTGCGGGCTGGTTCGTTTGCGGGTTGTCTGTCAATAAATAAGCAAGACGCATAGCTTCCAGGCAAAGTTCATTTCTTAGTACAACATCCTTACTTTCAGAATAATACCCTTCGTTAAAAAGAAGGTATAAAGTTGTTAAAACCGTTTCCAATCGCTTATTTATTTCAGTTTCCGATGGAAATTCAATCAATACTTTTTCCGTTCTTAGTTTTTCTTTTGCCCTGAAAAGCCGCTTATTGATCGTTTCTTTATTAGTCAGAAAAGCATCCGCAATTTCATCAATTCCAAATCCGCAAAGAATCCGGAGAGACAAACTGATCTGGGCCTCAGTTGAAAGTGAAGGATGGCAAAGAGCAAATAACATCTGTAATTGGCTGTCAGTGATATTTTTCTCGGATAAATCTATCTCAGTATCTTCTGCTTTCGGGATCTGACTGTTGATTTCTTCCAGAATATTTTCAGTAAAAATCCGATGCCGGTTAAGGTAATTTTTAGCCTTGTTTTTCGCAACAGAATAAAGCCAGGCAACCGGATTTTCGGGCAGACCTTTATAAGGCCAGGTTTCCATTGCTGATAAAAAAGTATCACTGGCAATGTCTTCCGCAATTTCAATATGGGCTATGCCAAAATGCCTGCAGAGTACAGCTGTAATTTTTCTGAATTCTGTTCTGAATAAATGAGGTATTAACTCCTGCTGTTTCATAAAAAGCTGCCCCTGCTGGTTGCAGAGGCAGTGATAATTTCTTATTGAACACCGGTTTCCCTTGAAATTTTTCGCACCTCGACACTATTTCCGTCACCCTGCAAAACAGGACTTCCTTTGGCAAACTCAACGGCCTCGTCCACAGAACTGGCTTTTACAATAATATACCCGCCAATTGTTTCTTTGATATCACCAAAAGGCCCGTTGGTCACAACATTATTGTACCTCACAACGCGGCTATCTTCAAAAGGCAGGCCGGTACCAGAAACAAATTTGTTTTGGGCCGCGATGCCACCAATCCAATCCATCGTTTGTTTCATCCAGATCTGTATTTGTTCCGGCGACGCTACTTTCTGTCCATCTTCGTGCCTGAAAATCAACATGTACTCTTCCATTTTGTTAAAGTTTAAAGGTGTATAATATTTGAATTACATACCTATATCAAATGAAATTACAGAAATGGGACATCGTTTTGAAAAAAAATTCCTAATAAGTGCATTCATTCAAAATTTGTTCGTTTTTACTCAAAAACCGTCTTCTCCTCCAAATGCTTCTCCGCCTCGTCCCGCGTGAACCAAACATCCCGCATTTTCTTTTCTGAAAGCAATTGAAGCTGATCACTCCGGTGTTTGGATCCTGGCTGCGTTGCGTTGCCATAACTGGTTAATACTTTCGCTTTTAGTGGTTTAGAAAATTCAATTGCAGCAACATACGTATCACCATGTGCGGGATAATATTTCCCATCAACTGGTGCTCCCAATGTCATCGTCCTGAAAACACCCATCGGGCCAGGTCCGCCATTCCCGGGAAGATCAAGATCTGCTATTTTAAAACGAAATATGTCACCCCAGGCAACATCCAGTTTTCCGTAATTGGCTTTTACCTCTTTGGCCGCTTCCAGCAGCGACTTCACAGCTGCTTTCGTATCAGCTAAACCGTTCGGAGTATTAACCGGATCGTTTAGATCCCAAGGATTTAAAAATAATTTGGATGCAGTTCCCAATGTGCCAAGTTTTGCTGTCCCTCCTACCCAATTCCTTACAAACCTGTCAAATAAAAATGCTCCTTTACTATCACTATTTGTATTATGATCCCAGCCAGCCAATACACTTGCCGCCTCCTTCGCTTCCGGGCTTCCGTCTGCCTCCGCTGCTGCTATCAAATCACTGGCGATCCGGTCGGCCAGTTCCATTCTGGTTGAGAGTTTCAGCTGAACAAAATCGTCTAATGTAATCTTGGAAGGATTGCTTAACATTCGAACAGAACTTTGAGTCCTGAATGACATATTGGGTTCAGGAGCTATATAAGATGGAAAATCTTTGTAGTTATTTACCATTGGAATTGTAGCAGTCCATGGCGGTTCGTTGGTATTTTGCAACCAGCCTGTTTTAGGGTTCGTGACTTTAGGTAAATCTTTATAAGGATGTGTTTTGGTCCATAAAGTACCCGAAGTATCGCCCTTCACAACACCTGACCAGAATTTCCAGTCTCCCAATGGACGAACAGGAACTTCTCCGTTAAACAAATTAAAAATATTCCCCTTGTTATCTGCGTACATGAGCGTATACATGGGGATCTGCAAACGGCTTACCGCTGCCTCAAACGCCGACAGATCTTTTGCACGCGCCATATCCCAGTATTGTTCAAACATGCCCGATTGCCCTAAACCTGTCACTTTCATTGCAATGACCCTCCCGTTTTTGTCACTAACTACTGGTCCGTGAATAGAATGCCGGATTGTCATTTTTTCCTCTTTTAATGTGCCATCCGCCTGTTTGATTTTTAAAAGATGCTCCTTGCTTTCAAAAGGCTTTATCTTTCCGTCCCATTTGTACCCTCCTTCTACGGTTGTCAGCTCGTAAAAATCCTGTCCGTCGTTGGTATTCACCGTTTGCGCATAACCGCCATCTGCATTGAAAGCCATAGTCAGAACAGGAAATCCTATACGGCTGATACCATACGTATTGATACCAGGCGAAACCAGCTGTGCTTCAAAGTAAGTATACAAGTCCGTCCAGGGAAGGTGCGGATTTGTCAGCAGCAATGTGTTTCCGCTTGCCGATTTGGAAGGACCTATCGCCCAGGCATTGGAACCGTTCTTATCTCCCTGCATTTTTTCAGCAGCTGCCACCTGCCCCTGAGGAGCCAGAAATACAAAATGGGTAACACGGTGTGCATGTGATATGAGATCCGTAGCAGTTACAGGCAAAGTCAGCTTAGCATCTGCGCTGATCTTATCCGGATTCTCTCTGGCATAATCATTCACACCCCTTGCAAAGGCATCCAGGTTTTTACGCATGGCCGGCTTTTGCAGATCATACCATTTACCTGCCCTTTCGTAAATACTATTGGTGATGACCCAACGATCAGCCTGGGCATACTTTTCACCCCAGTATTCTGCACCCTTTCCACGTGCTTGTCCGTATAACTGCAATATCAGATCTCCATGATTTTTAGCCTGTGCCCAACCGTAAGCATAAAACAGGCTTTCATTATTTTTGGCATAAATATGAGGAACGCCGTACGAGTCCCACAGAATTTCAGCTTGTTTGTAAGTTGGTTTTTTCTGTGCAAAAGAGGATTCAGTTCGAAGGACTGTAAGCAAGAAAAACGAAATAATGATAAATTTTCCGGGCATGTTAAAATTGGTAATTTGGAGTGATTGAAATCGTTTTATCGTCAACATATTATTAATGTTCACAGATAAACATTCATTTTGCAAAATAAGGAATAACGGGTTAAGGTGTGCGAAAAATATCACATGAACTGTTGTATAGTATCATTAATTAAGTTATTTGCAGATCGCACATTTAAAACTAAAACGAATCATCAATATAAAATTGCTACCACTTTGAAAACACTTAACAACACATTTATATTACGGTTCGGATTGGCAACCATCTTTTTATCACATAGTTTACACGGAATTTTTACAGAAAATGATGTCAATAATTTTGGTAACCTATTTTTAAATCAGATTGGTTTTGCACCGTTTGGTGTATTTATTGCCTGGTCTATTGTAATATCTCAAATAATTACGTCAGTATTTTTACTGTTGGATAAATACATAAAAATTGCTTCCGTTATCAATATCGTAATTCTGATTGCAGGCATTATAACAGTCCATTATAACGAAGGATGGTTTGTGGTCGGTGGTGGAAGAAATGGGATGGAATTCAGTTTTTTTCTAATATGTGTTTTGTTGTCATTGATAATACCATTTGAAAAATTAAAAGCAACAAATGAACACAGTACGCAATAAAACTAAACAAAGTTTATACAGAAACACCCTACAACAAAAAATGATCGTAAAGCTGTGACAAACTGAATCATAATACGTAAATGTATAGGCTGACACAAATCTTAATGATAATTACAAGATCATTACGCCGCATATTCCAACTAAAAATATTTCAAAACATTAACAAACACTAAATGAATACGAGATCAATCCTTCTCAATTTGCTGCTTGCAGCGGTTCCTGCTTTGGCATTCGCGCAAACGCCTTTACCACAAAAAACTGGTGGTGATAAAGACAAACATGGCTGCATTGGTTCAGCCGGTTATGTTTTTTCAACAATCAAAAACGATTGTGTAAGGCTTTTTGAACAGGAAATTCGTCTGAAAGAAACCAATCCAAAAGGTACTTTTACTTCGGAGGCTGTTGTAATTTTTAGTAAAAACCGAAAAAAGGCCGAGCTGTTTATGCCAGGTTCTGCAAGCAGTCTAATTTTAACCAGAACAGGAAAAGAAGGTGGTTACGTTTGGAAGAAAGGTAACCTTTCCTTTTTCATGTGGAAGGGTTATGTGCTGAAACGAGGTAAAAAAGTGATTTTTGCCGGTGCCTGACCAATTAATATTTCATTTTGGAAACTCCAATAAATGTGAGCCGAAAACCGTAAAGGATCTTTCGGTTCACATTTGATTTATGGGCATTGCTATTTCAGAATAACCAAATTTTAAATTAATGTGTCAGTACTGATAAAGCTGATAATTGAAACATAGCGAAAACCCATTCCCCTTAACAAGGCAGCAATACTCGGTAAAGACTATGAACACCTGAAAGAAATAATTATTTTAAAATTCCTGGAATCCCAGAACTTGTTTTTTTTGCTTGAAAAGTTAAAAATGGACGAAGTGGCAATTTGTTTATAAGCCAGATAACTGACCTTTTCTTGGGTAATAAACGCGCTAGATTTACTTTACCAACTTTTACTGAATTTAACCAAAAAAATCGTCATATTGCTAATTGATAATACGTTAACTTTAAAACATCTTACAAATTTGTGGATGAAGTCTTTCAAAGTACTATTAATAATTGAGGTATTATGAAACGGGTTTTAAGAGTTATATTTCTTATTCAGTCGGTATATTTCCTAACCAGTTGCGAGGGATTTAAATGTTCAAACGGAACAGTTATGGATAAATCAACCAATCTTCCACTTGACAGTGTTTTTGTCAACGTTGTAAGTGGTTCTGAATTTATTTACACAGACACAACTGGAAAATTTAATGTTTGCAATAGATTTGGAGGTTGTGTTCCTGATTGCAAAGACATAACCATTACTTTCTCAAAAAATGGCTATGATACTTTATCATTTACAAACCTTAGCGCAGAATCAATTGTATATATGGAGAAATAAATATCCATCTTTCAGGATAAGGAAGATCGACTTTGTAATATTTTAATTCCACTATTTGATAGATAAGATATTACTTTAAGTGATTTATAAGAAATTTACCATACTAAAAGTTGAGATTCATTTCAAAATTTATTCAATTGACACTTAATACTTCAGGTAAAAAAACATTCCTTTTGGCTGCATTCTGCTTATTATTTATAACTGTAAACGCCCAGAAAAATGCAATTCAAAATGTTCCAACAAAGGATGATACGCTAAATGGTTCTGTCACACCCGAAAGGATCTGGTGGGATATCCAGCATTATGATCTGACGGTCAGGCCGGATTATATTAATAAAACCATAACCGGATTAAATGTAATTGAATACAATGTGCGTGATAAAGTGCATTCCGAATTAATGCAAATTGATCTGGTAAGCCCGCTGACAATTGACAGTGTGTTTCAGAACGGGAAAAAAGTTGCGTATGAGCACAACCGGAATATTTGGTATCTAAAAATAACACAGAAACAAACTTCTAAAAAAATAAAATAGCGGTTTATTATTCCGGCAAACCAACAGAATCAATAAAACCTCCGTGGGATGGCGGCCTGGTTTGGGCAAAGGATTCGTTAGGGAGGCCATGGATTTCGGTTGCGTGCCAGTACAAAGGGGCAAGTTTATGGTATCCCTGCAAAAACACGATGTACGATGAACCAGACAAAGGCGCTTCAATTTCTATTATTGTGCCTGATTCTCTGATTGCGGTTGGAAACGGGCGTTTAAAAGGTAAAAGTATAAATGCCGATGGCACCACAACATACAAATGGGCAGTTCAAAACCCGATCAGCCATTACGCCATTTCATTCTATGTCGGAAAATATGTGAATATCAGCCAGACTTATCAGGGAAAGAAAGGAAATCTAAGTATAGATTACTGGATACTTGATTATAACCGGCCAAAAGCTATAAAACATATGATTCCGGAAGTAAACATTACCATGAAATCGTTTGAACACTGGTTTGGACCCTACCCATTTTATGAAGATGGTTTTAAAATGGCAGATGCACCGTATATCGGAATGGAACACCAAAGTGCGATTGCATATGGCAGCAGCTACATGAAAGGCACCAATAAAAAGGGCGGCGATATATCCAACACTGGCTGGGGTAAAAAAACAGACAAATTGATAGTCCATGAAATGGCCCATGAATGGTTTGGTAATAATATAACTGCTATTGATATCGCCGACAGATGGATACAGGAAGGTTTTGCTGGTTTGGGTGAAGAATTGGTTATTGCTGATATTAGTGGAAAAGCGGCAGGGGAAGAATATTTAGCAGGCAGATTCCGAACAATCGAAAATGACAAACCGATCATTGCAAGATACGGGATTAATGAAGATGGAAGCCAGGATAATTATGTTAAAGGATGGGCCATACTTCATATGATCAGAACGATTATCAATGATGATGCAAAATTTTTAAAAATACTGAATGGCCTGAATAGCAAATTTTACCATCAGGTCGTTACGACAAATCAGGTTGAAAACTTTATTAATTTAAATTCAGGTATTAATTTTACTTATTTATTTGATCAGTATTTAAGAACGGCGAATGTTCCGGTTCTGGAATATAAAATGAACAATCACGAATTATGGTACAGGTTTGGAAACTGTAACAAAAACTTTACAATGCCGGTAAAGACAAACCTGACAAAGGAAAATTGGATTCGGCCTACGACTGAATGGCAATCTTTAAAAATGACAAATATCAATGAAACTGATACGCTAAAAGCTGACCTTAATTTCTATATTACAGTGAAGAAAGTTGAATAAAACTGACGACAAATGAAACAAAAACTTTGTATATTGATTTTATCATTGTTTTTATTTTCTGGTTCTGAGATAAAAGTGCAACCACAATTAATGATCTCAAAAGGACTAAAAGTTATTGTTGTGCAAAAAGATTTTCCTCTGTTAAAAGTCCTTTTACCAAACCAACCGAATTCTGATCGTGGAATTGAAATTGAATTTCCTGAACATGTAACGGGTTTAAATCAAAAAAATAATAAAATTGAGCAACTCTACTTTGTATCAAAGGGAAGCGCCAACAAAAGAACATTGCCAACCTGGCGTGCTGAAGGTAATTCACTTATATATGAATCGGATTTGGATAATAAGGTATCGCTGATTGCCACGGCTCGTCTGGAAGCCAATGGACTGCGTTATACTTATAAATTCATTAATCATTCAGATGTTTCGTATTTGAATTTACAAGCTGTAACCTGCGTAAAATTGTATTCCGTTTTTTCAGATTCGCTTTTGCAGAGAACATATGTCCATCATTCAGATGGTTTTGAATTGATGGCATCAGAAACACCAAACCGACTCACGATACCATTGCAAAAGTGGCTGCCATGCCGCTATTTGGTTTCATATAATTGGGATGTACCTTCCATTCGTTCAGAAAAAGATTCTGATTCGGTAACAAGATATTATAAGTCCAGGAAAGCTGATAAACCGTTTATAGCTACACTATCTCACGACAAATCCTGGATAGCGGCTACATATACCAAGGAAACCGGTAATTTGTGGACTAATCCTGAACGATCATGCCAACACGCAGACCCGGCAATTAATCTTGGTGCTGGTGAAACAAAAAGCCTCGAACTTAAAACAATCATTATTAAAGGTAATCCGGAACAGCTGCTAAAGGTTATAGACAGGGAAATTGCAAAAAATTGAAACAAGATGATTATAGCGCATTCTTTGGTTAAGGCCTATTGAATGTTGATGGTAATTGCATCACAAAATACCTGCCAGAAAATAAATAAATTTACTATTTCAATAAGTCTTCAATTCAAATAATTAAAGCTAATACACCTTTCAAATGGCCGAAATAAAAACAAAACCAACCTCCGGAAGCGTTGAAGAATTCATCAATGCAGTAAAGGAGGAACAAAAGCGCAAAGACAGTTTTGTGATTTTGGAAATGATGAAAAAAGCAACCGGTGAAGAACCCAAAATGTGGGGCAGCTCAATTATTGGTTTTGGTAATAAACCATACAAAAGCGCTGCAACCGGAAGAGAAGTTGATTGGCTCCGGATTGGTTTTTCTCCACGCAAAGCAAGTCTATCTTTGTATATCAGTGTAAATATTAAGGAGCATGCCTCAGCTCTCGAAAAATTGGGCAAGCATAAAACTGGTGTCGGTTGCCTGTATATTAACAAGTTGGCCGATGTAGATTTGAAGGTTTTGGAGGGTATGATCGCAGCTACATTAAAAAGTAGATGAAATCTGAGTTTAGGCTTAGGGAAATTAATTAAACACTTGCAGTCCGTAAGTGCAAAGCTACACTAACTTGTATCCACATGAAAACTTCTGACATCAGCGACCCGTTATTCCTGGAGGCGGTTGAGGCTATCGATAGCGGAAATATATCCCAGCTTCAAAGTTTGTTGCAAACAAACCCGCAATTGATAACAAATCGGCTGGATAAGCCAACAGAAGGATATTTTAAGCAGCCGTATCTGCTTTGGTTTATAGCAAACAACCCTATCAGAATTGAAAAGGTGCCGGCAAATATTATTGAAATTACTGGTCTGCTGATAAAATCGGCAAGGCAAAATGCTCCGGAAAGTTTTCAGGAACAAATTGGATATACCTTAGGACTTGTTGAATCAGGAAGAATTGTACGGGAATGTGGCGTGCAAATTGGCCTGATTGATTTGTTGATTGACAGCGGCGCTAAACCTGGAAACGCCCAGGCTGCTTTGGCTCATGGGAATATTGAAGCAGCAAGGCATATCATTGAAAGAAGCGGCCAAATCACATTAACAGCTGCTGTTTGTCTTGATCGAATTGAAGATGCAAATAGCTTATTAGACGAAGTTAGTATGGATGAAAAGCAAGTGGCTTTAATTGCAGCAGCATTTTACGGAAAACCGGATATGACGACTTTACTGATAACGTCGGGCGTGGATGTAAACGTGTTCATCGACCATGGATTTCATACGCATGCATCGGCTTTACATCAGGCAGTACAATCGGGCTCGCTGGAAACCGTGAAACTTCTGATTCAAGCCGGAGCTGATACGGATGCCAGGGATAAGGTGTTTGATGGTACACCATTAGATTGGGCAAGTCATATGCAGGAGGAAGAAAACGATGAGAACCTGAAGAAAAAATATAAAAAGATAGAAAATTATCTGCTTGAAATATCCCGTTTATAAAAATCATCGCCAAGATCAAAAGCCAGTTTAGCCAATAGTCAATCATAGAAATCGAATAATTAGCCGCCATTCTGACCAAATCGCAGAAAATCATAATAACTTGCGCAACGGACTCAATATTATCTGGTCCATTCAAAAGTATATTACAGAATGAACTCCCGTATCTTCCGACAACTAATATTTTATATACTTCTAATAAGCTGTCTGACAATCAGTAAGGTAAAAGGCCAAACTTTGAACCAGCAATTTTTGGTTAAAACTGATAGTCTGGCATTGTTTGATAATTCCAGAAACCGTTCTGTTCCGGTTGCATTGTATTTGCCGGTTTCGGAAAAGAAAATCAGGAAGCAAAAACTTATTATTTTCAGCCATGGATACGGTGAAAATAAGGGTGGAGATAATTTAGTGTATTCATATCTGACGGAAAACCTTGCATCAAACGGATACTTCGTCGCCAGTATACAACATGAACTTGCAACGGATAGCCTTTTGGCAATGAACGGACCGTTTCAGGTTACCCGAAGATCAAACTGGGAAAGAGGTGTTGAAAATATCCGTTTTGTATTAACTGAATTAAAAAGGGCAAAACCCGAACTGGATTACAGCCAGCTAATATTAATCGGTCATTCAAATGGTGGAGATATGACTGCTTTATTTGCTCATAAGTATCCGGAAAAGGTGGACAAAATAATCACTCTGGATAATAGAAGAATGGCTTTACCTTTAGGAAAAAATCAAAAAGTATATTCGTTACGTTCGGGTGATTTGCCAGCTGATGAAGGTGTTATACCCACAGAAAAAGATCAGAAAAAATATAGAATGAAAATTATAAAATTAAATGATATCAAACATTCAGACATGGATAATGACGCAAATGAAAAGCAGCGGAAAGTTATGAATGATTTAATTATGGATTTCGTAAACAATTAAGAAAAAATTTATTGCTCTTCAATCAAAAAGTAAAATTCAGAATGAACTCCGGTATTTTCCAAAAACAAATCTTTTGTTTACTATTAATAAGCTGTCTGACAATCAGTAATGTACAAGGCCAAACTTTGAACCAGCAATTTTTGGTTAAAACTGATAGTCTGGCATGGTTTGATAATTCCAGAAACCGTTCTGTTCCGGTTGCATTGTATTTGCCGGTTTCGGAAAAGAAAATCCCAAACCAAAAACTCATTATTTTCAGCCATGGTTATTATCAGAATTTACCTGGTGGAAACCGGCAAGTTTCTTATCTGACAGAATATCTGGCTTCAAAAGGATATTTCGTGGCCAGTATCCAGCACGAATTACCGACAGACGATTTAATTCCGGCAAGTGGTATTATTCAGGTCGTGAGAAAACCATTCTGGGATCGTGGCGCCGACAATATTTTGTTCGTTATCAATGAATTGAAAAAATCAAATACAAAACTGGACTTTAAAAATATAATCCTGATCGGCCATTCCAATGGCGGAGATATGACTGCTTTGTTTCCTCAGAAGTATACGGGCATTGTAAGTAAGATCATTACAATGGATAACCGGAGAATGGCTTTACCACGAACAAAACATCCAAAAGTATACTCACTCCGTTCCAGCGACCAGCCTGCAGATAATGGAGTTTTGCCAACTTTGGAAGAACAAAAGGAATTCGCAATAACAATCATAAAATTACCGGACACGATTCATAATGATATGGATAATCGTGGAAATGAAGCCCAGCACAAGGAAATTTGTAAGTACATCCAGGGATTTTTAGAGCACTAGATACTACAGAATTAATGGCATAAAATTTTCTGAACCAGCTTTAAAACACTTCGCCAAGCGTTAGTTTCACCCCGGAATAATCCTTACTGAATCCATAGTTCAGTGCAATATTTGTCCCGGACTTTTTGTTCATTTTGATACGTATTCCTGCTCCGGCTCCGGGATTCCAGCTGATCAGAAAAGCACTTTTAGGACCGCTGACCGTATTGGCATTAGCAAAAACGACATAACCCAAAAATCCATTTTTGGTAATGTCACGGCGGTATTCAGCTTCTACATACATTAAATTCCGTCCCCGGTAACGATTCTGGTCAAAGCCCCTGCCCGAACGGTTAAAATCTTCCCAACCAATACTTGGCAAATCCAGATAAGGGACTTTGTCGTTAAATACCTTCCATAGATAGGACCAGACGGCCAGCATATTCTGCCTATTCCTGTTTTGGTCAAAGCGGATGTATCTGCGAAAATCAACATAAACAGACGACCATAAGTTGTTATTTCCCAAAAACGTCGGATTGACCCGGTACTGCATACTGACATAATATCCGTCCCAGGGATTGGTGGAATTATTACGCGTATCAAAAAGCGTATTCAGGCTTAAACCAGACGAAAAACTGTTCAGTGATTGTGAAGTACCAAAGGAATATTTTGTAAAATTTGCCAGAAGCGGATCATCAGGATTCGTCCGGATATTTATCCTGTAATCAATATGGTAGCCTATTCCTGCAAAAAAACCTTTGGAAATACGCTTTAAAGCTTGCTGATAAAAGCGGAAGTAAGAATAATTAACGAGTAATTTCTGATTCTCGCTATATTGCCGGCCCAATCCCCAGGTATGCTGCGGATAAACCATCAGACGCGTATCCCCGCTAATTACGAGCCGGTTCTCTTTCAGCCAGATATATGATCGGATAGGAAGCCCGAAGCGTTGCTTGAAATTCCAGTATGGCGTAAAAGTTACCCGCGACATATAGGTATCCTTTCTGTCTCCCAGATAAAACCCTGCCGTTGTTGAAGTTACCAATGCAGTTCCACCGCCAGGTACCTGTGTGGAAAAAGGCAATGCGGAGAAGTATATCATCTTCCCTTCTGTGGATTCAGGTTTTCGCGGTTTTATATGTAATAAATTTTTGCCAACATCAATCAGATCAAATAATTTACTCGTATCGGCTCTTATCGTTGAATCCTTTTCCAGCACATTTCCCGGACTTTGGGCAAAGGCATAACCTGACCAAAGAGTAACAATCAGGAGTAAACCGAAATGCATATTGAAACCTCTCGCCCGAAACCTGAAAAACATGTGTGAAAATAACATATTATTACCGGCCAAAGTATCGTAATGCAACGTATAAATCGGTTCTGCAAGGCTTATTTGCCCGAATTTGATTATTTTCAATTTATTTTTTGTGCTACTTGTTTACCTTGTCCGGTATAAAATAAAAATATTCTACTTATCATCCTTTTACAACACCGATACTCAATTAATTATCCCAAATGGCCAGTAAAAAAAGCCTGTTTCCGTTATTTATGCCTGTATTTATACTGATACTGGTTTTTCTTCCAGCTGTTCATTTTGCACAACAGGTGCAAACCATCATTCCGTTATGGAAAAACGGGCCTCCCGGATTTGAAACAAAATCGAAGGAACAGGAATCTGCAAAAGATTATTGGGTAAAAAATATTCATAATCCTTCCCTTCAGGTTTTTCTTCCGGCTGCCGGAAAAGCAAACGGAACCGCTGTTGTAGTTTGTCCGGGCGGTGGGTTCAGGTTGCTCGTATATGATGCAGAAGGTACAGAACCGGCAGCTTATCTGGCCAAACTGGGCATAACTGTTTTTGTATTGAAATACCGCCTTCCCCGGGAAGACGGTTCCCCCTACTCGCTCGAAAAACAACCTCGTGAAGACGGACTAAGGGCAGTCAGAATGGTAAGAAGTTTGGCAAAAGCATATGGAATTGACACAAGCCGCGTTGGCATGCTAGGATTTTCGGCCGGAGGTGAAGTTGTTTCAGCAGTTGCATACGCTTCCGGCAAAGGGGATTCGAATGCAAAAGATCCTGTTGACAGGTTAAATGGCAAGCCAGATTTTCAGATGCTGATCTATCCCGGACCTTTGGGAATACCGTATACTATTCCACAGGATGCACCGCCTGCCTTTTTGCTTGCTGCCAACGACGATCCCTGCTGCGCGGTTACCAGTGTTGATTTGCTTGTAAAATACCGTGAAGCAAAACGGCCGGTTGAAGCGCACCTATATACAAAAGGGGATCATGGATTTAATATGGGAAACCGTTCGCCATGGCAAAGCATAAAGTCCTGGCCGCAAAGAATGGCTGATTGGCTGGGAGATAACGGTTATTTGGGCAAATAGCCAAAACACCGACTTAAATTTGTCGAAATTGAGTTTAGAACTCCTGAAAACAGTACTAAATTAAAAGTTATTGCTTGTATTTGAATAATTCTGCTGTTTTGTCAAAAAAAATAGCGTAATTATATGACTGTTTATTCTTACTCAATTTATGCACCTAAACACTTCCTATTCCGATCATTTTCATGCTACAAATGTGTGGCAGGAATTTATAAATTACCAAAAAGACGAGATACTGAAACCAATCTACAAGGATACAGGTCAGAAGCCGGACCGTATGCGCCGTCAGATTTTTCATTCTTCTATTAATCACACTTATTACATTCATCAGAAAGACAATCGTCTTGACGAAAAGTATCAGGATGTTTACATTCAGGCTCAGAAAGAGTACTGCTGCTATCTCCATGCAACAACCCTCGGCCTTAATTTACCTAAAAAAGTAGCTCTTGGATTTCACCACGATAACCTGTCCGATATCGTTCATATGGTCCTGTCTAATCAGGAGGTAAATGGTATACGGCTGAAAGAAGTACTTGAAGATACTACGATTGAAGAAGGGCAACGGAATAAACTGAGATCCCTGGCTGCATTTGATGCTACTAAAATAACATTATGTTATGCAGACAATGACCGAAAGCCAAAAAACATGATCGCCGCCGATCCGTTTACGGACAACGTCAAGTTTTATCACGTGGATTTTGAGTATACTATGCAGGAAAACTATGCACCCTTGATCGATACCTGGTTCAGCGAGGACGTTGGCCGTGAATTTGGCGAAGATATAGTTTTATTCAGAAACGACATCTTTGATATGTCAATGGAATTGCTGGACAAGGCGCAGCACTTACCCGACGATGATTTTAAATGCCAGGTGATCCGTAATCTGCATCAGTCGTTACCTGTAATTAAAACGCATCATGCATTGCATGGCCCTATATTATGAGTTTAGAAGGCTTTCGGAACCAGCACAGCTTCCGGCAACTTCTGTAAAAACCTCACCAATATCAGGAACATGTTTTAACTCAATGACAGGCGAATTAAATTCAAAGTTCATATTCAAACCGCCGACTTTAATTACCTGCCCGACTTCTTTTAAAAACACGTCCATTGGTGTATCACCGGCACCAACAAACTGATGTATCTCACGTTCCAAATGTGAGATCATCTTTTTGGCACCGAACAGTTTATCCACATTTTGGTGGCTGTAAAAATCTTTGTAATCTGTGTTGGTAAAAGGTGTTGCGGGATCTGACTGGATTGCCTTCAAAAATATCATACAGATATCTTCCGATTCCAGGTTTCGGGTAAGTTCCTCCATGTTGCTGTTATAAACATGGGAAGCACTTCTGTACCTGTCTTTTGTTTCCGAAGTTTTTTCTTTATCAGAAGTCCAGATTATTTCGCCTTTAACCCAATCTCTCGGATAATAAAAAACAAGGACACTTCCACCCTGTTCCAGAATTTGTTCAATATCCGATATAAACTTTTTTACCTCCTCTTTTTTCAAAGGGAATGCCTCTATTTCCTGAAAAGTAAATTTTGATTTTTTGTCTTTATTGATGAATCCAATCTGGCTCCCGTTCAGGCTAACCAGCGGAACTGAGGCTTTGGACATCACAAACCAGTCAGTAGCGAATGTTTTGATGACTGAAATTGGAAAGCGCATGGTGTTGATAATAACCGGGCACTGGGCGTTGTACATCTTTACCAGTCCTTCCCGCACCAGGTCGGGCATAAAATATTTTCCTTCGTGTTCCTGAATAACCGTCCCGTCCAGATCAGTCATTAAGCCTCCTTTTTCAACAAATTCCCTGCGGTCCGTAAAATCGGAAATTTGTTTCTTTTGTTCAATTGTCAAAGACATAAAATACGCTTCAAATACAAACTTATTACCTATTGTATAACTATTTATATTGTTGATGTATGTTATTTCTGTGCCAAATATATCTGAATTTCTTGCGGGTTAAGCTATAAAAATAAATTGAATACCTTTAAATATCATTTCAACCTGCTGCCAACAGGCTGTCTAACACTGCTGAACACATTAAGCATAGCTTCTTTCTGACGTCTTCACAGACCAGGAACCGGGATAACTATACGGGTAATACTGTCGGATCAGTTCCTGCAACTGGTTACGTGCGCGGATGTACTGAGACCTTACAGTAGCCTCATTAAGTTGTAACATATCTGCAATTTCCCTGTGATTGTATCCGTCCACGGCATGTAATAAAAATACATTTTTGTACAACGGTTTGAGCCTCTGTATGAGTTTTAAAACTTCGTCGGCAGTGATACGGCTTACAATGTCTTCCTCTAAACGCAGCTCTGGAACATCTTCCAATGCAGTTCTGTCCTCAATATGTTTTTTGTGCTTACGATAATAACTGATCGCAGTATTGACCATAATCGTTCGCAGCCATACCTTAAACGGATACGATGGATCGTAGTTTTTCAGGTTGTTGAATACTTTCAAAAATCCTTCGTTGAGTACTTCTTCCGACTCTTCAAGGCAGGAAGTATAACGAAGACAAATGCTTTTGGCATATCCGAAATATTTCTGATACATATAGCGCTGAGCCTGGTTATTACCGGCTATACACGCAGCAACGACGGAGTCAAAGTCGTTCTGATTGAATGATATTTTTTTTTCGAATAACAAAATCCAACTTGTTTAAATGTAAAACCGGGTTTATCAGATATCCGGCGTAATCAGTATTCAGCGTTATTCAGTAGTAATGCGTCGGTTACGTATTTCTATACAAATTGAATTAAAACAGATAAAAAAATAAAACGACTTAGATGGAAAGGAGAGAAACCCAGACAAAAAGGGAATATTCATCTCCCAAACCTGTTTTCTTACTGATCTTTTTAATGAGATTATTCAATAACCTGTTGCCCGTGAAAATTTCCTTATTCAGCCTGATAAACCTGCATTATGTCGAATCCGGTTTGATGTTAGCATAACTTGCTTTAACCTTGCAGTTCAATCAATAGGTATGAAAGGGGAAAAATCGAAAAGTGGAGTAATTGTTATTCTTCATTTACTTGCGTGGGCACTGCTTGGTTTTGTACTGATGTTCTATCAGCCATTGTCCTGGGGTGTTAAACTTCCGGCTTCGTTCTGGCTCAAACAGTCGCTGAACATCGGTTTGCTGGCCGGCATGTTTTATTTAAATGCGCTGGTCATAGTCCCGTCCTTATTATTGAAAAATAAAATACCTGCTTTTGTTCTTTGGATTATTGGCTCCGTCATTGTTTTGCTGGTCGTGAGCAAATTTGTCGACAAACAGTTGCATGTATGGGAACAAATGGATGCAGTAATGCGCAGGCCCGGGCCACGGCCGAAAGGCAATATTGACAATTTATTATTGCTGACTTCGCTGCTTGTATTAGGAATCAGTACAAGTCTGGCCGTAATTCTGAGATGGCAAACAGATGCACAACTGCATGAATCCGCAGAAAAACAAAATATCACTTCCGAGCTGGCACTTTTAAAAGCACAGATCAATCCGCATTTCTTTTTCAATACGCTCAACAATATCTATGCACTTACTTTTACGAATGTGCCGTTATCAAGGGAGGCGATTCTAAAACTGTCTCGTATGATGCGTTACCTGTTGTATGAAACCCGGCAGGATACAGCACTGGTCAGCCAGGAAATCTCATTTGTGAAAGACTACGTAGAATTGATGAAACTACGCCTGCAGGCCGGAACCTTGGTAACTATGGATGAGCCAAAGCCTGATAAGGAATACGCTATCGCTCCAATGCTCTTACTGCCGTTTATCGAAAATGCATTTAAACATGGTGTTAGTGTAGTTCAAAAATCAGAGATCTTCATTGACCTGAAAATTAAGAGTAACATCCTTACTCTCAGAGTGCTTAATCATGTATTTCAGGATAAAAATGCGCTGCATGTAAACAGCGGAGGAATTGGCCTGATCAATACACAAAGACGGCTGGACCTGTTATATCCAAAAAAGCACCAACTTAATATTGAAGAAAATAAGGAGGAAAATACTTATCAGGTAATCTTAAATATTAATTTAGATTAAAAAAGTACATATCACAGATAGACAAACTAAAATTCTTAAACCCTGATGAAACTGAATTGTATCACCGTTGATGATGAACCTCTCGCTCTCGGACTTGTAAGTACCTTTGTAGAGCAAACGCCATTTCTGCATTTATCAGGCAGCTTTGGAAATGCGGTTGAGGCACTCGAAGTGATCCACGACACCAAAATAAATCTGGTTTTTTTGGATATTCAAATGCCTGATCTCAATGGCATGGAACTCGCCCGCATTTTAAACCTGACGGATTCATCTGCACAAACGAAGATCATTTTTACAACCGCCTACAACCAGTTTGCGGTAGAAGGCTATAAAGTGGATGCACTGGATTATTTATTAAAACCTTTCGGTTATGATGAATTTTTGCGGGCAGCTACCAAAGCTAAAAATTACTTTGAGCTGATACAGGAAAACCAGGCGAACAATGAGCCTGAAGTAAAGGATAATTATTTATTTGTAAAATCAGATTACCGGTTGGTCCGTATAGATTTTGACTCCATACTGTTTATTGAATCGTTAAAAGATTATGTAAAAATTCACCTTGCTGCACCTGCCAAACCAATAATTTCATTAAGCAGCCTGAAAGCCATTGAGGAAAAGTTACCGGCATCCAATTTTCTCCGTATCCACCGTTCGTTTATAGTAGCGATCAATAAAGTTGACTCGATCAGTAAAAATGCGGTTCATATCGGCAGCACGGATATTTCGGTTGGCGAACTTTATAAAGATGCCTTCAAGGATTTATTCTCCCGCTGGAATTAGCGGAAAGTACTATTAAAAAAGTAATTGTGCCGCGAGATGGTGATATCCGCCGGTAATTTTGATTGCTGGTAAACTAAAAACGCCTTACCCGAATCTCTGGCAAGGCGTTTTTGGTTTAAATGAATAATCAGGATACGGCTGCTACTGCGTTAAGCTCTTGTACCACTTTTGAAAAAATACGGTACGATTCAATTCTGGACTGATGGTCAAAAATGTGCGATGTTGCCATAATTTCGTCCACCTGGGTTTGCTCTGCGAAGGCGCGTAGCTTTTTCCGTAATTTCTCCGGGCCACCGATAAAGGAATAAGCAAGCATTTGATTAACTGCATATTCTTCCTGTATATTCCATACATCGTTCATATTGTCTACGGGTGGCTGCAATAATTTACGCCTTCCACTTACCACACCCAGGAAAAATTGCATTACCGAGGTGGAGAGCCGGTCCGCTTCGGAATCTGTTTCTGCTGATACAACATTTACACATGCCATAACATAAGGTTTGTCCAGATATACTGATGGTTTAAAATTCTTTCGGTACAAACTGATCGCTTCCAAAAAATAAGCTGGTGCGAAGTGGCTCGCAAAAGCATAGGGTAATCCCATTGCTGCTGCAACACGCGCACTATCAGTACTGGAACCCAATATCCAGATCGGAACATCCAGCCCTTCACCCGGAATAGCCCGTACATTACTGCCGCTGTTATCAGCTGAAAAAAAGTTCTGAAGTTTTTGAATATCAGACGGGAAATTATGTGTTGCGTTGAAATTTTCTCCCCTTATTGCTCTGGCTGTAACCTGGTCGGTACCGGGAGCACGCCCTAATCCCAAATCAATCCTTCCGGGGTATAAGGAGGCCAAAGTTCCGAATTGCTCTGCAACGACCAATGGCGCATGGTTTGGCAGCATAATTCCTCCCGACCCGACCCTGATAGAAGTTGTACCGCCCGCAATGTAACCTATCAGAACGGAGGTAGCTGAACTTGCGACACTGATCATATTGTGGTGTTCGGCAAGCCAGTAACGCGTGTAACCCAATGATTCTGCGGCTTGGGCCAATTCCAGACTGGTTCGAAAGGTATCAGCGGGTGTTTTACCTTCAATGACCGTTGCCAGATCCAGTACAGAATAGGAAATATTTTTTGACTCGTTTATATGCATTATACCGGGTATTTATCAATAAAAATCTTTAAAAAGAAATTTATCATTGTTAAGTAAATCAAAAACAGGCCAATCAAAACAAACGACCTGCCGTGTAATTAGATTCATTAACAATAAAAAAACCGACATAGTTAAATAACCGTTTAAATATATTACATGAAAATTGGGTGGGAGTTCAGATTTTTGAAATAAACAAAAGTATTCAATCAGTTATTTCAAGGCCAGGGCGATCAGTTCTGCCGTATTCTTCACACTGGCCTTTTTCATGATACTTGCTCTCTGGTTTGCAACCGTATTGGAACTGATGCTTAAATGATCTGCGATTTCTTTACTGCTCATTCCTTCTGTGAGGCATTTCAGGATTTGCTGCTCTCTGGGTGTAATTATTTTCCAAACTGACGCTTCCTGCTCTGCTTCAATCTCAATTTGTGGCTCAGTTGACCTGAATACCTGTTTAAGCAAGTTTTTAATAATGATAGAGGACGCAGTCGGTGGATAATACAATTCCCCCTTTGCAACACTTCTTACTGCCAGCAAAATCTCGTCCCTGCTCGTATCCTTCAATAAATACCCTGCCGCTCCGTGTTTAACAGAAGCGAGAATATAATCAGGATTATGATGCATGCTGAACACAAGAATATAAACTTTCGGATAAGCAGGTACTATCTGGCGGATCACATCAAGACCTGACATGCGTGGCATTGTCAGGTCCAGCAGGATCACATCCGGATTTACTTTTTCAATAGCAGCTTCCACTTCGTCACCATCAGAAGCTTCTCCTGCAATAAAAATGTCTTCTTCGTCTTCCAGCAAAGAGATAATACCCTGTCGCACAACGGAATGATCATCCACCACTAATATTCGTATCGGCATTGTATCCATTACAGTTAATTATCAATTTTAATTATCAGCCTGGTACCTCCGTCCAGCTCCGACTCAATTTCCATTTCACCATTCAACAATTCTGTTCTTGTCCGGATATTTTCAATTCCGTTTTGTGTAAGAAAAGATCCTTTGTTATTTTTCAGTTTACCGACTAAAAAACCTTTTCCATCGTCTTCGATTTCCAGTGCAAGTTGGTTCCCGTTTTGGCGCAATTTAATCATTACGTGGTCTGCGCTGGCATGTTTTATTGCATTATTTAACGCTTCCTGTGCAATCCGGTAAAGCCCGATTTCCATGGGTTGGCTTAATACAAACCTATCCCGGTTTCCTTCAAATTTTACTTTTATACCCGATGATTCGGAAGTTTGCTCGCACAACAGGTTTAAAGCCGCATTCAACCCGAAATCTTCCAGAACAGAAGGCATAAGGTTATAGCTGATTTGCCGCGTTGTTTGTATTGTATCCTGAATCAGTTTCACGAGCTGATCGAACCTGTTCCGCTGTTTTTCATCGGCAAATTGTACATGCCTGAGTTTTTCAGCATGCAGTTTTAATCCTGTAAGCATCTGACCTATTCCATCATGCAGCTCTCTGGCAAACCGCCGCCGTTCTTCTTCCTGTCCCTCAATCAACGATGCAGCCCTGATCCGGTCCTCTGCCAGCTGTAATTCATATTTCTCTTCTTCAATCCTGAGTATATCAGCCTGCGCCTTTTTCAGTTGCTGATTGCTATATTCCAACTCATTATTTGACTCTAGTAATTTCCTTTCTGATTCTGTCAGTAACCTGATTGCCCTTCTGGTCTCATTCACAACCGGCCTGAATATGAGCAGCCCTTCTGCCAATAAAACCATGATCGTCATGCAGTCGAGTATCCATTCAATTTTTTCCAGGTTTTTGAGTCTGGCAGAACTTTCTTTGTCAAACTGAAATACGATGTCATTCATTTTTGCAAGAAATTCAGACTCGTTTTCCAGTATCAGTTTCAGGGAATTATTCTTTTCCTTAATTGTAGAACCGGGATTGTTGATCACAGAAAAACTTTGGTAAATTCTGTTAAAAACCGGATTAAGCCGGTTGAACATTTCATCCAGAACAGGGCTTTTCCATGTAACGACATCCTTATCAACATTTAGTTTTCTTTCAGCCAGTTGCTCATGGCTTTCTTTCCAAATGGTTAGTAATGAGTCAAAATCAGCTGAATCATGATTGGCAATAACTTGTGTTTTTAACAGGGAAAGTTTGGTCAGTCGCTGGCTTAACATGCGTTGCCGGCCTGCTACATTTACCACGCGGCCATCATAATTGAGGCTCATGATGGTCTTGCGTATTAAGAACAGCCCTCCCAGTGTCAGTAATGCAACAATGATCAGAGCTGCCACGTAAAAACGCGTCAGGCTTGCGGCTACGCGTTTGTCAACATTTTCCATTCATCGTTTTTACAAGCCAATATACACCAGATTTTCCTTAACCATTACAGGAAATGTGTTAATCCGGTATGTTTCGTCATTAAGGCATTGGCCGCTTTGTAAAGAAAATGTCTTTTTATGAAATGGACAGGCCACTTTGGGTTCGCCTTCCTGGCTTCCGATCATTCCACGCGAAACAGCCATCTGCTGTCTGTGAGGGCATTGGTTGTCTGTCGCGTACCACTCACCTCTTCTGGTAAAGTTGAAAATAGCAATTTGCTTTCCTTCGATCAGGGCACAGCCACCGCCGTCTTCCGGGATGTCTTCCACATGACATGCTTTGTGCCAAACGATTCTGTCTTTTGTGTTTTTAACTGGTTCCATTTTTTTTGTTTTTATAGGAGCGATACCTGATATTGTTGTTTAATTCAATTGGCAATTCCGGGTATTGGTTTGACAAATTCAACCGGGCGTTACCCGACATTAATTTATCAATTTAACCGGGCGTTATCCGACATTAATTCATCAAATTCAACCGGGCGTTACCCGACATTAATTTATCAATTTAACCGGGCGTTACCCGACATTAATTCATCAAATTCAACCGGGCGTTACCCGACATTAATTCATCAAATTCAACCGGGCGTTACCCGACATTAATTCATCAAATTCAACCGGGTGTTACCCGACATTAATTCCATCAAATTCAACCGGGTGTTACCCGACATTAATTTATCAAATTCAACCGGGCGTTACCCGACATTAATTTATCCAATTCAACCGGGCGTTACCCGACATTAATTTATCAAATTCAACCGGGTGTTACCCGACATTAATTTATCCAATTCAACCGGGCGTTACCCGGTGCTGAGGTATTAAAGTCTTTCAGACTTGCGGTACGGTTCCGTGGGGAAATTGTGTTAATTGTTACCTTGCATTTTTAATTGATAATTGATAATTGATAATTGATAATTCAACCGGGCGTTACCCGGTGCTGAGGTATTAAAGTCTTTCAGACTTGCGCTGCGGGTGCAATACTTAACTGCTGTTATTTCTACTTTTAACTCTTCACGCTGAACTCTTAACCGCTCGGCGGCCGCTCATTTCAAACCCATTCTTTAACCCTCTTCTGATCGCGCATGGGTTCGAATTGAATTGATGGATCTTTGACCGGAGCGTTTACGAAATGAGAGAACCGTTTCCTTAATTCCGGGCTTTCAACCACTTCTTTCCATTCACATTTATATACATCAATCAGCGCCTGCATTTCATTTTCAAGCTCTCCTGCAATGCCCAGAACATCATCTACAACCACGGCTTTCAGGTAATTAATACCTCCTTCCATTTTGTTAAGCCAGGTTGCGGTTCTTGTCAGGGGATCAGCTGTTTTGATATAAAACATCAGAAACCGGTCAATTAACCTGATACAGGTTTCTTTATCCACATCAGTAGCAATGAGTTGTGCATGTTGTGGCTTGGAACCACCGTTACCGCATACGTACAAATTCCATCCTTTTTCGGTAGCTATAATGCCAAAATCCTTGCTTTGTGCCTCCGCACATTCCCTTACACATCCTGAAACCGCTGATTTTAATTTATGAGGTGAACGAAGTCCTTTGTAACGGTCTTCCACTTCAATGGCAAAACTTACAGAATCCTGTACGCCAAACCTGCACCAGGTTGACCCGACACAGCTTTTTACAGTCCGCAATGATTTTCCATACGCATGTCCGCTCTCAAATCCGGCGTTGATGAGCTGTTCCCAAATATCCGGGAGATCACCTAAATGTGCCCCGAAAAGGTCAATCCGCTGACCACCCGTGATTTTAGTATATAGGCCATACTGTTGTGCGACCTGGCCAATTACGATGAGTTTCTCCGGTGTAATTTCACCTCCCGGAATTCTTGGAACAACGGAATAAGTACCTCCTTTTTGAATATTGGCCAGGTAACGGTCATTAGAATCCTGTATCGGAGCGCGGTCTTTTTGCAATATATTTTCATTCCATAAACTAGCCAGGAGCGATGCAACAACTGGCTTGCAAACTTCACAGCCATCTCCATGACCAAAATGGTTTAATACACCATTATAGGTTTTAAGGCCATTCATTTTTACGAGATCAAGCAGTTCCTGCCGCGAATAGTCGAAATGTTCACAAACAACGTTTCTGACATAAACACCTTTTTCCTTTAAAACTCCCTGGATAATGTCCTTCACCATAGGGACACAGCCACCGCAGCCTGTCCCGGCTTTACAGCATTTTTTGATAGCGTCGATCGTAGTATGGCCATTTTCCCCGACTTCATGGCAAAGCATTCCTTTGGTAACAGCTTCACAGGAACAGATCAGCGCATCATCAGGAAAGCTCATCACTCCTGCACCTGCTTCATCGCCACCCCGCGATCCCAGGATCAGGTCTTCCGAATCGGGAGGGAGGATGGTTTTACTCTTGCAGGTCTGAAGGAGCATATTATACTGCTCTGCATCACCGACCAGAATTCCACCCAACAATTCCTTACCATTTAGTGAGACATTGATACGCTTGTAAACTCCCTTTGCCTTGTTTTCATAGCGAATAGTTTTACAGGCTGGCTCTTCTATAAAAGCATCTCCAAAACTTGCGACGTCGGTACCGATCAGTTTCAGCTTTGTCGACATATCAAAAGGCATAAATTCTTTTGTACCACCTATGAGTTGAGTTGCAACCACTTCGGCCATTTCGTAACCTGGGGCGATCAGTCCGTATATCATATGATGTGCCAATGCACATTCTCCTATGGCAAAAATATTCGGGTCTGAGGTGCGCAGGCAATTATCCACCACAATGCCACCTCTCGGATGCGTTTCCAGGCCGGCAATTTTTGCCAGTTCATCTCTTGGCCGTATTCCGGCTGATATCACCAGCATATCAACTTCCAGAAAAGAATTATCAGCAAACTGCATTCCTTTAATATAATCGTCACCAATAATTTCCTGGGTACTCTTATTAAGATGCACATTCAATCCCAACATTTCCAACTGGCTTTGCAGCATACGCGACCCGGCTTCATCAATTTGCCGGGGCATGAGCCTTTGGGCAAATTCAACCACGTGTGCTTCTTCCAGACCCAGATCCAGTAATGCCTTTGCAGCTTCCAACCCAAGCAAACCGCCTCCTAATACTGCTCCTTTTTTTGCTTTCTTCGCGTAAGACTGAATAAGCTCCAGATCTTCAATCGTGCGGTACACAAACACACCATCCTTTTCAACGCCCGGTATGGAAGGTACAAATGCACCCGACCCCGTAGCCATAACCAGATAGTCATAATGCACTACATGTCCATGGTGAGACCTGACCAGTTTTTCGTCTCTGTCGATATCAACCACCGGATCTGATAAAAATAACCGGATACCATTTTCAACGTACCATTCTGCCGGAGCCATTGTGAGATCATCCGCTGTTTTGCCAGCAAAGAATTCACTCAAATGCACCCTGTCATAGGCAGCACGTGGTTCTTCACCAAAGACTGTCAGTGTAAAAACCTGATCTTTTTTTTCTTTGGCCAGCAATTTTTCGCAGAATTTGTAGCCTACCATACCATTGCCTATAACTACAATATGGATAGTTGATTGTGCTTTCATAGTTAATATTGACTATTAGTTTATAATAACATTGTTTTTATATTGTAATATTCTAATAATTAACATCTATACGATCAAATATTACATGTCAAAATTATATTGCGTTTTTAGCATTTCCTAATTTTTTATTCTTCATTTGGATAAATTTTAAACATATATTTTGGAAAATGTATTGTTTTTAAAAATTTAGCCTTTAATTTTGACCCAACAATTACATATAGTTACATTTTACTATATATAGCACATTTCCAATATTCACCTTGAATAGTATATAAAAGATGGAAGCGAAATTAACTCTTGTAGGAGCTGGCCCGGGAAACGGAGATCTTATCACATTGAAAGGTGTAAGGGCATTAAAAACTGCGGATGTAGTATTGTATGACGAACTGGCTAATGCGGAATTACTGGATTTTGCACCGGAACATTCACTTAAAATGTATGTTGGTAAAAAAGCAGGAAATGCATCTTTTTCACAAAATGAAATAAACGGCCTGATCGTAAGGCTTGCCAAAAAGCGAGGGCATGTTGTAAGATTGAAAGGCGGTGATTCATTTGTATTTGGCCGCGGACATGAAGAAATGGAATATGCGCGTGACCATGATATTCAGGTTGAGGTAATTCCTGGTGTTTCCAGCTGTATTGCCGTTCCGGCATCTATGGAAATACCGGTTACAAGGCGTGGAGTAAGTGAAAGTTTCTGGGTAATTACAGGCACAACGCAAAATGGTGAATTATCCGAAGATCTCAGGCTGGCCGCACAGTCAAAAGCAACTGTGGTCGTATTAATGGGAATGAGCAAACTTACAGAAATATGTGAGCTCTATAAACACTTTGGCCGTGGCCACCTGCCTGTGGCGGTAATTCAGAACGGTACGCGTCCGGATGAAAAAAGTGTTATGGGCCAGGTTTGGGAAATGCCGCATCTGGTGCGCGAAAATAATATCGGTACACCGGCCATTATAGTGCTGGGAGAAGTGGTCGGTTTACACCCGGCTTACACAATGGAATATTTAAACAGTATGCACACTATGGTTTCTTAATCTTACTCACTCCTATTTCATTTTAAACTTTACTTAAATGAAAACGAAAATTTACCATTTTGTACTATGCGTGCTGATGGCATGCTGGCTGAATCCGGCCGAAGTAAATGCGCAGATCAGTGTGTCAGGCCAGCTGCGTACCAGAACAGAACTGCTTCACGGTCAAGGAACACCCTTGTCGAAAGGTGATGATGCTGCATTCTTCACCTCACAAAGAACGCGTCTAAATGTAGGTTACAAAGGTTACCGGACACAATTTTACGTTTCAGCACAGGACGTTCGCGTTTGGGGACAGGATGCTTCCACCAACAACCGGCTGACTAACTCTTCTTTAAATGGTTTTATGCTGCATGAGGCTTGGGGCGAAATAAGTTTGCTTGACACGAATAAAACAAAAGGAGGAAAAGAGTTTTTATTAAAAATCGGAAGGCAGGAATTACTCTACGACGACAGCCGCCTGCTCGGAAACCTGGACTGGCTGCAACAGGCCAGACGCCATGACGCCGTTTTACTTAAATATAGTAACAACGGATTCAGTGCACATATAGGCGCTGCGTATAATCAAAACCGTGAGCTTAAAACTGGTACTTCATATGACGGAGTACCCAATGGATACGCAGCCGGAACGAACGGGATTGGCACCATGTATAAATCTATGCAGTTTGTTTATTTTGGAAAAAAGCTGAAACAGGGAAACGCTTCATTTTTAATTTTAAAGGATGATTTCCAAAAATACACATTATCTGAAACGGCTGTAAAAACTTGGAATAAAGGCACATGGAACCGGGTAACATTTGGCCCGTATCTCAATACCAAACTGGGAAATAGCTGGAATCTGAACGCCAGTGCCTATTATCAGACCGGAAAAGATAAAGATGGATTAAACCTGAATGCTTATATGTATTCTGTAAAAGGACTTTTTAGTATCAATAAAAACATTTCAGTTGGCCCTGGTTATGATTATACATCAGGTACAACAACGGGATCAAAAGCCAACCATTCATTTGAT
Source organism: Dyadobacter sp. NIV53 (assembly GCF_019711195.1). Lineage (NCBI taxonomy): Bacteria > Pseudomonadati > Bacteroidota > Cytophagia > Cytophagales > Spirosomataceae > Dyadobacter > Dyadobacter sp. NIV53. The sequence continues at coordinate 695,686 of NZ_CP081299.1, forward strand.
CCGCTGTATGGGACACCACACAAATTCTGGGGGCAAATGGACTATTTCTATGCAGCCAACGGTTTTGGGAAAGGAGGACTTTCAGATTTTTATATTCACTCCAATCTAAAGGCAAATGAAAAATTATCCGTTCAGGCTGATCTGCACCAGTTTTCGAGCGCATCAAAAATCATCAATACCAACGACAAAAAAATATCCGGAAACTTCGGTAATGAACTGGATATCATTGCGACTTACAACCTGACAAAAATTATCAGTTTTCAGGGTGGTTACTGTACTTTCCTGCCAACAAAAAGCCTTGCACAAGTTAAAGGCGTTCAAAATCCTCAGAAAATGGCAAACTGGGCTTATCTGATTATTAGTATCAAACCGGATTTTTTGAAATAGCTGATAGCTATTTACTGAAAGCAGCTAGTCGATAGCTATTTGCAGTTAGTTGTCATCTGCGGGTTTTTACTCTGTTTAATTATTTTAATTTTCACTCATATTTACATTTTACTGATTATGGAAACTACGAATAAACCTCTTGAAAAGTTAAATATTTTTAGTTTTAAAGGCATTCAGATGCAAACTTTCCACCTTACGTGGATGGCCTTTTTCCTATGCTTTTTCGGCTGGTTTGGCCTTGCTCCGCTGATGACTATTGTAAAAACGGATCTTGGCTTAACCAAAGGGCAAATCGGCAACATCATCATTGCATCCGTTGCCGCAACCGTGGTGGCAAGAATTGCAATCGGTAAACTTTGCGATTCTTGGGGGCCACGCAAAACGTATTCGGCACTTATGGCTATCTGCTCCATACCGGTTATGACAGTCGGCCTGGTTCATACTTATGAAGGTTTTTTATTATTCCGACTCGCTATCGGCGTGATTGGTGCATCATTTGTTATTACGCAATATCACACTTCAGTCATGTTTGACAAGAAAATCGTGGGTACTGCCAATGCGGTTGCCGGAGGGTGGGGAAATTTGGGCGGCGGCGTTACCAATATGGTCATGCCTCTGATTTTTGCAGGATTTATTGGGGCCGGATATTTACCGGAATCTGCATGGAGACTGGCAATGATCGTTCCGGGTGTGATGCTTCTGGCCTTCTCTTTTTTATACTATCGTTTTACAAAAGATACGCCTGCCGGCAATTTTGAAGATATTCTATTAACCAATACCAAAGCTGTAAAGACAAAAGGTTCACTTGCTATTGCAGCGAAAGATCCGCGTACATGGGCTTTGTTCCTGGCTTATGGTGCCTGTTTCGGTATTGAAATCACTTTTGACAATATCGCTGCACTGTACTTTTTTGAAAATTTCAATACCACATTGGCTGTTGCAGGTATCCTGGCAGGAACTTTTGGTTTTATGAATCTATTTGCAAGAGCTGTTGGCGGTATTATAGCAGATAAAGTAGGAAACAAATATGGCATGATAGGAAAAGGTAAACTACTGGCTTTGTTGCTTGCTCTGGAAGGAACGGGCATTGCCATTTTTGCGCAAAGCGGCAGTATTGTGGTAGCCGTTATTACCATGCTTGCTTTTGCCATGTTCCTTAAAATGGCAAACGGCGTTACCTATGCTATCGTACCATTTGTAAACCAGAAAGCAATCGGTTCTGTAAGCGGGATCGTTGGAGCAGGTGGCAATGTAGGTGCTGTACTGGCTGGTTTCCTGTTCAAATCCAGTGAAATCACTTACTCACAAGCATTTGTTTACATTGGTGTGGCTATTGCCTGTGTTGCCGCAATTGTCGCATTGGTCAATTTTGATAAAACAAGTGAAGTAATAACGGAGGTAAATCCACTGGAAGCGATAGAAGCTTAATGGCTGACAATCAATCTAAAACTTAACTTTTATTTCTTCTGATAGCAAAAGGTAACCCAAACAGATATTATTCAACGACTATGAAAACAACCGTCAACACATACAAATCGACCTGCTGCTATTGCGGTGTGGGTTGCGGGGTCGTTGTTCATAAACAAAGCAATGACCGGCTTACTCTGGAAGGTGATATATCGCATCCGTCGAGCAAAGGCATGTTGTGTTCAAAAGGCATGAATCTGCATTACACCGTAATGGATCAGTCGGATAGGTTACTCTTCCCACAAATGCGGATGAATCGTTCGATGCCTTTACAAAGAGCAACCTGGGACGAGGCACTGGAAAGAACAGCAGCGGTTTTCAAGGCACTAATAAAAAAATTCGGACCGGATTCCGTTGCATTTTATGTATCCGGACAATGTCTTACCGAAGAATATTATCTGGTCAATAAATTAATTAAAGGCTTCATTGGGTCTAATAATATTGACACCAACTCCAGACTCTGCATGAGTTCTGCTGTGGTCGGCTACAAACTTGCTTTGGGTGAAGACAGCGTTCCGGTTTGTTACGACGATATCGAAGAAGCAGATGTGTTTTTTGTAACCGGTGCAAATCCTGCGTGGTGCCATCCTATTTTATGGAGACGGATCGAAGCACATAAAACCGCAAATCCGCACGTAAAGATCATTTGTGTGGATCCGCGTCGGACTGATACGGCACGTTCAGCTGACTTGCATCTGGCTATAAATCCTGGTACGGATATCGTTTTGAACAATGCAATCGGCCGGGTTCTGATTGAAGAAAATTATGTCAATGAGGAATTCATAAACAATCATACTGACGGATTCGAAGCCTTTCAAATTAAAGTTTTTGAGCGTACTATTTCGGAATCTGCGGAAATTTGTGGAATTAACAAGAAGGATATTTATCTGGCAGCCAAATGGATTGGACAATCAAAAGGCTTTTTATCGCTCTGGACTATGGGGCTCAACCAGTCTGCGATTGGAGTGAATAAAAATCTTTCGCTGATTAACCTTCACCTGATAACCGGCAGGATTGGCACACCTGGCAACGGACCGTTTTCCCTGACCGGACAACCGAATGCCATGGGAGGACGCGAAACGGGTGGATTGGCAAACATTTTACCTGCTCACCGGGATGTCACCAATGCAGTTCACCGGGGAGAAATGGAAACATTTTGGAACAGTCCGGTTAAAATTGCACATAAACCCGGATTTACGGCAACTGAAATGTTTGATGCATTGGCGGATGAAAAATTAAAAGCGATATGGATCATTAATACTAATCCGCTGGTAAGTATGCCGGATTTGAACGCTACTGAAAAAGCCTTAAAAAATGCACGTTTTGTTGTGGTGCAGGATATTTCCAATCGGGCAGATACGGTTGCATTTGCAGATGTAGTGCTGCCAGCTGCAGCGTGGCTGGAAAAAGAAGGCACCATGACCAATGCTGAACGCAGAATTACCCATTTGCCAAAAGTTGTTGACGCACCGGGAGACGCCTTACCCGACTCTGAAATTATCTGGCGATTTGCTGAAAAAATGGGGTTTGGCAATGCATTTAATTATAAAAACGTGTCCGAAGTTTATGATGAATACACAAAAATTACCGCAGGAACCAGCATTGATATAACAGGTGTCAATTACGAATTATTAAAAAAAGATCGTAGTATCCAATGGCCCTATTTTAAAAGGGAAAAGGAGAAATGGGAAAAAGGAGGAAAGGAGGAATGGGGAAATGGAGAAAAGGAGGAATGGGAAAAGGGAGGAAAGGAGGAATTGGAAAAAGGGAAGACGGAGTACGAACCAGAAAACCCCTTCAACAATAGTCTGAAAGACTCCAATACCTCAGCCCGGGGCATCGCCCTGCGGAACAACGGCAACGAAAACGAAAACGAAAAAACAGAACAAAAACCAGAAAACTCCCGCAACAATAGTCTGAAAGACTCCCATACCTCAGCCCAGGGGATCGCCCTGCGGAACAACAATAACGACAACGAAAAAACAGAACAAAAACCAGAAAATCCCCTCAACAATAGTCTGAAAGACTCCCATACCTCAGCCCAGGGCACCGCCCTGCGGAACTACGACAACGACAACGAAAATGAAAACAACATCATTGAAACCAAAAACCACAACAACGACACCAACAAAGGAACCAAACGATTATTCACCGACCACCAGTTCTACACACCAAACAAACGCGCCCAGATTTTTGCGGTAAACGACGAAAATACATCAGAGCCAACCGATGAAGATTTTCCATTAGTCCTAACCACCGGAAGAATTCGTGACCAGTGGCACACGATGACTAAAACAGGGCGGGTTTCAAAATTAAACCAGCATATCCCCCAGCCTTTTTTACAGATCCATCCTGATGATGCCAAGGAAAGAAAAATAACGGAAGGACAGCTTGTACTGGTTACGGGGCGCCGTGGTGAAGTTCGCGTGAAGGCACAGATAACAGAAGATGTCAAATCAGGATTGTGTTTTTTACCAATGCATTGGGGTAAAATGCTTGGAAGCAGTCTGAACAGGGCCAATAACCTGACCAGTCCGCTGGTTGATCCAAGATCTAAGGAGCCTGATTTTAAATTTTCTGCGGTCGAAGTAACAGTTTACAAAAAACCTATTGAAAAAATAATTGTTGTTGGAGCGGGTTCTGCTGGTTTGGGCTTCATTAATACCTATCGTACGCTGAATCAGGAAGATGAAATTCATGTTTTTTCAAAGGAAATATTTCCGTTTTATAACCGTGTTCTCCTGCCCGATTATATTAGCGGGACACAAACCTGGGAACAGCTTGTAAAACTGCGCGAAGATCAGTTCAAGGAAAACAGTATTATTGTACATAAAGGAATTGGCATCGTTCATATTGACAGAAAAAACAAAATTGTCGTTGACAGCAATGGACAGGAACATGGCTACGACAAACTAATCCTGGGTATGGGAAGCAGGGCATTTATGCCAAAAGGAGTTCCTGAACTGCCGGGAATTTTCAACATGCGTTCGCGTCTGGATGCCGACTCACTGCTGCCGTTTTTAAAACAAACGAATCCGCACGCAGTTATTGTAGGAGGCGGGATTTTAGGGCTGGAACTGGCTGCCTCCTTCCGCGAAATGCAGGTAAAAGTCACTGTCATACAGCGTAGCGGCAGGTTAATGGAGCGCCAGCTGGATCCTTTGGCAAGCGAATTATTGTACCAGGACCTGACGGAACGTGGCGTTGATATTTTTTTCAATGATGAAGTTTCAACTTTTTCAGGAACCGGGAAAGTAGATGGAATCCGTTTAAAATCCGGCCGGAAAATTGCGTGTCAGGTAGTGGTATTAACAATTGGAACTGTTCCGGCTATCGAACTGGCTGTTGATTCAGGAATAGCTTACAAACGTGGAATAGTGGCAAACGATTATATGCAAACTTCTGATCCTGATATATTTACATCCGGGGAAATTGCGGAATGGCGCGGCCAGATGTGGGGTATAACACTCGCTGCCGAACAGCAGGCAGAAGTAGCAGCAAGGTATATTGCAGGTGATATTTCGCAGCCGTATAAAGGAAGTACGTCGATGAATATTCTTAAAATGGAAGGATTGCATTTGTGCAGCATCGGGATGACAGAAGTTCCGTCGAATGATCCGGCTTATGAAGAAATCGTATTTATAGATAAATCAAAAAGGTACTACAAAAAGTGCATTGTACATCAGGACAAGCTCGTAGGAGCCATACTGATTGGTGATAAAAATGAATTCCTGGAATTTAAAGACCTGATTGCAAACGGAATTGAACTTTCTGAAAAACGCCTGCAGTTGCTTCGTGCAAGTAAAAAGGTTGATCCCGTGGAAGGCAAACTGGTTTGTTCATGCAACAGTGTTGGGAAAGGAAACCTGGAAAATGCCATACGTAACGGATGTGATGATTTTCAACAACTTTGCCAGAAAACAGGTGCAGGTACCGGCTGTGGTTCGTGCAGGCCGGAAGTGAGGGCGATATTGGAGAAAATGAAAGAAAGCTGTATTACAACCTAAAATCCTATGCGCGACTATTATCATATCAAAATTAACCTTCCCGGAGGCATTGCTTCGCCCGGATATCTGAAAAATATATTATCCGCAGCATGGAAGGCACAGGTCAGAAAAGTTCGTTTTGGATCCCGGCAGCAATTGTTGATGACGGTGCATTATGAAGAAATGAAGGCACTGGAAAAAGAGCTGAAAAGCGCAGGAGTCCGTTATGAATTCGATTCGCAGATTCTACCCAATATGATCAGTTCGTATTGCGGGGAAGATGTTTTCCGGACCGGGCAATGGCTGCATGCTAATGAGTATCACACTGTATTGGACAGCTTTGATTTTTTACCTAAATTAAAGGTGAACATCTCGGATTCAAACCAGAGTTTCGCGCCCTTTTTTACAGGAAATCTTAATTTTATTTCTTCCGCAGAACCGCATTTCTGGTATCTCTATGTTCGTCCGAAACAGAGTAACGCATTGTCAAAATGGCCTGATCTGATTTACACAAATGACATAGGTGCGGTTGCCAGGGAAGTAGAAAACTGTCTTTTATCCGGGGATTATACTAACGAAGACGACATGTATCAGGCTGTAAAGAAAAGTGTCCATTATATATCCTTATCAGCAACGCAGGAGCTTGAACTTCCTTCATTTATATTGCCTTATTATGAAGGTTTCAACCGGTATGAGTCCAGGACATGGCTTGGATTATACAGGCGCGATGAACAATTTTCAATTGAATTCCTGGTAGATATATGTAATCTGTGCCTGAAAACGAGGATCGGGGAAATTTGCACAACTCCCTGGAAATCAATTATTATTAAAGGAATTGAAGATCAGTACCGGAATGAATGGAGTAATATTCTGGGCAAACACAATATCAATGTCCGGCATGCCGCCAATGAACTCGCATGGCAAACAGAAGACCATACTAATGAAGGAACAATGCTAAAAAAAGACCTGACGCGTTACCTTGAGAAACATGATACGCGGACTTTCGGCTTGTGTTTCGGAATTCAGACCCGGCCGAAATCAGAAGTTTTCGGTTCGGTACTCATCCGGAAACGGCCTTTGATTTCAATCGGGCATCTTGCCTTGTTCAGTGTTTATGATCTTTATTTTAAGGAAAATTTCAATCCTAACAGCCGCGTTCAGATCCCGTTTGAAAAAGGGCTTTTTAAAATTCATTTGCCCGGCCAGCTAGACCGTTTGTGCCGCAGGTTTAATAACAGGCGTTTGCTGGAAAACCAGACCATTTTAAAAATTGAAAATGAGCAGAATGATATACAGGAAGAAATTAAAACCGTTCATCAGTGCCTTCATTGTTTCACCATTTATGATCAGGCTTATGGAGATTTATTAAGAAACATTACTGCCGGAACACAGTTTTCTGAGTTGCCTGAGAATTACACCTGCCCGACTTGTGACGCCGGCAAAAATGAAATGCAGGAAGTTAGTTTTATATCAAAAATTCAGATTTAATTAAGTAAATATGAAAACTGTTCAGGTCAGCCCGTTTTTCTTTGAATTTGAAAGTGATTTTGTCAATACTCTTAAATGCGTTCCCATGATTGTCCGATACAAACTTGACAGCTGCGGTATAAAATTAAAACTGCATGAATGGGCAAAGTTTAATTTAAAAGACAAAGAATCACTCGCTCATCTGCCATGCTATACACACCATGAAATTGAAAATTACGGCGCATCCGTTCGTACACTTGTACATAAATATTTTGGCTATGAAGCCAGTTTGCTATCGGCAGTAAATGATTCCTGGAATAATCTCAATGAGGTTCCGGCAGAAGTACAACAAAAAGCACAAGAATGGAATTGTACCTTTCTCACGCTGAAAAACTGGATCGAAATGGATACGCTGCAACGGTTTGCACTCGTAAAACTGAGCCGATCCGGACACGAAGGAAAAAATTTCCCCATTGCGCTGGCTGAGTTTAAAATTTCAAATCCTGATCATTCTAATTCATATCTATACTAGGAACAATTCTAAATTTGGCATTTTGGCCTACTAATCGTCCTGAATGATTGAATCCATCTGGCAAGGTTTGTAAGTTTGGTATAAGATCAGTAACAAAGGATATGGTTAAGCATAAAATAATTCGGAGAAACGTACGCCTGACTGATTATCAAATCAGGCGTTTGCAGGAACTAAGTGAGTTTGACGGACGCGATGAAGCAGAGCACGTCAGGAAGGCGATTGACGATTATTTAAAAAACCAAAAGTTTGAATTTACTGCCCCGAAGGAAAAGGATATTTACGTTGAATTAAAGGCACGTACAGACGATCCTGCACTTTTCAGGGCAGTATGGCTTTCCGGAGTTGTAGACAGATATGAGTTTTCAGCCCTGATCTTAAATGCACCGTCCAAATCAGGAATTGATAAAGGGCGTATTTCAAAACTATCCGTCTGGGATCCGGTTGTGATGGAAGCCAGCAACAATTTTATCGGTTCATGTATTGTCAATTACGACCGTGGCTGGGATATCAGGCCAAGTACAATTGCAGAACCTTACTACAATAAAGTAAAATCTCTTATTGACAATTATATTGCCCAGTCTGTTTCAAGGGATTTCTTTCAATAAAATTTTTTATTGTACAGATACATTTGTGTTCTTCAGATCACCTCATCTCTTAAACCTGAACAATAGATGCTCTTCCATCTTTTCTATTAATACTTTTATTTCACAGCAACAGTTGAGGACGCGGCTGTTAACTGATCATAAAAGCTCTGAGGCAGATCCGGCAATGCTTTGTGAATAGCGGCAACAGGATCTTTAATAAATAAAATACTGTTTTCCGGACTGCTTTCCAGCCAGGTAATAAAATCCTGGTTTCTGGCTATAAGCTGCTCCATCCATTGTTTTGCCTGAGTTGCCCCTTCACTATTGGTTTTCGTCATCATAGTCAGGACCGGATGGGTATTGAGCCCCGGAAGGCTGGTTTCATTTCCAGGCAGAATGTTCATTGTAAAGTCGGGAGTATCATTAAGCGACAGTTTAACAGATACTTTTCGTTGGTTTGTATCGGCCATTTTAGTACATTTTTAAGAGGAATATTTTTATACAAAAAGTGGATCGCCTCCTAATTGGAGGGAAGCATTCATACTTCCATAATCGAGCTTAAAAGCCTTACTTCCGGTCCAGGTGATTGGATCTACAGTATTTGCCAGTAACAGGTCTATCGAAGGCGAGTCATCCATATTTAATTTTTCTATCAGCGCAGGAACCATCTGGTTGGCTCCTAAAACCAATCCAATAACTACCGCCCCCACGATCAATACGGCTCCTTCCGTCAAAATAACCAGGATTATCAGGACAATTGAAGCCACGATGTCAATAATTATCTGGGTAAGTTGAGAACCGGAGGATTGGTTGATGGCGTTCACAATGGATGGATCTTTGTACTGCACAAAGCTGAGGGTTTGCCCGTTGTTGGAACTACCCATGGAAATGGTGTACCAATGTGTAGAAGTACAGGTTGCCGTAATGCCGGCTGCCACTTCCGTTTCGGTGTAACTGATCAGTGTCAGAATCTGCCCATTGGATTCAACACTGAGAGATTTCAGTTTCGGATAATAGGTTGTGCCGTTATGTTCTATAGATTTAAGATCTACCGATGAACCTTCCGTAAGGTATAACTTTGTACCATCCGGACTCATTAAAAAGTTGCTGTCGGTTAATCCCGGATAAGCCAGACAGATTGCAGGACGCACAAGATCATACAAAGTCCGCGCCTGTGATACTAAAAAACCTGACCGGCTTGGAGAATGAATGGCTGAAACGCTGATCTGTTCGGAAAGTGATTCGCCGGTTCGGTCTCCCGTCATACAAAGCACCCCGAATAAGCTATTATCGATTGTATCCAGGTCCAGATATGCATAACTGGTATAATTGGGGTTCACAAATCCCCACTGATCTGTATCTATAATCCGGTTTAGATTTACGATCGCAAAAACATGACTGAAATCCTGTAAGTTATTGGTTCCCCACTGAATTATACCTTCCCTGATAACTGACTCTGCAACCAGGCCGGGTGTAGGTGAAAGCACGAGACTTACCATACTAATAACCGGATCATTGTCGGAGTCTGACGCCGATTGAACCACTAAAGCGCTTAGACTACCACTTGCCGGAGGATTTGCCGTGTCGGTATGAGGTATAAAATGCAGGGATATTTCGATGATAGCCTGCCCGCTATCGTATTTTAAGACTTTGTTGGTCGCCGGGAAAGTAAGGACTACATTTTTTAGCGGCAACAACATTCGTATCTGCTTTCCATCGCCACCCATCGCGATCTGCCAGTCTCCAAAATCACCCGTTACAGAATAACCAGGATCACTTTCAGTTTCACTATACGAGAAATTTGGCGGAGAAGATTTACAGTCGACAATGGCCTTATTTACATCAGCAGCCCGGATAACAAAGGCTGTATCCCATCCATAGGTATAAACTGCGGTATCAGTATCTGCCATGGCAATGTAGGTTTTAAGTGATTAATAGAACATAATTGTTTTTTGCCCTGCTGACACCGGAAGCTTTTTTTGCATCCCATATCAGCAGGAACAAATCTTAACAGGCAAAGCGTCAAGGTTTTGAGCACTCATTCAGGAGAGAACTATTACGCAGCAGCCACAGCTAATGCCCATTCACTTTACTAACGTTACAGATTGCCACGTAACCCTGCAGTAAAACATTTTCGGTGAAATTAACATTATAACTTTGGGTGGAAATCAGCATATCTGCTTTCACAGATCTTTCGGCCGGGATGTTGATCGGTGTATTCACCTGCCATGTCTGGGAATTGAAAACCGTCTGGCTTTGTGTGGATGTCAGTGAAAGGTTAACTGTTACCTTCCCGGAAACGGAAGCTACGTCAGATTTGTGTTTGATTTAAAAATAAGTTTACAATGGTATCGGTATCAGCCTAACATTAACTGGTTTTCAAACCTATCTGCAGGGAACCGGCCAGCGTTGCGCTGTTTAAAGTAAAATTGGATACGCCCGGCCAGCTGTACGGTCCAATCACCTCGTTGGCAAAAAGATCAAGGCCTGGCACATCTTCAAAACTATCGTTGGCCAATTTTTCAAGGATGGCATCAACCGACTGGTCAACACCTGCAACTGCGGCGGCCAGTGCTGCCAATGAACCCATAAATTTCCATTTCGGTGTTTTGAAAGCTGCTTTGATATTTGTGAGTTTGCCTTTCGACTGTGCAGCAGCATCACCCGAAGCCTGTCTTTCATTTGCTGCCTCGGCATCAGGATTCTCATCGCCTATCTTCACAAATGACTCTTCATCAAGCACAGCGGTACCACCATCTTCGGACAATTCTGTTACTTCTGATGCTGCCGCAAGGCCTTCAATGATCGGCCCGGCCAACGAAATCAAAGCAAGAGCTGCTGCTACTGCACCTTCTACTATGTCCCTGGTAATAGCCGATTTGGTTCTAACTACGCTGATAGTCATATTTTGAGTGACCTGATCAAACCAGAACACATTGTGTTCGTTCAGTTTAAGCGTGAGTTTTTCATTGTAGTTGACAAAAACGTCATAGTCCGAAGTGTACGAATATTTCAGCCCTGTGAAATCAATTATTACTTGTGAATTAACCAGGCTCATTGTGAAATTCCCCTTTCCAATCGTTACATCTGTAGACAGGTACACATCAATGTTGCTGCCATCCACATCCAGAATGTACTCATCTCCACTACCCTTGGTTATCAGCCATTGGGCACCTTTTGAAGTCACTTGAATTTTGTAACTGCTGTCGACATCAATCAAGCTTTCCAGTGCGCTTATGAGATCCGTAGACAGGTTGGCTGCGTCAAGATCAGTGCTGTATTTTCCATCAATATTTCCCAGCTTGTTATCATCCAGCATGAACTTACCCCAGATCATGTCGGTGTTATTGGTCACACCAAGACTATCATTGTCGATAATAAAATTAGAGGGATCGGCATTATTAAAGATTGTGCAAACACCGGATAGCAGCATGTTCGCCAAAAACATTTCTGCACTTATGAGAAAGCCTGCATCAGCACCGGCGGGAATAGCATATGGTGATACCTGGTGGTTTGAAGCAGCGGGATGGTTGAGGTTCATCGTCAGGACCCCAAAGATACTGGTATCCAGCGACCCCTGATCCGTAACTGCATAACTGGTAGCCGTTGGCAGTATCCATTTGAACTGATCGGAGTCGGAAAGTTGAGGGCTCAGATCAAGTGAAGAAAATACGTAATTAAAGTACCCAATGTTGGTATTAAACCAATCTGTCAAAATTTGTGCAAATACATCAGCCCCTGTACCCTGTGACAATGGATTATTATTAATGGTAACGATCACAACGGCCAGACCAGCATTGGAGCTGTCCCCCTGACTTAATACCTGCAGATTGTTTTTCCACGCTTTTTCAAACTGATAAATAGTCAAAAACTTATCGTTATCCTTATCCGCAGAATAAAAAATATAATAAGAAGTTTCACCATCCTGTACAAGCCATTCATAACCTGTTTTTTGCGTACTCACATAGGCGGTGTTTGACAGTGTTTTACCATTGTGGGTAAATGCGGCGGTTAATGTTGAATCAATCGTATTTTGATTCAGATCCGTAACAATACCGTCGACCCCTGTGTCGACCACAAAATAAGCCTGTCCGGGATCAGGTACCCAATTCATGTTTACCTCTATCACTACTGAAGGAGAGGGTGTATAGGTACTGAAATCGTAACTTTTTTTTCCAAATTTATAAGTCCCGCTTATAATCGGGCAAACCATCCGGATATTTTTACCATCCCCGTTTTCAGTCAGTTGCCATGGACCGAATGTTGAGTCCAGATCGAACTCCACACCTGTGTCATCATCTGTGAACGATTGAACTAAATTTTTGGCTTTGCTGTCTACATTGGCCCAGCCCTTTGTGAGGGCATCATTGGCCTTAATAAAATTAAGGGCAAAAACATTGTCCCATCCGTAGGTATCCGCATTGCTGGAGCTGGTGTCGGTCAGGACGGCAGGAGCACTTTTTTCTGTAATCATGGATTAAGTATATTTAGTTTAAAAATTGATTTACAAGCTTTTAAGGCAAATACTTACCTCCGTGCTGTTGTCGTGCAGCATGTTTTGCATTAAGATTTTAAAAAATTGAATTTCCGTTATCAATGTTAGTTTCGCACTGCTTTAAGACAGATTGCCATACGCATACATCGCGCCGTTCAGGCCTGCATTCACTGCCTGGAAGGTTTGGTTGCTTTGTTTCCAGTCAACCAGATTAGCCAGATTTACGACCGAACCGGTTAGGGATGCCTCAATTGTACTGTTTACATTACTCATGCCCACTGCCTGTATCTGGTTAGAAAAACCATTCACACTGTCCACAATGGCCGAAGCAAGTCCTTCGGCAGAGGTAATACCGGTCACTACCAGCAGCACCCAGTCATACCAGTACATCGTAGAACTCTGTTGTACAGTTGGATTAGGGTCATTCTGAAAACTGATGGTATTATTTGTAAATGAAAGCGGATTGATCGTATTAAAGCTCCAGCTATATGTAGCATCCGGCAGATCATCCAGACCAAACAAAAATTTAAGCGGGCCTCCGCCAGCTGTATAACAGGCCAATCCGTTGCCGCTGCTGCTTGCCGTAAGCTTGAATGAATTAGCCGTGACTGCTCCTTTTGGTGTCGATATGATGAAATCTCCATTATTCGTAACAACGCAGGCTTCATTCAGTGTTATCTGATTAAAATTGTTTGACCTCAATGCATTTCTAATAGCAGGTAAGATAGCGTTGGCAAAAAAAACTTCCTGCGAAATTAAAATGGTAGTATTCGTCGAACGCTGCAAAGCTGTAGAATCAAATGCAGGCTGGGCAGGGAAATTTTTGTCTGTTAACTGGCAAAGGAAGCAGAACACATTACCGGCACTCGTTTGCTGATAAAAATACTGCCACTTAAACGGTTTAAGCCAGGTCGCAACATTGGCAGGTGCCGGATTGATACTATTGAAAACCACTTTTAAATTGTCCTTATTCTCAATAATCAAATCTGCCATAATTTTTGCCAGGATCCCTGACGCAGTGGTGTCCAGTTTTTTCTGAGGATCAAGGATATTATCTGTTGCCACATATCCGGGATTGTCGGGGTCAGTAGTGCTAACGGGAGCAAATACCAGATTGGTCATGTCACCACTTCCCTGTGCGCTTTGGGCCGTGCCTGAGCCCATCCAGCTCAGACTAATTTTCATAACTGCCGTAACTCCCGAAAGATCGTATTTACCCGAAAGGAAGCCACCGGTAAAAGACATAGTACCCTGTGCAAAAGGCACATTTAAACTAAGCAGATTATTATCCCCTTTTGGGTTCAGTTGCCAGGGTGCTAACTGTCCCTGAACCGTGATCGTTGTACCGGTATCCGGGTCCACAGAACTATATGAAATCTTCATATTAACCGAAGCCAGGTTGGCTGCCAGGATTTTATTGACTTCATCAATAGTAATGGCGTAGCTGTAATCGTAACCGTATGTTCTCATGGTGATACGCTGATTTTTTATTGTAAGGATTAAGGTTACATGACAAAAATAATTCTCAATAATTCACTATTCAATAGCTAGAAAAAGCCATTTTCAATCATCTGAGTGGGTTTATTCTTTTATTGAACAGCAACTTCGGCAACTGGCGGGGCAGTAGTTCCACCTGAATTATTGACTGCCGCAGTTTTATTTGCCTGCTGTACAGCCTGTATCGGCGGATCATTTTCCTGGGTTTTCAGCGTCAGGTAGGTTACACTGCTGATACCCGTCAGCGCTAGCAATGTATCGCTCAGTTCGGGCAGTTCGCAACCTTTGGTGATCAGTGATAATTTATATAAATACACGGTAATGGCTATAATTGTCCAGGCGAAATTTTGAAACCGGTGCAGACTTATTCCATTATCATCCGACAAAATATCAATAAAAAAGCCCTGTGAGGGAGAATTCTGATGCCTGTCGCGGTTATCATTGATCTCGTTTTTATCGATCATTGAAGAAGCAACCGCCGTCCCCGCAAAGATGCCCATCAGCACTAATGCGGTCTTATTAATCGCGCCGGCCGCACAATCGCCTTTAAATAACGATAGATAGATATACGCAGAAGAAATAATAACCGTCCACAGCCCAAACTGAACTTTTGTAAGACTAAACGGAGCGTTTTTATCGACCGAGATCCACCTTTGTGATTTCTGCATTTGTTGTGCTTTTGCATCAAAAGCACTTAAATCACTGATTTCATCGCGAAGCAGGTTACTGTAAATAGCCAGACCGAGAAAAAGGGCAGTGATGATCAAAATTACACCAATTGCTACGAGGTGAGCATCATCCGATTCCGTGTAACTGTTGCAGCCACCAGGTACAATACATATTATCAGCAAAAAGATAGCTTTTAAAACAGATTTCATGAGGCAGTTGTTTGGCTAGGTGTCTGATTTGTTTTCATGGAGAGATATCCTTGTATAAATCTGTGAAGACGGTCTTCCAGTCCGTTAAAGCCACCATTAATTCTTTTAGTAATAGCTTTAAAATATTCGAGATTGGCACCTTCGTCAATGGGTTGCAGCAGGTTTATTTTATCTGCAATAGCGTTCAGGTTGGCTTTCGTCCAGAACCATCCCGCACTTAACGCCGCATATTTCAGCTGGTCAGGCGTACATTGTTTAATGTTTTTTCCACCCAGCAGCGTTGGATTGGATATAAAATCCTGCTCCAGCGCATCACTCAGTAATTTATAGTTTGCCCTCCCCGTGATCTGGATCAGCCCGCGGCCCTTGTATTTCACGCCATCACCCGGATGAATATTCCCCAAACCGGCACGTCCTTCATATGCCGCACCACTGGCAAGTTCTTCGGTGTAAAAAAGGCCTCCGCTTTCATGACTGACCTGTGCCATAAAACAAATTTGCCTGCAGGGTGTCAGGATATTGAACCTGTCGAACGTATCATTGAGATAGGGTAAAAAGGTCTGGGCATTTTCGGTTGTTGTACATGCTACAGCCTTTAATTCTAAAACGGTCATCTTGCATCCGATTTAATTTATAACATACAAATGATTGACACATGTTAGATCAGAAACGTGTACATGGCATTTTGAGGTTCTACACTTTAACAATACCGGTGATAGTGCCTATAATCATATTGATCAGCCCATTCCTGAATTTATCGATCTGGACAGCTGCCAATCCTGCCTCTTTTAATGCAACGAGTTCATCCAGTGCTTCCTCCCCTTGCAAAAGAAATTCCAGGTCTTCTTTATTCAGTGCTCCGCTCTCTACTTCTATTGCCCAGCGCTGCAGGTTTTCCTTTATGGTACCCAGTGCCTGTTCCCCGTCTTTTTTAGCCTGGTTTACATACCCGTCTAAAGATTCTTTTGCAACCGACTCTACACCCGTTTGCAGGGACTGATATATCTGATCAAAATTCATTGTTGTCATTTTAAATCTGTTTTAATTGGCAGCAACCTGTGTTGGTTTAATCTTTCCACTTTCAAGCTGGGATATCTGGTCGAAAGAATTACTTACAAGCTGTTGTGTTTCTTTAATAAATGCAGCGTCAAGTGTATTTTCTTTTTGCCATCTTTTTACAAATCCACCAAACAAATGTCCGCTTGAATCTTTCACTATGACCCACATCTTTTCAGAAACATTATTTTTCGGCCTGTTTTTTTCATATTCAAACATTTTATCTATTGCCGTCTGCACTGCAATTACCTCTGTCTTATGGTTCTGATACGGCTCATTGGCGTGGCCCATAACATTGAGGGCGTCTACTTTTAAAGATGTCGCCTGTGTATAGGCATACTGGTCAAATTTTGAGATAGTTGAACAGCCGAAAACTGTTAACAGCACCAACAAGGCTGATCCGTATTGTATAGTTTTACGAGTTAACATCTTTTTGTGAGCTTGCTTTTTGGTGATGAAATAGATGGGCCATACGTTGCCAGAGACAGATTTTTAACTGTCAAACCATAGCTGGAAATTTATAGGAGCGTGTGCCCACTTTACCTGATCGGCCGGTCAGGCAGGAGTTTTTCGGGCTGTATTATCAACTGATCTTTGATCCAAAATTAATCTACCGGAAAAAGCCAGACAATAGCTAAATCAGGCTATTTTTAATACAACAGATTTTCAGACGATATTCTTTTGTATCGCGGTTGCTACTGCTTCTGAAACGCTGTGTACCTGCAATTTCTGGTAAATATTCTTGATATGGTTATTAACAGTAAAGACTGAAATAAACAGTTTGGCCGCTATCATTTTATGGCTCAGCCCATTTACCAGCTCTTTCAAAATATCAGTTTCACGCCTGGAAAGATCAAACAATTCACTATTATTCTTGACTGACTTTTTACTGAAATAATTTAACACCCGCGTGGCAATGCTCGGTGTCATTGGTGCGCCACCATTTATTACTTCTTTTATTCCTTCAATCAGTTTTTCATTACTTGCCTTTTTCAGAATATAACCATGCGCTCCGGCTTTCAGGCAATCGAAGATCTTTTCATCATCCTCAAAAACCGTTTGCATAATAATGTAGGTCGAAGGGAAATATTCGTTCAGTAGTTTCACACCTTCAATCCCGTCAATACCAGGCATGTTAATATCCATCAAAGCCACATCAGGAGGATTGTTTTTGAGATTTTTGACCAGGTTGGTACAATCCTCAAAATCGGCAATACATGTCATTTCCGGCTGTAAACTGATCAGTAGCTTCAATGCGTCGCGCCTTGCCTGATGATCATCAAATATGACAATTTTAATCATTTCTATTGTGTATGGGTAAATATAATGTTGAGTAAATTCATTAAGTGCGAGTGCAAATAACATTACAAATTTACTACGCCGGTTTCACCACGTCAATAGCTCAAATAGGCTAATTATTTTATGGTTACTTAAAAGCTGAGAAACAATTCTGTACCTTTTCCTGGTGCCGAAATTATGTTGAGTTTCCCATTTAAAGCTTCTGCACGGAAATTCATATTGGTCAGCCCATTGCTTTTGGTTCTGACCGCATTCATGTCGAAACCCTGCCCATCATCTTTGATAATCAGGATAATTTCAGAGTTTCTCAGATCAACTGTGATCCAGACATTTTTGCCATTTGCATATTTGGCTATGTTGTTCAGCGCTTCTTTGTATATCAGGTAAAAATCCCTTCTCTTCTCCATTTCAAGTTTCATACGATACAGATGTTCGTTAAAATCAAAATGAAGGGTGTAGCCTTTTGCTTCAAAAAGCTGGTAAGCATGTTCCCTCATGCGATTGATAATGTTTTCGAACGCATCATTTCTTGTATTTATATTCCACACGATGTCATTCATCGACTCCATTATTTCCGTAGCGTGTTCGCTTATCTTTTTCAAAAGCGGCTCATTATCAAAAGTAGAACTGCCCAGCTGATCGTGTAAAATTTTTGAATAAATCGCAATGGTACTGATCGAAGAACCAACCTCGTCATGCAAATCCCTGGCAATGCGGTTACGCAGGGTTTCCAGTTTGGAAAGTTGAAACAAACGGTATCTGTACAATAAATATGTCCCCGACAATGAACCCGTTGTCGACAAAACATAAAACCACCACGTACGCCACCAGGGAGGGATAACGTGAAGGATCATAATTGTTTTGCGTTTGCCCCAGAATCCGTTAAAAAAACTTCCCTGAACAATAAAACGGTAGTCACCCGGATCAAGATTTGTGTAAGTGGCCTCCTGCACAGTTCCGGAATAAATCCAGTCTTTATCAAATTCTTCCATCATATAACGGTAAATAATGGCGCCCTTTTTCCTGTAATCCATTCCGGCAAACTTAAATGTTACCACATTTTGCTGGTATTTAAGCGTCATTTCTTTTGTAAAACCGATGTCTTTTTTAAGCGGGGAATCCGGGTCTTTCAGATTTACTTTTTTATTATTCAGCCTGAAATCTGTAAATATTACAACTGGCGGTTCCAGTGTTTTTATGTCCTTAGGGTCAAAATAATTGATACCGCTCATGCCACCAAAAACCAGCAGTCCTTCTTCGGTTTTACAATAAGCATAACGGTTAAATTCATTGCTTTGCAATCCGTCACTGACACTGAAATTCCTGAATCGCCGAGTAAATGGATTGTACTCTGAAAGCCCTTTATTGGTACTTATCCATAAATTCCCGGCATTGTCGGGTAATATTCCGTAAATGACATTATTGGCCAGACCGTCTTTTGTACTGTATCGTGTAAATTTTCCCGTTAGTTTATTCAGACGGTTCAGGCCGCCACCTTTCGTTCCAATCCATAAAAACTTTTCCGGTTCGCGGACATCGTTACATACGGAATAGATAAAATTGTTACTCAGCGAACTCGTGTCTTTTTCCTGGTACGAATAATAATCTTTCATCCGTGACTTCTCCATATCAAAACTCAGCAATCCATCAACCAGGCCAAGCCATAACGTGCCATTATCTTCATAAATACATTGCAGGAAATCATATTCATAGGAAACTGTTTTGAATGGATATTCAAATCTGGTAAACTTCCCTGACGAAGGACTATACCGGACCAGGTATTTATTGTAGCCCATCCATATATTATTCCTGCTGTCAGCAAAAACAGGAAAGGGCAATATTGCCAGATCCTTAAACGGTATCGGGTAACGTGTTACTTTTTTTGTTTTGGTTTCATACTTTATAATGCCGGCATGTATACCAAGCCAAAGATTTTGGGCGCTATCCTTTGCAAATGAGACAACACCTATTTTCGGGAATTTTTTTTTAATAATTCCGGGTCAATCAACTGGCGGACCGAAACCGGCTGGTTCTTTTTTATTGTGATCTCCTGAAATGTATTGGTAATGATTTTCCCAGGACTGATTTCTAATAACTGGTACGGGTTTAATTCGGGTAATATATGATGGAACAATTCTTTTTCAGGATCATATTTAAGTACACCATAACCGCCGGATCCAATCCAGACCACACCTGAGCGGTCGGTATAAAAAATGGTAGGTGCATTCAATATTTTATTCTGTAATGGGTCATCCGGAAATATATTCTGCACAACACCGGTTTGTAATTGAATCTGCACAATCCTGCTTTTATCCGAAATCCATAATTTATTGTTTTTGTCAATCGTCCAGCTTATCTGAGATCTCTGGTGCTGGTAAATTTCTTTGGCTGTACCAAAATTATAATGCCGGAACTGTATCATTTTTCGGGTATTGAGCAAAAGGTTATGCTGGATTGTATCCTCCAACAAATCCGGTATAAATAAAGAATCCGAAACCGGGTAGCTGTATTTTCTTTTCAGGTTATAGGAATGAACTCCAGTATGATATTTCAATTCCCAGATACTGTTGTTCGTCGTAATTAGAATGTGATTACGGCTGTCTATAAAGATTTTTTCTGAGCCGTACTTATCCTTCCGGGCTTCGAATGCACTGTCCAGTTTAATGTGGGTAAATAAAAAAGTATCACCCGGAAACAAAGTCGAAACAGGTGAATTTTCAGAAGTTTTTCGGGTAGAGATTTCAAGCCGGTCAATACCTTTTTTGGTACGAATCCATAATGCTCCCGTTCTGTCTTCCTTAATATCCTGTATATCGTTGGACCAGATACTATTGGGGCCACCATGGCGGATGTGCCTGAAAACATTATTTTCACGATCAAATAAATCCAGGCCATTGCTGCGGGTACCAATCCATAATCTCCCCTTCGAGTCTTCGAACAGGCTCGTCAGGTCATCACTGCCTATGGATGTGGAATCGTCCGGATCATGATGGTATATTGTGAAACTGGAACCGTCATATTTATTCAGTCCGTCACTGGTTGCAAACCACATCAGGCCCCGGCTATCCTGCTTTATACTGCTTATAAATCCCTGTGAAAGTCCATTATTGATGTTTAATGACTCAAAACTTAATGAGTTGTAAGTTTGTGCGAACGCGTTTGAAATCGTCAGCAATAGAAAAAACAGTATTACATGAAGGCTCTTCTCAAATAGGGTAAGTTTATCAGTTTTATAGCTACCAATTAAAATGTTCACCTATTGCCGTTTATCTTCAAAATCTTACATCTCTATTAAAATATATGCTAATATCAGATAAAAAATATTAAGAATTACCATACTCTAAGTTGATGTGACAGGCGATACTGCTGACCAGAATAGTACAAATCAAAAATGTTTTTTGCAACATCATAAAAAATAAGCAGACAGGTTTTTTCGCCCGCCGCAACAAAAAGTTCACAAATAACTTTAAACGTATAGGCATATACGCTACTTAAATTTATTATTCGGTTTGTGTTTTAAAATGAAAAACTGTATGCTTTCCAATTTTGAATTAAAAAAAGTTACAGGAATTTAAGTACTCCCCGTTGCCGGACTTTAATCATTGCATGTACGCCAAATGACTGACTTGTTGAACCACCCATATTCAAGTTCCAAAGTTTCGTTTACAAACATTTAATCCTTATTTTGGCATGGTATTTGCGCATGTCAAACTTTTTAAATGTACCAAATATAAGTTGGATCATAAATTTTAAAGTTTTGGTATAATTATTGCAAAAAATTAGCTTTCTTACATAGATTTATTTCTATTGTTAATGATAAGACAAATATCATTAATCAAATAACGGCGGGTTCACTGTTGCAAAACAGCAAAATCATATTTTTTGGCAATTAAGAGTTTACTAATATTGGTTCCCGGATACAATATGATAACAATAGCGGTCATTGATAAATATCCATTATTGCGTAAATGGGTGGCTTATATCTTAGATAGTCATTTCTCTAAGTCTGCCATTTTTGAAGCAAAAAGTGTACATGCATTTCTGAAAACTTATCCGGATTGCTTGCCTGAACTAATTATTCTGGAAATTGGCCAGAACAGCTCGATAGCACAGAACCGGAATTTTATTAAACTTATTAAAAGCAAAAAACCGTTCGCCACACTCATAGTATATGACGAAGAATATTCCGATGCGCCCATGGTTCTGCAATATATTAATGCAGGGGCAAACGGTTATTTATCCAAAAAAATTCAGTAGATGAATTAAAAGAATGTATTGAAACCGTATTGGATGGAAACGAGTACATAAGCGAAAGTTTCTGGGATTGATGAGTTTCTAGGTTTAATTTATATCATTTAACGAACGGATCTTTATTTGCAACTATGTTGCAAATAAAGATCCGTTTTTCCATATTGCAGTCTGGTTGGTATGATTCAGAAAGTCAATTTTAATCGATATGGAAGAAAATAAAAATTATGATGTAGTAATTATTGGAGGAAGTTATGCCGGATTATCGGCGGCAATGAGCCTGGGAAGGGCTATCAGAAAAGTTCTGATGATCGACAATGGTAAGCCTTGCAATATCCAAACGCCTCATTCACACAATTTTATTACCCACGACGGAAACACTCCCGCTATTATTGCGGCACAAGCCAAAGCACAGGTCATGGCCTACCCTACTATTCGGTTTTTGCAGGATGAGGTCACAGCGGTTCAGGGTGAAAACAATCAGTTTATTGTATCTACCGGAAGTGTAGAAAATATAATTGCAGGAAAAATACTTTTTACTACCGGTGTAAAAGACCTGATGCCTGACATTCCCGGCCTTGCAGCATGCTGGGGTATTTCTGTAATTCATTGTCCGTATTGTCACGGCTATGAATACCGGCAACAGCGGACGGGCATAATGGCCAACGGTGATATAGCTTTTGAATTCAGCAAGCTGGTCAAAAACTGGACAAACGATCTCACCATTTTCACCAATGGAAAATCTGCCATAACAACAGCGCAGCAGGATCAGTTATCAGCATTAGGTATAAACATTGTAGAAAAGCCATTTCAAAAAATCGAACACCAGGATGGCTATCTGACCAGCATTGTATTTACCGATGGAGAAATTTTTCATCTCGATGCCCTCTATGCCAAATTGCCATTTAAACAGCATTGTACGATCCCCGAAAATCTGGGCTGTGTTTTGAATGAATCCGGATACATCCAGGTCGATGCTTTTCAGAAAACTTCTGTTCCGGGTATTTATGCAGCAGGGGACAATACAACCGCGTTTCGTTCAGTTGCCCTTGCCGTTTCAGCCGGATCTATGGCTGGTGCTTTTATTAACAAGGAACTTGTTGAGGAAATGGTTTATTAAGGTTAAAAACCGCTATACTCATCTTTACTTTTCAACAATAAGATACTGGTATTTATCTATTTAAGGTAAATAATACCAATATCTTAATGCTGCTCCTACGATTTTAGAACTGAAAAACGATAACCTAAACCAGCTTCGATATGATGCTAGTCGGTAATATCCTTTTATTAGTGAAAGTCACCAGTTTTTTACCAATTATTCGAGTGAAAAACGCTGATAATAGTACAGTTTTATCCATTCCTAATACTATTTTATCACAATCATACATTTTCATTAATATTTTATATTTAAAAATCGAATCAGTAATCTTTATGTTTATATTTATAAAAAATAATCATTCATTACTATAAAATCCGGTGGCTTAAAAAATTTAGCCTGTTTTTAAAAGCCATAATTGTACCTTTTTTTGAAGTGTCTTTTCAACATTTAATTACTCAGTGTTATGAAAAAAAATTACAATTCCTTTACATTTTAAAAGGCAAATTGTTGTCCGGGGTTCTTGCTCTGCTGTTAATGCCTTTTGGTTTTGTATCTGCCGGGTCATTCGCTGACCAACAGGTTTCCGGTAAGGTAACCACCGAGAACGGAGAAATTTTACCTGGTGTAAATGTTACGCTTAAAGGCAGCAGTGTTGGTACAAGCACTGATGCAAAAGGTGAATACAGCCTGATGGTGCCTTCCGACAAAAGTGTTCTGGTTTTTAGTTTTATAGGTTATGCCAAACAGGAATTTACGGTTGGTAACAGGGCCCGGATTGATATACAGTTAATACCCGAAAACCAGGCACTGGAAGAAATGGTGGTAATCGGTTACGGTTCTCAAAAGAAATCATCGCTGACCGGCGCGGTTTCCTCCGTTTCACCAAAAGAACTTACTGCGCTTCCGGTAATCAGTGCGGAACAGGCTTTGCAGGGACGTGTGCCGGGTGTCCGCGTTGTAAATAATGGCAGCCCTGGACAAACACCAATTGTACGTATAAGGGGTATAGGTTCAATTAATTATGCATCCGGCCCGCTTTATGTGATCGACGGTATTCCTGCGGGAGACCTGAACAATCTGGATCCAAAGGATATTGAATCCCTGGAAGTATTGAAAGATGCCAGTTCTGCGGCTATTTATGGTTCCAGGGCTTCCAATGGTGTAATCATAATTACTACGAAAAAAGGGTCAAAAGACGGAAAACTGCACGTAAGCCTGGATACGTATTTTGGAACTCAGTCTGCATGGAAAAAACTGGATGTACTGAACACAGACCAATATATTCAGTATGCAACGGCACTTCTGGGCAATGCAGGAATAGCAATGCCGGGCCGTCTTTCCGACCTGAACCAGCCGGTTTACAATGGAGCTACGCAAACTTTTGCCCAGACCAATACCAACTGGCAGGACGTTATGTTCAGAAGTTCTCCAATCCAGCAGCATCAGGTAGCAGTTTCAGGTGGAAATAATGTTTCACGTTTCTTTACCTCAGTCGGCTATCTTGACCAGGAGGGAATATTAATCGGTACCAATTACAAACGCGCCAACGTTCGTTTGAACTCGGATCATCAGGTCACTAAATTCCTGAACTTCGGCCAAACGCTTACAGTATCCTACGACAAAACACGTGGTGAGCAAGGCTTTGGCGGTGGCCGTACGGCTGTAATGCAGATGATCCGGAATTTACCGTACTGGCCGGTAAGTGATCCGACAAAGCCGGGCGGTTACAGTTCTCCTACCTCGGCGGATGGCAGTGACCCGGATAATCCCGTACGTATCGCCCTTCAGGATGTGACACGCACGCAACATATTAAAGTGCTCGGTTCTATTTTCGCTGAACTGAAACTGACAAGCTTTTTAAAATACCGTTTCAGTCTGGGTACAGATATTGTGTCGGCTATCACAACAAACCGTTTTCCTATTTATAATGACGGTTTCAAATCACGCAGCCAGTACGAATTGCGCGACAGCCGCACCAGCTATTTTTCACCGGTTATCACGAACCAGCTGACCTTTGACAAATCATTCGGCAAACACCAGATCAACCTTACCGGTATTCTGGATAAACAAACGTTCAGGACTAATACAATAAATGGCTCCGGTTACAGGCCAAATAATGATATTGACGAAATGCAGGGAACATCCAATCCCAACTCGACTACTTCACTCGACGAAAGTTCTCTGATCTCATACGTTGGAAGGTTAAATTATGAATTTGCAAGCAAATATTTGTTGAGCGCGTCCATCCGTCGTGACGGTTCTTCCAGGTTTGCTCCCGGAAATAAATGGGGAACTTTTCCTTCCGTCTCTTTGGGCTGGCGTTTGAGCGAAGAAGAATTCCTGAAAGCCGTTCCTGCCATTTCAGAACTGAAAATCCGTGCCAGTTATGGACAGACTGGTTTTAACGGAATTGGAAGTTATGCGTGGCAATCACTGGTTTCGGCTGATAATTCGAATTATGTGTTCGGAGGAAACAAAGTGTTAGGTTCGTATTTCAGCTCACTGGGAAATACGCAGCTTAAATGGGAAAGCACAACCATGACCAACCTTGGGGTTGACGTCGCGCTTTTTAATAACAGTGTCACCTTCACCGCAGAAACTTACAACCGTAAAACGGACGGACTGCTTTTGCAGGTTCCGATCCCTAACTCGATTGGTTACTCTACTTCTCCCCTTTCCAACATCGGAAGTATGAAAAACTGGGGATATGAATTTCAACTGGGATACAGTAAAAACGATGGAGATTTTAAATGGAATGCATCTGTAAACCTGGATATTACGCGCAACAAAGTGTTAAGCCTGGCTACCCCAAGCGCCGCTTTGTTTTCAGGCAGTAATTCCGATTTCGGTGGTTTTGATGTAACAAAAACTGAAACTGATCATCCAATCCAGTCTTTCTTTGGCTGGCAGGTAGACGGTATTTTCCAGAACCAGGGTGAAATTGACACATATAATGCGAAAGACGGAGATGACAAAACCAAATACCAGGACCAGGCTGCACCGGGAGATATCCGCTTCAAGGACCTGAACGGTGATGGCAAAATCGATGCAAGTGACAGAACTTATATCGGCAGTTTTATTCCTAAATTCAGTTACGGCGGCAATTTTGGCGGAAGTTTCAAAAACTTTGATTTCACCGTTTATCTTCAGGGCGTTCAGGGAAACAAAATTTACAACGGAACGAAGGTGATCGAACAGGGAATGCTTCGTTTATTCAATGCCGGAACGGATGTGCTCAATGCCTGGACTCCAACATATACTGATACGGACGTGCCAAGGGCAATTAGCGGTGATCCAAACAATAACAGCCGCACCAGTGACAGGTTTGTTGAAAATGGCTCCTACATGCGTATTAAAAATTTCAGTATTGGTTACACAATTCCTGCCAAAACTTTGGCTTCATTAACGCATGACGCCATCACAAAAGCACGCATCTACGTATCGGCTACCAACCTGCTGACTTTTACCAAATACTCGGGGCTGGACCCTGAAATTGGTGTAAACGGCTCTTCCAATGACTCGGCCACACAGCTGATCAATGGCATTGATTATGGAATGTATCCTCAGCCCAGGACTTTGCAGGTTGGCCTGAGTGTTGGTTTTTAAATGTGAAAATTTCAAAAAAATATTAAAATAAAATGAAAAGGAACCTGATATTCACATACGCTCTGATGCTGGGGATTGTGTTCGGCTGCAATGATGATGCGCTGGACAAACTCAACCCAAACGGAGTAACAGTAGACGGATTTTACAAAAACGGATCGGAGCTTTCCAGTGGTGTAACTAGTGTATATTCCATGCTAAAAGCCAATAACCTGGTTGCAAGGGAATGGTTTTTTACCCACGACCTGCGTAGCGATGACGTCGCAGCGGGAGGCGGACAACTTGAAACTCCCCGGAACCAGCTCTTGTTAGGAACACATGATACCGGAAACTCAGTAATGGGGACAGTATGGCTGGCTTATTACCGCCTGATCCACAGAGCCAATTCAGTTGTTGACAACTCCACCAAAGTAACGGATCTGTCTGATACAGATAAAAACAGGTTATTGGCAGAAGCACGTTTTTTGAGAGCTTACGCTTATTACGAACTCGCCAGTATGTGGGGCGGGGTGCCTTTATACAAAAATTACGTTTTAACAGTTGACGGCAGTTTGCCCAGGTCCCCGCAGGCAGAAGTATTTGATTATGCTATTGCCGAACTTACAGCAATTCAGGCCGATCTGCCTGCAACTTATGATGCTGCCAATCAGGGAAGAGCAACCAAAGGCGCTGCCCAGATGCTGCTGGCACGTGTTTATCTTCAAAAAGGTGATTATCCCAATGCAAAAACTGAACTGCTGAAAGTGTACAGTTCCGGTACTTACGCGCTGGTTGATAATTACAACGATAACTTTTTAGAAGAAACGGAATTCAACAAGGAATCAATCTTTGAGGTTAACTTCTTCCCATCAGGTGGCGTTTACAATTGGGATGGAGATGGAAACGGAGCAACTGCGGGTACTGAAACGGTTAGAACCCAGGAATATTCTGCAATCGGATGGCGAAATGTAATTCCTTCCAACGCTTTGTTATCAGATTTTGAAAAAACGACTAAAGGCGATACGAAAACGGATCCGCGTTATGACTTTTCATTTTATTTCACCGGGGAGAAATACAACAACGGAGCTAATACACTGACCGACGGCCAGCAAAATGGTAATTCATCGGTAGTGGATGGGGTGACGCAAAAGGTGAGCTGGCAGAAATATTCTCTGATGTATAAAATGAATGAATCCTTTCTGACCGGTGGTATCAATCAGCGTATTATGCGTTTTGCTGAAACGATCCTTTCTCTTGCGGAAGTCGAAAACGAAGCAGGAAACATTACAGAAGCAGTAAAATACCTGAACATGATACGCGCGCGTAAAAGTGTGAGCATGCCTGCTTATCCAACGGCAAGATTTCCGGTAACCACAAAAGACCAGGTTTTCGCAGCCATTATGCACGAAAGGCGGGTTGAACACAGCGGAGAGCAAATCCGTAACAGGGATATTTTAAGATGGAGAAAACTTGGAAAACTAAAAGCAGAGCCACTGAGTTATTTTCAGGCCAATAAACATGAGTTATTACCAATTCCGCAACAGGAAGTTGATAACAATTCTAAAATTGAACCAGCAGACCAAAATCCCGGATATTAATTAAAAGTGCTTAGCCACGAATCCACTAATTTACACGAATGGTTTTTACAGCAATCGTACAAATTAGTGGATTCGTGGCTAAAAAAATTCAGTAACCAAAGATATCTGAGGGTAAAAAAACTGAATAAATCATTACCTTTTACAATGAAAAAAATACTTGCCTCCCTCCTTTTACCAGCTATCATATTCAGTTTGACGGATTGCAGCAAGAAAAAAGAAGCCCTTTTTGAAGCACATTACTCAAATGAAACAAAAATTAATTTCTCCAATAAGCTAACGCCCAACGATTCCATTAATCCATTCACATTTACTAATTTTTATAACGGAGGTGGTGTCGGAATTGGCGATGTCAATAATGATGGCAAAGCTGATATTTTCTTTGGCGGTAACCAGGTGAGCTGCAGGCTTTATCTCAGCAAAATTGACACGCTGAATAAAAAATGGGAATTCGAGGATATTACTGAAATGGCCGGTGTGAAAACCGATCGCTGGTGTACGGGTATTTCGATGGTTGATATTAACCAGGATGGACTGCTCGATATTTATGTGAGTGTTGCCAAACATACACGAATGCGCAATAGCGAAAACCTTCTTTTTGTTAATCAGGGAATTGGTAAGGGCAAAATTCCTGTTTTTAAGGAAATGGCCAAAGATTATGGCCTGGATGACAATTCCTTTACAGTACAAACTGCATTTTTTGATGCTGATCTGGATGGAGACCTGGATGCATACCTGATGAACTCAGCACCCGATCTGCAAAACCCTAATTATCTGCGGCAAACCTATAATGATGGCTCCTATCCCAGCACAGGAAAACTTTATCTTAATGAAGGATCAGGAAAAAATGGATTGCCGGTTTACACCAATATCTCCGGAGAAGCCGGTGTAAAATACGAAGGCCTGGGACTTGGACTGGCAATCAGTGATCTGAACAAGGACGGTTTTCCTGATATATATTGTTCCAATGACTTCATCAGCAGTGATATTTTATACCTGAATTCGGGATTGACAAAAAACAAAAAACCTGCTTTTGGGAATGTGATCAAACAGGCCACTGCACACACAAGTTTGTACGGAATGGGGCTGGATATTGCGGACATCAACAATGATACTTATCCTGACATTATACAGCTCGACATGCTTCCTGAAGACAATTTCCGTCAAAAGAAAATGCTTGCAGGCCAGGATTATGACCGCAAAGAAATGAGCATTTCACCGCAGTATGATTACCAGCTGCAATACATGCGCAATATGCTTCAGCTTAACCTGGGAAATATTTCAGGGCAAAACAAAAAAGCTAATTCACTTGTTTTCAGCGAAATCGGGCTATTGGCCGGCATTGCAAAAACTGACTGGAGCTGGGCACCGTTGATTGCTGATTATGACAACGACGGATGGAAAGATGTATTTATTACCAACGGTTATCGCAGGGACGTAACCGACCGGGATTTTATTTTGTACAAGGAAGATTTTTCGAATTTTGGCACCAATAATTTTAAACAGCAGAATGCACTCGAACTGATCGAAAAAGTACCGGAAGTAAAAATTGCCAACTACGCATACCGCAACTCCGGTGACCTTACTTTTGCCAATGTTTCAGAAAACTGGGGACTGAATGAATTATCATACTCAAACGGAGCAGCCTATGCAGACCTGGACGGAGACGGAGATCTGGATATGGTTGTAAATAATATTGATTCGGAAGCATTTGTGTATCAGAATACAGCCAGTGAAAAAGGGAATGGTAATTACCTGAATATTACGCTAAAAGGGGAAAAGGGAAACCTCCAGGGCATCGGGAGTAAGGTCACGATCTGGGCCGGTGGCACTGTACAATATTCCGAACTTTCTGTGGTCAGGAGTTTTCAGTCTTCCGTTGATCCGATGCTGCATTTTGGAACAGGAAATAAAAAATTTATAGATAGTATTGAAGTTATTTGGCCGGGAGGAATGAGCCAGAAACTGTCTAAAATCCCTGTGAACCAGCGACTAGTAATTTCTAAAAAGAATGCTTCCCTTTTAGAAAAACCGCAGGAAAAATCAGTTCAGCAAACCTATTTTACTGATATTACCGACGAGGTAAATATTGATTTTAATCACACTGCATCCGGTTTTGTTGATTTTAAACAAACTGCTGCTTTACACAAAATGTTATCCAAAAATGGTTTCCCCATGGCTGTGGCCGATGTGAACAACGATGGCCTGGATGATATTTTTGTTGGTGGCAGTTATCTGAAAGGCAAACCTACCCTTCTTTTGCAGCAAACTTCGGGTAAATTTAAAAAACAAATCATCGCACAGGATTCACTGCATGAAAATGTGGCCGGGATCTTTTTCGATGCGGACGGAGATAAAGACGTCGATTTATTTATTGTGAACGGTGGAAACCAGCTTCCGGTTTCTGACAAATCCTATTATACTTCCCAGTTATATTTGAATGATGGCAAAGGAAATTTTCAGCTCGCACCTGCCGGCACTTTGCCCGATTTTTCTTTAAGCGGTTCATGTATTGCCTCGAATGATTTTGATAAGGACGGAGACCAGGATCTTTTCATCGGAGGGCGAATGATTCCCGGAAAATATCCCCTGCCGGCACGAAGTTATTTGTTACGGAATGACACCATGAATGGCATAGCAAAATTCACTGATGTAACCAGGCAGTTTTGCCCCGGCTTACTTCAGGCTGGTTTGGTTTGTACAGCATTATGGGCGGACACAAATGGAGACGGATTCGATGATCTGGTACTGGCAGGTGAATGGATGCCTGTTAATATTTATGAAAGTAAAAAAGGGAAATCATTTCAAATTGCTTCATTACAAAACGGGCTAAGACTACATACAGGCTGGTGGAATAATCTTGCAGCAGCCGATTTTGATAAAGATGGTGACGTCGATTTTATTGCCGGAAATGAAGGACTGAATACTTTTTACCGGGCATCCGAAAAAGAGCCAATGAAAATCGTAGCAAAGGATTTCAATAATGATGGCGTATTTGACCCGCTGATGGGTTATTTTATTCAGGGAGTTCGTTACCCGAGCGTTCCGCGTGATGCTTTAAACCAGCAGGTGATTCAGTTCAGGAGAAAATTTGCACATTATGCCGATTACGCCAAAGTCAGCTTTGAGGAATTGCTGAACAGTGAAGAAAAAAGGAGGCTTATCAGGCCGAAGTTACCACACTCCGGAGCGCCTATTTCGAAAATCTGGGTAATGGAAATTTCAAAATGCATCCTTTGCCTATTGAGGCACAGAAAGCTCCGGTATTTGGTATTGCAGTGAAGGACGTAAATGCCGACGGGAATCCCGATGTTATTTTAAGCGGCAATTTTTATCCCAATGAAGTAAATATGGGAAGGCAGGATGCATCCATTGGACTGTTGCTTCTGGGTAATGGCAAAGGAAAGTTTTCAAGTGTTGGCAGTTCCAAAAGCGGACTTTTCATACAGGGGGACGCGCGTAAAAGCATTTTTATGAAAGGACCTGACAACAAACAATGGCTGCTGACGGCAATAAATTCAGGAAAAATCAGAATCAACAGATTGAATGGCCAATAATACAATTGCAAAGTTTCGTGCGCATTTCGAATCCTAAACTGTTGGTTATTAGACGGAATTCTAAACGATATCATTTAGAATTCCTTTTTTTGATCAAATAAAGAATTGCTTGCCCGAAATTGTTGTATTGTAAGAACAAATCCCGGCATTTTACAATATGAAAAAAATAAAAATTGCTGTACTCGATGATTATCAGGAAGTAGCATTAAAAATGGCTGACTGGTCTGTCTTAGATCAGGTTGCAGATATAACCGTATTTCATGATCATCTGGACGGACAATCTGAACTTACTGAGCGACTGAAACCCTTTGACATTATCTGCGTAATGCGCGAAAGGACTCCGATTTATAAAGAATTACTGCAAGGCCTTCCCAATTTAAAACTAATCGTTTCTACGGGTTCCCGCAACGCTTCTATTGATACGGATGCAGTCAGTGAGGCAGGTATTCAGCTGGAACATACCGGCTACATCAGCAACGGTGCAACCGAGCACACATGGGCGTTACTGATGGCTATGGCAAGGCACATTCCCCAAGAAAATACTACGTTTAAAAATGGCGGTTGGCAGACAACTGTGGGAACTGACCTGAAAGGAAAAACGATCGGAATAGTAGGCCTGGGAAGGATTGGGGCTAAAATTGCTGCTATTGCCAATGTTTTTGAAATGAACGTAATTGCCTGGAGCGAAAACCTGACAGAGGAAAAAGCAGCAGCAAGCGGCGCAAGGTATGTAAGCAAAGAATTCCTGTTCAGTAATGCCGATTTTATTACGGTGCATCTTGTACTCAGCGAACGCAGTAAGGGAATAATCAGCACACCTGAACTTGATTTAATGAAGCCAAATGCGTATCTGATCAACACTTCCAGAGGACCGCTTGTTGATGAAAATGCGTTAATCAATACTTTGGAACAGGGAAAAATTGCAGGTGCAGCACTGGATGTATTTGATACAGAACCATTACCGAAAGACCATCCCTTCAGAAATTTGGGTAACCTGCTTGCCACGCCACATATTGGTTACGTTACAGAAAATACTTATAAATTATTTTTTGAGGACACCGTTAAAATTATTCAAAACTGGATTACGAATAAAAATTAATTTTCATTAGAAGTTTTATTGGGACACTAAAAGCATTAAAACTAGAATTTATTTAAACATAAGTAGTAATATTTTTAATGTATAACATAATTTCTAAATTTACTTTTAGTAATTAGATATTATTTTATGAAATTATTAATACCTACTTTCCAAAGCTCAGCGTACATACAATCAGTTGCCTCCTCAACAACGTCTGATTTTAAAAACACTTCACCATTTGCCCCAAAAAACTGGCCAATAAACAGCATTTCAGCTCTGTTGTTTTGTTTGTTATTTCTTGTTTATGGACAAGCAGATGCGCAATATTGGCAGCCGGTTGGTGTACCCGGATTTTCCGCAGGCACTTCAACCTATACATCATTGGCACTGGACAATTCTGGTAATTCTTACGTTGCATATTCGGATGCAGCTAACGACAGTAAAGTTACCGTAAGCAAATTCAATGGTAGTGCCTGGGAAACGGTTGGTACCGCCGGTTTTTCAGTTGGTGATGCGTCCTATATTTTTCTTGCATTATATTCTGGCCAGCCCTATGTTGCTTTCTCGGACGGGAACAGCGGCAACAAAATTACGGTGATGAAGTTTGATGGCACGAATTGGGAAACTGTCGGCCTGGCAGGTTTTTCAGCAGGCTCAGCAGACAACATTTCATTGGTTTTTGATACATCAGGAACAGCCTACGTTGGGTACCAGGATGCGGATAATAATTACAAAGCTACTGTTATGAAATTTACCGGATCTGCCTGGGAATCGGTCGGAGCTTCCGGTATTTCCACAATATATGCAAATCATACTGATCTGGCACTGGATGGAACTGGTACGCCTTATGTGGCATTCTCGGATGGAAATAGCAATAACAAGGCTACGGTTATGAAGTTTAACGGAACTTCCTGGGAAACAGTAGGTTTTCCAGGTTTTTCAGCAGGATATGCCAATTATACCACGCTGGTGCTGGACAGTAATGGCACACCGTATATCGCCTTCTCCGATGGCGACAATAATAATAAAGCGACGGTCATGAAATTTAACGGATCGGCGTGGGAAACGGTTGGTCTGGCAGGTTTGTCTATGGCCTCGGCGGATTATCTGGCATTGGCCCTGGATACTTCCGGAAATCCGTATCTGGCTTACACGGACGGAGGAAACAACTTTAAAACGACAGTAACAAAGTTCAATGGAACAAACTGGGAAACATTAGGTTCGGCGGGATTCTCAGACGGAGAAGCATATTATTTGTCCCTGGCTATGGACGCTTCCGGCATACCTCAGCTTGCATACCAGGATTATGGAAATGACGATAAAGCATCGGTCATGAAATTCAATCCGAATGCATTACCGGGTATTACCGCCCAGCCCGACAATACAACCATCACCGGCGGTCAGACTGCCAGTTTTACGGTTGGCGCTACCAGCGACAGCGGTAATCTTACGTACCAGTGGCAGGTAAGCAATGATGGCGGGAACATTTTTTCCAATATCAGTAACGGCGGAATTTACAATGGAACTAATTCAGCTGCCTTAATGATCAGTAATGCCCCTATATCTTTAAATGGTTATCTGTATCGGGCGAGAGTCAGTAATGGAGGTATTGTTACTTCCAAACCTGCATCCCTTACGGTTAATACTCCTGCTTTCGATAATGCAAGAACCTGGCAGCTAAATGGTACCCAGGGTTTTTCATCCGGCCAGGCCTCTTACACTTCGCTTGCCATCAACAGCTCAGGTGTTTCTTATATTGGCTACTCAGATGCATCGAAAGGCGACAAAGCCACGGTTATGAAATATAGTGGAACTGCATGGGAAAATGTCGGTTCGGCTGGTTTTTCTGCGGGTGAAGCCTATTATACCTCACTTGTCCTGAACAGTTCGGGAACACCTTACCTGGCGTATCAGGATTATGGGAACGATGGCAAACTTACCGTGATGCGGTTTGACGGAACATCATGGGCGTCAGTCGGCCCTGCTGGTTTCACCTCAGGTTCGGCAGGAAACGTTTCCCTGGTGCTGGATGGCTCGGGAATACCTTATGTTGCCTATCAGGATGCCGAAAATGATTATAAAGCAACGGTTATGAAATTCAATGGCTCGGCCTGGGAACTGGTAGGTACAGCAGGTTTTTCAGCTGGTTTTGCCAATTCTGTTGCTATCGCCCTCAATAGTTCCGGCACTCCTTATGTTGTGTACTCCGATGCCGGCAATGATAACAAGGCAACGGTCAGGAAATTCAACGGTTCGGCATGGGAGGTCGTGGGCGCAGCAAATTTTTCAGCAGGTTATGCCAATTATACTTCACTTGCACTGGATAATAATGGGACACCATACGTTGCATATTCAGACGGAAGCAGTGAAAATAAAGCTTCGGTAATGGTATTTGACGGAACAATCTGGAAAAACGTAGGAACCGCTGGTTTCTCTTCGGCCGCTACGGATTATATTTCTCTTATCCTGGATGGTTCAGGCACCCCATTTGTCTCATTTACAGATGGAGCCAACGATTATAAAGCAACTGTTCTCAGGTTTAATGGTACAGGCTGGGGAGTGGTTGGGTCGACAGGCTTTTCTTTGGGAGAAGCATATTACACTTCTCTCGCACTGGACAATTCCGGAACACCATACCTTGCATTTCAGGATGTGAGTAACGACAGCAAGGCGACAGTAATGAAACTGATCGCAACGCCACTCCCGGTAACCTGGATTTCTTTCACAGGTAAATCTGCAACGGAGGGAAACATACTAACCTGGGCAACTTCATCTGAGATCAATGCAGAATCCTTTATCGTGGAACGCTCTTCTACCGGAAGGACATTCTCAGAAGTTGGCCGCTTGTCAGCTGCCGGAAACAGTAACCAGACACAAAACTATCGTTTTACAGACAGCAAACTTCCATCGGGAACCAGCACGCTTTATTACCGGATCAAACAGCTTGATACAGATGGAAAATACAGCTACACCAGGATCATTTCCCTATCCGGCGATGGAAAACTGAACACACAAACATTATCCATTTCTCCTAATCCATTCATTGCGAATAACAGCCTGACACTGCGGTTTGACAATACACCAACCGAAAAAAATGGACAGGCATGGCTCGTTGGTATGAGCGGGCGTGAGTTCTACCGCCGTGAAATTTCGGCCGGTTCAGGTTCAGGCGAAATCGTACTGGATAATCTGCCGCAACTTGCGCCAGGCATGTATCTGATGAACGTGGTATTGGATGGAAATCTGACAGTTCATAAGGTAATCAGGAAGTGAGAAAGTTGAAAAATGGTTAGCAGTATACATTTATAAATTATCCGTAGTAATAATAAAACCCATCCCGGCGCGCCGGGATGGATTTTTGACTTTATAGAATTGCTGTTCATCATTTTCCCAGCTCTTTTTGTCTCTACATTTTTTTGGGGAAATTGTAGGAGCCATGTATGTTTTACTTCACATGCAAACCCGCACAATTAAAAAAATCAACCGGGCTTCCATTAAGTTTTCAATAAAAGAAAAAATAATTTGCAACATTGTTGCAAACAATATACATTTGCAACAATGTAGCATATACAGAGTAATACAATTCCCACTAAATGATTTGAAAATACCATGAGACTCAACAAGAAACTTGTCTGGATAATGCTTTTTAGCGTATCAACGCTTTTTACACAATGTAAAGACTCAGAAGACGATGTTAAGCCCGACGACGAAAATGAACTGATTACCTCTGTCACATTGAATTTTAAAGAAGCAGGGACTGGTGCAACAACTTCGTTCAGTTATAAGGATGCGGATGGAGATGGTGGTAACGCCCCTACCCGATTTGATACAATAACACTAAAGGCAAACACGGAATACACGCTGACAATCGCGTTTCTGGATGAAAGCAAAACGCCGGTTGATGATATTACTGAAGAAATTAACGAAGAGTCCTATGAACATTTGCTGGTTTACACCCCGTCTCTTGCGTCATTGCTGACATATACTTACGGAGATACTGACAAAAATAATTATCCGATTGGTTTAACAGGAACTGCAAAAGCGGGAACAGCCGGTACCGGTAGTTTGAAAGTCCAGCTTCGTCATCAGCCTGGTGCTAAAAACGGAACGATCACACCGGGAAGCGATGATGTAAATCTTGACTTTAAACTAACTGTCAAATAATTAGCCTTTTAAATGGGTTCGTAAAGTCTGATTACAAGGCCTTTGTGAACTCATTTTTAACCTTTGTTTCCAAAACCATAAACGCAATGTCTGCAACCGCTTTGGCAGCATTTGCCTCGCAGGGTATGGTATAATTCGGTAAAAACCCAGTAATTATTTTCCTTGTAATAATGAAGCCCTTCAATATACATGGCTTTGTGAGTGGGAAAGTGAAATTGTGTTGCTAGTGACACGTCTTTGTTAATTTTTTCCAGGCAGGTTTTACAAAGACAGTCAAAATTGGTATTGGACAGAAACTGAATGGTTTCTTTGGATAGCCGTACGGTGCTGCACTGACAACTTGCAATATTATCTGACTGACAGGAAAATAAGGTTTTACATTTTGGACAAACTTTACTGATTGGAGCAACTGACATCCTGGTCGTTTTTGATTCTTTGCAAAAGTAATGATACAAGTCGTATCAGAACAATTTAAAAGTTCCGGAATCTTTTTCAAACCGGTATTACTCCCGTATATACTTTGATACAGAATTTCGATCGCAATAGGACAATATCAGTTCATTTTCACTTTGTATTATAGTCCAGATCAGGCAACCTGAACATTTGACATTAGGGCAGGAAAAACTATTGCCAGATTTTAATGTAATAAAATTTCCGTTCAGATTATAAAAAGTCGGTCCGCAGCAAAGCGGTGTACCTAAAATACTTATGGGAGAGCCATCCGTTTTAAAAATCAGGTAAATACGCGAAGCAGAATTATCTTTTTTCCAAACTTTTTTTCCATTTACTATTTCCAGGTAAGATTCATGGCGCCATTTGCCAACAATTTTTTGGATGGCTGCTTCGGGATCAATACTATCCTTTTTGCAGCTGAAAATGATAATTATCAAAATAAAAAGAGATAACTTTTTCATAAGGGGATAAATCATTTTGACGGACTTAATTAAAGACCCATTTGGGCACCAATAGTTGGAATGTAAAATAATCACCAAACCTATTTTATAACAATAACAAGGCTGCAACTCAGCACACATCTAACCCTATGAATTTTAAATTTATCAGAATAATCGCTTTTCAGGAATGGCGAACTGCTTTCCGAAGCAAAATCCCGCTTGTTTTATATGCGGTTTTGTTGGCCGTCATACTGCTTTCTGCATTTACAGGCTGGCAGTATGTAAATGAGTTTAACAAGCAACAGGCCAATGCGCGCCACGACGTAAACGAACATTGGATGAACCAGCC
Organism: Dyadobacter sp. NIV53; assembly: GCF_019711195.1. Taxonomy (NCBI): domain Bacteria; kingdom Pseudomonadati; phylum Bacteroidota; class Cytophagia; order Cytophagales; family Spirosomataceae; genus Dyadobacter; species Dyadobacter sp. NIV53. The sequence goes on from NZ_CP081299.1 coordinate 733,899, forward strand.
CAACCGGCACCCGCATCGTGTAGCGCATTACGGTTATCTCGTTTTCAGGGAAAAATCACCGCTTAGTTTCTTTGATTTTGGTTTGGACAGTTACGTCGGGAATTCCGTTTTTCTGGAAGCGCACAGACAAAATACTGTCAATATGAGCGAAGCAGGGTTTTCCAACGGAATGCTTCGTTTTGGAGAACTCAGCATGGCGTTGGTATTTCAGTTACTGGTTCCGTTGTTTATTATTTTTATTGGCTTTCATACAGTTGCAGGGCTAAAACAAAATGGTGTACTCAAAATATTGTTAAGCCAGCGAGCTTCATATTTCGACATTTTGTTGGGTAAAACACTCGGGCTAACAGCCGTTAGCTGGGCTTTATTTTTGCCCGTGCTACTTCTCGGACTAATTACCGGCGTTACATTTCTTTACGGAGAAACAAGTACACTTCCGGTTGTTCGTATCGGTTTTCTTTTTCTGATTTATGGCTTGTATATGTTCATCGTTTCCCTGGCCGTTGTCGCTGTTTCGGCAATCAGTAAAAATGCTGCCAACGCATTGGTCCTGCTCGTATTGGCCTGGATCCTGTGTTTTATTGTTATTCCAAAAGGCGCTCAGACACTTGGAAACAACATTTACAATGCTCCTGATAAAATCGCTTTCGAAAATGCGATTGAAAAAGATGTAAGTGAACAAGGTGATAGCCACAATCCGGATGACCCTCATTATGCACAATTAAAATCCGAAACTTTAAAAAAGTATGGTGTGGATTCCATTCAAAACCTGCCAGTCAATTATGGCGCACTGGTCATGCAGGAAGGGGAAAAAATTAGCTCAGGTATATATAATTCCCATTATGATAAACTGATCATCACATATAAATCCCAGAATTCCATCTCTGCAATTCTGGCTTTCACTGACCCTTTCCTGGCAATTCGTAACATTTCAATGACAGTTTGCGGAGTTGATTTCGAAACTTATTCAGAATTTCAGAAGCAAACCGAAAACTATCGTTTTGAAAAAACCAGAAAAATCAATGAGATCCATTTAACAAAAATCAGTTATAAAAACGACCGCGATCAAAAAGCAGATCAGAGTAACTGGCAAAAACAGGCCGATTTTGAATTTAAACCTGTTTCAATTTTTGACACTTTAAAGAATGCCGCCCTGGGATTTGCAGCTTTATTAATCTGGGCCATTACAGGTTTTGCGGTATTAAAATATATTTCTTCCATTCGTAAATACCAGTTATGAAACTGAGCAAAAAAGTATTGTTTCTTGAAGCAAAAAACTTCCTTTTGGGAAAAACTGTGCTATGGGGCGCGTTAAGCCTGATGCTCTTTGGTATTTACGGTTTTTACCACGGCGATAATATGATCAGCAGGCAGGAACAAATAATTAGCAGAATTCCGGCCGTTCAACATGATCATCTGAAAAATATTACAATGCATGGACATGGCAAATCTGTGGGCACAACTGCATATTATCCATTCTTTTATACTGCCAATCCACCATCTGGCTGGGCAAAATTTTCAATTGGCCAGCGAGACATTAATCCATTTAACCTGAAAGTAAAAATATTGGGAATTGAAGGCCAGTTATATGATTCAGAGCTAACCAATCCACTAACTTTACTCGTTGGGAATCTGGATGCGTCCTTTGTTTTCATCTTTCTTTTTCCACTTTTAATTATTGCCTTTACTTACAATGTCCTGTCGGAAGAGCAGGAAAGTGGTGTCTGGAAAATAGTCCGAACCAGTTCGGTTTATACCATTCAGGTGATTTTAAACAAATTGCTGATCCGGCTGGCTGTCCTCCTGTTAACCTCAGTTGCCGTTTTTGCAACAGGCGTTTTCTATTTAAGTTTACCACTCTCCTATCCTACTTTACAGCTCGGTCTGGTTATTCTGGCTTACCACATTTTCTGGTTTTTGCTGGCAGTCCTGATAATTTCTTTGGGCAAAAGTTCTTCGTTCAATGCAACGGCACTGGTCTGTATATGGATTTTCCTGTGCATACTTTCACCCGGAATTGCCAACGTTGCCATTAACCGCCTGATACAAATTCCGGAAGCACAGCAAACTGCCATAAAACAGCGCGAGGGTTATCACGAGAAATGGGATATGCCTAAAAAACCTACTATGGAAACATTTTATGTGGTTTATCCGCAATACCGGAAATATCCGATCCCTGAAAATGAATATTCAGCCGGCTGGTATTATGCCATGCAATTCGCCGGAGATGCCGAGTCGGAACATTCCTCTGCTGGGTTATTTGAAAAACTGGCGAAAAGGCAGGCGTTGTCCGAAACCATTGGTCATTTCAATCCGGTCATTGCGGCACAGCAGCTTTTGAATAAAATTGCAAATACGGACCTGGCAAGTCATGTACAATATCTGCAATCAGTAAAAAGGCACCATAAACAGCTTAGAGAATATTTTTATCCCGCCATTTTTGAGGAGAAATTAACTGAAAACCTTGACTGGAACAGATATCCGGAATACAAAACCATTGGTTACCAGGCCGGTCCATTATTACCAGGAATATTGCCATTGCTGGTTTTATCAATCTTGCTGATACCGGTTTCAGCCGTACTATTTAAAAGAAACTTTATACAACTTACAGATAAACAAAATGCTTGAAGCTAAAAATTTAAGTAAAACTTACGGAAATCATATTGCCCTGCATAACCTCAACCTGACTATAAAGGAAGGTGAAATATTCGCTTTGCTGGGCCAGAATGGTGCAGGAAAAACCACTACCATTAATCTGTTTCTTGGTTTTATTGAACCCACTTCCGGCACCGCAGCTATCAACGGAGTATCTGTGGCTGAACACCCGGAAGAAACGAAGAAATTCCTGGCTTACATTCCTGAAACTGTCATGTTATACCCTAACCTGACAGGCCTCGAAAATCTTGAATATTTCTCATCACTGGCCGGATTTGACTATACTAAAAAAGAACTGTACGGACTGCTGACAACGGCTGGCCTGCAAAGCCAGGCATACGATCAGAAACTGGCTGGTTATTCAAAGGGAATGCGACAAAAAGTGGGTATCGCGATTGCAGTAGCTAAAAAAGCAAAAGTCCTGTTGCTCGACGAACCAACAAGCGGGCTCGACCCAAAAGCATCCAATGAATTTTCAGAAATACTTAAAAATCTGGCAGCAAACGGGACAGCAATTTTAATGGCTACGCATGATATTTTCAGGGCAAGGGAAGTAGCTGACACGATCGGGATTATGAAAGAAGGAAATCTGGTTTCCATTATTAATGCAGAAGATATATCGGCAAATGAACTAGAAACACTATACCTGCAAGCTGTCTGATAATTAAACATATATAGTTTAAAATCGGGCAGGGAATTACCAAATCCTCTGCCCGATTTATTTAAAACATGTTATGATCAATCCTGAAAATTGCTGTAAGCCGGCCAATTTCAATATTCCTGTACAGACTGGTTTTACATACTTTACCTAACTCATTAGCCTGCATCCGGAAAGACATATGCAAACTTTTCGATAAAGAAAATAGCAGATAATTTATTACCAAAAACCTCTTGGTAAAAGGCATACCCAGAATTTAATATTTGATTTTTAACTCTTTTTCCTGTAAGCCCAGTAGAATATTTGCGGTAACACGGTAAATGATAAAAACATACAGATCAGAAGTCCACCAACGATCATAATAGCGAGCGGCTTTTGAATTTCGGAACCCATCCCATTGGAAAGCGCAGCCGGAAGCAGCCCGAGAGAACCCATTAAGGCAATCATGATCACCGGGCGTATCCTTCCATAGATCCCGTCGGAAATCGCCTGCCTCAGCGGAAGCCCATGAAGTAGATTGTCCTTCATGACATGGACCAGAATAATTCCGTCAATCGTGCAAACTCCGAATAAAATAATGAACCCGATTCCCGCAGAAATACCGAATATCGTTCCAGTCATCCATAGTGAAAGAAAACCTCCAACGAATGCAAACAGAATAGTAATGAGGGAAATCAGGGTGTCTTTTGCATTCCCAAAATTCATGTATAACAGAAAAATGATCAGTACTAAGGCAGCAGGAATGATAACCGACAATTGTTTGGTTGCCCGTTCTTTACTTTCAAATTCACCTGCCCATACAACTTTGGTATTTTTAGAAAATCTGACATTTTCCTTTACTACTTTCTGTGCCTCAGCAATGGTACTTCCCATATCACGGCCATCAATACTGAAACCAATTCCAATGTAACGGCTGCTTCCTTCGCGGTATATAAATGCAGGCCCGGTTTTGGTACTGATCGTGGCGATTTCCTTCAACGGAACCTGGTGGTTGTCAAGAGAAGGAATGATAATGTTGCCAATTTCTTCTTCGGTGTCACGGTATTCTTTCTGGTAACGGATTGTTATATCAAACATACGGTCATTTTCATAAAAAACTGATGCCGCTTTTCCACCAATCGTCATCTCAATGACCGCCTGTGCATCTGCCATTGATACTCCATGGCGAGCCATTCTGGCTTCATCCAGTTTAATTGCAAGTTCAGGGATCCCGATGTTACGGTAAACCAGAATATCAGCAACACCATCTACTTTATGCAGGTTATCAGCCACCTGATCTGCCAGATTTTCCATATCATTGAGATCGTCCCCAAAAATTTTTATCACCAGTGAGCTTTTTACACCCGCCACATATTCTTCCACATTATCCTGTATCGGCTGGCTGAATCCAAGAGATAAACCCGGAAAAGATGACAGGACTTCCTTCATCTCACGCAGCAGCTCGTCTTTTTTAATATGCCTTTTCCATTCTGATTCCGGCTTTAACTGAATATGAAATTCATTGTTAAAAAAGCCCGTCGGGTCGGTACCGTCGTTGGGCCTTCCTGTCTGGCTCATCACAAATTTCACTTCCTGAAACGAGCGTAAAGTATCCCGGAGCACATTACCCGTTTTCACCGATTGTTCCAGATTAATACTGTTTGGCAGTGTTGCCCTGACATAAATAGCACCTTCATTTAGTTTGGGAATAAATTCCGTACCGTATGTCAGGAACCGGCCTATACAAACCAAAAACAAAATCACAAACGTGCTCATAACCAACCTTTTGTTACGCTCACTCCACAAGTATAATTTAAAGATGTTACTCCTGAAAAAATGGACGACCGGATTTTTAACTTCCGTAACATTTTTCCTTAATAGCACTTTACACATTGCCGGAACAAAGGTCAGGCTCAAAATCAGAGAGCCTATCAATGCATAACCGAGCGTAAATGCAAGCGGAGTAAACATTTTCCCTTCTACTTTTTGAAAAGAAAAAATAGGCAGAAGCGCAACGATCAGTATTATTTGTGCAAAGAAAATATGAGAAGCCACGTCCTTTACACTACGTTTCATGAGGCCCAGTTTGGACATTTTATTGAACCGGTCAACGCCAAGCCGGAGTGAGCTTTTTTCAAGATCCACATATATCTTCTCAACAATGACCATAGTACCTTCCAGCAGTAAACCAAAGTCAATGGCACCCAGTGAGATCAGGTTTGCGGGCAATCCCTGGATGCGAAGCATTGTGATCGCAAAAAGAAAGGATAACGGAATAACCAAAGCAACGGTTACGGTTGTACGCCAGTTGAAAAGGAAGACAAAAACGATAATGGAAACCAGTACAATACCTTCTGCAAGGTTGTGGGTCACAGTATTTACCGTTGCGTTCACCAGTTCGGTGCGGTCTATAACGGGCACAATTTTCACATCAGACGGCAGGATACGGTTGTTCAGTTCATCAATGGTTTTTTGAAGTTTAACAATTACATCGCTTGGATTTTCTCCGCGAAGCATCACCACGATCCCTTCAACCAGATCTTTGTCTTCACCAAGCCCAACCTGCCCCAGCCTTGGTTTGGCGGTGATATTCACTTCGGCAACCTGTTTTACGTGCACCGGCGTCGAACCTCTTACACTGATCAGGATGTTTTCGATATCCTGCGTGCTTTCCAGTAAACCCATGCCGCGTACCACATAAGCCTGGTCGCCTTTCTGGATCACATCTCCGCCCACATTGATATTACTTTTCCCAATTGCTTCGTACACATCCAATGGCGTGAGATTGTATTGTGCAAGCAATGCCGGATTAACCCTGACCTCGTATATTTTTTCTTCCCCGCCAAAACTGGCAACATTGGCAACACCAGGCACCGCCACCAGTTCCCGTTCAATCACCCATTCCTGCAGGGCAGTAAGTTCTTTTACAGGACGGTCGCTTTTCAGTACATACCTGAAAATTTCCCCTGTTGCGCCATATGGCGGTTCAATCTCAGCCTCTGCACCTTTGGGAAGGTCAATATTTCTCAGGCGGGTGGATGCATACTGCTGTGCGTAAAAATCTTCTACTTTGTCCTCAAATAAAACCGTTACAACCGATAGCCCAAATAGCGAAATAGAACGCACTTCCGATTTCTTCGGAATTGTATTCATCTCTTTCATCACCGGAAGAGTTATGAACTTTTCTATTTCTTCTGCACTTCTGCCCGGCCACTGGGTAATGATCCTGGCCCTTGTATTGGTTACATCCGGAAATGCTTCAATGGGTGTATTGATATAGCTCACAATGCCTGCTACCGCCAGAACAGCAGTCATAAAGAATACGATCATCGTATTCTTTAAAGAGAACGCAACGATGCTTAGTGTTAACTTTTGCATGAAATTATTTTTATTTATCCGAATTCAGTACTTCGTAAAAAAGGAGAAGCTGATTATTGATGACTACTTTTTCGCCTGCTGCAATACCACTCTTAAAGAAAACGCGGTCGTTATCCTTGACGTCAACGATTACTTTACGTGGTTCCAGGGTATTATCAGGTTTTTGAATAAGCACATAATTTTCATTATTGTAAAAAATCAGTGCGGCAGATGGAATACCAATTGCCTGTTCACTAAGGCTTTTCCTTATAACTGCTTCAATAGTAAGTCCCGGTTTCAATTTCAGGTCCTTATTTGGCATTCTTATCCGTGCTTTCAAAACTCGCTCCTGCGGATCAAGAACCTGTGAGATTTCTGAAATTGTGCCGTCAAAAGTTTCGTCCGGATAAGCCTTTGATTTTATGACGGCTTTCATTCCTTTTTGTACGAAAGGCAGGTCTACGGCATAAATGTTCGTCGTTATCCAGACGTCCGACAGATCAGAAATCGTAAAAAGGTCCGATTCATTTCCACTGATCTGCGTTCCTGAGGAAATATTATTTTCAACCACATAACCACCCACAGGAGATTTGATCTGAAACACACCTTTTTCAGAACTTGCATTGTAAAGCGATAGATTAGCCTGGATTTTTTCAATTTCTGTTTTGAGTATATCTACTTCACTTTGTGATTCAAAAAGGTCTTTTTCAGAGGCAATGCGGTCGCCGAACATGGATTCTGAAACAGCCAGTTTTCTTTTCGCTACTGTGAGCCGCGATTCCAGTGTTTTGCTCTGAGCGTTCAGGTCACTCAGTTCTATACTTCTAAGCTCTGCCAGAACCTGTCCTTTTAAAACTCTGTCACCAAGAGAAAAATAGGTTTTTGTTACAATTCCTTTTACCAGACTGGCATAATGCACAACCTGATTGGGGTTATATTCAATCTGGCCGTTCAACCGGATAGATTGCGTAACAGGTTCAAGAACTGCGGGATAAGTAACAATTTTAGTAGGCAGGATCGAAGCCGAAACAGGTTTTTCTTTTACTACTTCTTCTGTATTTTTATAACAGGAGGCCAAAGTAGCGGACAGCGCAAAAAAGGCCAACAGATAGCGGGTTGATGTAAACATGATGATTATATTGAAATTTTTCCGGATTTACAGAAATGAAAATATTCAGGGACAAGAGGGCTTTTTACTCATTCACTTCTGCCGCGGTGGCATGGTTTAATTCTTCAAGACTATCCTGCAACTGTTTTAAGGTTAGTAAAATGGTTTTTTTGTTAGATATGTAGGCATCGAAGAAATCAAGATATTCAACCATATTGATCTGTCGCTGAACATAATACGTGGTATAGGACTGAAAGACATGATCCAGATCTGTGATGTAAGCCGTGTCCAGATTCTGGTAAGCAGTAAGGCTTTTTTGCAGATCACGGAAAGTTCCGGTTACCTCAGCTTCTATGACCCTGTTCTTTTGCTGTGTCTCAACCTTTGATTTTTCAATCCCGATCTTACTTTCCAGAATGGCGCCCTGGTTTTTGTTGAAAACCGGCACATCAAATCTTAACCCGAACCCAAAGAAGTTTAACAAGAAATTACCCCCGCGGTCGTAGTTCAAACCCAGAGTCAGATCCGGCTTTCGCCGGGCGTATTCATAGTCAAATGTTTTTTGCGCCAGGTTTTGCTGCAAAATGCTGATCCTACCATCCGGCCGGTTTTCCGCCGCAATTGAAATCAGGTTATCCAGTGACAACCTGCCCGGTAAATTTGTATTGAACTGATCCGGCACATCCGCAATCAGATATGTATCGGAAGGAAGATTGAGTAAAACAGATAATTCCTTTTGAATACCATGTACTTCCTTTTGCGCCTCAACAATCTGCTGGTTCAGGTCAAGCTTTAATGCTTTTAGGCGAAACAGTTCCGGTTTGTTCAGATTTCCCTGAGCGTACTGCTTTTCAAATGACAAAAGCAGTTTGGTGAGCTCGATATGCTGCGTAGTCAGAACGCTTAAATAAGATTGCTGAAAAGAGAGTTCATACAGATTTTTGCGAAGCTGCGTTTTTAATTCCCTGATCAGTTCCGAAAAATAAACCGTGGTGATATCGCGTGAAACAGATTCCAGGGCTATCCGCTTTTTTCGCTTGCCACCGGTTTTTATAAGCTGTGAAAGTTCGGCAGTAAACTCACGGTTTTTACCAAAATTTCCGATCAGCCCAGGAATAGATTCTCCCGAAGAAAGCTGGTTTTTTGTGGCCCACAAATTTAATTCATCCAGGCTAAATTCCGGATTAGGCCAAAGTTTTGCCTGAATGATCTGTGCCTCTGCCTGTTGTATATTCAGCTTTTGGGCAACCAGTTCCAGGTTATTGTTCAAAAATAAAGCTTCTGCCTCTTTTTTGGAAATCCTCAAAGTGTCACCTGAAGCGGCAGCCGAGCCCGAAAAACCAATAGCAAAAACCAGCATAATGACTGCTGCAAAATTGTACTTCACAAATTTATTGTTTGTTGAAAGCACAAAATTAGCCGCGCAACATTAGAGCATTCTTTGAACTGAATTATAATTACATGAGAGCAACATTAGAAACAGATGAGAAAATTACTTAGAAAATAAGGCTGATAAGTGTACCAGCGCCCGCTTCCGATTGAATACTCATTTTAATTGCGTGATTGTCAAATATCCTTGCAGATATGGCCAGTCCCAATCCGTTTCCCTTTATTTTAAGGGCATTATGTCCGCGATAAAATGGCTCCGTTATATGGAGCAGGTCATCTTTATTAATTCCAATTCCCTGATCCTGAATCTTTATAATCAACTGGTTATCAATATCCGTAACGGTTAGTTCCACTGGTTTATCGTCAGAAAACTTCGCTGCATTTTCTATCAGGTTGTAAAGTGCAATATAAATTTGTGTATGCACACAATGATAAGTAAGCAGATGCATTGCACTGTCTGGAAGGTTCCAGTGGAGATTGATTTTCGTTGCATTGTAGTCTGTTGCCAGCTGATCAAGCACTTCCCAAAGAATTTCATCAACCCTTTCTTCCTTATTTTTCTCCTGGTTATTCTGATCCAGCCCCGCAAGTACAAGCAGATTTTTAAGAATTTTCTCCAAACGTCCTGCATCATTCAAAACGCTCAGGTTCACATTTTTATATTCCTGGATTTCCCTGTCTTTATGCAGTAATACTTCCAGATTTCCCACAATGGAAGCAAGCGGGCTTTTTAATTCATGTGATGCATGGCTTATAAAATTCTTCTGGATCTGGATATTCTGATACGCCTTTTCAAGCATTGAATTAAACTCCTGAAAAAGATCTTCCAGTTCATCTTTCGTGTGTTTATAAGTCAGTTTATGCCTGCCACCATTCATATCCAGTGTTTTGACCTGATCTATAATATGACGGACGGGAGAATAGGCAATTCTGGAAAGTGAATAGCTAAGCGCTACAATGACTACTATTCCGAGGAACAATGCAGCAAGAAGTGTTTTAATAAATTCACTTTTCTGAGCTTCCAGCGTAGGGTTTTTACCTTTGATAATTATACTGAAAGAGCCCTGGTTATCGCGGTAATAAATGGCGTAATAAAAGGTATTACCCACCTTAAAATTATAACGGCTGTTGGCCCTGATCGTTTTAAGTATCCTTGCCGTAATGTTCGTATCCGGATCGGCAGCACCATAATGAATTATCCCCGATTTGTCGTACAGGCGGATTTCCTGGTTGATACTGGCATTCAGAAAACTTTCTTTAATTCTGCTGTATTCCCTGGTATTCAGCTCATCTTCTTCCAGATAAAATGAAGCTGTAAGATTTGCGGTCCTGGCCAGCTCTTCAAAGAAAATATTCTCTGCTGATTTGATAAAATTAAGATAGATAAGCACTGAGGAAATGGTTAAAACCAGTCCAAAAACCAATGAGGAGTTCAGCGTAAGTTTGTGCTGTATTTTCATGAATTAGCAGTGATCATGTAACCGCGGCCCTTCACGGTTTTGATGAGTTTTTCGGAAAAGTTGCTGTCTATTTTATTGCGCAGATATGAAATATAAACGTCAACCACATTGGTGTAGGTATCCATATTGGTGTTCCAGACGATATCCAGAATCTGGGTTCGGGTTACAATCCGGTTTTTGTTTTCGAGTAAAAAAACGAGCAGTTTGAATTCCTTTGCCGAAAGTAAAATCTCCTGTCCGCTCCTGCTGATCGTATTAGCATCTACATTCACCATCAGGCCGCCACATTCCATTACCCGGTCCTTCGAGTAATGCAATTCGTATCTTCTTCTTAAAGCTTTGATCCTGGATAGTAACTCAGGAAAATGGAAAGGTTTCACTAAATAATCGTCGGCACCAATGTCCAAAGCCTTAATTTTATCTTCGGCTTCACCCAAAGCGCTCAGCATCAATACAGGCGTGCCAATTTTTTTGTAACGGATAATTTGGGCAAGCTGTAGTCCGTCTATATCCGGCAACATGATGTCCAGAATAAACAAATCCCAGTTATCCGACTGAATCAGGTCGCGCGCCTGGTAACCGTCGGAGGCAAGCTGTACTGTATAACCTGCTTCCTGTAACCCTTTTTGAAGAAAACTGCTGATCCGGATATCATCTTCAACTACGAGTATTTTCATTATAAGTTATCCGGTAAAATTTGTGACTGTATTGAATTCCACATTTAGAATGAGCTAAGTTAAGCACAGAGCGTACGAAGTCAGGGTATAAAATAGAAAATCATGACTTTTATTATAATTAAATCACTTTTTATCTCCAATAAATACAAAATTACAGGATAGTACAGGATAAGATCACCAACTATAATTGAAATATTGATGTATCCGCATCCAGGGTATTTTCTGAAATTATCCCAACAATTATGAGAACATCCATTCAGATTATTCTTTCAATCCTGATTTTTTTGTCTGGTATTTCCGTTGCACCAGTTTTTTGCCAGCCCTTAAAGTCCCACATTATTCCTCAAAAAGGTGATCACATTATTCTGCTCGGAAACACATTTGCAGACAGGATGCGCCATTATGGGTATTTTGAAACGCTTTTGCAGAAGAATTTCCCTGATCATCAACTGACACTCAGAAATATGGGATGGAGTGCCGACGAGGTTGGTTTACAGCCACGTCCGCTCAATTTTCCGGGTTTTGGTGAAAAAGCATCACTTCCGCCCAAAGTAAAAAAGGAAATTACATTCCAGGGATTTACCCATGAGGGCGAACCAATCACAATGCCCGTTGCGCTCAATTTCAATGGTTTAAACCAGGATTTGACTGAACAAAAAGCAGACGTTATTTTTCTTTGTTTTGGCATGAACGAAGCGTTTAAAGGAGCAGCCGGCCTGCAAAAATTTGAAAAAGATCTCGTAGTATTTATTCAAAATTTACAGGAAAATCAGTTTAATGGCCGCTCTGTACCTAAACTCGTGCTGGTTTCTCCTATTTCGCACGAAAAGCTGGGCCAATATTATCCTGACCCGACAGACCACAATAAAAATCTGGAACTGTATACCAAAGCCATGCAAAAAACAGCGGAAGCAAAAGGTATTTACTTTGTCGACCTGTTTACGCCTTCAATGGCAAGAATGAATTCAGGAAATAAACCAGTTATTACGATCAACGGTATTCATTTGAATGATGCAGGTTACAGGCTGGCTGCCGATTGGATTGGGCAATCTCTGGGATTTGATAAAATAGCTGATTTTGATTCTGAAAACAGCCAAAAATTACTTCAGGTGATTAAAATGAAGGATGATCATTTTTTTTATCGCTGGCGTGCGGTGAATGGGGAATATATTTACGGAAGAAGACGGGAGCCATTTGGTGTGATTGCCTTTCCTCCCGAACTGCGAAAGCTAAACCAGATGGCCGTTTCACTTGATTCTGTGATATGGGAGTTAGGTAAAAGTAACAACACTCTTGGTTTTAAAAGGGCAATTGCCATTACAGACCGTCGCGGAAAACCAGTTGACCCATCATTGATTACCGACATACCCATGACGGGCAGGCAGGGGGAAGCAGCCAAAGCAGCTGCGGCACATGCACATCACCAGGAAAAAGCCTGGACGGCAACGACAGAAAAGTTTACATTACCAGCCGGTTATGAGATCAATTTATTTGCTTCGGAAAAAGATTTCCCCGTTGAAAAACCGGTTGCAATGAATTTTGATGCGCGAGGAAGGCTTTGGGTCGCAACCATGCCAACCTATCCGCAATATTATCCAGGCATTCCGGTTCATGATAAAATTATCATTCTGGAAGATACGGACTTGGATGGAAAAGCTGACAAACACACCGTTTTTGCAGATGACCTGTATCTACCGCTGGGTTTTGAATTTGGGAACGGCGGTATATATGTATCCCAGGAGCCTGATATTTTATTTCTGAAAGATACCGATGGTGACGATAAAGCCGATCTTCGCGAAGTTATACTGACTGGTTTTGGCTCGGAAGATAGCCACCATGCGACGCATGCGTTCACGTTCGGGCAGGATGGTGCATTGTATTTTAATGAAGGAACATTTCTGAATTCACAGGTTGAAACTCCTTACGGGCCAGTCCGGTCTTATGCCGGATCAACTTATCGTTTTGAACCCAGGACAGGAAAGCTTTTTGATTATATTTCCTATCCTTATTACAATCCATGGGGCAGCGTTTTCGATAAATGGGGCATGCACCTGATTGGAGACGCCAGCGACGGTTCTAATTATTTTGCCCCGCCAATGACCGGCAAGGTAACTTATCCCAATAAACATCCGCGTATTAACATGTTTACGGAAACACGGGTACGACCTACGGCGGGCATAGAAATCGTTTCAAGCCGCCAGTTTCCTGATGAAGTCCAGGGTGATTTTATTGTTAATAACAACATTGGTTTTCAGGGAACGAAACAGCATAGAATTATACCAAAAGGATCGGGTATCAGCAGTAAAGAAGTGGAACCGATACTGCAATCTTCTGATCCGAATTTCCGTCCGATTGATCTTGAATTCGGTCCGGATGGAGGTTTGTACATCGTGGACTGGTACAATCCGCTGATTTCGCATGGAGAAAATCCACCGCGCGATCCGGCAAGGGATAAATCCCATGGCCGTATCTGGAGAATTACTTATAAGAACAAGCCACTTTTGAAACCAGTTGACGTTTCCAAACAAAACATTTCTCAGCTTCTTGATAATTTAAAAGAATATGAAGACCGGATGCGTTACCGTTCCAGAGCACAAGTCCGGCAGCAAGACCCGGTAAAGGTTTTACCTGAATTAAAAAAATGGGTTTCCCGATTAAATAAAAACGACGAACAATTTGAGCATCATCTGTTGGAAGCACTTTGGCTTTACCAGGATTTTGATGTTGTGGAACCCGAAATTCTGAGAACCCTGCTAAATGCAAAACAATATGAGGCACGTGCTGCCGCAACAAAGGTTTTGCTGAACTGGCGCGACCGGCTACCCGGTTCTCTTGAATTAATGCAGGCCCGGGTTAACGACGAATCTGCCAGGGTCAGATTGGAAGCGATTGTCGCCCTGAGTTATTTTAATTCTCCTCAGACCGTGGCTGCCGCTATGGATATTTTCAAATATCCGACTGATTATTATCTGGATTATGCTATCCGGGAAACTTTCAATTTCCTGAAACCATTATGGCTGGCGGATTTTAAACAAAATAAAAATCTGAACGCAACTCAAAAACAGGCACTTCCCTATTTACTTAATCTTGTGAGTGCACAGGAACTTCAGGAATTTCCACAGTCGCCGGAAGTTTTAAGCTTACTCATTTCCAGGAATGATTTTGACCTGAAACAAAAACAAAATGCAGTTGTACAACTGGCCAAAGCACAAAACAGCACTGGCGTTAAAGTTTTACTTCAAGCTATTCGTGAACTGGAAATAAAACAAGGGGCAACCCTGCAAAGCGAACCGCAGCTGCAACTTATCCGCATGTTACTGGATTCTGATCCGGCAGAACTCAAAAGCCAGCTTCCGGAACTCAGGAGTATGATCGAAAATGACAGCAGCCGGTTACAGCATGCCACGGCTTATGCGGCTATCATCACGGCAGAAAGATCAGATAATTCGGTACAGGATCATACTCAAAAAAATGCTTCAAATGAAGAAGACTATCTGAATGGTATTTCTCTGTTAACAGATGAAGATCTGCAAGCATCTTTTTATGAAAAAGTAAAAGGAATGACCACCAAACAGCCCGAAATTGTTTTTCCGTTATTATTCAGAATGTCGGGCAACAGCGAAACAAAAACCCAAAAGCTAAATGACTATATTTCATATCTGAACAATACACCAGAAAATAACCAGGCGACAGAAAATTTTGCAAAGACCATTACAAAAGCGAAAAGCATGGTTTCTGAAATTCCTGAAAAAGACCGGGCTGAAATTCTTTCCAGGCTGGAAATGCTTGGAACCATAGAAATTAAACTTGTTGCCGTTGAGGCTAAAATGGCTTTTGATAAAAAGATACTTACTGTCACGGCCGGAAAGTCGGTTTCACTTGTATTTGAAAATCCGGATCTGATGCCGCATAACGTGGTGATCGTAAAGCCCGGAACAACACAAAATGTAGGAGAAGCCGCCGACGCTATGGCAAAACTGAAAGATGGATTTGAAAGAAATTTTGTCCCTGATTCGAAAGACGTGTTGTTTGCAACACCTTTGGTCAATTCAGGAAAGAGTTTCCGTCTCAATTTTAAGGCTCCTGATGTACCGGGTGAATATCCGTTCATATGTTCCTTTCCAGGACATTGGCGCGTTATGCAGGGAATTCTAACAGTGAAAGATTATAAAATGCCGTAATATATGCCACTATAGAGATGAAAGGCCGGAAACAGTTTCCGGCCTTTCGTTTTTATAAACCTAGATAAATTCCTTAACTCAATTGATCCGAATAGGTTTTTCTCACCCGATTAGTAAATCAATGATGCGATTCCACCCATTTCCTTGCGTTGACAAAAGCCTCTATCCATGGCGATACTTCGTCTTTTCTTCCATCAGGATAATTGGCCCAATGCCATTGAAACAGCGACCTTTCAATATGCGGCATCATCACCAGATGTCTACCTGAGTTATCACAAAGCATTGCCGTATTATAAGCTGATCCGTTTGGACTGGCCGGATAAGTTTCGTAAGCGTATTTGGCAACGATATTATATTTCTCTTCGGAATAAGGCAACTGGAACCGGCCTTCACCATGTGAAACCCAGACTCCTAATGTGCTTCCAGCCAGAGTGGAGAGCATTACCGAATTATTTTCCTGTAAGGTCAGCGAGGTGAAAATGCTCTCATGCTTGCCGCTTTCATTGTGCAGCATTTTTGGTTTTTCCTCGTGATCTTCGTTGATCAGCCCTAATTCAATAAAAAGCTGGCAGCCATTACACACTCCGACAGACAAAGTATCTTCTCTTTTAAAGAAATTCTCCAGTGCAATTTTTGCTTTTTCATTATATAGAAAAGCCCCTGCCCATCCCTTTGCTGAGCCCAATACATCGGAATTAGAGAAACCACCCACAGCGCCAATGAACTGAATATCTTCCAGCGTTTCGCGGCCTGAAATCAGATCGGTCATGTGTACATCTTTCACATCAAAACCCGCCAGATACATCGCATTGGCCAATTCCCTTTCAGAATTGCTGCCTTTTTCACGAAGCACTGCCGCCTTTGGCCTTGGTTTTGAGGCATCAATGACAGGTTTCTTCCCATCAAACTGTGCCGGGAAATTGTATTTCAGTGCATGATTTTTATAATTGTCAAAACGTTCTTTTGCTTTAATCGGTCCGCTCTGTTTCTGATCGAGTAAATATGAAGTTTTGAACCAGATATCACGCAGGGAATCTATATCAAACTGGTAGGTGTCAGAAGCATTTTTAACTTCCAGCCCTGCCGTTTGAGTCACAGTTCCAATCTTTTGGAATGTTACACCGTTGGAGGTCAAAACTGCTTCTGCTGTTTCATTCGCCTGAAATACCAGAGCAATATTCTCTGCAAAAAGCTTTTCAATAATATCCTGATCTCCCAATGCAGAAAGATCAACAGAAGCGCCAAGATCTCGGTCAGCAAAACACATTTCTAGTAAAGTCGTAATTAATCCGCCGCTTCCAATATCATGGCCTGCCTGGATTTCTCCTGCTTTAATCAATTCCTGAATCGTATTGAATGCTTTTTTAAACTGATCTGCATCCAGTATATCAGGTGTTTCCGTACCAATTTTATTCAGTACCTGCGCAAATGACGAGCCACCTAATTTGAACTGATCACCCGAAAGGTTGATATAATAAATTGCCCCGCCGTTTTTCTTAAGCACGGGTTCAACAACCGCAGTTATATCATCACAATGCCCGGCCGCCGAAATAATAACCGTTCCCGGTGCAATCACTTCCGCATCCTTATATTTCTGCTTCATGGAAAGAGAATCTTTTCCCGTTGGAATGTTGATTCCCAAACTGATAGCAAATTCAGAACAGGCTTTTACGGCTTTATATAAACGTGCATCTTCGCCTTCGTTTTTACATGCCCACATCCAGTTGGCAGAAAGCGAAACACTTGCCAATCCATCTTTCAACGGTGCCCAAACAATATTGGAAAGTGATTCGGCAATGGCATTACGGCTTCCCGCAGCAGGATTGATCAAGGCAGAAAGTGGTGCGTGACCAATTGATGTAGCGATTCCGTCTTTTCCCTGAAAATCCAGCGCCATTACACCCACATTATTTAAGGGCAATTGAAGCGGTCCCGCACATTGCTGTTTGGCAACATGGCCACCTACACAACGGTCAACTTTATTGGTAAGCCAGTCTTTACTTGCTACTGCTTCCAGTTGCAGAAGCTGTTCGAGGTAATCGTTCAGTTTCGCAATGTCATAGTTTACAGGTTGATATGCCCGTTCAACGGTTTTGTCATGCATCAGCACTTTTGGAGAACTGCCAAACATATCGTCCATTTCCAGATCCATTGGTTTGGCCCCGGTGTTAGCAGATTCGAAAGTAAAGCGGTGATCACCAGTTACGTCACCCACAGTATACATGGGTGCTCTTTCACGTTCCGCAATTTTCTGCAATATTTCCAGGTTTTCCTTATTGATTACCAATCCCATACGTTCCTGGGATTCGTTACCAATAATTTCTTTTGCCGAAAGCGTTGGATCACCAACAGGTAATTTATCTAAATCAATTTTGCCACCGGTTTCTTCCACCAGTTCCGACAAACAGTTCAAATGCCCGCCTGCACCGTGGTCATGGATTGAAATAATGGTGTTGTTATCACTCTCCACCATACCGCGAACGGCGTTGGCAACTCGTTTCTGCATTTCTGGATTGGAGCGCTGGATGGCATTCAGTTCAATTCCTGAGCCAAAAGCACCCGTATCCGATGAAGAAACTGCTGCCCCTCCCATCCCGATACGGTAATTTTCACCACCCAGTACAACGATTTTATCACCGGGTTCTGGTTTTTCTTTCTGTGCCTGATCAGCCTTTCCGTATCCTATCCCGCCAGCCTGCATAATTACCTTATCGTAACCAAGCTTCCGGCCATCTTCTTCGTGCTCAAAAGTCAGCAAAGAACCAACAATAAGTGGCTGACCAAATTTATTTCCAAAATCCGTAGCGCCATTAGAAGCCTTGATCAGGATATCCATGGGCGTCTGGTAAAGCCATTTTCTTTCTTCAACGCCTTTTTCCCAGGGACGATTATCTTCCAACCGGGAAAGTGCAGTCATATAAACCGCTGTTCCGGCCAATGGAAGTGAACCTTGTCCGCCTGCAAGCCTGTCGCGTATCTCTCCTCCCGAACCTGTCGCTGCACCATTGAATGGCTCAACTATAGTAGGGAAATTGTGTGTTTCTGCTTTCAGGGAAATTACTGATTCGAAATCTTTTATCTCATAATATTCCGGCACATCAGGCCTTTTCGGCGCAAATTGCTGAACAACAGGACCTTTTACAAAAGCCACATTATCCTTATACGCTGAAACAATTCCATTGGGGTTTGTCTCCGAAGTTTTACGGATCAGTTTGAAAAGTGAAACCGGTTGTTCCTCACCATCAATAACAAATGTACCATTGAATATTTTGTGACGACAATGTTCCGAATTCACCTGAGAAAAACCAAATACCTCTGAATCAGTAAGTTTCCTGTCCAGCTTTTCAGCAAGTTTATTCAGATAATCAACTTCCTCATTGCTCAGGGAAAGGCCTTCCTGCTTGTTATATTCAGCTATATCAGCCACTTCCTGAATAGATTCGGGAGCGATGCTGATGGTATAAGTATGCTGGTTCAGCTCATTGAATTTCTGTGAAAGCATAGGGTCGAAGCCGGAAAAATCTGCTTCAACGCGCTTGAATTCCTCAATCCTGACAATGCCGTGAATATCCATATTCTGGGTTATTTCAACGGCATTGGTGCTCCATGGTGTTATCATGGCCGCCCGCGGACCAACAAAAAAGTCATTCAGTACAGTTTCCTGGCTGAGTTTTGCTCCGGCAAAAAGCCATTCTAATTTTGAAGTATCTGTGATTGTGAGTGTTCGCTCTATCTGAACAGCAAAAACTGTGTTGTGATCGTCGGTGAAGAAATAAATCATAGTTTCGTTTTATGGTGCAAAGGTAATTTATTTAATTTTTTATCCCTTGTTAAAACGGGTAATATCCTGTCGATACAGCATAATTTTTGGATAAGCACAATCATTGGATTCAAATTTAGGAACAGAACACACCCGAAATCCGGTTGATACAGTATTATTTAACAAGGATGAAAGTCAGTATTGGGTTCACTTTGACATATATTATTTAATATTACTGCCGCTATCAGTTGTTAAAATGAATTTGAATACTATTTCGGGCGATAATCCGCAGTTATCCGTAACTGATTTTGGAGAGAATTTTATTTGGGGAACGGCCACCGCAGCTTATCAGATTGAAGGTGCTGTAAATGATGACGGACGCGGGCCATCTATCTGGGACACATTTTCTAAAAAGCCCGGAAAAATCAAAAACAATGACCATGCTGACGTTGCCTGTGACTTTTATAACCTGTATGAATCAGATCTCGAACTGGTCAAAAAATTAGGTTTCACTGATTTCCGTTTTTCTGTTTCGTGGTCACGAATTCTTCCGGATGGAACGGGACAGAAAAACCAAAAGGGAATTGATTTTTATAACAGGCTGATCGACAAATGCCTGGAAATGAAAATAACGCCATGGATCACGTTGTATCACTGGGATTTACCACAGGCACTTGAAAACCGCGGAGGCTGGAAAAACCGTGATATTATAAACTGGTTTAGTGATTACACAAAGCTTTGTACACTTGAATTCGGCGACCGCGTCCGTAACTGGATCGTGCTGAATGAACCTATGGCAGTTGCAGGGCTGGGTTACACAACAGGCCTGCATGCTCCCGGTAAAAAAGGTATCTGGAATTTTTTACCAGTTGTTCATCATCTTGCCATGTGCCAGGCAGAAGGCGGTCGGATCATCCGTAACCATGTTCCTGATGCCTATATCGGAACGGCACTATCCTGCTCGTTTGTAAAACCATTTACCCGGAATCCAAAAGATATTCTGGCCGCGAAAAGAGCCGATGCAGTTATGAACAGGCTTTTTATAGAACCGGTGCTGGGTCTTGGCTATCCGACAGATGCATTTCCATTTCTTTCGGGTATCCAAAAATATATGTTGCCAGGAGATGATAAAAAACTGGAATTCGATTTTGATTTTATCGGCCTGCAGAATTATTTCAGCGTTGTTGTCCGGCACTCGTACCTGGCTCCTGTTTTGTGGCTAAAAGAAGTACCTGCAAGAAAACGTAACGTCCCCATTACTGCAATGGGCTGGGAAATTGATCCTGATGGAATGTACGAAATACTGAAACAGTTTTCTGATTATGAAGGCATTAGAGATATTATTATTTCGGAAAATGGCGCTTGTTTTACTGATGTCCATACCGATGAGCAGGTGAATGATGTGGAAAGAATCAATTTCTTTCAGCAATATCTCCGGAGTATTTTGAAAGCAAAAAATGATGGCATGCAGGTTAAAGGTTACCTCGTCTGGTCACTTACCGATAATTTTGAATGGGCGGAAGGTTACAATGCACGGTTTGGCTTGGTTCATGTTGATTTTAAAACCCAAAAACGCACCATTAAAAATTCCGGAAAATGGTTTTCAGATTTTTTGAGAATTGAAAAGGATGTAATCAAATAATGACAACATTATCCGCCCGGTTCATTTCCGGAAGCCAAAACCGTAAGCTGGTTTATATTTTTCAAAATCGTCGTTCTATCTGCCACAGAGTTGGTAAGGCTTAATGCCGTTTCGAAGTATTGCAATGCTTTCAGATTATCAATGTCTGTGTACAAATTTCCTAGCAGAGAGTAATAAAAATGATTGTTCGTGAGATTTAGCTTCTCTGCCTCAACAATGGCCTGCTCCTTCCCATTGGTTTTAGCCAATGCGAAAGTACGGTTCAGGGCAGCGATCGGTGAATATTCCAGGATGAGCAGGCTGTTGTAAAGCTGTAAAATGCTCTCCCATTTTTCAATGCTGTCTTCTTTATGAGTATGCCAATATGCGATCCCCGCTTCCAGATGGTATTTTGAAATTATATTCCCGGTTGATGACCGGTTCAAATAGTATTCTCCTTTGCTGATCAAATCTTTGTTCCAAAGTGTTTCGTCCTGATCTTCATATAGGATCGCTTCACCATTTTGGGTAGTCCTGGCATCGAATCTTGACGAGTGAAAGCACATTAACGCAAGCAACGCATTGACGGCAGGTTTGTTCGTTGTATCATTTTCAATCAGCATGTAAGTGAGCCGCATCGCTTCTGCACACAGGTCTTTGCGCAGCACAATATTTTGGGATAAGGAATAATATCCTTCCGAAAACAGCAGATACAGTGTTGTAAGTACAGTGTCCAGCCGGTCGTTGATCTCTGTATGGGTTGGCTGTTCGATCCTGATATTTTCCGTTTTCAGTTTTTCCCTTGCCCGGTTAATTCTTTTATATACGACTTCTTTATTGGTTAAAAAAGCGTCCGCAATTTCCTGAATGCCAAAACCGCAAAGCAGGTTCAATGCAAGCGCAATTTGCGATTCGCTGGAAATGACGGGATTACAAACTGTAAAAATCATGGCCAATTGGCTATCGGCAATATTTTTACCTGACAGATCAATTTCAATTTCCTCGGTTTTGTTTGCCGTATATCTTAATTCAGTTGAAAGCTTTTTTTCAAAAAGTGAGTTACGTTTTAAGTAGTTTTTGGTTTTATTTTTAGCAACCGTATAAAGCCAGGCAGTCGGGTTTTCGGGCAATCCTTTTTGGCCCCACGATTCAGTTGCGGATAGAAACGTATCACTGACAATATCTTCGGCAATTTCAATGTGCTCAATACCAAATAAATAACAAAGCACTCCGACAATTTTCCGATATTCCGTCCTGGATAAATGTGGCAAAAGTTCTTTTTCTTCCATAGAATTTATAAATAATGCCCAGAATCTTGTAAATAACAGTTAAACGCAATGGACGCCGTAGGAACCGCAATGGTCGCTATCATCAAATATTCCGGAAAGGATTTTGTGAATAATCCGTGCATTACAATCCTAATGTGTTCTCAGGAACAGTTGCATTGCGTTTTAGTATTGCGCCTATTGCGTTTAAACCATTTATTGAACCACTTTACGAAAATACAAAGGCATTTTAAATATCAAGCTCTTAACTATTTGCCGAAACGGCCTTTCTTATTTCTACACTGCCGCCCAATTGCAGGATAGGACAGCCTTTGGCAATTTCAGCAGCTTCATTATAATCAGCAGCTTTAATGATGATCAGGCCACCAATTGATTCCTTAATTTCAGCATAAGGACCGTTAATTACATTCCTGTTTTGCTGTACAACCCTGCCCTCTCCGTCCCATCGCTGTAACGGCCTTGCCAGTTTGTTTTGAGCCGCAATGCCACCCAGCCAATCCTGCCAGGGTTTTATTGACGATTGCATTTCCTCAGGTGAAGGCTGCGCTTCCCGGGTTATTAAGTCTCTTCGAAATATTAAAAGGAATTCTTCCATTTTGTCATTTTTTGCACTCGGCCGTCGGCAATCAGCCTTCAGCTTTAATGATGAGATTATTGTTAATTATTTAATAACGATATATGTTTGACCAGTCGAGCTAAGCCAATAAACAAAAGTCAGCCAATCAAACCATATACCGCTGCCGATTGCTGACAGCTAAAAAACCCTTATCCAAACTGCCCCACTTTATACGTGCCTGGTTCATTGGGAAATGCGAGATTAAGACGGTTCCAGGTATTGATATTGTTAACTGCAAAAGTTAGGTCAATTAACTCCTCTTCCGAAAACTGATTTTTCACTTCGTTGTAAACCGCATCCGGCACCTGGCATTTAGTAACGGCTTCTGCCCAGGCCAAAGCGGCTCTTTCGCGATCAGTATAATAGGAAGTTTCATGCCAGGCGGTCAGTCCATATAATCGTTGTTCGGTTTCCCCTTTTGCGCGCAGATCTTTCGAATGCATATCCAGACAATATGCACAGCCATTTATTTGAGATACCCTGAAATAAACCAGCTCCAGAAGGTTTTGTTCAACCGGTGATTTTTTCAAATATCCGCCCATTCCAAATAGCATTTTTAATGCGTTCTGGCCTTTTTCCTGTACGTTAATCCTTTGTTCCATTTTGTTTGAAATTCAATTGTGTAAAAACTAATGACAACTGGATTTCTGGAATTGGACAAAGCAGGCAAAATATTTTTTAATAAATTTTCATTTTCCGCCAAAACATTTATCTCACCTCGGAAGCCTTATAAAGTGGATAAATTCTCAAAAAGGTGATCAAAGCCGGAACAGCCTGTAAAAATGCCAGAATATAAGCTTTTGTGCTGAATGCCAACACAATACCGGCTCCTGTACCTGAAAAGCACAGAAATAAAAGCAATGCATAACCACTGGAATATTTTTCTTTATTTACCAGATACAGACCTTCCAGCCCGGCGAATACTAAAAATAAATTATAAAAGCCCTGGTTAATAAACAGATTTTTCAATACCAATGCTTGTACAGGATATTCCAGCGAAACGGGATTATTCAAAAAACCGAGCAGAATATTGTGAATTTCAGGCACCATCCAAAAAATAGCTTCTAATATAAAGAACATCAGATGGACATTGATTACAATGATTATTAACCATTTTGTAAGAGGATTTAAGTAGGGTTTTGCATTCATTTTCTACCGGTTTATGTATAAATGACAAAGCTCAGGTAATGTAACAAAATATACCAGTACTGCTAAAATTGTCTTATACTGATAATTTTAGCAGTATGACAGAAAAGTACCGATAGCTTATATTTGTATCTGCAAAAATCCAGTCATGTACGAGAAAAAAATACCAAAAGATCTGACCTGCGGCTTAAATATTGCCATTGAGGTAATTGGCGGCAAATGGAAAGCCAATTTATTAGCCAACATCAATAAAGGACTCAGACGGCCGTCAGAACTGCACCGTTCTATTCCACAGGCATCGGCCAGGGTTTTGAATCAGCAACTTTCTGAATTGGAATTTCATGGTATTATAGAAAAAAGAATTTATCCGGTTCTGCCTCCGAAAGTGGAATATTCATTAACAGAAGGCGGTGAAAGTATATTAGAAGTTTTATTTGCCATGAAAAGCTGGGGTGAAACCTATAAAAATAAATTCCATGAATTGATTCAAAACGAGCCTGCGGTAAAATAAGAACAATTTTTAGAGATATTCCTGGCAATAACCAATAGGTTTATTTTTGCAAGAATTATTACAACAGAAAGTATTATGGTTAAACCCAATTAGAACCTGGAACGATTACAGATTTAAATTCCAATTATTCTCTGGGAGCCGGCATCCGGTCAGAAAAACTCTTAAAGTTCGTTAACTAATCTCGTACACTTTCAGGGAATTCCGATAATACGAAATGGAAATCCTGGTAATAAGATTCCCATTTCAATTCAATTACAACGCAGTAACGCCATACGGACTTTCGAGATTCAGGTATTTTGCTACTGTATTGCGGTAAACTTCGGGGCCATCTTTCAGCCTTTTATTGTAAATCCTCATGGCATCATTTCCGGCCGGATAAGTCAGCTGGTCTTTTTCATCTGTTGCTGCCAGGTAAACCACCTCAGCAATTACTATTGTTTCAGAAAACTCCATTAATGTACCATCCGTAAACCCTTCTGTCAGCCTTTGCATTAAGGTATCATACTCATTGTCTTCGTTTACTTTCATCACATTCATATAATTACTTTTGATACCGCCAGGCGCTACCGTTTTAATACCGATATTAAATAAAGCAAGATCGTATGACATACTTTCGCTCCATCCTTCAAGTGCCCATTTTGATGCGTTATAGATCGAAGAAAGCGGATAACTGGTTAACCCGCAAAGAGAAGTTGTTGTAATAAAAAGGCCGCTTCTTTTTTCCTTGAAATAGGGAATAAAAGCCTGAGTAACCCAAATTACGCCAAAGAAATTGGTTTCAAACTGATCCCTGATCTGTGTTTCGGAATAAGATTCCAATGGCCCGATCAGTCCATAACCGGCATTATTGAAGACTACGTCTATATCTCCCAATGCAAGTGCGATTTTTACTGTTGTTTCAATTTGATTGATTTTGGTAACATCAAGTGGCAATATGGTTACGTTTTCGAGCTGATTAAGTTCGGTTTCCTTTTCAGGCGTCCGCATGGTCGCGATTACTTTCCAGCCTTTTGATTGAAATAATTTTGCAGTACTTCTGCCTAGTCCGGCTGATGCACCGGTAATGAATATCGTTTTCATTGTTTTGAAGTTTGGTAAAAATTGAATGGTTTTCCTTCTGATTACAAAACAAAGGTCATTCAATACCAACCCGCACTTGTTGCCAAAGTGGTAAAATCTGTATCCAAATTGGTACGAAAGATTAATTGCAAATCTGCCGCCATTTTTTTTCATTCAGGAAGAAAAAAGTATGGGGTTAAATTATCCGGTACACAGATAATTTAACCCCATACGTTGTCTGAAGTTTTTAAGAAATGTACCTCTGTTATTTTTCCATCACCAGTATTTTAACAACTTCTGTAAAAGAGGATGACTGAATTCTTAATAAATAAATACCTTCTGATAATTGTTCAGAAGAAATATCCGCTTCAATTACCGATTCAGATATCTTTGATCCCGATTGTTTTATCTGATATGACTGGCCTGAAACACTGTTCAGATATAGGTCCACCTTACCTACATGGCGATCTGATACTTCTACTGTAAATTGCTTTTTGACCGGATTAGGATACACTATCGACGAGCTTATCCGTTCTTCATCTACAAAATCTTCCTGCCCGCTCCTTACAGCCACATCAGCAACCGTCGAATATTCAACTATAAGCTGCGGCTGATTTTCAGTATTTTCTCGGCTGTTGAGCACTACAAGACTATTCTGTTTGTCAGGATTTGATAAAACAAAACTTGCAGTTTTATCTCCGCCTGCCTGCTGTTTAACAAAATCCGTCACATCGATCTCATAATATTTGGCATTGGTATCGACAATCACAGATCCCAGTTTACGTGAAAGTGACGGAGCGTTGCTGTAAACAATCGTATTTTCTTTCCATGTATCATTATTAACACTGTAAACTGCTAAGTTGACACCAGTTGAATTCTGGGCGTTTGACCCGTATAAACGCAATTTAGCAGATCCAATCCGGCCCAAATCCGTTAAAGGAAATTTAAGATAAGCATTGCGGATATAACTCTCAGTGCTCCCGGATTTAACTTCAAGACTAGAGTCATAACCGTAATTGGTACCGGAATATGGTGTACTGCGGACAGATGCATCAGCAACCGGACTGAAAGTTACCTGTTGTACAGGAAGAATTTCGATAGCGGAGATAATAGGATTGTCAGCATTACCGGCCATAAAATCTATGTTCAGTATACCATCAAATACTGTCACCGCAAATGTTTCCTGTACGGCACGCATGGCACCACCGGCTGATGCGAAAATATCATAGTTGGTTAGTTTGCGAATGCCCTCAACATCGACATTAAAGTGTCGGCGGTGGAGTCCGTTCGTGCCACCTCTTCCACCTGCTCCCCAGTATGTTTCAGCAAAATGAAGCACTACATTTAACCTGCCATTTGTAACAGGTATCTTATAACTGAAAGAAGATCCGAAGCGTGCATCTCGATACAGTTCGTCATCTGTGGTATTCTGGATGTCGCCGGGAGTAATTGCCGCAGTTTTTGTAGTGCCACTAAAATACTGGTCGGCACCAAAAGTACGATCGTCTGAGGTAGTGAAAGCTTCTCCTCCGGAATTGATCCGTACACTGGCTATCGGCTCCGTATCGTCTCCTGAGTTGTGGAAAAAATATACCGAACCGGCGTTGAACAAAGTGTTTTTTTCCTCCCCGTCCTCATCTTCATCAGGTGCCCCGATCAGTATATTATTCCCATCCGCTGATACTGCAGCACCAAAGCGGTCACCAGACGCAGGAACCGAAGCAGTGATTAAATGCTGTAATCCCCAGTTATTTGTTCCACCCAGATTTTTTTTGAAAATATATGCTGAACCGGAACCGCCAGGAGCTCCGACTACTGCATAGGCGTCAGTAAGTGATGCATCGTAACCAAACGATATCGGCGCATTTCCACCTTCTGCAACCAGCTTTTTCAATATACCCCAGTTACCAATACCACCTGCATCTTTTTTATAAATTGTGGCTGAACCAGATACGCCTTTGGATGTGATCAGTGCATAGTCACCGCTCATGGATACAACCGATCCAAATTTTCCGTTTTCTTTTCGTGCATCGCTGGTAATCTTTTCTATCTGGCCCCAGTTATTTTCTCCTCCAATATTTTTTCCATACAGATAGGCACTGCCTGAATTAACCAGAAAGATTTTCTTAGTAACATCATAATCATTATCCGGTGCCCCAACCAAAAGATAATCACCGCTCATAGAAACACTGGCTCCAAAATGATCTCCATATGCAGGTGAAGATGCAATCACTTTTTTGATCATGCTCCAGCTGCCAGGAACTGCATGATTTTTCTGATAAAGATAAACTGCCCCGGAGTTAGAAATAGTAGTACCGGAAGAATTAATACTATGGTCGCCCAAAACCCCGACAGCTATATAACTGTTATTAATAAAAACGGAATACCCAAACTGGTAATCACCAGTTACCGGCAGGGACAGTTTCGTCACAAGTCCCCAATTATTAGCCCCTCCCTGATTTTTAGAATATACATAAAGAGCACCTGTACTCGAATTCTGGCCCTCATAAGGTGCTCCTACCACAGCAAGTGTATCATAAATTGCCACAGAAAGTCCAAAATTAGTGTCCTCCTCTCTAGGTAACCCAACCAGTTTCTTAACGGTTTGCCAGTTATTTCCATTTTTGACAAGAATATAAGCGGAACCCGCAGAAGCTACATAATTATCATTATCTATATCCATATCATCGTTCAGTGCTCCTACTATGGCATAGTTACCACTAATAGCAACTGCCGAGCCATACTGATCACCTGGGTTGGGCCTCATAATAACCAAACGTTTCTCCTGTCCCCATGTATTTGCCCCACCTGTATTTTTTTGAAAAAGGTAAGCTGAACCATTATCTCCTACTATAGCCCGATCGCCATCAATATCAACCGTATTACCAAATGTCCGGCTATAAGCAGTAGCAATCGGATTTAATGTTTTATTCAAATTCCAGACATCCGGATTAGAAGTGTCTTTTTGAAATATATGAGCAACACCAAAATAAACTTCTTCATACTGATCTTCGCCTACAACAATGTAATCACCATCTATGGCAACTGCGATTCCAAAAAAACCGTAGGGCTGAGGGCTTGGCGGACCGATTTTCTGTATTTCAGCCCAGCTTTCATTACTATTATGGTTATTTTTTAAGATAGTAACATAACCTGATAAAACAGCATAATTACTCACTTCCGGCAACTTATTGTGGGGCATACCAATTATTGCATAATCCTCCGTAATAGAAACCGGATGACTCGTTAAATATTCGTAATCAGTTGGAGGAAGAACAATTTCCTGGATCAGGCCCCAGTTATCGGTTCCACCTTTGGTTTGCTGATGAATGCTTGCAATATTATATGAACCAATCATAGCGTGGTGCGTACTAAGAGAAACTTTTGAGCCAAAGTAGTCATTCACAACACGATTTGGTGCTACGATCTTTTTGATCTGGCCCCAGTTATCCGTGCCGCCTGCATCTTTACTAAATATAAATGCAGATCCGGCACCCTTCATATAATTTGTTCCGGCGATATCGGTGCTATCACCGGGAGCACCAACAATTGCATAATTACCCTTAATGGCTATTGAGGCCCCAGCCGGAAATATGCTCACAAGTTTTTTTAAATATCCCCAGTTATCCTCGCCTCCCAAATTCTTTTTATAGATAAAAGTGGCCAATCCATTACCAACTAGTAGATAGTCGCCATCCATGGCCAGAGTCATTCCGAAATCACCAGGTTCAGGAGCAAGTATCTTTTGAATCTGAACCCATTTGCCGTTTATTTTTTTTGATACATAAACTGTTGGTCCTTCCTTTGGAATTCCTGATGCCGCAGTGTAATCACCTGAAAGAGTTACATTCCTTGAATATTCGGTAGTTACAATTCCACCCCCTGCGGTTAAAGAATTTCGGTCGCTTGCAACAGCTTTAAAAGTTTGTTCCCAATTCTGAGCAAAAGAGGCGGGTAAATAAAATAGAAAAACCAAGCCAAGAAGACTTGTTTTAAGAGCAGGTAAATTTAATTTCATACGTTGAGTTAAGTAATCCAATGAGTAAACACTTCATTAAGCGCAATTTACTCTAAATAAAATACATGAAAAATAATATGTTGTTAAGGTTCCCTTTTTTGAGGTAAAACCCTTTTTATCAAACACATACAATTCAGAACTCAACATAATATACGTAAGGCAGCACAGAATCTGTTATTTTGAGATTTCCAGAATGCTTTCGACAATACTGGTGGAGGCCTGCTCGCAAAAATCTAATCCGGAATAATCGGGATTGAAACCGCCAATGTAGGGAACTGCCATGATGTAAACACGATTATTAGCAACTCCTGCCCTGTCGACGATCTGAAAATTGTCGTTGATCGTAATGCCGGGTACTTTTAAGTAATAGTCACCATTTACTTCCTGTGTTACATCTTTATTACCTTTTGCCATGGCGGCACTTCCTTTGTCCACAGACTTAAATTTGATCAGCGCCGGACTAATCGTTTTATTCTTTACAAGGCCTTTGAACGGAAATGCCTCAAAATCCAGGTGCGGCTGGCCAACACAGTCGACAAAAGTTTCAAAACGTACTGATAAATCCTGTTCTGTTTCGTCGGTGTAATGATAAGTAACCCCGCCTGTTTTTTCAGGTTCTACCCGACTATCGTCTCCAACCGAAACAATGTCCAGTTTCCCGGCATCGTTCAATGCAAGCAATTCGTCACATGAACTTTGAGGCGCAAACGCAATTACTATGGAAATCAATGGCATTAGTACCTTCTGGAGCCGGAGCATGTCCTCTGCCGACAAATATTTAGCAGGATAATTCATGGCAAAACTAAGTACAGCGAGCATTTCCTTCCAATAAACAGATTCCCTCCTTTTAATGGATTTCTCCGCTTCCTTGTATTCAGCTCTGAAAAGTTCAAACGGCTCCATTTTTTCGCGCTTGCCCATCATAGCTTCCACAAATTCCTCCATGCTGAGATCTTTAATAAAAGCATGAAAATCAGGATCCTTTCCGATAAATAAGTCTTTGAAGTCTTTTTCAAAAATAAAATCAAGTGACAAAAACCCTCCATTCCTGGATATGTGTTCATCCAGTTCTTCACGGCTAAGCAAAGAGTCTGTTGATAGCAGTGGTTCTTCCAGGTGAAAACGGATTGCAGGCAGCATGCCACTTCTGGAGTGCATGACCAACTTAAAATTAGGAGAATCGGCTGATGGTTCGAATGAAACTTTACCATCTTTTTCCTGATGAAATGTACCGTTATTTCTGGCAAGTGTACGTATCGCATCAATGGCAGTGAGGGAAGAACCCTTAATCGCAACAGGATGATTCAGTTGTAAATTAAGCTTTGCCGGTGGATAGGGTGAATCAAAATAGCCAGGAATTTTACCTTCATTTTTGACCGGCCATTTGTGGCCTGTACAAACAATTACACAATCGAACTCCGCAGTCCCGGTTTCTTCTATTTCAATCCGCACTTTTTTACCATCACGCAAATCCTCAATATCAGTTACTTTACAGCCATAATGAACCTTCGTTTTAATACCCGCTTTTTCAGCTTTTTTTAGTAACAAATCAAACTGTGATGACAGATACATGCCAAAAAACAAACGTGGTAAAACTTTATATTCATTAAACTTCTCTTTTTCAATGTTAAATCTGGACAGTATTTCGTCCGGCAAGGCTTGTACCCAATCTGCAATAGAGATTACAATTTCAGGAATTTCATTATCAGATACGTTCGTAACGTGTTCAATATTAGCACCATCCGAACTGTATGGCATACCCGCCCCCAATTGTTTTTTGGACTCGAAAATGTCAACTTCAAAATCGGTCTGGTTGGATTCTACCAGTCTCTTAAAAACAAATAATCCACTCGGGCCACCTCCCAGGATGGCAATACGCTTCTTCAATTTTTTCGTTGTCATTCAGATGTAAATAAATCCGGCGATACCTGTGAAATGTACTCGTTTTTCCCTGGTGCTAAAAACAATTGTACCAGTACTAATTTTGGAATGATTTTTATGCCTTTTGCCGAATAAAAGCTACAAAACAGCAATTTCACATCCTCTTAAACCAACATGAATGCTGCTTTCCGAAATATGGATTTATCCTGTAAAATCGCTGGGCGGAATACGTCTTACCGAGTCACTGGCTGAAGAAAAAGGTTTACAATACGACCGCCGTTGGATGGTTGTGGACGAAAATGGAACATTTCTGACCCAGAGAGTTAACGCAAACATGGCTTTACTGGATGTTTCTTTACAAAAGGACGGCCTGCATTTATCACATCGTTTTGAAGCAGCAAATTCCGTACATATTCCTTTTGAACCTGTAACAGGTGAAATTTTACTGGTAAAGGTTTGGAATGATGTAGTTATGGCCCGAACAGTATGCGACCAGGCAGATGCATGGCTAAGCCAGCAGCTTAATAAAAAGGTCAGGATTGTGGAAATGACTGAAACCACCGGACGGAAAATGAATCCGGAGGATACAGAACAGGAAAGATCCGTAAGCTTTGCCGATGATTTTCCTTATCTGCTAATTTCGGAAGCATCGTTGTCGGATTTGAACAGCAAACTGGATGAACCGGTTGAAATGAAGCGGTTTCGCCCGAATTTTGTCGTTTCCGGAACCGGCCCGTTTGCAGAAGATTCATGGAAACAGATCCGAATTGGAAACATTAATTTCGAAGTTACCAAGCCATGCGAACGTTGTGTGCTTGTCACTATAGATCCTCAAACCGGATCAAAAGGCCGTGAACCCTTAAAAACACTGGCAGGTTATAGAAAACATAAAAACAAAATCCTTTTTGGGCAAAATCTGATTGCCATAAAACATGGGATAGTGCGGGAAGGCGACGAAATAACATTGTTGGAATAAATTGATTGGTACAGTTTTAGTGCTGATTTGAGCATAAGTTTAATTTCAATAGAATAATCACTACCATGTCGAAAGATAAAGAATATCAAAACTGGCTATCTCATGTAGAGCTGAGCAGCCACGAAAACATATATGATCTGTATAACTCTGTTAACAATTTTGAAGGTTCCGGCATATTTTATACTTCAAAAGAAGTAACAAATACGGGAAACCAATACCATGTTAAAGCTGACGGAAACGCAGAAACCCTATTGCTTGATTCGGATGAAGACAAGTTTGCTTTTCTGAATTATCTGGCCCAAAATTACACAGATGCCGAAAAAGGAGACATTGATACCTGGTACAAACTCAAAACTGAACTGGGAAGAATTGATTAAACACAACAGCAAACTAAAAACCGCAAGATAGAAATCGGCAGAAATGGGTAAACTAACCTGTTCCTGCCGATTTTCTTTTATGAAAACCTTACGGTAAAAAATAATACGTCTTATGCCGGAATTTTTACCCGGAACAACTCAGGACAAGTCTTTAAGTAAACTATTATACTTGTCTATTGTACTTTCAAAATTCCTGATACCGGTTTCGTAAATCACTTTAAGTGAATGCAGGTCAGGTATATCCGACTTGTAACTTTCGTCCCCTTCCAGTTCTTTATCCAGTTTGGGCAAAAGTACCAGCAACTTTTCCAGCGATTCTGTGTTCTGTTCAAGCCGGTATGTATTCCAGTCGATCAGAAGCTGATACCTTTCTTTCAGGGATTCATTTTTCATATATGGTGTTTCAGTTTATAACAAAAATGACCTGATAAATTATTGTGCCCAGTAATAATCCGCCGGTTAACATTCAGCTTTCGAAGCAGAAACCAATTTTCAGCATTGGAAGTAAATGTCCCCTTCAATTCAACCAATACAATGTGTAAAACGGCTGGCTTATTTTTTAAATATACAATGTTATCGTAGATTGATACGAATATGATTATCTCTCATTATACCTGAAATTCATCTGCTATCATTATTACATTTTATGCCTCTCAACGTTAAATTATGCCTCGTACTTATTATGTTTTTCTCAGGTACAAAAGTTGCAGTATGTCAGTCAGATACACTAATCTGGCATGAAGGGATCAAATTGAAACAAAGTGATTTTTCAAAAGGCATCAATTACGTTGATATCGTACTGCATTACAGCTATACTTTTGAGCATAGTGCATTTGGTAAAGTAACACCGGTTATTATCGCTGATGTAATTTTTAATCGGGAAACTTCGAGTATTTCCGATTCAACTTCGAATTATTTAAAATATGCACAGCTTATGTTTGATATTGAAGGGTTTGGCAGCAAACTCCTGCGATATAAAGTACTGCAATTGGGTGAATTAAAAGGATCCGACCAGGAATTGAATAAGAAATTAGACCACGTACTGTTTCAAACGAGTCAGGAAACAGCGCTTCTAAAAAAAGAAATGAATCAGGACATCCAATCAAAAAATGTAAATGAAACCTATAAGATCTGGGAAGTTAAAATTTATGACCTCATCAACAAAACACCAAACGTTTTATTAGAAAATCAATTGGCTAAGTGGCAATTGGGATGTTTTATAGGAATTGCCAACAACATTTTTGCTGGTAAAACCAAAAACTATTTTAAGAATGCAACAGGCCTTAATTATGGTTTTGAAGTCGATGTCAGGAAATCAAGATTTGCCATAGATCTGACCCTGGCACTTAATAAATCTAACGCGTTGCTGGAAAGGAATGGAACCTGGCAGCCCAATACCAAAACCAGCCTTGCTGCAATTGAATTAACTTATGGCATTAAAATCCCGGGAAATAAATGGCTCACTGTGCCTTATGCCGGACTGTCCGTCAATGAGATTACTCCAAGAAAAGCAGATCGTGAAGACAAACGCAAGCTAACCGGTTACAGCCCGGCAGTCGGAATCGAGCTGAACAGAAATTTTAGAAACCGGGAAAAATATGGTGAGAAAGTAACTTTTTTCTACAAGGCCAAACTGTCGGTCAACCCTTCAAACATGATCAGTAAAATTGGCGGAACCCAGGTAAATTTCCGTGTCGCTATTGGATTTGACACATCGCTCGTAAAAAAAGGCTCGTGCAAAAGAACTGATTTATTTTTGAGTATAAACAGGAAAATCCATCATAGCTTAAAAGATTTGATTTGATAAAATAAATCAGTACTATTTTATCAAATCATTTTTCAGATGTGAACAACAAAACGGTCCCATACCGAAGATGTCTGTGCCGATTCCGGGCCAAATGAAGTGGTGTAATATTCTCCTTTCAGTGTTAAACCGCTGATTGTTTTTTCAATGCTGATCTTCAAAAATCCGTGTTGGTCCTCGCAGTAATTATCCAGTTTTACACCTTCGAATAATGGGTGTCCGGTCTCAAAGTTTTTATCGTTTGTAAGCGCAATCGCGTGTAACCCATCGTAACCTCCTGCCCCGGCAACAATAAAAGGAACCTGTTTACCATCCTCATACTGCTTTGTAAACCGCTGGTAATTATGCACATGCCCGCTAAAAACAATATCGGGACGAATTCCGGTTTCTTCAAAAACACTTTCCAGTAAAGCAATCATTGCCAGACTTGAACCATGATTAATATCTGCAGAATAAGGTGCATGATGCAGGCAAAGAATAATGGCTTTCCCTGGCCTTTGCGAGTTGGCGCTTTTCAGTTCTTCTACAAGCCAGGTCCGTTGTTCCGAAGTGATGATGCCAAATTTGGGCACATTACTATGAAGGCCAATGATCACTGCAAGCGGAGATTGTAGTGACCAGAACAAATTGGGCTGGATCATACTTTTCCGTTTGGCATTCCCACTGAATGCAACAGTGCGGGGAGCAGTGTCACAAAATACATTTACAAATGCATCCAGGCTCTTGTAAGGTACTTTGCTTGCATGATTTACATCACTGTCGTGGTTGCCCGCAATGGCAAAAATGGAGGAAGGGTAATTTTCAAAAGGCTCAAAAAACTGTCTTTTATACTCTTTTGCTTCGCCGTGATTATATACGACATCACCCAGATGATACAAAAACTGAGGCCTGTCGCCGGAAGTTTCAGCCAATTCATATTGTTTGGACATTTCGCCAGCTACATGGCGGAGAAAATCCGAATGATAGATACTGCCGGTATCACCCAGCATATGAAATACCATTTTCTGATCGTCGGTTATCGGCTGTATTGCCTGCAAATCCAGATGAAAAGGGTAAGTGCCTGTTGGTTTGGGAGTAGGTTGAAAATTATAGGAATCGTCCGGTTGAAACTTTTTTATTACCGGTACATTATATTTCTGAACGTGAGTTGACATACTTGACTGATCCGCGGTTTATGTAATAATAGCGGAAATTCAACTAAAAAAGTTCTGAAATAAAAATAATGTAACCTAAAATGACAAATAAATAATCAATTGCAGCCATATGTTGTATAGGTACAGGTTTGGCTGAACAGGACTTTACAGGGTTTCACTTACCGATGAAATTAAGTTGTATAAAGTCATTATTCGCCATCCGAAGCATAACCGGAAGGTCAATGTTATGTTTTCTGAATACCTCAGCAATGTGATCTTCCGAGGCATTTTCGTTACGTCCATACAACTTCCTGATATCGCTCCAGAACCGGTTGCCTTCCTTTGTTTCAGCCCAGTCAAATGCAAAAATAACCAGATTATACCTGCTGTAATCCCTCCTTACTTTATAACGGATATCTACCTGTGCAGCCATTCTTTCGCTGATAAGGGACGGAAATTTATCCCGATAAATCTGAGCTTTATTATCTGAGTTCATAGGTATAGTTTTGTAATGAGCTTTACAGAAGCGGACGAGATTTAACTACGGTATATTTTTATCCAAATAATACGATAGTTATTTTTAGTAATAATACCAATAATTTTAAATTATATCTACATATTTTGTAGTATAATTTTAATTTCTCAAAGCAAAATTCGAAAATTTTAATAAAATATTTGTATTGTGCAAATTTTCAGCTTGGTAGAGCTACTGTTTGAAAGCTATATAAAATGAGGAACCTTTGCCAGGCTCACTTTCTACCCAAATTCTACCATGATGTTTGTCCATGATCCTTTTCACAATGGCCAGTCCGACTCCTGAGCCTGCAATGTCTTTCACATTGTCGAGTCGCTGGAATAATCCAAAAATATCCGACAAATGTTTTGTGGCTATACCCATTCCATTATCGGTTATTTCATAAATAATTTCTCCGTCGACCAGTGACCCGTCAATATAAATAACAGCAGGATTTGAATTCAGTGAATATTTGACTGCATTAGCTAATAAATTGGAAAAAACTTGCCCAATCATTAAGCGGTCCCCATATAAATCGGGTGTTCTTGAAATTTGAAATTCAATTTTTCTTTCAGGATATATTACTTTCAATTCTTCAATAACCTCCTCAATCACAGATCTGGTCTTTATATTTGTCCGATACAGATTCAGATTACCAATTTGTGAGTACTGTAATATTTCATTGATCATCCGGTTCATTCTATCAGCTCCTGCAATAATGCGGCTGACTGCAAATATGGAATCCTCAGACTGGACATCCATTTTTAACAATTCTGAATAACCTTTGATCGCAGCTATCGGATTTTTCAGGTCGTGCGAAATCGTATAACTGAATGTATCCAGCTCATCATAGGCCAGTTTTAGTTTTTCATTCATTTTACTGATTTCGACAGCTTTCTGGTTTATAGCAAAAACCACATCTTCCCTCAGCCGTGTAACAGAGCTGATCTCCTGATCAGTCCATTTACCGGATTTCTCCTTAAATGATTGAAGCCAGACCTCGAAAGATAAACGCGGTGAAATATTTTTCATTCCTTTATCAATAACAGTCTCCATCTTGTCGTTTGGATTTCCCGCCCATCTGATTGTCTGCCTTACCTCTGGCTTGAAAAGTATAATATATTCTTCCTCGTTATTTGAAATTTTCAATACCATTATTCCGCTTGCAATATCACTGAAAACCGTTGCGGGCGGGTAAACTACGGATAATTCTGAGGTGTAATAGAGTGACGTTATTGTTTGTGTTTTAAGCCAAAGAACTAATTCTTTCATCTGGCTATCATTCGGAGTTTTACCTAGTTTACAAAAATTATTATCAAACAGCAGCACAGCTCCGGTTACATCTGCAACATCTAGTAGTGTTGTCTGATGGCCGGTAAGTGCCATTTTCAGGTTATCGCTGCTATGCAGATACTTGGATAATGAATCTCCGCTTAATTTAAACTTCTCGGAGACCAGTATATTTTCTTCATCTTTTTTGAACTCAAGACCTGATGAAAGAATTAATCCTAACAACCATGCGGATTCCCTGGCCTTATAGTCGATATAACGCGGTGTATAATTATGACAGGCGATCAGTCCCCAAAGTTCATTCCTGTACATCAGTGAGATACTGAAACTTGATTCCACAGTCATATTTTTCAGATACTGGATGTGTATTTCCGACACCGCCCTTAGCTGCGAATATGTAAGGTTCAGCGGTTTATGTTCCAATATAGGCGATGCAAGAACAGGAGACGGAATACTATGAACGTTCCCGATGAGTCTCGTAAAATTTTGCTTATAAAGTTCACGTGCCTGCTTAGGAATATCGGATGCAGGATAATGCTGCCAGAGAAAAGGTTTTAAATCTTCGTTTTTTGCTTCTGCAATTACCTCTCCGTGGCCGTCTTCCGCAAATCTGTAAATCATGACCCGATCATACTGAATGACTTTTTTAACCTGTACAACCGTATTATGAAGCAGATTTGAAAGATTTCTGTCAGCAATCATTTCTGACATAGAACGGCCTATTACCTTTTGTATATTCGAATGTAAATCTTCAATAGCTGGCTCAAATTCAAGTAAATAATAAGGATCAGCCGGTGAAAGAAGCAGATAATAAGGCTGGCTGCCAAGATTAACCGGATACGGCCGGTGTTGCTCAAAGCCGGACTCAATTGATGAGCTTATAAGATTGCTGATAAATTCAGCCGGGTTGTTTATACCGAAGAAAGTCAAAAGCCGGTTTACGTTCTGCCCAAACAGTTTATCTGTTAATTCCGGCAAAAATGATTTTATATTTTCACTGTAATAGCAAATGATCTGGTCTTCATCAATACCAACCAGAAAACCATGAGATTGTATATGGCCGGAAATATGGATAGGCTCTGAATCACAATTATTCAGATTAACAACTGTATTTTTCATTTGATTATTTCTTCACAAGTGGTTCAGCGTCTGAAGAGTATATAAATGATAAATCCAACTATTTTGTACTATGGTCAGCCGCAATGTTTCATGCAAGATAGAACAAATTTGCATCCTTTTGTTTTACAAAAAAAGGGCAGAAATAGAAGTTCTGATATAAATTAGAAATCTGGCAATTCACATCTGGCCATATACGCCAGTATTGCAATCTCAGGGACTTATAACCTGCGATTGCAATACTAAACTTAATCCAAAATTTATTATTTTTTATTTAACCGGCTCCGGGTCCAGGAGATGAACTTCTACGTGAAGCGAATCCAGGGTTGCATTTCCATACTGTGTAACCATAGCTACATCAGCTGCGTCACGTCCATGCGCAATTTCGATCCGGTATCCTTCGGTAAATTCCTGAACTGCGTCGAAAGTATACCATTGATTACCAATAAATACTTCAAACCACGCATGCAAGTCCATTTCCTGAAGTTTGTCCAGATAACCGACAGTCATACGTGTGGGAATGCTCAGGCTGCGGCAAAGTGCAATAGCCAAATGTGTAAAGTCACGGCAAACACCAATTCGATTCTGAGCGAGGTCAAGCGCAGTAGTTGTCGAATCAGTAATACCGTACTGATACTTCACATTATTATGTATCCATTTCCTGATCTCTTCAACCTGGTCGTAGCCTGGTACAAAATTACCGGCAATTTCCATGGCCAGTTTGCTAATTTCGGGTAAATCCGACTGACAATACCTGCTTGGAAGTATGTAATGCATCACTTCATCGGGCAGGTCTCCAATTGGAATGTACGCAGGAACCGGATTAGGTATAGGCTTGGTAACATTCACCTGAGCCTGCACTTCCGTAGAAATCGTTACCTGCCCAACAGGTAAAACAAAGCGCTGGCAAGGGTTTCCATAAAGGTCGGTATATTCAGAAAATTCAACGGATGGATTGATCTCAAATCCTTCCTTTATCACCGATTGGCCATCCTGACGGCGTGGGCGTAGCATTGTAGTTACGTTGGTTGCTGCGTACACGCTGTAGGTGATTACGCTTTTTCCTGTCATTTTCATATAATTCCTTAGTAATCTGTTTGTTTGATAATGTATCCCTCTAAAAAACCCATGCCGGAAAGGGAACACAGCAAGTGACATGAAAGATAAATTATATATTTTATTATTACGATCTTATGATTTTTTTCTGCCCATACAGAAACGGATCTTCCTTTTACCTTAAATTCTGCCGAACCATCCTCACCAATCATAACTTCATCTTGAACGTGGCCCAAATAGTCAACGTATATTTTATTGGCATTTCGTACCCCCGCATTCATAACTTTCGATCCGTCCTCACCATTTGAAATGATCACCGCACAACCCGATTTTTCGTGTGCGTCGTCGCCTTCCCTTGTCCAGCCAATACAGTTCATTTGATCAAAATAGTCATTCTGTCTTCCATAGGCCTGGTGTTTTCTCGCACTTAACATCACCTCAATCTGATCCAGTTTGTTGAGTGTTATTTCATGATTCTCGCCATCATTGCCTTCATC
Organism: Dyadobacter sp. NIV53; assembly: GCF_019711195.1. NCBI lineage: Bacteria > Pseudomonadati > Bacteroidota > Cytophagia > Cytophagales > Spirosomataceae > Dyadobacter > Dyadobacter sp. NIV53. Next base: position 774,024 of record NZ_CP081299.1, read on the forward strand.
TTCATATTTGGCTCCATACAGATCAGTGTAAAACATACATGGATAGCCGTCCTGGCGGAACAGTATAATTGCATAAGCCAAGGGCCTGAACCAGAATTCCACAGTCTGTTCCAGGGATTGCAGCGGCTGTGTGTCGTGGTTTTCAACGAGTGTCACGGCAAGCTGCGGACAGCTCTGAACAAGCGTATTATCCAGGATTGTACTCAGGTTATAATCACTATTTTCTTTGGACGCCCGGAAAAAATTAGCTTGTAAAGGTGCATCAAACAACGAAACACGGCTGCCGGTTGCTTCAATATAATCGAGCATAGATTGCAGATCATAAGGTGCCCAGTATTCTCCTACAGTATAAAACTCTTTTTTATATTTATTCCGGAGGTGATCCAGCCACTCTATATAAAATTCCGGATCCATGTGTTTGATCGCATCCAACCTGAAACCATCAAATCCAACGGTTTCATAAAACCATTCTCCCCAGCGCAAAAGTTCTTCTCGTACGTGCGGGTTCCTGAATTCTATATCGGACAGCATCAGGTAATCATAATTCCCGTTTTCCAGGTCCAGCACATCCTGCCAGCCTTCACCATATTGGTTCTGGATACTATAAATGGCAGTTTCCTGATTACTGGCATTATAATCCACTCCTGAGAAACATTGAAAGTCCCAGACAAAATCGGAGTACTTCCCTGCCCTTCCCGGAAATGTAAATTTGGTATAAGCCTCTATGTCAAAAGGTTCACTGATAAATTCGTTCCTGTTTTCAGGTTCTACTTTTTTGACCGTTACTAATTCTTTTTCATCTGCTCCACCCATGTGGTTTAAGACGATGTCAACATAAACCTGCAAACCAGCCAGTTTCCCGGCTGCAATAGCATCGATCAATTCTGTTTTGGTGCCATATTTTGTTCTGACTGACCCTTTTTGGTCAAATTCTCCTAAGTCGTAAAGATCATAAGAATCATAACCGGAAGACTTGCCCCCTGCCATTCCTTTGTGTGCAGGCGGAAGCCAAACCGTATCGATCCCGATAGATTTGAGCCTTTCAGCTTCATTTTTAAAATGGTTCCACAAACTTCCGTCAGCCGGGTAATACCATTCAAAAAATTGAAGCATTGTATAATTATCCATGTATAGGGAATATATTTAAAATCTGATTTGAATAAAAATGTATTCCCATTAGCAATAAAACATCATGCCCCAAGAATTGGCTTGTACTCTTATTACCATACGTTCTTGAATAAAACATATAATCCAGCCATTTTAGATGAAACGGAATCATAATTACCGTTAAATAAATATCATCGCTATGATCTTGTATCTCTGATGCAAAGTTTTTAAAGTGTGAGAAAAAAATTGTAACTTGGATTGATCTCATTTTAACAAAATTTCACTTCCGTTTCAATGACTAAAAATTTACTCCTTCTGACATCTTTGATGTTTGCTGTTCTGCATGTGCAAGCACAAACGGTAGCTGAACCAGCAGACTCAAGCTGGACCAGGATTTACCGTAACTCCTATCGCAGGATCAATGATCTGGTCCATACAAAACTGGAAGTGAAATTTGATTATGAGAAATCCTATATGTATGGCAAAGAATGGCTCACGCTGAAACCTCATTTTTATCCTACTGATTCCCTCCTGCTGGATGCGAAAGGAATGGATATTAAGGAGGTTGCCTTGTTTAGTGCTGCAAAAAAAACTAATCTAAAATATCAGTACGATAGCCTTCAGCTAAAAATTACGCTCGACAGGATTTACAAGAAAAATGAAAAATATACGATTTATATCGCCTATACGAGTAAACCCAACGAATTGAAAGTTAAAGGAAGTGCAGCAATTAATGATGCAAAGGGTTTGTATTTCATCAATCCGAAGGGCGAGGATAAGGACAAACCCATACAGATATGGACGCAGGGAGAAACTGAAAGCAATAGTGCCTGGATGCCGACGATTGACAAACCCAACCAAAAGTCGACTGAGGAAATATACATGACTGTGCCGCAAAAATATGTGACGCTAAGTAACGGGGCGCTGATCAGCCAGAAGAAGAACCCTGATGGAACCAGAACTGATTACTGGAAAATGGATCTTCCACATGCGCCTTATCTTTTCTTTATGGGCGTTGGGGATTTCGTTATTGTCAAAGACCAGTATAAAGGCAAAGAAGTAAGTTATTACGTAGAAAAAAAGTATGCTTCTGTTGCCCGCAAAATATTTGGTTATACGCCGGAAATGATGCAGTTCTTTTCACAAAAACTTGGAATCGAATATCCATGGAACAAATATGCGCAGATGGTGGTGTACGATTATGTAAGCGGTGCCATGGAAAATACCACTGCAACGCTGCACGGATTATACGCTTATCAGAATGCACGTGACCTGACAGATAACAATGGATGGGAAACCACGATTGCACACGAGTTATTCCATCATTGGTTTGGAGACCTGGTGACGGCAGAAAGCTGGAGTAATTTAACAGTCAATGAATCCATGGCCGATTTCAGCCAGACGTTATGGATGGAATACAAATACGGTAAAGATGCCGGTGACGATGAAAATCAATACGGACTGAGAAATTATTTATCGGATTCAGCAGGTGCAAATAAGGATCTTGTCAGGTTCAGATACCCGGATAAAGAAGATATGTTTGATGTTGTATCCTATCAAAAAGGTGGCAGGGTACTGCAAATGCTTCGAAATTATGTGGGTGAAGAAGCATTTTTTCAATCGTTAAACCTGTATTTAACGACCTATAAATTTAAAACTGGTGAAGCAGACCAGATGCGCCTGGCATTTGAGGAAGTTACGGGGCAGGATTTGAACTGGTTCTGGAACCAATGGTATTTCGGAAGCGGCCATCCCGATCTTAAGATTGAATATCAATACGATGATAATGTAAAGAAAGCAACCCTTATCGTTCAGCAAATGCAGAATACTGGTAAAATTTTCAGGTTGCCGGTTGCAATTGACATTTATGAAGGATCTGAAAAAAGAGGTACAAAACCTGGATTGAAAATAAAACAGACACGCTGACTTTTAGTTATTCAAAACATCCGGACCTTATCAATTTTGATGCGGATAAGGTTCTGTTGTGCACCAAAACGGATAACAAAACACCTGAAAATTACATTCACCAGATCAAACATGCGCCCTTATTTGTAGACCGGTTAGAGGCACTGAATTATTTTTCCAAGAATGAAATGAAAGAACTGGCCACCGGACTGACCGACAAATATCCTAAACTGCGTGAAAAGGCAATTGAAAACCTGGAAAAATCGAAATTCGCAAAGGATACCGCTGTCATTTCAATGATATATAAAATAGCATTGAATGAAAAGAATAAATATGCAAAAGCCGCTGCTATCACGTTTTTAAACGAAACTAAGAATCCGGTGTATAAGGCATTATATGAAAATAATGTAAGTGACAGCAGCTATTCTGTATCGGCAGCAGCATTGGAAGGATTAATTACGCTTGTACCCGAGCAAGGTTACACGCTGGCAAAAAAATATGCTGGTGATGCCAAAGAGCGGTTGGCTACAATAGTATTGGAAGAAATGTCAAAAAAAGGAAATGATGATGACCTGGGTATCGTAACAGATTTATACGAAAAAATGCCATCATGGAGGAAAATGATGAAATCGGAAAACTTTGCAGACTACTTCATCCATCTTCAAAACCCCGATACTGTTAAACAAGGTGTTGATATGCTGCTTAAATCCAGGAATGAAGTTCCTGTTCAATATCGCATGTACACAGATCCCGGTTTCAAAAAAGGACTGGACAAACTGGCAAAAGCCAAAGGACAGGAGACTTCGGATTATATAGAGAAAGGGTTGAAATAACTTAAACTTTCAGCTCACCCCGATTTGCAATCGGGGTGGTTTTGGCTTCGCGTTTGTAACGCGCTGCCCTGTATAAGAAAACAGCAATGACTTTCGATGGCTAAACCTGCAATGGCGGGCCCGATTAATTTGGATAAATTGACCATGGAAGAATTCAATATATCACATCGCCATTCCCCTTGGTAAAGCATAATACAGGGTTGTCCCTTTTTCCAGCGTACTTTCAGACCAGATTCTTCCATTTAACCTGTCAATAAATTCTTTACAAATCGAAAGGGCTACTCCTGCTCCTTTTTGAGATGAACTGCCATTTAATACACCGGAACTCATTTTAAACAGCTGCCCGTGCTGTTCTGAACTCATACCACAGCCTTCATCTTTCACGGCAATTATAATCTCATTGTCGGTACAACTGGTGCTGATAAAAATATTACCTTTCTGAGGTGAAAACTTTACAGCATTATGAATAAGGTTTCGGTTGATAAACTGAATGATTTCTTTATCCGTATTGATAATAGCATGTTCAGGAACCTGGTTGATCAGTGATATTCCTTTGGCTGTTATTGTCGGGTTGTGCATGGAAGCGGCCTGTTGCATCAGGTCATGGATCAGCAGCTCCTCCTCTTTATATTCATAACCTGCATACTGTTTTTTAACCCAATCCAGTATATTATCAAATGTCAGCAATGTATTCCGGACTTCTTCCTGTAAAGAATTGTAGAAGTTATCCAGGGAGCCTTTTTCAAAATCATTATCTTTCAAAACATTGATCATGCCCAGTGTGGTTGTAAGCGGCGAGCGGAAATCGTGCGCAAGCATAGAAATAAGGCTTGCCTTAAAATGATCGGATTCCTTCAAAAGCAAATTCTGATCAATCACTTTCTGGTTAGCAACCTTGTACCTCATACTGCTGACAACCAGATTTTTATTAAGAAAAAGAATGTATATAATGGTAATTACTGCAATAACTGAAAATCCAATTAACAGATAAATCATTCTCTGGTCACTCTGTTGCTGTACCTCAAACTCAAATCTTTTTTGCTGAATATTGTTAAATTCGATATAATCGCCAACAAAATTTTTGTTACTCTTATTTTCCCGTTCCAGGCCGGCAATCAAAATTCCGTTTATACGTGCAATATTGCGCTGGTCATCTTTTTTGTTATATGCTTTTAGTAATGCTTTCAGCATTTTAGACTTCATAGTACTAAATCCATTATTCACCGTAAGCTGAAAACCTTTTTCGTAACATTTGATAGCATTATCCAGTTTATCAGACAATAGAAAATACCGCGCATAACTATCCAGGGCAAGTATTTCATAGTAAGGCATTTGGTATGACCGTGCCATTTCCAAAGAACCAAGTATGATGGGCAGCACACTTTTTAGCTGTCCGGCCTTTAACAGTTTTTCAATCCGCAGGTTCTGAATGAAAAGTATCGCCCGGTTATCTTTATAATCGACTGCAATTTCGTAGCCTTTATCAAGATAATAGTCTGAAGAATCTGCTAACAAATATGGTTTTAGCATGGCATATTTTGCATAGAGCATACTCATAGCCGAATCACCAGCGAATTTTTCAGTCTGCTCCAAAGCCAAACGTGAGAATTTAGCAGCATTTAAGCTATCACCCAGATCATGATATAAGACAGCGGAATTCATCGTCATCAGAATAACTTCTTTATCATATTTACCTGCCTGATACTGGAATAATGCTTTTGTAAATAACGCAAGTGACTGACTGGGAAAGCCTTTCAGATACATGGCAGTTGCAATATTCACAAGCGCATCGGCCTTGCCTTTGGAATACGAGAGCCGGTCGGACATGTGTTTGGCGCGTATGCCGTAGTTGAGGCAGCTATCGGCGCTGTTCATATATGATAAAAATCCAATTCGGTTTAAAACATCAACGTATTGGGTGCTATCTTTTATACGGACGATCTGATCTTGAAGACGATTGAGTTCTGACTCTTGCCCGTTACAGATAGAATATAACAAAGCAATTATTAAGGTGGTTAAATTGACTGTTCTGGAAGTTATAAATGTGTGTTTGCATCCTGATTCTTTGATAGGTGTATACCAAGAAATTAATAATACCGCTAAGTAAGTAAAAATGAATTAATTCTACAAATTGATTGACATTATTTTACAATTAATTTTGATATAGTAGCAAAACTTAGTAATTTTTCCCAGAAAAGAAAATAGATTTAATATTTATATAGAATTATGTTTTAAATATTAGTAGAATTTATTATATTTATTGCCCTGTGTATCAAATTAATTCATGGGTAGCCCGAATTATATCTTTGTTAAATTCAAACGATTAAAAACCATGGCAGACAAAGAAGAAAAAATACTCAGTTATTACTCTGAATAACGAAAGCTTTAAGCAATTCCTCCTTTTAAGATATGGAGAAAGTTTTGAGATAAATGGGCTGGACAACAGCAAACAATTAGCCAGAGAATCTTTATTAGCACGCCTGTGGAATGAGCTATTCGTACTGGCTAACCATGCCATACAAAAAAACGGAGGCACAATTATGGGTTTTGAGCTTGTGAACGGACGCTTTGAAAGATGCGAAAACGGGCTTGATTATGGTTCATCCAATTCCATGTGGGTAATAAAGATGCAGGCAGCCAGAACATAGTTGTAACTAATTAAACATTTACTATAGCACAAACTATACAGCATTAAGGCCTTATCACGATTTTTGAGAAACTATCAGCCTTCGACTTTTGACTATCAAATTTTGCAAAATTGTCGAAAGCCAAAGTCACGACTGGCTTACAAGAAAGTTTGTGATAAGGTCTGTTGAGGAATAAAAATGAGGCGGTCTTTAATGGACCGCCTCATTTTTATTACCGTTACACAAACACTCAGTAATTAAGCCATTACCGGAATACGTTCAGCCAGCGAGTCCATTTCCTTTATTGCACTGCGGATCTGTCTTTCAGTAATCCCGCTGTACGAAAGCTGAAGCATAGCCGCCTGTTCAGAGTCCAATCTTTTCAGCTTCCAGTATTGCGGATGGCTGATGCCAATCGGTAATCGAAAATCCTGCTCATTGGCCTCCCTGATCAGTACCTCTATTTTTGTCTTTGTATCGGAATGATCCTGCGTACGCTCTCTGCTGACTATCAGCTTGACAGTACGTCTGGTTTCCAGAATGAATATTTTTTCATGTAACATTTGTCCTTGCTATTTAGAGTTTAAAAGTATTCTTATATGTGCTAACGCTGAGGTTAAAAAATTCCTGTTTTTACGCAAGTACTAACTGGTGGTAGTCCATTGCTTTCCTTTTAAAAATGGACAGGGCCCAGGTAAAAATGGTGCATTTGCCTGAATCATGATTCCTGATATTTTCATAAACTTCGAGAAAGGACTCCTGGAATAATAAATCTGTCGCCTGCTCGTCGTGTACAATTCTCAAAATGACACCGTACAAAGCAGCAGCATACCGATCATAGAAATATTCAAATGCATTAATGTCATTGCATTTCAGGGCTACTGCCAGCTCATCCTGACTATATATTCTGTTTTTTAACATTGCCCTAAATTTCGAACATTTGACTAGAATTTATATTACAAATTAATTCTAATTCAAGTTAGCAAGTATTTTTATAAAACAAAATTTTTATACTGTTTTTTTTATAAAATAAATATTTATGAAAGGCTTCTATTGATTTTACCATAATATAATCCTGTATTTATTTTAAAAACCATTTTAGAAAACTTTCAGATACAAACGGGTATATTATGATGATTTATACTTAATTAGATTGTTAACGATTTTTTTATTTGATAAAAAGCAACCATCCTTGGTATTTTATTATCTAACAGCAATTAACACATTTTTCATGAAATAATACATAAAAATATTAACATATATATATTTTACGAATTAATAATTGCTGTTTACATTCAATTCCGTACTTATACCAATACTAATTATCTGCGACTCCAAAATGATTTTAAGACTAGATATTAAAACTATAAGCAGCGAACAATACAATTCATACTACATTGCCATATCTTAATTTTACAAATTTGCTACGTTTTTGAACATTTAGGTTACACAATAAGATTCTATCTAATCAAATAAATTTTAGATTAAATAATATGGTTTTAGTACAATTTCTAATTATTGTGTAAATAAAAAAATTTCTTTTTATAACTATATGAGCTATTTTTAGGTTAATTATATACAAATTCTATTTTAGTAATATTGGAATATCACAATTTAAACCTGTTTGGTAATATGGCAACGAGACGAAACTTCCTGAAAAATTTTTCCATGGCTGGAATTATGCTTTTCAGTGTTCCGCCTTTTATTGTTCCAAAAAATGCTGAGGCAAAATCAAGGTTTTTTAGAAACCTGAAACCAGTAAGGAATTTTATTAGTGAAGAACCAGCAACAGAAAGCATTATTTTTAGTCGTTCCTCCTCTGCAACATATTTCAATTCAAGTGGGATTTTAAGTTATGCTCATCAAAACCTCTTAACATTTAGCGAAGACATTATCAATGATGGCTGGACAAAAGAAGGCAGCGCAGCAGATGCCGTCAATAACATTCGTGCACCGGATGGGTCAAAAACAGTGAATGTACTGACTGAAACCAATGAAAGAGAAGAACACCGGCTGAGCCACAGTGTGACGGTCAATATGGGGATTAAATATACTTTCAGCGTATACCTGAAAGCTGGTTCCTGTTCAAAAGCCAGGCTAAGCTTCATGAATCCTTCGAGTTACTCAGGAGGAAACCCGAATGTTTTTGTTGATTTATCTAATGGTACAATTCTATCCCGGACCGAAAATGTAATTAACAATACTATAACAGATGCTGGGGATGGCTGGTGGAGGGTATCAGTAACAGGTAATCCTGATAGTGGTACATTGTCCGGTTTTCAGCTATTTATGGCTAATGACTTTGGCCTTATCAATTATACAGGAACAGGCAGGGACTTATATATCTGGGGTGCACAATTTGAGGCTGGTACTGCTCCGGGCACATATTTTGCGACAACGGATCGTCCTTATGCCGGCGAGCGTTACAATTACGATCCGTCAACACGGAAGCTCAGGGGCCTGATGATTGAACCGGCAGCAACCAACCTGTTAAAACAATCCCTGGCACTCGACGATACGTCTATCTGGCTTTTCCGTAATGTGATAGTAAGAACGGATAGTTTTATCTCTCCTGACAATCAGTCAAAAGCAATAAAACTGGTAGAGGATTTTTCCCCGAATGCACATTTTATCCGTCCGGCAGTGAAACCTTCTGGTAAACATCGGACAAATTTACACGTTCAGTGTTTTTGTAAGGGCGGGAGAGCGGAAATGGGCGTATTTTAATCTTGAAGGTTCAACAGTGCATTTTGATCTTTCCGACGGAACAGTGAGCAGAAGTGTAAACCCTGCTTACATATCAGCGGATATATTGCCAATTGGAAATGGATGGTTTCGGTGCTCAGGAACGATCATGGCGGAAAAAACAGAAATGGATACTTGTATCGGAGTGGAAGTAACTGAAAATGAAAGGCAATACTGGGGAAATAATTACAGTGGAATTTATATATGGGGGCCGCAGCTTGAAGAAGGCAGCATTTCCACCAGTTATATTCCTACGGGCCCGGAGCCTTTGGAACGTAGTAGTGAAACATGCTGGCTGCTACCCCCATCTTCTTCGGTACACGATATATTAATCCAGAGAACCAACGGAGGCACCTGGGCCAGCAATGTATCGGATGCGTATGTAGTGCCAGTCTCGGAGTATGAATTACAGACCGGCAGTTTTTGGGAAGCCGGTACTTCAGCAAATGAAAAAGAAGAAATTGTAGAAACATTGTTTCCTCCTGAGTTTGTGAACGCAGGTTTCAGTACAAGGAAACTGGATATTTTTAAAAACAAATACAGGATACAAAGTCCGAACAGGAGCCATTCTGTAAACGTAGCAAAGAATAAGACAAGCCAGATTTATAAGTTTCAGCTCAACTCTGGCGACCAGTGGCTGAGCGATCTGGGAAAAGATAAAGAAAGGTCTGAATTATATTCTCTTGACAAAATGCCTTTCAATCAGGATGTGTGGCTGTCTTACGCTGTGAGAGTTGAACCGGGCAGTCCGGTTACATCCAAGTTTTGCCACTTTGGCCAGTTCCACGCTACCGAGGACCCTGGTGAAGCAGCGTCGGTACCCATATTGACATTTCGTTTTGTTGGAGAAGATGACCTCTCCATTACAACCTGTGCCAATACTGATCCGTTTGCAACTTATAATACTACCGGTGTTATCCGTTATAAAGGCAAATTACCTCGTGGCCAATGGGTCAGAAATGTAATGCGTATCCGTTTTTCGCACGACGAAGGACAATTGCAATGGTGGGAAAATGGTGTAGAAATGCTAAATCTGAGTGATGTTGGAATTGGCAACAATGATATTGTGGGCCCATACTGGAAATTTGGTATTTACCGTACCAAATCCGAAGAAAGCCTTATTGTAGAATACGCCAATATGGAACTTTCAACTACCTCATCACTTGAATCGCGTATTCAAAACCCGCTTTTGATTATGTAATATTTTTGTAAAACAAAACCTGGTTAATTACCTGCATGAAGCAGAGTGTTAACCAGGTTTTGATTATTAGAATATCCTTATTACTTATCGCTGTTTCACCACCACGATTTCCACCCTGCGGTTCATTTTCCTTCCGTCCTGCGTTGCATTGGAAGCTACTAGGATCAGACTCCCCTTTTGAACGTATTGTGATTTCCTGATCCGTAAGATCTGTATTTTTAACCAGCCAGTTTTTTACAACCTCTGCCCGATCCTCAGCCAATTTCTTGTTCTTATTTGTATTGCCGGTATTATCAGTATTTCCATAAACTGCAACCTGAATACCATTAAAGCGTTTTTTAATAGAACCTGAAATTTGTTTCAGCTGCACTTCTGCCGAATCCTGAATTTTACTTTTACCAGTGGCAAAAAGTATATTTTCACCCAAACCATAAATAGTATAATTGTCATTACCCTGAACTGAGATAGAGGAGTCAGTAACCTCATCGAATGTAACATCAGGAGAATTAAAGTCTATTTTATCCCATTCAGGCATTGTAATTGCCGCATTACCTGATGTGCTGTCACTACTTTCAATTACTGTTGTCGGCTGATCCTCTTCACATCCGCGCAAAAAAACTGCGGCTGCAGCCACAAGCAGCGCAATGATAAGCCAGATCCACCAAAATGATTTCTTTTTAGGTTGTACGTCAAGATTTGCCATAATTTAGTTTAATTAATTCAATTGTCTAAAATAATAGCTATGGGGCTCACCATAGCTACAATACCTGACATACTATTTCATTTATATTATTATTAATAGTTGCTTTGTTAAATTTCCATGCCAGGTACGGACCGTAACTCAAAACAGGGAGTCCATCAGAGGTTTAGCTTATACGTAAAACCAGCTTCAAAGCATTCATAAGTACAGATTAAATCCGCCATAACAACTCTTGAACCGGCCAGAACTGCACATACGTTATTGAGAAAACTTATACCCATTCGTAGCTAAAATCCCTTTTAACCAGACTTAAGGGTTTGTTTTTAAACACAAAGACGGCATAATGTGCAGTGGCACGTTTTTAGTCCGCACCAAACTATTCACATTAAATAATATTATTTATGAAATCAAGATATTCAGATGAGGACAGATATTCAGATGAAGAATACGAATCATCCAACGGAGGCGATTTCGCCATTGGTATCCTTGTAGGTGCAGCAATTGGTGCTTTGGCAGCTGTTCTGTTCGCACCAATGTCCGGCAAGGAAACACGTGAAAAAATAGTTGATCTGGCCGGTCAGCAAAAAGACAACCTTAAGGATCAATGGGACCGCACTAAGGAAGCAACCAAAGATGCGGTAAATACTGCAAAAGAAAAAATTGGAAACCTGACTGATAAGGCAGAGAATAAAGTTGAGTATTTTAGAGAAAAAACGAAAGATGAAGTAGATGAGTTATCGGACGATGCTATTTCAGAAATAGACAAATTCGATAAACGATATTAAGCCGGATCACATTTGGTTCACTCCGTTTCAGGAACTCATAATCAGGATTTGATTATACCTTTCACAGCCCGCTTCAAAAAGCGGGCTGTTGTGTTTAACAGATACTATTAAAATTGCGTTGTGAGACCATCCATAAATCATAACGAATTATTTATTAACAGTAAACCAGGAAGGCGACCCGGAATAAACAGGTATATTTTTGTTACGGATTCCCTGATTATGTTTAGTTTTTCTGAACTTGTACTGAGCGATAATTAACGTTATACCGGAAATAAAATGGAAGAATTGTGTACTGTAAAGCTGGCGATTGCAGATCGGTCAGCTCCGGCGGGAATATTTACGGCAGAGTTTCCAAAGTGGAGCCTGCCCGGAATCGGCGATCATATCCTGGTAAATAAAAATAGCTCCCAGATTGTTTTTCTGGTGCAGGGCAAAACGCACGTTTTTGAAAATGGCAGGTTTAAAGAAATATTATATGCCGTTTCAATTTATGAAGCGCCCGAATAAAAATGCTATGTACATTACAAAAAGTACCGGATCTTAATATTTATAAACATTACCAGAACCGAAGTCCAACTTTCAGCCCGACTCTCCTGAATTTTGCTTCAATTTGCTGATTACCGCTTGCGGCCAAACTTGAAGGCCGGTTGTCATAGATGCCATTCAGGCCATAATTAACAATCCCTTCAACAAAAAAGCCAAAGTCCTTTTTCTGCATTTCCAGTCCAAATCCTCCCTGGATTGAGGACACAAGTGTATTGAGAGGCCCCTTATCCCGTTTAGTTACCGAAGTTGCATAATTATCATACTGATAGCTTACCGGAATAATTTCTTCTCTTCCAATCTTTATGTACGGCCTTATTTTATCCGGGTTTGTATTGGAAGGATGTATCTTGATCACCAGTGAAAGACTTACGCCATCCAGTTTATAGCCTTCCTTTGCAAAACCTTCATTATTGAGGGCCTCGTATTGCGTATGCAGATACTCCACTCCTGCCACCAGGTCTACCGGATTGTGATGGTCAATAAATGAGATATCTATCCCACCCGAGGTAACCAGTCCGTAGCTCATTTTTACATCGCTGTTGGCGATTTTATAAACGGGGTAATTCGTGCCACCACCACCCGATATTCCTACACGAAACATGGGTTTAATTTCTTTGGACTTAATTTCTCCCAGCCCCTTTTCAATTTCCAGGTCTCTTTCAGCAGCATTGCAAACTTCAAGATCAGCCATTTGCGCGTATTTTTCCCTTGCATCCTTATATCTTCTTTTCTGCAAAAGTTTTAGAGCATCTGCCTTATAATTATTAAAAACACTTTCGCCTGATTGCATAGCAGCAATGGAATCGGCCAGGCTTTGGTAAGACTGTAAAATGACGGCCTTTTCCTCACAATCTGCGAGCTGAAATACGATCTCGTTCCATACTTTCCGGGCATCTTCCGGCTTGCAGGCTTCCAGTTTTTCGCGTATAACAATCACACCTTTGTTAAAAACCAGGATTCCGGCGCAGGCAGACGAAACTTCCTCATCCCTTGCATTTTCTTTCCCCTGTGCAATGGAGTCAAACTTTCTGGCGGCACTCATGTTCCCTGTCTTACGTGCCTGATCCGCATATCCTTCAAATGTTTTGGTACGGTCATTTTTTATGCAGAGTTCCAGGCTGGATTTCACATCCTGCGGCAGCTCTTCCACTGATTTAACCATACTGTCAATGCTGAAATAAGCACTCCTGACAGTTCTCGCATTTTCCACATCTGACTTAAGTGTACTGATCTTGGACTGAATACTTTTATACTGGGTCAAAGTATTGATCATGGATTGCGTAAAAGAAAACTGGTACCTGTTCTGGTTAATATAATTCAGGAGTAAATCAGTGTCACAATTCCGCGCAAAACTTACCATGGAATTTTCTCCTTCCAATTCCGCTGTTATTTGCTTTACTTTTAATTCAACAGAACCGATAACCGGCACACCTTTGATCCGCCGGTAACTTTCCAGAATATTCTTTTCTTCTTCACGCGACAAACTGCCGGATTTGGAACTCTTGTATCGTTGCCCCCATTCACGCAGTTCTTTGGTAATTTTCAGCCCTTCTTCATATTGCTCTTTCAGTGTACCCGAAAAATCCCCTCCATATTTTTTAGAAAGGCTGTAATCTTTTAATGCACCCAACGTATCCAGTTCACGAAGTTTCTTCTGTCCGTTATATGCGAGCTCAGCCGCCAGAATCTTCTTTTCGACATCCTTCACGCTGGAAGTGTTCTGACGTGTCATTTTTCTGACACATTCTTCGATCCGTATTTCAAACACATTCAGGCTCCCTACACCATCGGGATTTCTGTGCTTTTTATAGGCGTTGACTGCCTCGGCATAACGGCCGGATTTTTGCAGCTTTTGACCGTCGCTATACAGCTGTTTTAACTTTCTGACTTGTTTTAACCTGAATGAAAAATCAGGTTCATAAGCCTGGTAAAGTATAATAGCCTGGTCAAACTCGCCGGCTTCAAGCTTTTTTCAGCTTCTTCCCATACTGCCCACAATTCTCCTGATTTATCAACGGGTGTTTGTGCTCTGCCCGAAAAGCACCAGATGGAAGACGCAATGATCGTATATAGAATTATTCGCATACTTTCGGATTTGTGTTGGTTAATGTTGCTGCGTACTGGTAATATTCATTTGCTATATGATACAAATGAGGCGCATTCGCAGCTTTGAATGCCTCGCACTTTTCGTCTCCCAGCCTGTTATACAATCGGGCTAAATCTTTGTCTGATTGATTACCCCCTGTTCCTTTTACTGCAATAATTTCTCCCATGGGGTTTGCAGGTTCCTCCTCTTTGTCGTTCCTGTTATTTGAAGTTGCCTTTTCGGCCGGACTGATTTTTTCTTTTCTTTTGGAATGCCACTTTTCCAGATCCCGTTTCTGGTCGTCATTTAATGAAATCTGCAGGAGTTTTTTGTCGACTAAATCATTCCAGTTTTCGTTACTGCCCAAATCGTTCTGGAACTGCTGCCAAACCCATTTGATCTCCCCATATGACTCTACTTTATTAAGTTTTTTACTGGCGATTTCAAAGGTTGATGGCTTGATAATTAACCAGATTACGAAGCCAATGAACAGAAGAAAAGTTGATGCATAGATGGTGTATTTGTATCTGTAAAAAATCATAATAATCAGGTTGTTTGTTTTAAAAAACTGACTAATTGTATCTAATAACCGTTCCAAAGTCATTTTATTGTCGTTTTTTTTACCTCTTTTATTAATTTATTTTAATACAAAAAGTAAGGCTACAACGGAAAATATTTTCCCGTCAAATTCTGTGAATAACAGCTTCATTTTTTTGTAAAAGTATATTTATAAGCTAGTTACAAACAGTTCTAACACATCATCACTTCCTTAACTGTCATGGAATAATCTGCATACTTTTCCTGTAAGGCCATAAACAGCCTGTAACTGATTCAGGCAGGATTCAATCACATACTTTTTCTACCGTTAAGCTGTAATCGTAAATTATAAAAAAAACGATTATGAGTATACGCAATAACTACGGTTATTTTTTCTGGAAAAATAGACTTTTGGCAGGGTTGGGACTTATAGCGAAATTTTAACTTTATCTTTTATTATGTTGAAATTCACAAGAAAGAATAAAGCCGGAAATGTCTCAATCCTGCCATATACTGTATTGCTAACCGGTAACACATTAAGTTTATGTTACCACATTGTCAGGAAGACATAACTATAATACATTACACCTAATGCCCTGTTGATTTGTTGAATGTAAAACGGTAACGTTCCTGAACTTTTTCATCCTTTCCTTTATTCGAAGATACATGTTCTACTTCCAGTTTTATAAAAATAGCTTCCCGTTCTTTTTCCTGATTAAAAATTGACTCAATAATATCCGCCACATTTCCATGCCCCAATGACAATGCTTTACTTTCTAACTCCCTGTAGTTTTCGGATTGAAACTGTACAATTTTTTTGGCAGCCGAAATCAGTTCCAAATCGCGGGCAGCAGCTGTTAGTTCACTATTGGAAATAACCTTTTCTGCCTGCAGAATATGCTGCTGAATATTCGGATATGCATTTTTTGGACTTTTACCAAGATGATTAAATATTTGCTTTAGTTTAGAAATATGTTCCCCTGTCTGAGCTGCATATAAGTCAAATGTAGAGGTAAGTTCCTTTGAAACAGCACCTTTTGCAAAAAAGGGAAGTGCTTTTAACAAAGCTTGTTCTGCCCGGAATATTTGGGTAAGCTCATCAATGAATTCGGAATCCGATTGATGCCCTCCTGCACTGTTTGATTGTTGATCCGTTCCCATAGCTAACTTCTAAATAATCCAATTATTTATTTGGATTATTATATCAATTATTATTCCAGCAATGAGATTTTACACTGGTTTTAAGAAAAATAAATAGATATTTTTTCATAAAACCAGTAAAGGACGGTTACAAACAGAAATATGGCGTTTTATTTATTCTTTACTGCATTTAATATCTCGTCAAGAGTGCCTTTTACATTCATTACCATGTTGCTGTTATTGAGCATCTTATTATCCGATTCCACTTTACCACTGAATTTGCAGTTAAAATGTGTGCCTTTTTTGTCTGTAAGTAATTTCCACCCGGTTTTGAGAATATTGCCATCTGTAATTTCTGCGTGCATAGTCACATTGCGGCTTCCCTTAGCCGGAACGTTTACTACATTTTGCAAAGCCCCTTTCATTTCCATAGCGTCCTGAATGTTGAATAAAAAAGCACCATTACTGATTTTGAGCGGAAAAAGATTTGGATTAATTACCTCTACCTGCAAATACATACCTTTTGATTTCAGCGATAACGCATTCAGGTCCGCATCCTTTATTTTAAATTCCGGTATTCTCATTGCAGGCAGTTTTTTCGACACATTTAAGGTAACAATACGTTCATTGGCAATTGGGACATCTACCTCAAAAGTTGTTTTCATAGAATAAATTGCACTGTCGATTTTATTGTCATCAAAATATTTTAGAATCCGGGCCATAGGTTTAGCCAGCAATTCCATCGGTAATTCAATGGTCGAACTGTCGGAAGAATGGATGCTGACGGGTTTTTCGTAAGCATCTTCAATGACTTTTACTGAATCGATATAAATGGTATAATCAAGGCGCTTCGTATTAATTTTAATAGGAAGAGGATTATTGATCACTACCTTACTTTGGAGTTTGATCCGCTTATCATCCACGTCCGTTATCTGAAGCGATGCAAACCCAATACCCGGCATCAGCTTTTCAGCTGTCTCCTCTTTTGCGTGAATGGAAGAGGGAGATTTCCACCACCAAAAACCAAGTCCGGATATTAAAAGTATTATAATTAAAATCAGCCATTTATTGGTGCCCATTATCTTGCTGGTCAGAAGTTTCGAAAAGATAGTCCGATTAAAATTTCATGCCTAAATCATGTTCTTATGGAATTCGTTTCTAAACAATATAACAGGCAGGATATGTGCTGAATAATAATTACCTAATTGTTTATTTCGAATAACTATCACAATCATTTTGTAAAAACCACTAAAATAGGAAAGATGATATAGAAATGGAATCGGCTATCCTGCTCTTACACAGCAACTCCACATTATCAACTGGAACGATCTTTGTTATAACTCCGGAAACTGATAAATCTAATAACTAATGGACAGTATCAACCAACAACAGCAAGAGAAAAACCACGAAGATCTTTTAGGCCAGGAAGCGATTCAAAAAATTAAAGAACTGGCTAAAACAGCAGAAACCTGTTTTTTCTGTACAAAAATAACCACCGGACATGCATTGACTGTAAGACCAATGTCCATACGGAAAGTAGATGACGATGGGATTTTCTGGTTTCTCAGCGCAGAAGACAGCAACAAAAATGCCGAAGTCCAGTCTGATGCCAATGTGCAGTTACTATTTCAGGGCTCGGCCCATTCAGATTTTCTGAGTGTTTTCGGCAAAGCGACAGTCATGAAAGACAAAACCATTATCAAAGAATTGTGGGAACCGATCCTGAAAACGTGGTTTACCGAAGGCATTGACGACAATAGAATTACGATTCTGAAAGTTGAACCAAAAGACGGCTATTACTGGGACAACAAACACGGAAATGCCGTCGCATTTGCCAAAATGCTTGTCGGCGCTGCCATCGGAAAAACTCTTGATGATTCCATCGAAGGAAAACTGATTAAATAATATCTGGATTTTGTTTTACGCAGGTGCCAATAATAAAACATTACGCCCTGAAAGGTCATTTGAGTCCTTTCAGGGCATTTTCTATTTAGTAAAGGCCTATTTCATAAATGACGATTCACATCAGATAAAAAATGCAATAAATCATTCCCAAATTAAAAGCAGCATGACAAATGATTGCTCCCAAAATCGATCCGGACTGTTTTTTACATAAGAAAAATAACAGGCTAACCAGAAACATGGACGTTACCCAAATCAAAGTCGGAGCAACCAGAAATTCCCGTTGATTGCCGATAAAAACCAATCCAAAATGGGAAATGTGCGTTACTGCAAATGCAACACTATCTACAACAGATGCTTTGTTGTCACCAATTGACCTGGCAAATCCGGAATGAACAATTCCGCGGAAAAACAATTCTTCACCAACGGGGCTGAACGTCATACCGGTGATGGCCATTATAGTAAACAGAACTGCTTTATCGTTGGCATTTATTCCCGCTGGTATTTTGTAAGATCTTCCAATATAATTGTACCAGTTTTCATAGGTATTTCTGTAAAAACTATGTCCTAAAAAGTGCAGCAAAAAACTAAACGCCAGTCCGGAAACAAAAGCAAAAAGAAGCCATTGGTATTTTTTCGGCCTGATTAATCCAATTTCTTTTCGTCCGTATTTAGTCAGGAAAATAAAAGGGGCAAGATCGGAAACCAGCATGATAATTCCTATTGAACCATAATTACCTGTAACATTTGCATTTAAAACCAGCACGAAACGCGGAACACAAACGGCAAAAATCAGAAAAAGCCCGAATTTCCAGTTGAAGCTGAAAACTTTGGTCCAGAAGGGTTTTAGTTCTTGTTGCAAGTGCTCTTTAATTTTAAAATTTAATAAGATAGGGATAATAGCGAACTTACTAAGTCAACCACCGGTCAGTTTAGTATCACCAAATGCCTAACCTTAACAATGTTCTTAAAATTCAATACTAGCCAGTACTCACCAAATCCCCTCCACCCTAAAAACTTCCAGATCCTTCACCTCAATATTATTTCCCCAAAACTTCAAACCCTCCTTGTTCCCGGCAACGGGTTTCCGTTCCATTGAATATGAGTACGCTCCGCCGTCTATGAACACTTCAATTGAAGTACGGTCAATGTAGATATCAGCAATTATTTCTGTGCTGGTCATGTTTTCGGGGGAGTAGAAAACGTTATTGACCAGGTTGAAATTCAGGTCGTAGTTGATCAGATTTTGTCCAAAGAGATTTAGGCCTGCATTGGTTGCATGGGATAGTTTGATGGTTGTTTTTATGCGTAAACGGTCTGCGTTCTGAAATTCTTTTAGTTTGGCATTGGCGTTATCAGCAGTTAATGCGGATGACTTCTGAATTGATTTGAATAATTGCTCCGTTTCTTTTACCGGAACGCTGAACATCCTGACTCCGTCTTTAGTCGTCTTCAATGTCAGTTCCGTTGGCATCAGCATCATACCATTGAATGGCATGCCCGGATGCGACACTCTCCCCCAGCCCATCTGAATTCTTCTGCCGTCGGATTCTGGGATGTTGGTAAAGGTCTGTGCGGCATAAATAGTACCGGTTGTATAATAATGCTTGCCGGATTCCGGTTTGAAAGTTTTCCCATCAAATGAGCCGGTCATATATGTGTTGGATGCGCCGTACATTACCCATTTTGTTTTGTGCTTATCGCCGTCAACGGGCAATTCAAAAAGGTCAGGGCATTCCCAGAAACCGGTTACGTGACTTTCTGCATTCCATTCTTTGAGGTTTTTGGAGGTGTAAATGGTGTGTCCGTCCCTTTCATTCAGCACCATTACCCAGTGTTTGCCGGGTTTGTACCAGAATACGCGCGGATCCCTGGTATCCTTGCTGTTCCATTTCGACTTGGAATCTATGACCGGATTTTTATCATATTTCGTCCAGGTACGACCCTTATCCAGGCTGTACGCTACACACTGTATCTGCTTATCGGGATTGTCCACTGTATAAAGCGCAACCATTGCCGGTGTGTTTCCTTTGTTAAAACCAGCCGTATTATCGTAGTCTATCACGGTTGACCCGGAAAACATAGTTCCCAGGTTATCAGGACTTAAAGCTGTCGGAAGTTCTTCCCAGTGAACCATATCTTTACTAACTGCATGTCCCCAGGACATATTTTCCCATTCTCTTTCGTAAGGATTGTGCTGATAGAAAAGATGGTATTCGCCTTCGTAAAAGATCATCCCGTTCGGGTCGTTGTTCCATCCTCTTTTGGAAGTGAAATGAAATTGCGGACGGTTTTTTTCATTGTAAAGTGAATCCTGTCCTGCAATTTTATCATCCTGGTAAATCTTGCTCAGTGCTGCTGCATCCCCCTCATAACTGATCTTAATCGTTTGTCCCTGTAAAGCGGACAAATCACAAAATACCCAGTATTCAGGTTCATTTGCCAACCTTATTTTGAATGCACGTTCCTGTTTTCCATTGATCTCAAACTTCATCGTTTTTCTGTCCTGTTTTTGAGACACAGGCAGGTTGAGGTATTTATTGGTGATTTTGATGGTAATATCTGCGCCGCTTGCGTTGATAAAAAACAGAAAAATGAGGAATGTGGTAAGTATAGGTTTCATAATACGTTATAAGGTCTTGGTTTAAATTACTAAAACATGTATTTCAGAAAAAACTACTTTGGAACAGGGGTTTACGCAGAGTAGTCCAATAAGGATTTTTGTTTCGGTTAAAATAACTTTGGCAACAAAAGGCTGGCAGGAACCAAAAATTGGCACGAAGACTCTAAGACGCGAAGAATATATTACCTGAAAGCCTTTGTGACTTAGTGGCAAAATAGAAGGTATATAGTAGTAAAAGAAGTTGAAGGTACTGTGCGGCGCCTTAACTCCTCTTACTTTGCGTGAAACCTGCAATTAGTCCGCGAAATTATCTGGCAGCCGCTTAAACCATAAATTTTTAACCCTGTCATTTGACATTCGAAGTCCGGTAACTTTACCGCCTGAGTCCCGGACAACATCTATATTTCTTACGAACGACCACTCTGAATTCAGGCGATCTTTGCTGATTACTTTCAGATCCGTTTCACCATGATGTACATGAAGCATCTTTAGTTTGCTTCCTCTCGGTTCAATGGTGTAAAGCGTCTCCAGCTCAGGACTATAATATTTACCTGAGAATTGCCCGGCCATAAAATTCGTTAATGGCTCATACCGGACTCTGGTGGCCTGACGCTCTCCGTTTTGCCTGAGGGTAATTTTGTTAACCCGGCTCTCTTTTGTGATGTGAAAAATAATTGATGCCCCGATCGATTTCAAAAAGAAAGTCGTATCGGCAAACGGAAACATTTCTATCTGAGATTGTCCGTTGGCCCGTGCGTAATAATGATCACCTTCCCGTTTGAAAGACATAACGAAATCCGGCTCCTCATTAAGCGCGTATTCTCCCTGGTATTTCCTGAATAAAGTTGAATCAAACTTATATGCCGGGGGTGCAGAAGGTGAGGCTACAGGTGCCTGCCCTGGCATTTCTTCTTTTACAAGAGACGACAGAAAAATGTCCGCAACTTCAAAAATCTTTTTATTTATATTAAACTCGCGTTTATTACTCAGCACTATGAAGCCGTAATCTTCTTTTGGAAAATAACACAGGTATGACCCGAAACCAGCATCACCACCAGAATGTCCGTAATAGGCAAGTCCTTTAAATTCGTCATGCGTCAGTGCAAATGCGTATGGCAAAGTGTCACCCATTGTGAGCCTTCCGCGTTCCAGCATCTGAGTCATTGTTGCCTGTGTGCCGACCATTGGTGAGCGAAAATTTCCGATCCACTTTGCCAGATCATTTACTGTGGTAAAAAGACTCGTAGCACCAACATTCGCAAAACTCAAAACACTCTTTTTCACCGTGTCGGAAGATTCATGAAATGAATAAGCCCTGCCTTTCACAATACACTCATGGTCATTATAAAACAAGGAATTTTTCATGCCAAGTGCCTTGAAAACATGCTGATCTATCCAGACAGGAAAGGGTTTTTGGCCAACGCGGGCAACGATTTCGGCCAAAAGTGTGTAACCTGTATTGCAATAACCAAAAGCTGAACCCGGCTCAAAGTCCAGTTCTTTTTGTCGCTTTACCAGATTGAAAACCTGGTCCTTGGTGATCACATCATCCATACGCCATCCCGCCATTGTTAGCAACCTCCACTGATCCCGCAAGCCGCTCGTATGGTATATAAGATGGCGGATTGTGATTGTTTTTCCAAAATTAGGTACTTCTGGCAGGTACTTTTGAATAGAATCGTCCAGAGACAACTTACCTTCCTGCGCCAGTAAGACTATTCCATACGCCGTAAACTGCTTAGACACAGAGGCAACGTGAAAAATAGTTTCTGGTGTGATGGGCGCTCCTGTTTCAACGTCCGCTTCGCCAAACCCTTTGGCATAAATGAGTTTCCCCTGATAAACAACACCAACTGCCGCGCCTGGTTTACCAGGTTTGTTCAAGTCTGAAAACAGGGAATCTACCTGCGCTGCCTGCCTGGCAGACTGCGCTATAACAAATGAATGATTCTGTAAAAAGGTAATAGCAAGAAGAAGAGCTGGTAATATTGATCTCATGCTGATAAGGTTATAAGGGTAAGGAATTGATTTCAGGTTAAGTTAGATATTTTCATTCTTTTCACAAATCCGTCGAACATGAAAGGTTATTATTAATGTCAAATATGATCGCCCTGTATTTTTCTGCGTTTGTCTGACATTTGAATTTTACAAGTATTGATTTGAAAAGCACAAGGCCTGAAATTGATTGGCATAGTACTTTTGTAAAAGTTCGGCATTAGAAGTGATTGAAAACAATAAACTATAAGACAAAAAAATCAAAGATGAATATTTCAAATAATAAAATTTTAATAACCGGCGGCGGGTCAGGCATTGGCCTGGGACTGACAGAACGCTTCGTACAGGAAAATAATACGGTAATAATTTGCGGAAGAAGAGAGTCAGTACTCAAAGAAGTTACTGATAAATTTCCTTCTGTGATCACGAAAATTTGTGATTTGTCTGATGCAAATGAAAGAGAGGAACTTTACCAATGGATTGCGGACGAGCATAGCGATTTAAACGTGCTGATCAACAATGCCGGTATGCAACAGTGGATGTCCGTTTCAGATGATGACTTTTTCAAACGTGCACAGGAAGAAATTAGGGTAAACATTGAGGCTCCCTTACACCTGACCTCCCTTTTTGTTAACCTTCCGGCTTTGAAAACAATTATCAATGTCACTTCCGGACTGGCATTTACTCCTTTTGCCAAAGTGCCTGTATACTCAGCAACGAAAGCATTTTTCCGCTCCTTTACCCAATCTTTACGTGCGCTTGTAAATAGCAAGGGAATTGAAGTAATAGAAATGATCCCGCCCGCATTAAATACCGATCTTGGAGGAAAAGGATTACATGATCAGGCTCCGCCGGTAAGTGCATTTGTTGAGGCTGTTTTTGAACAAATGAAAGAAGGAAAAACAGAACTGACCTTTGGTACAAGCGGTACAAGGGCGAATGCAAGCCAGGAAGAGCTGCGTGCTGTTTTTAACCTGATGAACGGGGTGTCTTTTAAAGAACAGGAAAACTATCCGTCTGACTTTGACGGATGGTTTTCCTGTTTAAATTCACTAATAATTAAAACTTTTCAACAGATTTGAAAAGTTTTGCCTGATATTCCAGAAGTTCTTTTTTTGATTTGAAATGCGTTTTCTGTAAAATGGTATGGTAGTTATCCATGCAGGTATACATCACACTCAATTCATCATTTTTATATGACTGATCGTAAAAATACGTTCTATCTTTTTCTAAATAATCGTTAAAAACTGAGGCAAATTCTTCTGTTATCTGATCTATAAATAAATTATCACTTAACAGCAGCGTAATTGATTTTTTAAAGTCCCTCTCTGTTTCACTCAGAATTTTTAATTTTTCTTTTATGAGGTCAAATGGCGTTGTTTGAAAAATAAACCCGGAATTGTTTATCATCTCCACATACAAAGCAAGCCGTTCCTCATAAACCTGATTAACATGGAAAAACACTTTATACAAGGATTGAATTTTATCTCCGGTTTCTTGATTTTCAGCTGATTTTAATATGTAGTTATAAATATTAAAATCGTTGTTGTACAGCTCTGCCCTCACTTTGGTTTTATCCTTTTCAAGCTTAGGTATAAGCTCATCACAATCTTCGGGTGTGTAAGTGATACCGTCATAACTAAATGATTTTACAGAATAACTCCCTGTCTTTATCTGGTTTAGACTTTCGATATCGCTTTCCAATCCTGCCAATGTGTAAACGAGGTCAAGCGATTCATTGCTAAAGAAATTATGGTGTTTTAATGGGATCAGGCTTTGCACTGCCAGTAAAACATCATTGTCAATTTCGGAAGGATTTCTATTGTCGTAATAATTATTGTAAATGTCATCAAAGGAATTTTCACTGAAATCTTTTCTGAATTCTTCAATAAACTGTTCTCCACTCCTTTTTACAGGAAGGTTCGGGTAATTCACTAAGGAAAATAACATATCCGTCACATTATCCTGCAATGTTTCAAAGTTTGCGAACAAGCTTGCAGCAGGCCTGATATCGTTGCCTTTGGTTGGCAAATCGAGTGTATTAAGCTGTCGGACCCGGTCAGTAGTATTTGGATGTGATGCCCACTGGTTGGAAATTACAAGCTTCGATTTTTAGAACAGAATAGGCAAGAACACACAAAGCAAATGGAGAATGCAAGATAGCCAAATAAAGAGAATGAAGGCAAACACATACACAAAGATGGGTACACAACAGAACATGAAAGGTCAACTAGCAACACACAGCAAATAAATGGACACACATGGGAAGACATGAAAAGGCAAACGGAAGAACAGACACAAATCAACACACAATAACAAGACATGAACAACAACAAGGGCAGAAGAAAACAAAAGGGATAAAGAATACAATAAAGGCAAACACAAGATGAATACACACACACAGCCAACACATACACACAGAAGACACAAACAAAGGCAAATGAATGTAAATACACACACACACACACACAGAGGACACACACACACACACACACACACACACACACACACACACACACACACACGCGTGTGTGTGTGTGTGTGTGTGTGTGTGTGTGTGTGTGTGTGTGTATGAACAAACAATTATTAACAATGTGTGTGTGTGTGTGTGTGTGTGTGTGTGTGTGCACACACACACACGTGTGTGTGTGTGTGTGTGCACACACACACACACGTGTGTGTGTGTGTGTGTGTGTGTGTGTGTGTGTATGGAAAACATACTCCAGAAACCCGAATCATAAAACACAGAAGCGTTTACGTCGGCGGAAAGGTATATCTTTTGAGGAAAATCCGTTTTTACTTCTTTCACAATTTCTTCAATTAACAGAAATAATGCAGGCTCCTGAACCGCGGTAATTTCAATTAAATGTGAGCGATCTGTAACATGTTTTTTAAATACAAACTTTACCAAAAAAATCAGGATCAGAATACCCATGCTGAGCAAACCAATAGAAACCATAACTGTGATGGTGTGCAAGGATGTTGTGACTAATGCATAACCAAGAATCCCGCACAGGACAATAAATGCGATGGCCAGAAAAATAAGCACTACATAGGTAACGATAAACAGGATAATAGAAACAATGGCTTTTACAGTCATTGTCCTGAAACTCTCAGACACTTTAATCGGCTGCATGTTTTATGGAGGGTTATGTAAATTGATCGGTTACACATTTCAGTAAACTGATCGTAAAGCACGAAATATATGCGAAAATGAACCAATTTCAAAGGGTCTCTATTCTAACATGGAAGTTCATTGATAATGTAAATAAAATGGAAATAGGAATAAGCATGTTTGGGGATTTGGCTTACAATCAATCTACCAAATCGTTTCAGCCTGCACAGCAGCGCATACAGGAAATACTGGAAGAGATCAAATTGGCTGATGAAGTGGGTTTGGATGTTTTTGGAATTGGTGAGCACCACCGTCCGGATTTTTCAGTATCAAGCCCTGAAATTATTTTAGCAGCAGCAGCAAGTATCACTAAAAATATAAAACTTACAAGCTCGGTAACCGTATTAAGCTCAACAGATCCGGTACGTGTTTACCAGAATTTCTCAACCGTGGACCTGATATCCAACGGACGAGCTGAAATTACAGTTGGCAGGGGAAGTTTTATCGAATCGTTCCCTCTTTTCGGATATAACCTGAACGATTATAACGGCTTGTTTACCGAGAAACTGGAATTACTGAAAACGATCAATGAAAATGAAACTGTTAACTGGAAAGGAAAATTCAGGGCACCGCTTGTTAACCAGCAGGTTTTACCACGTCCGGTAGACAATCACCTGGATATCTGGATAGCGGTTGGCGGTACACCGGAATCGGTCGTGAGGGCTGCCAGACTAGGATTCCCACTAATCATTGCGATCATTGGCGGAATGCCAAAACAGTTTCAGCCATTTTTCAAATTATATAAAGATGAATACCTGAAAGCCGGCCATGATATAACAAGAATGCAGATTGCAACGCATTCACATGGTTTAATCGGTGACAATTCGCAAGCGATTTCAGATCATTATTTTCCAAGTTATGCAGCACAAATGAACCGGATTGGTAAAGACCGTGGCTGGTCGCCTTACACGAATGACCAGTTTGAGGGAGGCCGAAGCATAGATGGTGCTTTGTTTATTGGGGATGCTGAGGAAGTAACCGATAAGATATTGTATCATCAGGAAATGTTTGGGCTGACCCGCTTTTTGTTACATGCCGACGTAGGTGCTCCGTCACACAAGGACATCATGAAAACCATAGAAATTCTGGGGACTAAAGTAAAACCAGCGGTAAATAAGGCACTTGCAAAGTAAAACTACATCCGTTTGTCAGTTTGATATAGTGTTCAGACTGACAAACGGATACACCTATTTCCATCTGTTTTCTTCAATATCTCCCTTCAAAATAGCATTGATTGAAACCTTTGCGTCCAGCAAAATATACACACTCGTTCCAAACTCCCTTGCATACTGGTTTTCAATTTTTCCGGTTAGCCTTATTTCTCGAAAAAGCGGTTTTTCCTTATTTCGTTCTTTATCATCGTCATCCGCATTTTGAATCAGGATGATGTTTTTGATCTCCTCATCCAGCGGAACCCAGTTGATATAGTCGGCATTCATCGTTACGGCCTGAATGTCACTGAATCTTGAATAATAATTAATTGCTCCGGCTTGTCCGTAATTATCACACAACACTAGCGTATGTTTTTTATCCCTGATCTTTTCATAGTCGGCATCTACTTTTTCTGCTAGTTCCTTCCATCCGAGCATATCCGCAAAATCCTGGGGCAATTGATGTTCCTTTCCGTCTTCCCAACGGAGTAATCCAAAATCCTTAAAAGCCTTTGAATTCCTGACAATCTCTGCCGGGCTTTTCATTGGAAATGCAATCCGGAAAATGGGAATGAATAAAGCCAGAATGACCACAAAGGATACCGGCCGAAGCCATGTTAATTTTTTTACAAAAATAAATTCCAGATAAACGGAGCCAAATGCAATTAAGATTGGATAAAGCCCAATAGCATAATATCCTTTGGCTTTCAGATAAGTAAAAAGGGTTAAAGTGAATATAAACGACCAGAAGAAAACCCGGTATTTCCTGAAAGGCGGAAACAAAAAAAATGAAATAAATGCGGCCAGGATAACAAAAAGAGATGACGTAAAAAACAACAGCTGCTCTTTCAGAAAATCCAGCCTGTTTACATTTACCAATTGCGTTTTGGCAAGCAGTTTCATATGATGTATGACAGGAAAATGATTCTGATACTGCCAGACCAGATTAGGCAGGACGATCAGAAATGCAACGATAGAGGCAAAATACAATTTCCTGTTATTAAATATTTTACGCTGATCTGTGAGCAAAAGAGCCGGAACGAGTCCTGCAACAAGAAAAACAATATTGTATTTATTTAAAAAGCCTAATCCTAAAACAACTGCGGCCATGTAAAGCCATTTATTTTTCTCTGTTTTAATATATTGAAGGATTGAATAATAGAGTAATGTCCAGGCAAAAACATCCGTTGAATTTGGTTGAAAAAGCATATTAATCCGTAAAAGCACTGAAAAAGTTACGGCAGCAGCGCCAAGAGCAAGAGCGTATAAATTTCCTCCCAGCGCATCAATCGCCTTCCAGATTACAACCAACGTAACGACTCCATAAAGTGCGGGAAAAACTTTACCCAAAATTCCGAATTACCGAGCAGAAGGATTAAATATGAATTCCAGGAAGTGAATGGCGGAACAGACAGATAACCCCAGGCAAGATGTTTTCCCTGATCAAGATGCAGGTATTCGTCGCGATGTAAGTTGTATTCGGGAGCAATAATGATAAAGTGCAACCCCAATTTTATTAAAATGAATAACCAGAGGATGAGTGTTTTCTTAGTCAATGTAGCAGCTGAATTAAGGGTTATATCAGGAAATTAATTTTTATCCTGAAATATATTAATAAAATCAGCTCAACCTTTGGTTTAAAACAGATATTTCAACAGATTTCCCCGGATCGTTTACTTTACGCATCAAACTCATGGTTAGCTATCTGCCGGCAAAGAACATAATCCCGGAATTTGTTTAGAATATCCTCATAAATAACCTTTAACAAAATTTTCCGAGTATATTTTAATCATTTCCCTGACAGCCCTGAACTCTTCTATAATCTCCTTTTCAGTACCGGTGGCTTTAGCCGGATCCGGAAAATTATGATGCAATTTCACAGCTTTTGATGGGAAATAAGGACAATGTTCTTTTGCATTGTCGCAAACTGTAATGAGATAATCAAAATCAATATTGCGATATTCATCAATATGGTTCGAAGTATGGGCAGAGATGTCAATATCATCTTCAGCCATTATAGTAACAGCTTTAGGGTTAACCCCATGAATTTCTACCCCTGCACTATATACGATTGTTTTGTTTCCTGCAAAATAGCGGAGATAACCTTCTGCAATCTGGCTGCGGCAACTGTTTCCAGTACATAATATTAATATCTTTTTCATAGTTGTCAGATGATTGGTTGCAGCAATCGGTTTTTGACCAAAGTCATTATTCTATTTTTATTTGTTTCAAAAAATTTCCGGAAAGCTAATCCACACCAGATACTTTACTTCTTCTTTCCAGCAGGTTAACATTACGCCAGATACCATTCATTTTCCCAATGTTTTCACGATAACCAATTATGCGGAAACCGTTCTTTTCATGAAGTCTGATACTTGCGAGATTTTCCGGAAAAATTCCCGCCTGCAATGTCCAGTATCCGTTTTTTTCACTTTCTTGGATCAAATGTTTTAAGAGCAAATCACCTACTTTCTGTCCTCTGAAATCACTTCCGACATACACACTTACTTCGGCTACTCCTGCATATACACACCTTCCTGAAACCGGAGTCAGTGCAGTCCAGCCGGCTATTCCGCCATTTTCCGCAATGGCAACGAATCTCAGTTCAGTAACATGCGCTTGATCCCAGATTTCCCAGTCCGGCGCACTGGTTTCGAGCGTCGCTTCGCCAGTGGCAATGCCCTGTATATAAATTTCACGGACTGCCTGCCAATCTGCTCCCTCTAAAATTCTGATTGTTATCATAAGGGTTATAAAATTCAGGTTTGTTTTTCAGGTTAAATCTAACATCAAAATCCTTTTAACAGCAACCGCCACCCGGCAAACAGCTTTCATTTACAACAAAAGACGTTTCCTGCATTTCCGCATTTTCCACGGGCGCTTCTACGGCCGGAGTACAGCATTCTTCTCCCTTTGAAGATGTGCCGCAGCTACCGTTTCTTGAAATGGCCTTACAAGAAGTAAAATCAGGAACCAGGTTTACGGTGAACGTTACAGCATCGGTAATAAATTCAGAAGGATACATTTGACGTGTATCAAACTTTGAGTTTCCAAATTCAATTTTTACAACACCCAAAGGATTAAGCGGAAGTTGTTTTTCAACCAGATTTATGATCGAAAGTGCTTTTTCTACTTTCATTGCATGATCAGTTTCCAATACGGATGGCTCCCATAATTGTACGATAATCTCTGTCCAGCTATTCATAACTCCGCCGCAATCTACTGAAACAAACGGTGCCTGTTTGATCTCAGTTATGTGATACGATGCATCTACAAATAGGCCTTGGGCGTATTGGAACTGAAGAACTTTATCAGGGTTTTTCAGGAGCGTATTTTTAAAGCTTTCCCAGCTTAGCGAATTTAAGTTATTCATTGCTATGTTACGATTAATATTAACATCAAAATTTTATTCACTTTTCTATTTACAGCAGTTTACCTGTACTTCTGATTCAAAAATTTCACCGAAAATCACTTTTGCTTCCTGCCAGACCGGCTCATTAATACAATAACAGACGCGCGGAGGATTGATCTCCCCATGAAGGATCCCGACCTGTTTCAGCTCTTTTAAATGCTGCGAAACGGTAGCCTGTGCAAGAGGCAGCACCTCAACCAGATCACCGCATACGCAGGATTTTTCTTTAAGCAGATGCTGAATGATAGCGACCCTGGCCGGATGTGCAAGTGCTTTTGCCAGATCTGCAATCCGGTTTTGTTTATCCGTAAATACCTGTGTTTTTGTAACTCCCATATGCCAAAGGTAAAATAAATTTTATTAATCGCAATAATACGATTGATTTTTTCACCTTCTAACATTGGATAAAAATTTACCTTATTATTAAATTAAATATCAGAATTTTACAATTTATAGGCAATTGCGTATATAAATTTACGTTAAGTAGAAATAATGGTACACGGGCAAATATCTCATCCTTTTACCCTTAACTAACCATCCGACTACTTAGGCATTATGCCCGTTTCATTGCCCTATTTGCCGGTTTTGCAAAAAAAGATAACCATAAAACAGGTAATTTTAAGCATATTTGAAATCCAACTAAAAACCTTAATTTGAATGCTGCAAATTTTAGGAAAAGCATAGTTTGCAGTTTTATTCATAATTAAATCCAAATAACCTGTACCACATTAACAGAGAAAAGTTGTGCAGTTATTTTTAAAACAAATGCTTAAAAAGTAATCGATTTTTCCTGAACAATTAGTTTTCACATAAATTAAGAACAAAGTCAGGTAATTAAAATCTAAATTACAGATAGCATTGAAAAGCATGACAAATACGCTTCATGCACTCACCCACTACTTTAATATCTAATGTTAAACCCTGATCTTCTGGCGGTCAGATTCCCTTGCCAGTTTTTTAAAATCCGGTAACAATTCAAGAAAATATCTACTCCAATCAGACAAATTTCAATCCAACTTTAAACAATAAACTATGAATAAAATAATACATTTTAAATTCATACTTTTCAAGTTAAAGCTGAATAAGTTATCCTTCATTTTTCTGTTATCAGGTCTATTAACCCTTACCAGTATCAGTCCGCTATAGACGCCGTTGCTGTCGTCGGTAAATATTGACTTTTTGCCACAATCGGGCCGGGTAGCTACTGGTTATACAGCTGACTATGGCCAGGCTTTCAGTTCCAGCCGTAAGTTTGGGTGGATCAGTTCCACTACAAAACAACCTGCTGATTATAAAGCGAATATGCGGTTGCGTACCGGCTCCACCGACCGCAAATTATTGTCGTTTATTCAAATGCAGGCGCCAACTGACAATACTGTACCTGGAATCTGGGAGTATGCGGTTTCAAACGGATCCTACACAGTCAGGGTAAGTGCGGGCGACAAAGACAATTACGACAGTGACCACCAGATCAATGTGGAAGGTTTACCGACAGTTACGGATTTCAGGCCTAATGTCAACAATAAATTCCGGGCATCCACTTCAACGGTAAAAGTCACTGACGGAAAGCTGACGATCGATGCAAGTGGCGGGATTAATACCAAAATGAACTATATCACTTTTTACCCTGCCAGCACGGTAGTGGATGTCACACCACCGACGGTAAGTGCCAGGTTCGCCGGTACGCTTAAATCCGCCAATGTGTATGACGAGGAGGTTCAGGTATTTATCACTGCATCTGACGCAAGCGGCTCGGGATTGGCCCGGCTGCAATACTCCCTCGATGGTGCCGCTTATGTCAATTACCGGGCACCATTTAAGATCACTGCCGGTGGAGGTCATAATCTGAAAGTGAAGGCGGTCGATGCCAATAATAATGTAAGAGTTACCGATACATATCAATTCAGTGTACAACCACCTCCCCAATCTGCTAATATTGATTTTTTACCGGAAGGTAAGACCGTCGGGGCCGGTTATAAGGCTGATATTGGACTGGCATTTGATGCATCACGGAAGTTCGGATGGCTTAACGGTAATACGAAGGTGCCGGCAAGTTACAAGGGCAATATGCGTGTAAGGAGTGGTACCGGTGATACCAAACAGCTTTCTATCGTGCAGATGCAGGCTGAAACTGACAACAAAGCGCCGGGAGTTTGGGAGCATATTGTTCCAAATGGCCGGTACAGGGTAAAAGTAACTGCGGGGGATAATGAATATTATGACAGCGGCCATCAGATCAATGTGGAAAATTTGCCCGTGATCAGTGATTTTGCTCCGTCTGAAGTGCAAAAATTCCGGACCAGGGTTGGTACCGTCCAGGTTAGTGATGGCAAGCTGACCATCAGCGCAAACGGAGGTAATAATACTAAAATGACCCATTTGAGTTTTTCTCCTGCAACTTCTGTGACTGATACCGTGGCTCCTATTACTAACGCCAGATTTACAGGTTCACAGTTTTCAACAAACGTGTACAATAATCAGGTTAAAATATATATTACTGCGGCCGACGAAGGAGGATCAGGGCTTGAGACATTGCAATATTCGGTCAATGGTGAAGCTTACAAGAATTATTACGTCCCCTTTGTGATAAATACACCCGGTGATTACAATTTAAAAATCAAGGCAGTTGATGGTAATAATAATCAAAAAGTTGTTTCCTCTTATAATTTCACTGTCATTGACCCGGACGCGCCAAAGGTCCTTTCCTTTTCAAAACAACGGTTAAGTTTCACAGTATTGAAAGGACAACAGGTTATTCCACAAACAGTTACTCTGGCAACCAGTCCACCCACAACATCATATACTTTTACCAAAACCACTGCCAGCTGGATAACTCTGCCAGCCAAGTCACAAAACTTACAATTTGGCCCTGAAAATATCAATTCCAATATGGAAGTCGGTAACTATCAGGCGCAGATCACTTGCTCTGCAGATAAATATCAGTCGGCCACACTTCTCGTTGACCTGCAGGTGGTAGACGTTTTACATGAACAAACAAGTCATGTTAATTTTCAGGATGCCAACACAGTTCCGCCGCTGGGATTTATCCGTGATATCGGGCAGGCTTACGGACCGAGGACAGGTCTGTATCAGGGTGCAGCCCTGGAATACGGGTGGAAAAAACGATCTGACGGAAGTGTTTTAGACCTGACAGGGAACGGCCGAAACCGCAACACACCGGATGATGTACTGCTGGCCACTTTGCTGCATATGCAGGCTGATGATATTACTGAGGAATTTTCGGGAGTGAAAACAGAAGGCTATTGGGAAATGGAGGTACCGAACGGGACTTACGACGTAACACTTTCTGTGGGTGACGGTTATGTTAATACAATGCCTGAATACCACTCCATTAATATCGAAGGTGTAAACGCCATAAATCAATTTTTGCCCAATGGCAAAAGAGGTACGAACAGCCGTTTTAAAGCGGTTACGACAAGGGTAAATGTAACTGATGAACGTTTAACGATCAATGCGGATGGCGGTACCAATACCAAAATTAATTACGCCAGTATTGTGCCTGTTTCACTGGCCCCGTATTTATTCTGGGCAACCAAAACAGCCAACATTTTTATCGAAAAAGGGACGTCTGAAAGCAAATCCCTTTCTATGGTGCTGGGTAGTTCTAATAGCGCAGCCTCAACCTATTCGGTTACGGCATCCTATGGTGCCGGTGCAACTGGCTGGCTTACATTTAACCAATCGCCCACAGGAAAACAGCCGATTGTAAGTTTCAATTATTCTGCTGCTAAAAACCTGGCAACGGGTATTTACAAAGCAACTGTAAAAGCAACTTCCGGCGGATTTACGAGTGCTGTTTTTGATGTGCAGCTCAATGTTGTGGATGGCTCAAAACCATATGTAGTTTCTTCTTCACCTGCAAACGGTTCTGCCAAAGTGAGCCTGAGCACGGTAAGTATTGCTGCCAATAATTTACACATACCTGCTGTGCCCGGGTACCAAGGAGGAGTGGAAAACGGAACTATCGACAGCTCGACAGTCAAATTATTGAGAATTGTTGATGGGGTTTCGTCCAAAGTGAACGGCGTTGTACAGGGAACCGGCGGTGGCGACGTGATCAGTTTTTCACCGTCCAAAGGCCTGGAAGCCAATGCAGTTTATAAATTTATTATTACTGCCGGTGTAAAATCCTACTCCGGTGCGGGATTTACTCCATATGAAGCTACTTTCACCACTGCTGCCGCTAAAATTGACTCAACCAACATTCTGAATGCGCGGTTTACCAAAGTGCCAATTCCGGGTACACAGGATAAAAAGTATACCTCACTTGTGATAGGCCCGGATGGAAAGTTTTATGCGCTGCGCCTCGACGGTGCCATTGAGCGATATACCATTAACCATACGGACGGCTCATTATCAGGCCAGCAAATTATCACTACATTGTTCTCCAAGTATGGTAACCGGTCGGCAATCGGGCTGGTATTTGCACCCCAGTCCACTGCGTCCAATTTAATTGCTTATGTATCCCATTCCTCTCCCGGACTTGCAGCTGCACCTACTTTCGATGGTAATATTTCCCGTTTACAGGGGCCAAACTTACAGGATGAACAATTGATAATAACAAAACTGCCGCGCTCAAAAAGGGATCATTTAGTAAATGGCCTGGCTTTTGGGCCTGACGGTGCGCTTTACATTTGCCAGGGAAGCATGAGTTCCGCAGGTTCTTATGATGCTGACTGGCAACGGGACGAGGTACTTCTATCCGGTGCAGTCCTGCGGCTGAACCTGTCCAAACTTGATGCATTTACACTGCCGCTGGATGTAGAAACTACCTCGAATCAGAATCTGATCAATAACGCGCCATCAGTATCTGCCATGATGAGCGACAGTACGTACAATCCATATGGAAGTGCATCACCTCTAACCATTTATGCATCCGGGGTCCGTAATGCTTATGATCTGGTCTGGCATTCCAACGGCCAGCTTTACCTGCCCACAAATGGCTCAGGCGGTGGAGGCAATTCACCGGAATCCGTGATGGGAACACGCAGACCGGACGGCACCTCTTATGCAGGCGCGGAAATAGATGCTACCAGAAGTATACAGCCGCAGCATGACTGGATGTTCCGCGTCAATCCGGCCAGATCAGTTGGTTATTATGGCCATCCTAATCCGTTAAGAGGTGAATATTCTTTGAACAGGGGATTCAAAGACAACCCATTGTATTTACCCTCCATATCAGCAGATACGCGTTACCGGCCTGCCGCTTATGATTTTGGTCTTAATAATTCCCCTAACGGTGTTATTGAATATAAAAGCAGCACATTCGGAGGAATTTTAAAAGGCAAATTACTCGTTTGCCGGTTTTCGGGAGGCGGTGATATTGCTGTGATGAAACCCGGTTCTACCGTTAAAACAACGATAGCAGGCAGCGACGATTCGATTTATGATATTGCCAAGGTCACCACAGGCTCTGGAAATAATGGATTGGTGGGTATGTCGGGCTTCGGCAATCCGCTTGATATTGTGGAAGATGTAATCAACGGTAATTTGTATGTGATTGAGTATAACTGGAACGATAGTCCGAACCTGACTACACAAATTACGCTGCTGCGTGTTGAGGCTTCTCCCGCTCCGGCTTTACGTACAGCTGCAAGTTATGAACCAGCGGAAAACAGCTCTGAAAACAAAAAATATGATATTACATTAACCAACAAAGGCGGTGATACTTTACAAGTCAAAAGCATACGTTTGGCAGGAAAAGAAGCTTCGAAATTTAAAATTACCGGACTTCCCCTACCTACTGATAAACTGCCCATGCAGGTTCGTCAGAATAGTTCTGTATCATTTAAGGTAATTTCCAAAGCGGCAATTCCCAGCTTATCTTCCTACGTAAAGCTCATTGTAACTGCCATGGATGATACAGAAACAGAGGTCGATCTCAACAATGCGCTGGAAGCAAATCAAATTGATTTTAATGATATATCAGCAGAAATAAAGGAAAATGAGAACTATAATATTCAGGTCTATCCAAATCCAAATCTCGGGCATCCGGTATCGGTTCAACTGAAGAATTTCAACCGAAACGAGCCCTTAACGATACAATTATATGATCAAAAAGGTATTGTTCTGAAAACGGTTCGGGCAACAGCAGATGCAGATGGCAGATACAGCATGCGAATGGATATGGCAAATTATAAAAGCAGTTTTTATATCCTCCGGGTGGATTATTCGGCCGGATTTAAATTTGCCAAAATTGTGAATATCAATTAACCGGGTTCCGATCTATGAAAAGCACTATTTTTAAAGTAAATCAGATAAGATTTACCTTTTAAAGCATATCGGACTTAAACATAAACGCCGGACTCTGATGAAAAAGCAAATGTTGATATTGACAATTCTGTTTTTATTCGTTTGTTATACATTTTGTTTTGCT
Source organism: Dyadobacter sp. NIV53 (assembly GCF_019711195.1). Lineage (NCBI taxonomy): Bacteria > Pseudomonadati > Bacteroidota > Cytophagia > Cytophagales > Spirosomataceae > Dyadobacter > Dyadobacter sp. NIV53. Next base: position 810,891 of record NZ_CP081299.1, read on the forward strand.
CAATCACCATCACCAACCCAGCAAACGGTTATTAATAACGGTGTTAGTCTAGGTTCTGCTATTGCCGTGGCTATCTCATGGTCCAGAAATAAATCTATTCTATGGGCAATTATACACGGTATCCTAAGCTGGTTTTACGTAATTTATTATTATTTCAGCCGCTAAATAAGCTTTCTTTAAAATGAATTTATCAATTGGACTATTTCAATCGGTTGATTCATTTTTGTTACAGCTTTAATGATGTATTGCCGTATTCAGCTTTATATGTATAAACTGAATACGGGAACAGAAAACTGGCGACGGCTTTGGAAACAAGGCATGCAATGACAATGGGAATAAACAAAACGTAATTATCGGCAATAGCACATACCAGAAAAATGGAAGTTAAAGGAGCATGGATACTGGCACTCAATACTGCTCCCATTCCAATCAGTATAAAATTGGCGGGAATCAGATCCAGCTTAAAAAAATGATTGAGAGTCACGCATACAATTAGTCCCAGAAATGCACCTATAAAAAGACTCGGTGCAAAAACGCCACCGTCACCACCAGCTCCTAAGGTAACCGATGTGATGAGTGGTTTTAAAATCAGCATCAGGAATAAAGGAAACATCACATTCATAACCGGTAATGGTTTCAGGTCATTCAGACTTTTAATTCCCTCATAACCATCTCCATACAGATCAGGAAAGATGAATATTAGCGTTGAAATGAAAAGTGCACCACCTATTACCTTTAAATAATCATTGGACAGGGAATGAAATAAATTCTTAAAAAATAACACGCTTTTAGTCAGATACACGGCATTGAACCCGGCAGCTATACCCAGAATGACCATAGATGGCAAGGCATTTAAATGCCACTCTGTTATGTTAAAATGAAATATTTGTTTGTAAAAGAAAAAGTGAGTCAATAAGGAGGAAGTCAGGACGGCTGTGATCACGGATGCACTGTGAAGTTTACTTTTTCTTTTGGTAAAGACTTCAAATGCAAACAAAAAACCCGCAACCGGTGCGTTGAAAAGTGCAGTTACCCCGGCTGCCAAACCAGCACATACCAGATCGGTTTTATATCGGCGTAAAAACCCCGCCTTCCTGCTTGACAATGCTCCGATTGCTGCAGTGGAGACAACAGTAGAAACTTCAATACCGGTTGACCCGCCAAAAATAACTGTAAGAAACCCATTGAAATAATGGGAAGGGATTTTGTATGCCGGAAGGGAATTACCTTTTTTGTTTACAGTATCAAGAACTTCTTTAATTCCTTTGTTGGCCTTATTCCTGAACAGGAAACGGCGCAAAATATGAATGAGGCTAAGCCCCAGAAGCGGCAGTAAAAAAATCAGGTAATTGTTATGACGCATCTGTTCTAAAAAATGTTCTTCATAATGCTCAGTCATAACTTTTAGCGTATCAGCAAGCAAAGCGGACAATACACCTGTTACTGCTGCGGCGGCAAGCACTGCCAGTGTCCTTTTAGATTTTATTTTTTGATATGGGGTAAAATTCATTGAATTTAATTTTCCAGTTTTTTTTAAATGAATTATCTGTATCTGCGCTGCCAGAACTTGTACCAGTTCTTATTGGCAGGATATTTCCTATGGGACGCCAGGTTATTCACAAGTATGGCAACCAGCAACAATATGACTGCTCCGGATAATACCGGGCTGATCACGTACATATAACCAAGACTGGTAATTTTTTCGGAACCGATATTGGCAATCAATGCCGTGGCACCGCCCGGAGGATGCAGCGTTTTGGTGATCTGCATCATAACAATGGACAGTGAAACCGCGAATGCAGAGGAAAGCCAGATCTCGTTAGGAATGATATAATGTACTGTAACGCCAATCAACGCACATATTACATGGCCACCAATTAGATTCCGGGGTTGTGCAAGCGGACTATTGACAATACCATAGATCAGAACTGAGGAAGCACCAAATGAACCGATCAGAAAAACATTGTCGGTTACATTGAAACTTTTACTATTAATGTAGCCAATCAGTGCTATACCGGCAAACGAACCAATAAAGGTCCAGATATGATCCTTGAAGTCAATCAGTGTTTCTTTGTACACAACATATCGCGCGAGGCGTATATGTTTTTTAAATCTTTTTGGCAAAACTTACTATTGCAATGTTATACTAAATGAACCCTGATAGAATTTGAATGGTTCGCAGGAGAAAAATATAAGTTTTGAAAATAATCTTCTTTAACTGAGTAATCCAGAATCAAAATTTCAAATATGCAGGCTGACTTCATTCTTTCGGCTATTATATGCCTTAATAAGTGCCACCTTAATTTCTTCCAGTCGCAGGGGTTTTGAAATGTAATAATCCATACCGGCGGCCAGGCATGCTTCTTCATCTTCACGCATAGCGTTGGCAGTCATGGCTACAATATAAGGCTGCTCCATCTGATGGCTGCGTATGCGGCGCGTTGCACCCAGTCCGTCAAGTTCCGGCATTTGCACGTCCATAAAGACCAGATCAAATTTTTCAGAGGTCGCCCTTTCGCATGCTTCCAATCCGTTATGGGTTATCTGTGGTACGTAGCCTAGTTTTTTCAGGATATTAACAAACAATTTCTGATTGATTAGGTTGTCTTCCGCCATCAGGATATGCATTGGATAATTTACTGCAAAATCGGTCGAAAATTCTGCATGAACAGGCAAAGCAACAGACACAACTGTTTCCTGCTTCGTCAGGTGCTGCTGTATCAGTTTCCCTAACTGATGGTGCCTTACCGGTTTGGTTAAAATAGCTGCGAATAGCTCCTTGTGGTTTTTACCGATTTCATTTCCCACCGAACTAAGCAGGAAAACGGGTAACTGGGGATAACGGCGCTTTATAATGCCAGCCAGATCAATACCGTCCATTTCCGGCATTTGCTGATCGGTAATTACAAGGTCAAAAACCGAACCGCTATCTAATATCTGCAACGCCTGCTGAGCCGATGAAGCTAGCGCAGGAAGGAGTTTCCATTGCTGCATCTGATTTTGAAGAATTCTCAGGTTTGCCGCGTTATCATCAACGATCAGGACAGATTTTTCTCCATTGCCGATCAGATTCAGATTTTCGTAAATATCTTCCTTCACCTGCTGGCCAACCCCGGTAATGATGGAAAAGTGAAAAGTGGTACCCTGATCCACAACACTGTTTACGCCTATTTCCCCTCCCATCAGGTTTACGAGCCTCTGACTGATAATAAGGCCAAGTCCGGTCCCCCCGTATTTCCGTGTATGTGATGAATCCACCTGCGAAAAAGCTACAAAAAGCCGGTCAAGTTTGTCGCCGGCAATGCCTATACCCGTATCTTTTATCTGAAAGTTGATCTTTACTTCACCATCACCTATCGCCTCCACTAGCTGTATATCAATACTAATCTCACCCTTTTGTGTAAACTTCACAGCGTTTCCTACCAGATTGATCAGTATTTGCCTAAGCCTCTGGCTATCACCAACAATCTGACGCGGAACCTGCGGGCCAATTTCATACACAAGGTCAAGCCCAATTACAGCAGCCCTTGCAGAAAATAAGTCCAGTACACTCTCTATACAATCCCTGAGATTAAAACTGATCGCTTCAAGCTCCATGTTACCGGATTCTATTTTGGAAAAATCCAGGATATCGTTAATCACGGCCAACAGGCTGTCACCGCAACTGATAATTGTTTCAGTGTATTCAGACTGCTCCGAATTCATTTCCGTCTGCGACAACAGCATGGCCATTCCGATTACACCATTCATTGGTGTGCGGATCTCATGGCTCATTGTGGCAAGAAATACACTTTTAGCCATATTTGCCTTCTCGGCTTCCTGCCGGGCAAGTTGTTCCTGTTCATTCTGAAGGTGCAGCTCCTGATTTAGCTGCCGTAGATGGTCCGACTGTTTCTGAAGCTCCTTCTTTTGCTCGATAATCTGTACGGTCCTTTGTCTAACCTGCTTTACCAAAAATTTCTTTTGTCCCTCAATCACACTCACACGCAGCCTGTAAACAGCATAAATAATTCCTGCCATCAGCATCAATGCAAGTGCGCGAAACCAAAGCGTTTGCCAGAACGGAGGAGTAATATGTATCACCACGCTGGTTCCGGTTTCATTCCAAAGCCCGTCATTATTGGACGCTTTAACCCTGAATATGTATTCCCCCGGATCAAGATTGGTATATGTAGCTTTTCTTGTAGTTCCGCTGTATATCCAGTCTTTATCAAAGCCTTTCAACTGATAGGCATATTGATTTTTTTCTGACATCGTATAATTCAACGCCGCAAACTCGAATGAAATAACAGACTGATCATAGGATATTGTGATCTCTTTTGTCTCGCTGATATGTTTTTCCAGAACAGAATTTTTATCCGCAACCGAAACACGCTTATTGAAAATCTGAAAATCGGTAAGATATACCGGCGCTATATATTTGTTCCCAACCAGTTTATCAGGATAAAAAGAGCTGAAACCTCTCACCCCCCCAAAGTACATTTCGCCGTCACTTGTCTTGAAAAAGGAATTGCTTTTAAATTCATTTCCCTGTAATCCGTCTGCGAGTGCAAAATTCTGGAAAGATTTTGTTTTCGGGGTAAACTGTGAAAGTCCGTTGTTTGTACTAAGCCACAAGCTGCCTTTGTTATCTTTCATGATAGCATGTACCACATTGCTGGCCAGTCCGTCTTTTTCTGTATAGGCAGTAAAGGTTTGTTTTTTTACATCAAAAAAGTTCAGGCCTCCACCTAATGTACCGATCCACAAGTTCCCGTTTTCAGCTTCGTAAATAGATTGTATCTTGTTACTGGATATGGACTTGGGATTAGCATCGCTATATTTAAAATGCTTGAATTTTTTCTGGCTGGATCCAGCAGGTTTAATCCTTCATAGGTTCCTACCCAGATATTTCCTGCCCTGTCCTGAAAAACCTTGGTTACAATATCGCCGCTTATACTGTTACTGTCATTAGGATTGTTCCTGTAATGGGTAAACTTCCCGCTATTGATATCGTAAAATTCCAACCCGCCCTTCCACGTGCCCAGCCAAATATTGCCATCCCGGTCCTTAAACAAATTATTTACGTCAGAAATACCCAGACTTAGCGGATCTCCCAGTTTGGGCATATGGTGTTTAAATACTCCGGTTTTAATATTAAATAAATCAAATCCACCATTGTGGTAGCCTAATCCTAGCACATCCTGAGATACCTGGATAACCGCTATCACATAATCATTACTGATCGAATTTGGGTTGTTAATATCGTTTTTATAGTGCGTAAAGGTTTTTGTCTTTCTGTCAAACAGGTTCAAACCTCCACCATCAGTCCCGATCCAGATTTTATCAGGATCATTATCTCCGCAAATGGATAGTACAATGTTGTTGCTTAAACTTTGTGAACGGTTGGCAATGTTGCGGTAAGTGGTAAATTTCTTCCCAAATTTTGGCAGAAAATTTACACCGCCAGCATAGGTCCCAATCCAGATATTTTCTGCCACATCACGATAAATGCAGTATACAGAATTGTTACTTAAACTGGAATAATCTTCTTCTTCGTGTTTCAATGTTGTAAATTGTCCGGCATCAATATCATAAATGCTAATTCCGCCATTCTCCGTACCGATCCATAATTTCCCATCCTTATTCTGAATAATGGAAAGTATGTCATTATGAGCAATGCTGTTCGTTTTACCAGGCTCATGCAAAAAATTGCGAAAAGTGTTACTATCAGGTTGAAATACAGACAATCCGCCCCCATGTGTCCCTACCCAGATATCACCTTTTTTGTCCTTAAATAACGCTTTTATCCAGTCAGAATTTAGAGTGGTATCATCCGGGCCTTTAAAGAATGCGCTGTATGTACCGTTTTCAGGATTGAACCTGTACAAACCTTTTTCAGATCCTACCCACAATGTCCCGTCGTTATCTTCAATGATACGCGTTATGTAACTGGCACTCTCTAGTTTTTTGTTTTGTCCGGCCAGCGGATAGGATTTGGACAAACCGCTTTTTTCATTAAATGACAGTAAACCGTGATTGGAGCCCAGCCAGATCCTGCCTTTACTGTCCTGAAAAATATCGTTAATACTGTGCTTTAAAGATGCGTGATTGTAGTGTTTAAAATTATTTTTATCCCTGTCAAACCTGTTCAGGCCGGCCGTAGTGGCAATCCATAAATCACCTTTTCTATCTTCCAGAATGTCCTGGATGTAACTGTCGTCAATACTGGTGCTGTCAGAAGATTCATGTTTGTAGTGCGAAAAGGTGTAGCCATCATATTTATTTAGCCCGTCCTCACTGCCAAACCATACAAAACCCTCTCTATCCATCAGAATGGCACTGATATGGTTTTGCGATAATCCCTGGTTGGTAGACAGGTGTCTGAACCTGGGGGTTTGTCCTAATAATAATATAGGGTTAACGACCAGAATAAGCAGCCACAGGAAACAATTTACAGAAGGATATTTCATATTGCATTAAACATGCAATAAAATTAACGAAAGTATCTCATATACCTCAATAATTCTACATAAAAAACACTATTTTTAAATTTAGTTTGTAGAAATTATTTATATAAATTTTTATATTTATATTTTTTATCATTATTATTAAATTTATTCGGCTTAAAAAAGTACGGGGAAGTACCGATATTTCCGGCACCTCCCCTGATCATATTACTATGAACTAAATGTTCAGTTACGGATGTCAAAAGTATATTCTCCCGAACCAAGCGGAATAATCACCTGTCCCTCCGACTGGCTTACCCCTTTCCATTTTGCTACACTTTTGCCATTTTCACTGATCTGATCCAGGTTTTTGGCCGGTAGATAAAGTGCAGCGGTTGTATTGGCAGGAATACTTGTTTTATAGATCCATCCGTTTGTCGTGAGCCTCCATTCACTGCTGATCCTGCCATAAACCGAATCGTAATAACCCTTGGCAAACTTCATTTTTTTGTCCGGATCAGGCGTTGGTTTCAGGATAAATTCTTTAAAACCTGCCTTTTCCGGATGTCTTTGAATTCCCAGGGAATTATTATACATCCAGGCTGCTACCGCTCCAAACGAATAATGATTAAAGGAATTCATGCTGTTATTCCCGCCAAATCCTTTGTCTAATGTATAAGAATTGAGCCGTTCCCAAATGGATGTCGCACCATTGACAACAGAATATAACCACGAAGGGTAATCCTGTTGCTGCAAAAGCCGGTAAGCATTGGCATCATTGCCATTCTCGGACAATGCTTCGGCGACCGATGCAGTTCCCAGGAAACCTGTCATTAAGGAATAAGCAGGACGTTCAATACCTTCATCATCTTTATTTTTCCGTTCTATCGTTTCGTTCAGAGCAGCAATGGCAAAAGGTTTATTTTCTTCACTGAAAACTCCTAATGCAAGTGGAATAGCGTAGGAAGCCTGTGTATCAATTACCTGTCCTTTATCTGATTTCTGGTTTTGCTGCTGCTGGTTCGGCGGCCCGAATGAAGGTGCTTTCACGCCTGATTTTATTGTTTTATGTGAAGATTTATCAAAATAAATTTCGTTAAATACCTGTTTGACTTCACTTTGCCTTTTCCCAAACAGAGCTGCATCGTCCTGCTTGCCAAGGATAGTTGCTACTTTTTGCATAATTTCCAGATCATACGAAAAATAGGCCATCCAGAATAACGTATTATCATTCTTGTTTCCTTCCGGACTTAGCCAGTCACCCAGCGGCCCTTCATTCAGAATTCCAGTTGTTTTTTCAACTTTTGATTCCAAAAAAACAATGTAACGCTTCATTGCATCATAATGTTCTTTCAAAAGTGCGATATCTCCATACTGGCGGTACGTTTCCCAGGCCACTATAATTCCCGCACTCCCCCATAGTGTTCCACCAAAACCTCCGCCCATTGGCGCAACATCCGTAAAACGTCCATTTTCGGCCTGTACATCACGCATGGCCAGCATGTGCCTTCTCAAAAAGAGATCTGCATTGGTAAGATACGTGGCACTTTTTGAGAAAACAGAAATGTCCCCGCTCCATCCCATCCTTTCATTTCGGGCAGGCGTATCAGTGGGTATCGAAAGAAAATTACTGCGGAGCGACCAGGTAATGTTTTGCCAGAGCTTGTTAACCAGTGGATTCGAAGTTTCATAAGCCGACGATAAAGACGAAATAGAACTGATCACCAATCCTTTTACGTCGGTTACCGGAACTGGCTGGTCCAGGCCTGTCAGTTCAAGATAACGGTAGCCATGAAAAGTAAACCGTGGCTGAATCGTTTCGTTACCGCCTTTCAGAATATAAAGATCCTGGGTAAGCGCCGCGCGGATATTTTCCATCATCACCATACCCGTATTCTCCTTGTATTCCGCCAGGCCTGGATACTTCACTTCGGCATATCGCAAGGTAATTACCTGTCCTTTTTTACCATTTTTTATCAGTATCTGCGGGAAACCAACCATGTTCTGCCCCATGTCGTACACAAATACTTTTGGCCTCACTTCCTCTACTTTTTGCGCAGGCATCGTTTTCACCAGGCTTGCATTGCTGCCCATTTGTCCCGTAAGCCGGAAATCCTTATAATCCAACGTCGATTTCCTGCCCATAAAATCAGTAAATGTTCCCAGATACGTGCTTCCTTCGAGCGGCACTTCGACTGCCGGTTTCCAACCTGAATCATTATAAGAGGCAGTTGCCCAGTCTTTGATTAAAATTTCTTTCGTAGCGTCGTACACTTCCCCCTGAAAAAAGGAACCATAGCGAACCGGGCCATCATTGAAAAACTTCCAGTTATTCGGATTTGATGTTATAATCTGTTCTGAACCATCAGAATATGTTATGACGATTTTGCTCAGCAATGACTGGCGGTCACCAAAATAATTCCAGCTTTCACCACTGAATGTGATATTCCCGCTCCACCAGCCTTCACTTAACCACGCCCCTATCGCATTTTTCTGTCCTTGTTTCAGCTCAGCAGTAATATCATAGGTCTGATACATGTGGTGTTTATTGTACTGCGTCAATCCCGGATTGAAGTAATCGTTACTTACCCGGTTTCCATTCAGGTACAACTCATAAATTCCACGAGCGGTAACGTACAACCTGGCATTTGCAATCTTTTTGGCCTCTATAGTAAAAGTGTTTCTCAGCATTGGTGCCGCATTCCGGCTTGGATTCGCAACAACAAGCGCAGAACCTTTAATGATATATTCGTTATTTTCGACTGTCAGGTTTTCAGATTTAAAAATACCTGCATAAGGTTTTTTATCAGGAACTTCTGTAAACAAAGTATTGGAAGGAAAACGATAATTCCTGATCTCAACCTGTGAAAAACGAGCCGTCTGGTTTTCAGTCACCTTAAAACCAATATCAGCGAGCATGGGAAAACTGATAAAATTGTTTCCGCTGCCAACCGGATTAAGATTGATCCCACGTGGAGCGAATGGAGAAGGCGAGGCATTTGTTTTCTCTTTCAGTTTATTAGTTTCATCTTTTCCATCTACCAGAATTTCAAACAAACCGAAATTACATTCCGCCAGAATCGTATGCTTTTCATACTTATTGGTGTTATTAATCAGTTTCTGAGGAATTTCAAGGCTTTTAAACGGCACATCAGCTTTGTCATCTTTGGAATAACCAACCCTGTAAATATTAATTTTGGCAAGCCCATCCGGTGAATCAGTAACCGATGAAATATCAAGCTCGAAAGCAATATAACTCTCATTCAGTCCGTTAGCCATGCCCATCAGGTTCAGGTCTTTGTTCATCAGCCGCTTATCGTTGGCACCGATCACAAAAGCTGCCCTTGTAGAACTAGTGGTTTTATCCAGCTGTATCCCGTACTGAAACTTGAAAACGGATAAGTAATGAGAATAAAATACAAGGTCATCGTTACCGCCGCCAATCCATTTAGCTCCCGACCATGCCGAAATATCCGGATTCATCAGGCCGATTTCAAACCATGATTCCGCACCTGATAGGGCCCCTGTATTATCCCACACCGTTACCTTCCATGTATATCTTGTCGTTGGTTTCAGGGTTGTTCCGGCATATTCAATACCATGCGAAAGGTCCGAACTCACTTTTTTCGAATCCCATACTGTCTGGTTTTTCTGATCGGATACGACAATCTGCCATGCCTTTTGGGCATAACCTTTTTTCGCATCCAATGCCTTCATTTGCCAGGAAAAATGCGGATTGGCCTGATCTGTCCCCAACGGAGCCTGCTGGTAATCAACGTTCAGATTTTCAATGGTAACCCGTGCAAAAACAGGGCAGAAAAATGACAGACAGATTAAAAAAGTAAAGGTCAGGATTTTCATGTTTTAAATTTGATTACAAAATAATTGTTTGGTAAGAACCTTCTGTTTGTTAAAAGCCAAATAAAAGATTCTCTCCTGTTGCAATAAATATAATCAAATCAAGAAATATTTAAACCCCGGCAAAAGGAGAAACGGATCATTGGCTAATAAAAACAAGTGATGTTATGAGAATAAACGAAAAATAACCTGATGTTTTTAAAAAACTAATAAGTATAACCAGTAACTAAAATAATCGTTGTATTACAAAAATTCCGAGCTACATTGTGCGGTACAAATAACTGAAGCAGGCTTTTAATTATTTTATACAATTACTATATAGGTTACACATTAACTACTTGACCATGAATCATGTAAAGTCTGTATACATAGCTGATGATGACCAGGAAGACCGCTTGCTCATTCGGGAATCTTTGGAAAATATTAACAGGGAAATTAATATAACCGAGATTGAAAATGGAGTTGAGTTACTGGATCAGCTTAACAATACCGACCAGGAAAATCCGGCACTAATAATACTGGATATGAACATGCCACGTATGAGCGGTCTTGAGACACTTAATAAAATAAGATCAAGCGCCAGTTTACAAAATGTACCGGTTATAATGGTTTCCACCAGCTCCGATCAGCTCCTGATCAACCTGGCTTATGATGAAGGGATTAGCGCTTATATTACGAAACCAGTCAATATTCACCAATACAAGCTCATGGCAGAAGCCATTCATGTATGTTACCTGAACAGTCGTCCTACACTTGTACATTACTCAGGATCTGGCAATTTTAAAAATAAAAGTGTCCTGATCATCGAGGACAATGCTGACCACTGGGATCTGATGAATTATTGGCTAAGTAAAAGTACACCTGAATTAAAAATTACAAGGGTAAATGGTAAGGCAAGTGCTTTAAACTATCTAACTAATGAATATTTAGCCATGTCTCCATCAATCGGACTAATCCTTCTGGATCTTTATTTGCCAAACAGAAAAGATGGTTTAAGTTTGCTGAATTCAATCCGGTATTTTTTTCTTTATCATAATCTGCCTTTGGTACCAATTGTAATATTCAGTTCATCCGGTGACCAGCAGGATATACAGGCGAGCTACCAGAATTACGCAAGTGCTTATATCATCAAATCACCAGACCTGAATCAGTCATTTTCCTACCTTAAAGATCTGTGTTATTTTTGGTGGAATATTATAACAGTTCAGAACAAAGAACATTAACTATTTCCTGTATTGTGTAGAACTATTATTAGTATACGTCAATCATTTGAGGATAATTAAAATCCTGCTTCATTATTACAAATTTGTCTGGTAACACCAAAAAAGATCGCCTTAGGGCAAATACACCGGCCTCACTAAAACCTAAAACAGGAATATGTTTTCAGGGGTACAATTTTTTTAGAGTTGCTTCCATTTCAGCCAGTCTCTGTTTTATTCTCTCATTATCTGATTTCAATCGCGCAAATTCAGGATCAAAATGACCGTTATCGTCTGTTAGCAACAAATGCCGGCATGAATATTTTTTCCTCCAGATACAGAATGCCGTTAGCAGAGCTTGTTGATAGAATGCCGTTTTTAAAGTTCTATCCTTTTCGCTTTCTTTTAAAACAGACCAGTTTTGCTCTACAAACCATTTTCCATTTTTTTTCATAGAATAAAACAAATGATAGATACAACCAATGATTAATACAACCGCTAAGTATTTATCTCATGTCAGCAAAATCAAATTTGAGTCGGTTGATCCCTTCACAAAGATAATTCAGGTTCGGTTTGTGCAATTGAGTCAGAGATGTTGAGACTCATAATGTTAAGCGAAATAGTTTCTTTCAATTGTACTAATTTATAAACGTGTTTTTTCAGTTATAATTTTACGTTTATGAACCCTCTGGATAAATAAATCCGGATGTTCTGACAGCCGGTTATTAAAGGGAAATTAATAATTCGATTAATGCCATCGATCTGACACCACTTAAACCTTGAAGGAATATTCTACCTGCAAAACTTATACGTCACAAAATTAAAAAGCCTAATGCGGGATGGCAATAGCTAAAACTAGCTATAAAAGAGTATCCAACTATGGAGAGTGCTGTTTTTCAAATGAAACATGCAGCTGGAAATTAAAATATGAAGCAGTATTAATACCGTAGGCAGGCAGTATCTTACCTACGGTAATTGATTAGTTTTTACAATGATCAGTCTGAATTAACCCAAACTACAAATTCTGTTTTTTCAATTCTTTTACTGCATGATCCGCTGCCCTGGCGGTCATGGCCATGTAGGTTATAGACGGATTTACGCAGGAAGAAGATACCATGGCGGCACCATCCGTTACAAATACATTCTTACAGGCATGTATCTGGTTGAATTTATTGAGAACCGATGTTTTCGGGTCCTTTCCCATCCGGGCTGTTCCCATATCATGGATTCCAAGTCCCAGGTGAGTATCCTGGCGGTTATATCCTGATACGTTCTGAAAACCGGCAGCCTCGAGCATTTCCACAGCTGAGTGCATCATATCCTTGCGCATCGCTAATTCATTCTCTCCAAAAGCGGCGTCAAAAACGATTAGTGGTACGCCCCATTTGTCTTTTTTATCTTTATCCAGGAACATACGGTTTTCAGGATTGGGCAATACTTCACCAAACCCGCCAAAACCAATACCCCAGCTTCCTGGCCGGGTCAGATCTTCTTTGAAAGTCGCGCCGAATCCCTCCTGGGCAACACCACGTTTCCAGTCTGTACGGCTGGCACCACCCTGGTAACCAAAACCTCGCAGATAACTTTGCTTATCACTTCCCCAATTTCTGAACTTAGGAATGTAAAGGGCATTGGGACGCTGGCCAAAAACATAATCTTTGTCGAAACCTTCAACGGTGGCAGTGGCGCCAACTCCCAGATGGTGGTCCATAATATTACGCCCCACCTGATCACTATCATTGCCCAATCCGGTTGCAAAACGGCCGGACTTTGAGTTAAGCAGCAAACCGGCAGTATTCATGGAGCCGGCATTGAGAAATATAATTTTGGCATAATACTCTTCCACCGCCATGGTAACCTGGTTGATCACCCTGACACCTTTTGCTTTTTGTGTTTTTTCATCATACAGCACTTCAGTGGCAATGGTGTCATGCAGAATGGTCAGTTTTTGTGTTTTTTTAGCTGCCGGAATAGATCCGGACAAAGAGCTGTAATAGGCTCCATACGGACATCCGCGGCTGCATTTGCTTCTGTACTGGCAGGAAGCACGTCCCAGATCTGTATGCCAGGATTGCGGACTCGTCAGATTGGCAACACGGCCGATGGTAACCGGTCGGTTTAGCTTTTTCAGCATCATTTCCCGGAAATGAAGTTCCGGTGCCTGCATGGGCATTGCGGGCAGAAAATGACCATCCGGCAGCACTTCCAATCCTTCCTTTTGCCCGCTGATACCTACAAATTTTTCCACATGTGTGTACCAGGGTTCCAGATCATCGTACCGGATCGGCCAGTCAATGGCGATACCATCTTTGGCATTTGCTTCAAAATCATTACGGTTGAGCCGGTATGACTGCCGTCCCCAGTGCATCGACTTGCCACCTGTGTGATATGCCCGGATCCAGTCGAAAGGACGTTTTTCTATATAAGGATTCTTCTTGTCGTCGGTAAAAAACTCACCCGTTTCTTCATTTGCAAGGTTTCCAAAACGGCTGTTTGCCCAGTATTCTTCGGCAGAATGAATTGATATTTTTCCACGGTGCTGAAATTCCCACGGGCCTTTCATGGCGGTATCGTAATCTTCTATATGTTTTACTTCACGGCCACGTTCAAGCATCAGAACCTGCAAACCTTTTTCAGTCAGTTCTTTTGCTGCCATTCCGCCGGTCATTCCTGACCCGACCACAATGGCATCATAACGATGTGTTTTTGAAACAGTTAAATTTAAGTTCATGGTGTGGCTAAGTTAATAGGCGAAAGATTTTTGGTTTGGCAGCAACTGGATCATTTCCAGTTTGCCGGGAATTGGCACGTAATCAAACGAAGCTTTCAAGCCAGCTTCCGAAGTAAAATATCCAAGCAGGGTAAGTTCTTTCATGAGCCTCCAGTAAGGCAATCCTTTCACCTGATCCTTCATTTGTTCCCGGTCGTCATTATCACCCATTTTAGTTTGCTGTACCTGATAGGCTTTCATCAGTTCTACCGATTCTTTTTCTACCAGTTTCAGTGTTTCTGTTTTTTCAGCACTGCTTTGGGATAAGAAATTTCGCTTTTCCAAATCCTCCAATCCTGCCTGAAAACTCATGTGCTCAGGTCTACGATAACAATCCCTGATCATCATCTCAACAAAATCAGGTACGCCTGCATCTTTCGCCCCTGGTGTGGCGGTACGCGGGATGATCAGCTCAGATACTTCTGCAATGATCTGCTTTTGGTTTTCTGTCACCGTAAATTCCGACATGGATGCAGGAACAGGCAATTTATTTTCCTGGTATTCCATCGCCAGCAGTGTGGGTGCGGAAAATGTTCCGCCCAGCATTACGGCAACATTTCTGAGGGCATCTCTTCTGTTCATGGTGTTTTCAGGATAATATGGGGAAAAATTTGTCTTTGTGCTCAAAAGCGAAGGAGTTTCGGTTTCTAACCGTTCATCTCACTTTCCTGACAAAGATTTGACATACAGAATTATGGATTCAATATCGGGATCTGTTAAGATTCCTTCAAAAGACGGCATCTCGGGACTGTAACCTTTGACCACTTTCACCGAAGGACTCAGGATTGATTCCCTGATGTATTTCTCATCGGCAATAGCCTTGCTGCCATCTTCAAAATGCCGTTCTGCTTTAAACAGATTCTGAAAAGGCGGGCCATACATGCCATCTGTTTTCAAACCTTCTGAATGACAGCCGGCACAGGCCATATTTTGAAATAATGATTTTCCCCTTTCAGCAGAAACTGCGTGTGATGCATCTGGTGCTTCCGGTACCGCTTCTTTTCGGTTTGCCAGCAATAACAGGTCTACATTTTTGAAACCATAATCCTCAGGTTTTAAATTTGCCGTTTTATTGATGGTAAACCAAAACCTGTCCTTTATTTTATGACCGTCTTTTGCCACCAGATCATAAGACACTTCCATTTGCATTACTTCTTTCATATCCGGGACCAGTAAAAATATTTTTTTGCGGTCACCTGATAAGTACGATGCCAATACAGGAAGCGTTTCCTCCCCTTTTGTTCCATCCAATTTAAAGTGTCCCGATCCATACGCTTCTGTCCGTTCATAATTCCATCTTTTAACCGTAAAATTAGCAGGATCTGTCGCTGTTATATTGTCTAATTCAGCATCAAAACCCAGCACTATACCATCTTTTGCAGCATTGAAGTGACTGGGCATGTAACTGGGTTGCCCCGTATAACGCAACCTCAGCAATGCGCTGATACCGGTAGAACTGGACCCCCAGAGATTAAAGCCTGTGATGTACAACTGCCCGTCGGACGGGTTGATGGTTCCTTTGGATGTGGGAGCTGGATAATTAGCAGCAATAAACGATACGCCACCCTGTATTATGTCTGCAGTACTGTCGATCAGTACCCGGAACAATCCCGGGTGGGCAAATGAAAAATGGATCAGGTTTCCGTTTAAAGGCCCCATTTTATTACCTGTGATCCATGCCTGACTGATACTTGAGCGGTCTTCACTATGCGGTATCCAGGTCAGCGGCGGTGCAATTTCAGGATTGTCGTCCCGGTGTACTGTTGGCGAAACTCCATAGTAATCACCTTTTTTAATCAGATAAATGGGTGTTGAAGGAACAAAATTCCCCTGCTGGTCAGAAGCGGTAAGTGCCCCGGTTTCAGGATGAATCCCCAGATATGGGCCGCGTAATCCGGTGGCAATAACCTCGCATTGCCTGCCGTCAGGCGATATTTTTAAAATGGTGCCATTCTGTTTTGAACCTGCCCTGAATCCTTTGGCAACCTGTGGTGTAACACCGGGACCGTTACTTTGCGCACCACCCTTAGCAATATAAAAGCTTTTGTCAGGCGCATAAACCATATCTGCCGCCCATTCCCTCGACTCTGAGGATTGTAGCATGACATTGGAAAAGTTTTCATAAAAATCCGCTTCGCCATCATTATTTAAGTCATGAAGACGCACAATTCCTTCCCGGCCAAAAACATACACGGTATCATTAACAACATCCAGGCTCATCGGCTCATGTAAACCTGATGCAAACCTTTTCCATTTAATATTTTCAAGCTTGCCGTCAATGCCATCTACCATCCAGACATCACCTTCAAAAGTAACTGCTGCTGCCCTGCCATCTTTAAAGAAGGCAATATCTGCTATGCGTACATTTCTTTTCCACGGATTGTGGAGCGGTAAAGTAAGGATATCCGTAACATAAGCGGCCGTGTCGGGCGATAATTTACCCTTTGTCAGAACCGTTTCTTTCCAGTGCAAAGGCCCTCCTTTTTTAACGTCCGGAAACGTTACTGAATTCTTGCGGCAATACTTTTCAAATGCGGCTATTTTATTAGATGGGCCCTTCCAGATTGCTATGGTAAATTCATTTGATTTTGCATTGGCAGGGTTTTGAAGTGTCAGAAAGCGATTTTTGGCAACACCTGATTTTGCTTTAAAATTTCCTTTTCCAACTATTCCAATAGCCGTAACCGAATCTTTGCCGGCACCCTGCTTTATATACGCAAACCGGCCTTTTTCTTCGCTCGTAATTGCCCCTCTTACCTCCGCGGCGATCAGGAAAAGATCCGCCGATGCATTTTCAATTTGAAAAGTTCTTGTAAAAACGGGCTGACCTTCAAAAACTGAACTGCCCGGTATTTCAAGCACCTGTGCCGTCCCTACTGAATAACTCAAAACTGCTTTATTTCCAAGTACATATACGCCATTCCATCTGCCTTTTTCAGCAGGCAATGCAGCCCAGGTAATCTCTTTTGTTCTGTTCAGGTCATATTCTGCGTCTTCAAATACAGGTTTATTGGCATACCAGCCCGCATAAGAACCCGTGGCAATTTTCGGGATTCCGCTGATGGTAGTCACTTTATTATTCTTGTTAAAAAAATCCTTATAAGAAATCTGTGCCATAGAAACCATGGGAAGAAATTTTCCGGTCCAGCCTACCGACCATCTCAGCAGATCGGTATCAAAACATGCGTATGCGCTGTTGCCCAATTGTAATGCTAGCGTTCTTGCTGCAATATTATCATCAGGAAAAGACGCACCCAGCTTACGTGCATCAATAGCCGTGGAAATAAATGGAAAACCTGCTTCTACAAAAGGATGGAGCTCCAGTGTATCAGAACTGTTCGATTTTACGTCGGGGACAGATTTATAACTCATTAGAAAAGTACAGGCAGTAATGAAAATGGAGCTGAACAAAAGGCCCGGATATTTTTTGAAAAGAGTTAAAAATCTTTTTGAATGATCGTGTTTCATAAAGCTTCAATTTGAATCAATACTAAAAGCGAAAGAAGCTATAACCTACCGGTCGTTTGGTTGAAAGATAATTTTAGCCATTCCATTCCTTCCACGCATTAGCCAGGATTTTGCTTCTGTCTGTTTCAACGGCAAAGTAAGGTGATGTAAAGCATTGAAATAAAAACACTTACCAGTTAATCATCATATAAATACTACTTCTGTTTGCAGAAGTAGTATTTATATTTATAGCACTTTGCCAGTAATCAATGTAATAGACCTAATGATCGAAGTCTATGAAAAAAATATTATTCTGTTTAATGTTCTTGTTGGTTTACGCACAGGTTTTGCGGGCTCAAACCGGCGGGTTGGTTTAAGATGTTAACGTGACAGGTTCTTCCCCCGGATTTAAAATTTACGAATCCATTGCTGTCGGTGATATCATTTACATGATTGCCAATGATGGTACCCATAAAAAAGGTTTAGGGAAAAGTGACGGAACTGCCGCAGGAACCGAAATGATTCGTGAATTACAGGGATATAACAATTCTTTTCCTGTTAAAGGGCTTACTTACGCGAATGGTAATATTTTACTTTTATGCACAAACTTATTTTACCAACTGGTTATATAAAAGTGATGGGACACAAGCTGGTACGGCACCATTCCGGAATGCAGGTTCCGCCGTATTTAAGGATGGAGTCCAAAGTATTATAAACATTAATGGAACCGTTTATTTTGATGAAAAAGTTGGACTCATGAAGACCGATGGGACAGAATCAGGGACGGCATTGTTAAAGCATAATATCCGGATATTATGAAATCGATATTACTGCTTATGTTCAGTCACAGCTGGCGGCAAATAAAAAAGTGACTATATATTTGACAAATCCAACTAATCAAAATGCCCAGCTAACTTTCAACAGCCGGGAAAATCCGAACAACAAGCCTCAGCTGCTGATACTCACAATAATAACACCATCGCCTCTAGCCAAAATGGGATTTGAAGAAAACATTGCCGAAGTAATTTTGGAAGATTCAAGGATTTATCCTAATCCTGCGGGCAAGCGGGTCAATGTATACGTATCTGGGTGCCATTCAGGAAAAGTAAATTTACAGCTGGTCAGCATGGACAGCGATGTGTATCAGGTCAGCCTGGTCAGGACGGCAGAACCGGCTTCAAATGTGGAAGTGGATATTTCTTCCATACATTTATCCAAAGGGATTTACATTATGCGTATTCAGTCAGCGGCATTAAAAGAAGCAATTAAAGTAATGATCTCGGAATAGATTGTTCTGTTTAGTTGACTGATTAAAATCAAACGAACAATTCCGATTTTACGAACTAGTAAAACACAAACCTGTGATGTAATTCTGGTTGTAAATCCCTTGTTTACCGTTTAATCAAATCATGAAAATAATTCCTTAAATTAACAGTAACATGTTTATTAATAAGACTTTATAAAAAGTCAATAGGACACACTTAATTTCATCGTTTATGAAAAAAATTCTGTTTTTTTTGTTGTTCACGTTGGTGTATTCACAAGCTTTGTGGGCACAAACTGGTGGTTTGGTTAAGGATATTAATGTTTTGGGTTCTTCCCATGGTCTCATCATTCACGAATCCATTGCGGTTGGAAATTTAATTTACATGATTGCCGAAGATGGCATTCAGGGAATTGGATTATGGAAAAGTGATGGTACTGCAGCAGGAACGGTAATTGTAAAAGAGCTGCACCAGGTCTACACTGGTGCTGATTCGCCTGCAAAACTCACTTATTCGAACGGCAATATTTACTTTGCAGTACGCGTGTATGGAGGTGCTTATGTATTATATAAAAGTGATGGAACACAGGCAGGCACCGGCCCGTTTGGCCCTTTAAATTCGCATGCACTTGATCCGGGCGTAAAGAGCCTTATTGATATTAACGGTACGCTCTATTACGACGGGACACTGGGATTAATGAAAACAGACGGAACAGAAGCCGGGACTGTAAGGCTATTGGAATTGATTTGGTTCAGAAACGAATATGTTTCTTCCATGACCAATTTGAATGGCAAATTGTTCTTTTTCGTGTTTCAGGGTGGCCTTAATAGGCTTTACAAAAGCGACGGCACTGTTACCGGTACGGTAGCGGTTTCCAATCCATCTTCCGTATTCCCTGCTACTCCCCTGGTAGCCGCTGGTGGTAACGTTTATTATACGGATTTTTCAACGGGTGGTACAAAGTTGTACAAAGCCAATGACACATCACCTGTGGCCTTGGTAAAAGCAAACTTATTCGGCATCGCCAGCCTTACCAGCTTAGGAAATACGCTCTATTTCAGTGCCGGTGAAGCAAATAACAATATAGAATTCTGGAAAAGTGATGGTACAGCAACAGGTACGGTCATTGTTAAAAACATCAATACAAGTGCCGGAGGTTCATCCAATCCCACACAGTTTACAGCCGTAAACGGGCAGCTTTACTTCGTAGCGACGGACGGCATAAATGGCCGGGAGTTATGGAAAAGTAACGGAACCTCAGCCGGAACAGTACTGGTGAAGGATATCAAACCTGGCAATACGGATTCCAACATTGCGCAGCTTACCGCGGTTGGAAGCAAGGTTGCATTCAATGCTGATGATGGATCAGGATTGAAATTGTGGCAAAGCAATGGTGTCCTTTCCGGTACAAAAATACTGTCTGACGTAGTAGCTTCTGTGCCGGTCGATGCCAATGGCATGTTGTATTTCAGTGGTGCCTCAGTTCACGGGCCACAGCTTTACAAAAGCACCATGGTAACGGGAGGCACCAGCGCAGTTACCGATATATCCAGGCAGGGATCAACTCCTCTGCATTTTACAGAAGTGAATGGCGTCAGTTATTTTACTGCTGATAACGGGGTCAATGGGCGAGAGCTTTGGAAAACCAATGGTACTACCGCAGGTACAGTATTAGTCAAAGATATCAGCAGCGGTGCAGGCAGTTCAAATCCGGATCTGCTCACTAACGTAAACGGGACACTCTTCTTCACAGCCAATGACGGCACTCACGGCAGGGATCTCTGGAAAAGTGATGGTACTGCGGCCGGAACGGTATTGGTAAAGGATATCGCATTGACGCCAACAGATAGTATACAAGGCCTGATTAACTTAAACGGAACACTGTTTTTCGGCATTATTTCAGCTCCTTCAAACTTACAGGTCTGGAAAAGTAATGGTACTTCAGCCGGAACAGTGATCGTTAAAGACCTTCTTTACGCTTATTCTTTTAATCCTGTAACCATGAACGGGCAGTTATATTTTGGGGCATCAGGTGGCGCAAATGGTTCCGATCTATGGAAAAGTGATGGAACTAACGCAGGAACTGTGCTGGTAAAAGACATCAATGCAGACGGTGCGTCGATTTACAATTCCCTGGTGGTAGCCGGCAATTTTATATATTATGTGCTCGATGACGAATATGTTCATTATTTATTGGTAAAAAGTGACGGTACTTCTGCAGGAACAACAGTGATCAAAGAAATGTACCCGGAGAACTACGCGTCTTTTTCCAAACTCGTAGCTGCTGGTAATCTGGTCTATTTCAGTGCATACGCTTATGGATACGACGATGATATACCAGGAGAATATTTGTGGAGAACAGATGGATCAGAAGCAGGTACTATAGTACTTAAACGTTTCGACGGACTAAGCGAAGTAGCTGTGACACATAACCAGATCGTAGTAAATGACACTTTCTATTTTGTACCACCTGATGTAGATAATGGTGACCAGTTGTGGAAAAGCGACGGGACCATTGAGGGAACCCAGATTGTTAAAAAATTGGGAGACGCCATAAAAGGAGCAACCATAAGAAATACCGCTGCCGTGGGTAACACCCTGTATTTTACGGCATCTGACGGGGTAAGCGGATTAGAAATCTGGAAAACCAATGGTACCGCAGCCAGCACGTTCCTGGCTTACGACATGAACCCGGCCGGATCCACCCTGTTCTATGAAATTGCGGGCTTCAATAACCAGCTGTTAATTTCAGCGGATAACGGACAATACGGTGCCGAGCTGTTTAAATTCCAGGATGCCCCCGCTGCAACTGTCCTCAGGATCAATTCCGGTGGTGAGGCAATTTATGCTTCTTCAAACCGTCGGTTCGTGGCCGACCAGTACTTTAACGGTACCACCCAGGTCTCCACGGCTTACATTGGTGAGATCCTTAACACGCCCGATGCGCAACTGTACAGGGAACAGCGTTTTGGTTCTGCATTCAATTACAGCATTCCGGTCACAAACGGAAAACTGAGCGTTATCCTGCATTTTGCAGAGATCTATTGGGGCGTTCCGTCAAGGGGCGGCTCAGCGGGTACAGGAAAACGTAAATTCAATGTAGATATTGAAGGCAGCCGCAAGCTGACCAATTATGATATTTTCACGGCAGCAGGCGGTGCCATGCGCGCCCTCACACAGACTTTTTCCGTCACTGTGACCGATGGCATACTGAACATCAATTTCCTGAGCGGTTCGGCTGACAAGCCGATTATTGCGGCCATAGAAATATTGCCGGACGTCCAGATCAGTCTTGATGCCATTGACGATGCCACGGTCCGCAATACACCTTATGAGAACGGGCATTATGGCACTGCAACCACCCTGGATGTAAAATCCGGAAGTTTGCCCAGCTACCAGCGCAATACATACCTGAAATTTTTACTAGATGGGGTAACCGATGTAGGATCAGCCAAAGTGCGCTTATATGGACAGAACATACAAAATAACAATAACATCAGCCTGGCCGCTTTTGGAGTTGCGAATGATTCCTGGATGGAAAATCAGATTACGTGGAACAATGCGCCTAACAGTTCCGGGGTTGCACTGGGAACCGTATTGGTGAATGGCACCCCAGGATATTATGAAATCGATGTAACCGCATACGTAAAGTCTCAGTTACAGGTCAATGACAAAACAGTGAGTTTATTTCTGACAAACCCAACAAACCAGAACACCCAGCTCACTTTTAACAGCGAGGAAAATTCCGGTTACACTCCCCAGCTTGTGATACGTACGGCGCCACCAACTGCACCCCTTGCAAGAATCGGGGTAGAAGAAAACATTGCCGAAGTGAAAGTATTAGCCGAAGATTCCAGGATTTATCCCAATCCTGCGGGCAAGCGGGTCAATGTTTACGTGTCAGGCCGTCATACCGGAAACGTGGATTTACAGCTCGTAGGAATGAATAGTAATGTGTACCAGGTAAAGCCGTCCGGAGCAATAAATCCGGCTTCAAATGTGGAAGTGGATTTATCCAACATGCATTTATCAAAAGGAATATATATCATGCGCATCCAGTCAGCGGCATTTAAAGAAGCGATAAGGATATTGGTAGCAGAATAAACCTGCAACGGTAACATTTGATATTGTTACATAAGGAATTAAAAGGAGGCTTTGTCATTTAATATGACTAGTCTCCTTTTTTATTGGGGGCAATTGTCAGTCCCAGCCGGCAATTTGCCCATTTTGCGGCATATAGTTCTGAAAGCAACTGGTTTGTAGGTATTATTAATAAATAGTCGGTCACATCACTATCCGGATAGCACACACCTGCACGCCTTTTTACTCAACGAACTATATGGTAACACAATTACAGGAAATTCAGGCAACACAGCCAATCATTGAAAATCAAAAGAATCGTTTACAGATAGTTGATATACTTCGCGGCTTTTCTCTCTTGGGTATTCTGCTTATTCACTCCCTGCAACAGTTTTTAAGTACCACTTCCACAGCATCCCGTGACCTTAACGGAACAGATAATCTGATTGAATTTTTAGTGGACTTTCTTATACAGGATAAATTTTTTACCATATTTTCCTTCCTTTTTGGCTGGAGTTTTTTTGTCATTTACAAAAGTGCTATCCGCAAACGGCAGCCTTTTGTCAGAATATTCACCTGGCGCCTTACCGTTCTTTTAGGAATAGGGATTTTCCATTCATTATTTTTCAAAGCCGATATACTTCAGGTTTATGCAGTAACAGGTTTGGTACTGATACTTTGCAGGAATTTCAGGAGCAAAAGTTTACTGTTGTTAAGTATTGGTTTATTTCTGTGCAGTATTTTATCCGTTATTTTCAGTGATAAATCTGATATTGTTATAAATGCGCTAAAAGATGCCGGCATTCTTATTCCCAGTAAACTCAGATTTAATATCGTAACCGGAAGATTGTTCACGACACTTTCCATGTTCCTTCTGGGCTTTTACATTGGTAAAGTAAATCTGTTAAACGAGGTTTCTGCCAGGTTTCAATTGTTTAAAAAAGTCGCTTTGTGCAGCGGTTACATTTTTTTATTCACCATCGTAGGCTATGTACTTAGTCATAATAGCACTAACCCACAGGTTCCTGAAAGTGTCCGTATTTTTCAGATAACCATCACCGCTTTGCAAAATCTTTCACTTTCCTGCCTCTATGTATCGGTCGTTATTTTACTCTACAACCGGATGTCAAACCATAAACTCATGGCTTGGCTCATTCCATTGGGAAAAATGGGGCTGTCAGGTTATCTGATGCAATCGGTTTTCTTATATTTTTTCTACCACTCAGAGGAGGTGTTGGAAATGAGCCTCTCAATGGCGATGGCCATTACTTTGCTCTTTTATATTACCCAGGTAATTTTTGCGGGTATTTGGTTTTCCAGTTTTAAATCGGGACCGGCAGAATGGGTATGGCGTTCCTTAACAAATCTGGCAGTTCCGGGTGATACAACACAACCGCGTTACCCCGAAAAACATTTTCGCAGGTTTAGAAATGTCCGGAATTGTGACCAATATCCTTAACCGTTATATTTAAAAAGCGAATATTATTACTAAGCAGATTTCATTTTTAAAACAATTTCAATGGTTTTAAAATCTTGCTTGCCATTAAAATATTTATCCAGAACTGCCTGAAAAACCGGATCTGTATTTTTGACCAGACTAAACAACGTCATACAGGACTTCAATTTCACATCATCTGGATTTCCCAGGATCTGATTGGCTGTTTTATCTTCTATTTCCAGAATTGCTTTTGCTGTTTCGATCAGCCTGCTTCCCAGAACCGGATGATGAAGATAGTCCGCGGCCTCCTCTAAATTTTTTATAGCGTAAAAAACGGATGTGCTGCTAAAACCCAAACCGGAAATTTGCGGGAAAATATACCAAATCCAGTGGCTTTGCTTCCTTCCTTTCTTAATTTCTGACAATGCCTGGGTATAATCGCGGCTCTGCGCTTCTAAAAACCTTTCCAAATTATTTACCGGATCCATCTGATCATCAATTATGGTTTACGCCAACCATAAAAAATCTATTCCGCAAATTCAGAAAAACTATAATCATCTATTGGTTCAGCCTGCCGGAAGTCAAAAGATTTTGGAAGGTTCGTCCGGCATTGCCTGATCTTATTACTGTCGTTTTCGCTCAGCAGCATTTCAGTGTAGCCGGCCGTTTCTCCCGTTAATTCCATCCTGATCTTTAATTGCCTGGAATCATCAAAAATGGTGTTTTTTGTTAGCTCAACCGGCATCATGAGGATCTGATGAGGTTTGGGGAACTGCAGTATCAGGATCGGGACATTACAAATAATTTCAAGGCAAAACATTACTTTTTCCAATACTGGTTTAGTTATACCGTCTCCATTGATCTTTATAAAAAACCCCTGGGAATCAACAATCATTCTTTTTTCTTCGCTGGTTCTCATTTTGCAAACAAGTAAAGTATTATAGATAAATTATTTTACAACAGATTGATATTCAAAACTACAAAAACATTTCGATATTTTAGGTATCATATATTTGATTATTCTAGTATCAAATTTGAAAAATAAAAAGCCAGGCAATGAAAAGGATTGTTCGTACTCATAATGGACAGAAATTAAAATGTATTTTTTCACAGGATTTCTAATTACGCGATGCACCGGATAAGCGAATTTTGATCCGATAGTTGTCGTATTATTTACCATTTCCCCTCTGATCAAGTATCAGGAGAATTCCCAACATTTACAGCGGTTTGCAGAAGTAAAATAAGCTAAAAAGGACATATCCGATTTGGACATAATACATCTGAATAACAGGCTATTATACTAAGTAAATCAGATTAAATACAACCTTTCAATTGTAATGTCCGTCGTACTGACCTGGACTGATTTTTAATCGTCTAACTACCTTTAAATATCCAATTCAGAGTTATGAAAAAACTTCTTGTTACCTGTCTGATGATGATCACATTGTTGTCAAATTTTTGCTTTGGCCAGTTAATTGATTTTGTAAAAGACATCGATCCCGGGCCGGGAGATTACAGGATATTGAATCTTGTGAATGTAAACGGGACTGCTTTTTTCTTTGCTACTGATGCAGCACACGGAAAAGAGCTCTGGAAAAGTGACGGAACATCCGGTGGAACGGTGCTTGTAAAAGACATTAACCCCGGTCCGGCCAGCTCTCCTTTATCCGATACAGTGGAAAGTATTAGTGTGGCCGGAACGCTGTTTTTTGTAGGAAATGATGGTACCAGCGGAGATGCGCTATGGAAAAGCGATGGGACGGAAGCCGGAACCGTTTTGGTAAAAGACATCGTTCCCGGAAGTGGTTCTCCAAAACTGGACGGGCTTACCGATGTTAATGGAGTACTTTATTTCTTATCTACAACAGCAGCCAACACCAATTTGTGGAAAAGCAACGGCACTACTGCCGGAACCGTCCTTATCAAAAGCTTCCCGGTTATGACGGAACAAACGCCGGTTGTTTTCCAGGGTAAACTATTCTTTTCCGGCCTCGACCAATTGCAAAACTATGAAGTATGGAGCAGTGACGGAACCGCAGCCGGAACAACCATTCTCAAAAATATTACAGGTAATGCAAATTCCGGCACACTCGCCCTTACTACGCTGGTGGTTAACAACAATAGCCTGTATTTTATTTACGATTCAGACCCTACACACCGTGCTGTCTGGACTTCGGATGGCACAGCTACCGGAACAAAGTCTGTATTCAGTATGTATCCTGGTGCACGAACTAAATATTCAAAACTGGTGAGTGCCAATAACCTGGTTTATTTCAGCATGGAACGCTCTATTTATTTCACCGAGGAATTGTGGCGCACGGATGGAACTGCTGGCGGAACATTTCATCTAAAATCCTTTCGGAACGACCGGGGAAGTTTCTTTTACATTAGAATTGCTGCACTGAATCAAACCGTATTATTTACAGCACAAGGTGAGAATACTGGTACGGAGCTTTGGAAAACAGACGGAACAGTGACCGGGACTTTACCTGTAAAGGACATATACCCAGGCCAGGCGACTGGTATACCCTACTACAATACGATCAACCTGATCGTTTTACACAACATACTGTATTTTGTGGGAGAAAACCGGCAGAACGGCCAGGAGCTCTGGCGCAGTGATGGCACAAGCCTGGGAACCTACATCACTGGTGATTACTTTACTGGTCAAAGTTCACCTACATTCGGCCCTTTTATCAATTTGGGAAACAAGCTCATTTTCTCGGTACGAGTTGGGGAAAGTTTTGTACCGGGTCAACCCAATGTTGCTAAGGGTTATAATCTATACAAATTCGAACCGGAAGGAGATTTTCCAGGCGCAAAAAGGTTTAATGCAGGTGGGCTGGCCTATGATGCCTCCGAAAACCGCCCTTTTGCAGCTGACCAGTATTTTTCAGGTGTATCGCAAGTTTCTGCCACAACGACCGGTACCATTTCCAACACCCCGGATCCGCAGCTTTTCAATGATCAGCGGGTCGGGCCGGCATTCGATTACAGCATTCCTGTTACCAATGGAATCATGAATGTAGTACTGCATTTTTCTGAAAATTATTTTGGCGTAATGGGCAAGGGCGGCTTGCCTGGTGCTGGCAGGCGGAGATTTCACGTAAATATCGAGGGTGCCCGAAAACTGACCAACTATGATATTTTCAGTGCTGCCGGCGGCGCAATGCGTGCCAGAACAGAGGTTTTCAGTGTAAATGTCAATGACGGTTTGCTAAATATCAGTTTTTTAACAGGCGCAGCCGACAAGCCGGTTATCGCAGCTATTGAAGTGTTGCCCAACCAGCAATTTGTCCGGAATCCCATTGCCGATGCAACCGTCAGGAATGGACCTTATTCCTCTACCATATTTGGTAATGAATCCACTTTGGAAGTAAAAACAGGCTCTCTTCCCAGCTACCAAAGAAATGCATACCTAAGATTTTTTCTGGGAAAGATAGCCTACGTTGGTTCGGCGAAGCTTCGCCTTTTTGGATCCAATATACAATCGGAAGAAAGTGTAAGTTTGGCCGCCTACAACGTCAGCGACAATACATGGAATGAAACATACGATTTAGAGTCTTCACCGGTTATTACATGGGACAACGCCCCGTCACCTTCTGGAAGTATGTCACCCATAGTAAACGTTCTTAATTTTTACAAATATTACGAAATTGATGTTACGGATATTGTAAGATCACAACTGACGGTAAACCGTGAAGTGAGTTTTTATATTACCAATCCGGGTAACCAGAATACGCATCTAAGTTTTGATAGTCGGGAAGGCTTCATTAAACCTGAACTTGTAATTGAGACTGCGGGTTCTACCACGCTGTTAGCCAGAATGAATGCAGAAACGAGTACCCCCGCAAATGATTTACTTTCCTCAACGGTGTATCCTAATCCGTCAACTGGCAAAAGGTTTACCCTTCAGCTTTCAAAACGCCACAAAGGAGATGTTGACCTGCAACTTACCAATGCCCTCGGTCAGTCTTTTCTATCTCGTCAGATTAAATCCGAAAACACAGCTTTACCGGTAATAATAGATGGAACAGCCATGAGATTAGCAGGTGGAATGTATGTACTAAAAGTTAAATCAGGCAGCCACTCCGAGGTCCTGAAAATGGTTTTCCTTGAATAACAATGTGTTTATAATTAACCTTTTACCGTTAAATAAATAATCCGGATAAAGATGAGTAATTGGTTGACTTTCAGTGAAAAGAAGGAGAATTTAACTTTCTTTTCACTGAAACTTATCACCTGTAAACTTATTCGCAAAATGATGAGAACTACCCGCTTACTTTTCACTTTTCTGTTTATTTGCCTGTTGGCATTTCAGGTATCTGCCCAGACAAATACAGCTAGACATCACGCCGATCTGGTGAGCATTTCTCCCAATGCGGACAACAATATCACAGTCGCTATTGATTATGTAAATGCAATTGTAAGAAACGACTGGACGAAGGTGCGCAGCCTGATAACTGCTGGCTTCATGCAGTACGGGCCCGGAGCACCCGACTCAACCAATGCTGATCAATATGCTAAGGTCTGGCAGGAATGGTATCCAATTCAGCAAAACCGTGAAGTATTTATTATAGCAAGTACATCCTTACAGGTAAAAGAAGGCATGAACAAAGGAGACTGGGTATTGCTCTGGCTCGATTATCATGCTCTGTTTACCAACGAAAACAAATCTGCACACGTACCCATACAAATGACCATCATGATGGAAAACGGCAAGGTAGCAGTAGAGCGCACTTACTACGACTCGGGCTCTTTGCTGACTCAGCTGGGCTGGACAATGACACCACCGCAAACGGCTAAAAAATAAATATCTATCTGTGGCACGACTGGAAACCATTCAGTTCCATCAGGCATTTATGCTCAGCCGTGCCACGGAATTAATCCAGCCAATCCAGTTTTAAAAGCAGGGTCGCCTGACGTTCAAGTTTAACCTCAACAGAAATCTGTCCATTCTGAGCATTGATATTTTTTGCCGGCACAGCAGTTTGCAATGCACCGGATTTTTCCAGTTCTGCTATTTGCCCGCCAGATGGTTTCTGTGGAGAACCCATTTTTTTCCATCTTTCGTACGAATTACTGTGCGTTTTATCAATCGCATATTGGGTTAACACGAGTTTTTTGCCAGCAGGAATCCCCTGCATTTGTACTTTGACCGTTTCTGCCGGTCCTGTTTCGTCTACATCATGATAATTCCAGACCATGACCGAAGCTGTATTTTTATCAATTGCCGCCAAACCTCCGATATCCGACTGCTTCCTGACACTTGTATTTAAAATCGAATCCAGGACATACATACGGTTTGAAGTAACGGCCGCACGTTTTCCTGACATTTTTCCAAACATCCTGAATACATTCAAAACAGGCTTATCCACTCCGTTTGTTGCCAGATCCCTGAATCCGCCAAACCAGGGCTGATTTTCGAATTCAAATGACCAGGTAACTGCTCCAATTAAATCTTTTTCATGGCGGTCAGCCAATTCATATTTCCGTGCAAAGGAGGCTGCTGTATAACTGGAAAACATTGTTCCGTTCCTGTAAGCATTTTCAGGATTTGTGGCCATACTGCACGCAGCACAACCTTCCGGGTCCGATTCGCCAAGAATAACCGGAATATTTTTCAGCTGAGGATATTTAGCGATCACTGCGAAATTATCTGTAATATTTTTAAGCTGCGCCCTTACATCCATTACCACTTTTCCATCCATTACTTTCGGCGAACCTTTGGCATGAAACAAGATCATATCCAGTGGAGAGCCAATTTTACCCGTCACATAATTTGTATCCGAAACACAGTGTTTTAAAAAAGCATCCAGAAATTTCATTCCGTTACCTGTGATATTACAACCGCCGATTTGCGCATTGGGAAGTGCTTTTTTTACAGCAGCAGCCGAATAATCGTATAATTTAAAGAATTCCGGCCATGTACCTTTCCAGTATGCACCGTTTGGTTCATTCCATAATTCCCAGTACCAGCTTTCCACTTCCGCCTTACCGTAACGCACCACACAATGCGTAACCCACTGATAAACCAGCTCGCCCCATTTGTCATAATCTTTTGGCGGATAAGCCCAGCCGGTCGGCAGTTTACTGAATTTATCGCCCGGGTGCCAGTCGTGCTGATAGGGCTGTGGATTCGTAGATAAAGCTTCCGGCATAAAACCGATCTGCGCCAGAGGCTTCATTTTCCTGCTTACATAAGAATCAAAAATGCTGTCCACGATAGCCCAGTTATAAACCGGCTTTCCGTTTGCATCTTCGGTATACATATTGGTCGATCCCCATTTCAGGGCAGGTCTCCCATCGCCGGAAGTCATCAGATTATGCGTTCTTACATAAACCGGTGAGGGACTGAGAGCTGCCATCTCTGTAAGCAGTTTTTTCCCATCTTTCATATATGTATAATTGGGTTCGTCATAACCAAACCACGACCAGATGGGTGTCATTTCACCTACTGTTTTATTAAAATCCACCTTAACAATTGCTGGCTGGCTTTGAGAAAACGCTATGGACGAAAACAGCAGCAGTGCGCTTAAAAAGCTGATACGAAATAATTTTGGCATAACTACTTTATTTAAAATGGGTTATAACTGTTCATTCGTCCAGCTGCCGTTAACCAGCCGGAGCAAAGCAAGCGGATTTTTATTTTGTAATGCTTCGGGCAGGAACTGATCCGGAAAATCCTGGTAAGCAACTGGCCTGGCAAAGCGGTAGATTGCGGCCGAACCCACTGACGTTGAGCGGCTGTCGGAAGTAGATGGAAAAGGCCCGCCGTGCTGCATGGCGTCACAAACTTCAACCCCTGTCGGATAACCGCCAAAAATGATCCTTCCGGCTTTTTGCGTTGTTATAGTGATCAGTTTTTCTATTATTTCAACATCCTGTTCAGCTGCATGCAGGCTGGCCGTCAATTGCCCTTCAAGCGATTCAAGGACTTCAAATAAATCATTGGTATCAGCACATTTCACAATTAGTGTTTGCGGGCCAAAAATCTCGGCAGACAACGATTTATCTTTCAAAAAATCATTGGCATCAACTGAATAAGCAACCGGTTTACCTTCATTTCCCTTTGCTTCTGTTTCCGTTTTTGCTAACAAAACAACCGCAGGATTTTCAGATAAACCCTTTATTTTTTCATCATAAACCTGTTGTATACCGCAAGTGAGCATATTGGCCGGTGGAATTTTTGCAATCTGTTTTGCAAATTCTTCCAGAAATAAATCAGTGGCCGTACTTTCTGTTACCAGGATCAGTCCCGGGTTTGTACAAAATTGTCCGGCTCCCAAAGTAAAGGCTGCTGCAAGTTCCCTGGCGATTTTGGCATAATTCTCCTGTAAAGCACTTTCCAGCAAGATGACAGGATTAACAGAGCTCATCTCGGCATAAACAGGAATAGGTTCTTTTCTTGCGGCGGCCGCATTACAAAGCAGCAAACCTACTTTTCTTGATCCGGTAAAACCTACTGCTCTAACTGCCGGATGAGAAACCAGTCTGATCACTTTTTCATTGTCGAGATGCAGTGCCGAAAACACACCATCGGGCATTCCTGTACGTTTGGCAGCTTTTAATATGGCTGTTGCCACAAGCTCACTGGTACCAGGATGTGCGGGATGGATTTTTAAAATAACCGGACAACCAGCAGCCAAAGCAGAAGCTGTATCACCACCGGCAGTCGAAAAAGCAAGTGGAAAATTACTCGCGCCAAAAACGGCGACCGGGCCAATTGGAACGAACATTCTTCTGATATCAGGTTTGGGCGCTGGTAATCTTTCAGGAATCCCGGTGTCAATCCGCGCATCGAGCCACCATCCATCGCGCAATAACCGTGCAAACAACCGGAGCTGATTACAAGTACGCGCCCGTTCTCCGGTAATCCTGGCAACAGGCAGACCTGATTCTGAAACGCAAACTTCCAGTAACTGATCCGACAAAGCCATGATCTCCTCGGCTATGGTTTCGAGAAACAAAGCGCGTTGCTGGTAAGAAACCTTTTGAAAGGCACGGAAAGAGCGATCTGCAAGTAGTACTGCTTTGTCCAGTTCATCTTCGGTTGCCCAATAAAACCAGCCCGGAATATCCTTGTTATCTTTTGGGGAAAATGACTGGAAATTTCGATCTGATAATTTACTTTTCGAAAAGCCAATATAATTTGCTCCTGTTATGTCTGTCATTCTGGTTGATTTATAATGAGGGGTTTCAAATATTGACTTTAAGAATTTTCTCCTGTCTGAGCGTATCTGTGCAATGCTTCGTTTCTTACAAGCGGCCCCATAAAAAACAGCATAATGGCCAAACCTACCAGTGCAATGACTCCGAAACCCATGAATAAAATACTGTAAGCATAGTCGTAACCCATATCGGTCGCATAGTTTTTGAGCACAATACCTGAAACCGACTGAAAAACGGCACCTCCTAATCCGGTTCCAACACAAGCCATTCCCCACACTGACGCGGCTGCATTTTTAGGCACTACATCCGCCGGAAAAGCCAGTGAATTTGCCGTATAGGCGGTGTATCCAAATCCGGCAAGTCCAAAAACGATCAGCGCTGAAATGGGTGTGGAAATAACAAACGGACCCGCAAGCAGCGGAAGGCTCATGATCATTCCTGCAACTGTTACGGCAATTTTCCTGGCTCTCGGAATGGGCACTCCTCTTGCAATAATAAACTGTGTAAAATATCCACCGGCCAGATTTCCTACATCAGCGATTAAAAAAGGGATCACAGCCAGCCAGCCGATTTGTTTAAGTTCCAAATGGTGCACATCTACCAGATACCGCCCGATCCAAAACGTAACGAAATACCAGACCGGATCCATAAAGGTTTTTGATAAGGTAAACATGATCACAAACCGCGTTTTCAAAAGTTTAAGTGGTGGAATGGTAAATGTTTTCACCTTTACTTCCGTTTCTTTAGGCGTATAATAAATAAACCAGAATATCACCAGCCACAGATAACCGCAAAGTGCCAGAATAATAAAAGTGGATTGCCATCCGTAACTGATCCCCAGATATGCAACGAGCGGCGGCACGATCACTGCACCCAGCGCCGAACCGCTGTTGAAGATACCTGAAGCCGTGGATCTTTCGTGTGCAGGAAACCATTCGGTGGTCAGTTTGATAGCGGCAGGCCAGTTACCGGCTTCACCAATTCCGAGCATAAAACGGCAGACCCCGAATTGCAGAGGTGTAACGGCAAAGGCGTGTACGAGTCCGGCTGTGGTCCAGAAAGCCATACAAAGTGAATAACCTATCCTGGTTCCGAGGCGGTCAATTAAAAAGCCCGAAAAAGCATTTGAGATCATGTACGCCACAAAAAAAGCGGTGCCGATATAGCCAAATGCATCGTCGGGAATCAGCTTGCGCAGTTCCCCCTCTGCACTCAGGTAATTGAAAGACAGCCTGTGGACATAATTTAAAACCGTGGCCAGAAAAGCCATTCCAACCATCACCCATCGCATTTTGGAAAGTTTCATGACCGGAGGCGTGGATATAATATTCTCAACCATTCATAGTAAGGTTTAGGCAATCTGAAAATTGACTTACAGCTGGCGGACCGGCCTCAGCTCTTCGTTTTCCGGAGTAATTAAAATTTTGTTTTGCAGTGCACGACCCATTCCCTCCCAATATACTTTCATCAGGTCATCATTTTGCAAAGCCACATTGTTTCCAAAACTGAATGCATCTGCACCAAAAAAATGAACATGTGCCTGCGTGGGCAAGCGGTGGCCTGCGTATTTAAAATGATGATATTCCAGGTTTTCAAGGCTGTGAGCCATATTATTTTCACCCGTTTTAATATCTGAACTCCACTTTATCCCATCCGCGCCGGAAACACTGACCGTACCTTTAATATCTGTAAAATCCCCGCCGATCACCAGTTCAGGCCCGATTGAACATTGCCGTAATTTGGAAGGGGCCAGATAGAGGTAGTTCTTTTTTTCCATGACATGATCTGAGAATTCGTTGCCGGTTGCGAAGCCGATACGCCATGGTTTACCGTTGTCATCTACAACATACACGCCCGCAATTTCGGGTTCTTCACCTCCGTCATTGGCGTAGGCAGGTACTTCAAGCAGCTCTCCGTGTGCTTTTAAAACACAGCCGTTGCCCTTGTAAAACCATTCAGGCTGGACGCCAATTTCACCGGCACGAGGAAATCCCTCTTTCACACCCCAGTCGTACATCACCATACTGTCAGTCAGTTTTTGTTCTGTTGATGCATGCATCATCTGACGGTTTAAAGCGCTGTTTTTATGTGTCAGCCCAGTTCCGGCAACCAGGCAGCCGAACGGATTTTGCGGACAGTCAAAAGCTGGAAGGAGTTTCCAATCGTCATTTCCATTATATATCCGGTCGTAGTTCAACTTCACTTCTGAACGCATGTCCAGGATCAGATCCGCTAATTTCACATTGGTTCGCAAAGCTTCCAACGCTGCGTCATATACGGATTTAAATTGGCTGATTAAAACCAGTGAAGGTTCCTCAACTATTGCTAATGCACGTCCCTGTTTTTCATGCAGGATCTGTACAACTCTTATTTTGTTTTCCATAAAAATAAAATTTCAGTCAGCGCAGATTACTGCGTGACCCATCCGCCATCAATTGAAAAACATCCGCCTGTGGTATAACTTGATGCACGGCTGGCCAGATAAAGAGCAATACCGCCTATCTCATGGAGTTCTCCCCAGCGTCCCATCGGAATTTTGGAAATAAACGCTTTGTATTTTTCAGGATCGTTGGTCAGCGGCAGGTTCAGGTCGGTTGCAAACGGACCAGGCAAAATGGCGTTCACTGTAATTCCGTCCAGTGCTACTTCCATAGCCAGGGAACGGGTAAGCTGTAAAATCGCCCCTTTGCTAGTTGCATAAGGTGTACGTTCAGGAATTGCAGTAAGCGCGAGCATGGAACCGATATTGATGATCCGGCCATAGCCATTTTGTTTCATGATCGGAACTACTTCACGACAAGCCAGCCAGGTTCCCGTAACATTGACGGTCTGTACTTTATTGAAATCATCCAGTGAAAGCGATTCTATTGCCCCACGAATATTAATACCAGCTGAATTGACCAGAATATCAATTTTGCCAAAAGTCTCCACGGCTGAACTTACCGTTTCTTTCATGCTTTGTTCGGAAGTGACATCGCAGGTTACACTGATGCAATTGGTATCATACGAATCTTTAATTAGCTGTTCCGATTGCCTGTTCACATTTTCGTCACGGGCCGCAATGACTATATTGGCACCGGCTTCGGCAAGGGCCTTTGCCATAGAAAGGCCAAGGCCACGGTTTCCGCCGATGACCAGCGCTGTCTGTCCGTTCAGTTTAAAAAGGTCAAGAATGCTTTGTTGCATCGTGAGAGTTTCCATATGTTTTTTATTCGGTAATGATGAAATGTTCAAGATCTTCTGTTTTCAGGGAAAGGCCGACGCCGGGTAAAGTATCATCCAGCTGAAGCCTGCCGTTTTCTGCAATCGCTTCTCCGTCGAAAATATACCAGAACATTTCGTTGCCAACTTCAATCTCAGTCTGTGGAAAATACTCTGCCATCGGGCTTGCAAACGAGCTCATGACCACGTGCAGGTTATGCATCTGTCCACCATGCGGAATCACTTCCACGCCATGCGCCAATGCCATGTTACAGATTTTCTGCGCTTCGGTAAACCCTCCTACCCGGTTGGTGTCAAACTGAAAAATATCCAAAGCACCAGTTTGCAAAAGATCATGAAAACCGTAACGGGTATATTCATGCTCCCCACCCGACAATGGAATATCAGTATACCGGCGCAGTTTGGCAAAATTGTGTATTTCATCGGGTAGTAAAAGCTCCTCAGCCCAACGCAGGTTATAAGGTTCCAGCGCTTTTAAAAACTGCTTCGCATAAGCCAGGTTAAAACCCATATAACCTTCCAGCATTACATTGATATCTTCGCCCACAGCTTCTCTGACCACTTTTACCATATCCACGTTTTTTCGCATACCGGCAATTCCTTCTGTCAGCGGATAACCGCAGCGCAGTTTCATACCCGAAAATCCTTCTTCTTTATAATGAACTGCCTCAGCCTGAAGACTGTCCAGATCCCTGGTATATAGCCGGCTGTAATAGGTTTCAATATCCGGCGTGGTACGTCCGCCCAGCAGCATAAAAACGGGCTGTTTCATTACTTTTCCCTTGATATCCCAAAGTGCAATATCAACGGCGCTGATGGCAGCAATGACGGTTCCTTTTCTTCCAAAAGCAACCGTTGACCGGTACATTTTCTCAAAAAGATATTCCGTATTGAGTGGATTTTCTCCAATTAAAATCGATGAAAGTTTACTGTCGATCACGGCTTTGGTGATATCCGGACTTAGCCCTGCGTTTCCAATACCGACAAAACCTTCGTCCGTCTCAACTTCTACAACCAGCCAGCTAAAAAACCGGAAAGCGGCCTGTGTGTCACTTTGGGAATGCAACGGGCTGAGTGGTGTGGCAAAAACTGTGTTACTCGTCAGTACAGGCCCGTTCCACTGGTATAGTTTGGTCCTTATTTTTGTAATTTTCATTAAAATATTTTTTATAAATAAAACCGGATTTAAATGATCAATGCAGCGTTTTCGGACTTACCACTTAAAGTGCAGAAAGGAAACGGCCTGACGCGGAAGCTGCATTTGAACCGTTGCAATTCCATTCTTAGGAAGTATCCATTCCGGTGAAGTAAGCAATGCGAGTTGTCCGGCCTTTTCAAGTAACCTGATCTGTTCTGCAGAAGGCTGTTTTGGCGAGCCCATGCTTTTCCAGGTTTCGTATGCATTGCTGTTTTCCTTGTCGATCCGGTAATGGTACATCATCACTTTTTGAGCCGGCAATCCTTTTACCAAAACCTGTACAGGAGCATCTGGCGAAGGAACATTGTCGTCATGATAATTCCAAACCATTACCCCGGCAGAGTTAGCACTTTTGGAAGCAAGTCCATTGATATCAGCCTCACCACGAACGCTTTCGTCCCTTACTTTTTTGAAATCATAAGCCAGATCCTGTTTCACTTCCACACGGTTTCCTTCCATCATACCAAACATCCTGAATACATTCAGAACCGGTTTGTCCACGCCATTTGTAGCCAGATCGCGGAAACCACGGAACCAGGCCTGGTCTTCAAATTCAAATGACCAGCTTACGGCACCAGTCAGGTTTACTCCACGGGCTTCCGCCAATTCATATTTTCTGGCAAAAGATGCAGCTGTATAACTTGAATACATGGTTCCGTTCCGGTAAGCATTCTGCGGACTCAGATCCTCCGAACAAGCCGCACAACCTTCCGGATCAGACTCTCCAATGATGATCGGCAGTTTTTTCAATGTTGGATAAGAAGCAACGATTTCAAAACCTTTGTCCAGATCGCGAAGCTGCGTTCCCATGTTCATCTGCACATGGCCGTCCACAATTTTGGGTGCTCCTTTGGCATGATACGTAATGAAATCAATCGGTGAGCCTGTTTTCCCGGTTACATAATTTTTACCTTTTGTAATATGATCCAAAAATGTTCTCATGAATACCGCTGATTTATCCCAAGATGGCCCTGTAACTTCCGGCCCGCCCATTTTTGCAGTAGGCAATGCACGTTTTACGGCATCGGCAGAGTAATCGTACATTTTGATATACTCCTCGGTAGTTCCTTTCCAATAACCGATATTAGGTTCGTTCCAAAGTTCCCAGTACCAGCTTTCCACTTCCTTCTGGCCGTATTTTGCCACTGAATGTTTAACCCACTGATATACCAGTTCCGCCCATTTTTCATAATCTTTTGGAGGGTAAGCCCAGCCCAGGTAAATATCATTGTAATTATCTCCCGGTTTCCAGTGATGGCGGTACGGCTCAGGCTGGCTTGAAAGCGCCTGCGGCATAAATCCGATCTGAGCAATGGGTTTCATTCCTCTTTCAATAAATGTGTCAAATATTTTATCGACTATCGTCCAGTCATAGACCGGTTTTCCCTGAGCATCTTCCGTATAAGCATTGGTTGATCCCCATTTTAATGCCGCTTCACCATCGCCGGTTACTAGCAGGCTGTGCACACGTACATACACCGGGACTTTGCTCAGCTCAGATATTTCAGTCAGCAGTTTTTTGCCGTCTTTCATGTAGGTATAATTAGGCTCATCGTAGCCAAAAAATGCCCAGATCGGTTTCATTGGTGCTTTTACCGTAGCCAGATTCACCTCAATATGAACGGGTTGCTGCTCAGGCTGGCAAAAAGAAGGAACGGATAATGCCGTACAAAAAGCAGCATTGAACAGGAGTAATTTTGTTTTTTTCAAAAACATGCGATATGATTTAAGCGGTAAGAATTAATATCCGGGGTTTTGTTCTATCTTATTATTTCTGCTGATCTGCTGCGTTGGTATCGGAAACAGATTATGCTTTTCTGCGGCTGCGGTCACACCATTTGCTTTGGCATTGCTGATAAGCCGGTTGTGGCGGATCAGGTCCCAGCGGTAGTGCCCTTCTCCCACAAATTCCTGCGCACGCTCTTTCAAAAGCGCATCCCTGAACCCATCCTTTGTAAGTCCGCCCAGGTCGGGATATACTTTTGCATCCTGTTCAAATGCAGTTCCCACGGCTCTGGCCCTTCTTCTTACTTTATTTAGTGCTTCCAATGCCGGTGCAGTCGGGCCGTCAGTTTCGTTGATTGCTTCTGCATACGTGAGCAAAATATCTGAATAGCGGATCAGTGGATAATTGACACCTTCTTTCAGAAAACCGGTGGCAAAATCGACACGATGAAATTTGGTTAGAAAAGGAGCGTACATCGTTACGGTATCACGAACCAGTTCCTTAATACCGTTTTTATAATAATAAGGCATTTTATCCCTTACTGACTGCCACTTGCGGTAGGTATCGGGGCTTTCTGTGAAAAAGGATTTTTTTGCCTGAAAAATAACCAGGTCTTTTAATGCATGAAACTGTACATTCACGCCTTTCACCGTCTGAGCCGGCGGGCCAAACAAATAGATCATCCGGGTTTGGTAAAACTGGGACGTACTGTTTGCATTTCCACCATGCTGGATAGAAAAGATATGCTCTTTACCGTTCTGAAAATCGGGATTATTGATGTTTTCATAATCTGCAAAAAGATCAAAAACACCCTGATCCATTACCTTTTTTGCTTCTTCGGCTGCCTGTTTCCAGTTACGCTGCTGAAGATAAACTTTTGCCAAAAGAGAAGAAGCTGAAATTGCAGTCGCTTTACCGGCAGTCAGATCCGCTTTATTAAGCGGGCTTAATAATTCCACTGACGATTGCAGGTCACTGACAATCTGCGTGTAAACTTCGGCTTCTGTACTTCTTGGTTTTTCAGTTTCACTCAGGTCCGTTGTTGCATGAACATGTAAAGGAACACCGCCGAATATCCGAACCAGATTGAAGTAAAACAATGCACGCAGGAATTTGGCTTCTCCCAGGATTTTGTCTTTACCCTGAAATTCAGCCGCTTCCATTTTATCAATCAGCGTATTACTTCTGTTGATCACCTGATAAAAATAATCCCAGGCCGTAACGAGTTCATTAGCATCCGGCGTCCAGGAAAACGTGTTCCATTCGTTCTGGATACCAGAGCGGTCACCCGAACCATTGGCAGAACCACCGCCGATCAGCGTAAATGCAGTAACATCACCCAGCGTAACCCATTGTCCGTCACGGTAATTATCATTCCACAAATAGGTATACACACCGTTTAAAGCAAGCTGTGCCTGATCCAGTGTTTTGTAAAAGTCATTGGTTGGAACCTGGCTGTATACTTTTTCCTGAAGGGCATCTTCGCATCCGCTTGCACTTATTACCACCAATGCAGTGGTGGCGGCAAGCAGAAAATATTTTGTTTTTTTGAATAATGAGATCATGTCAAATGCTTTGTTTAACGTTAAAATCCAAGCTTAATTTCAAGACGATAAGTCCTTGATGACGGGTAACCAAACCTGTCCATTCCTTTGGTCGTATTACTTCCGCCATAAGAATTTACTTCCGGCTCATAACCTGAATATTTAGTAAGCAGGGCAAGATTATCAATGCCAAACCCTAGTTTTGCGTTTTTCACAAACTTTACAAATCCGGGGATTTTATAGCTCAATGTCACATTCTGGATACGAAGGAAAGAACCATCTTCAATCAGGTAAGAACTTACACGCTGCGGATTGGTAGCGCTTGCGGCTGGTAATGGATTGTCAGGTTTTTCAGGTGTCCAGCGATCCAGTCGTTTGGCAGAAACACCAATTCCGTCGAGTACATACTGCTGCGCCGCCAGATTCAAAACCTTGTTTCCATAATCGCCATACAGAAAAACATGCAGGCTCAACGGGCCGTAGGACAAGTCATTGGTCAGGCCGTAACTAAATTTCGGAAGCGGGCTGCCTAAGAAAACGTCATCTTTTTCGGTATCATATACCCCGTCACCATTGACATCCTTGTAACGGATATCTCCCGGTTTTGCGGCTGGCATGGTACCAATTTCC
The DNA here is from genome assembly GCF_019711195.1 of Dyadobacter sp. NIV53. NCBI lineage: Bacteria > Pseudomonadati > Bacteroidota > Cytophagia > Cytophagales > Spirosomataceae > Dyadobacter > Dyadobacter sp. NIV53. The sequence goes on from NZ_CP081299.1 coordinate 851,868, forward strand.
TTAATTTGTTCCTGCGAGCGCCAGATCCCGTCAAATACTGATCCGTAAAATTCTCCGACAGTATGACCGGGCTGCAAACGTACCGTGTTCTTCGCATGCGGGTTTACATTGGCACCTCCCACCCAACCGGAGTACAGATATTCTGCGCCACCCAGCGAAAGGATTTCATTACGGTTGAATGAAATATTAAAGTTGGTCGTCCAGTTCAGTTTACCCGATGTATTCACGCTGTTGATCCCGAATTCGAAACCTTTGTTAAGCATGGAACCCGTGTTTTTCAACACGCTTCCAAATCCGGTTTGGGATGGAACAGGCACATCAAGCAAAAGATCTGTTGTCTTTTTATGGTAATAATCGACCGAAAAACTGAGCCTTCCGTTGAGTATTCCAGCGTCCAGCCCTACGTTAAATTCCCCTGTTTGTTCCCAGCTCAGATCCGGATTGGCAATATTGGATGGATAGGCGATCGGCACTTTTGATCCTCCGTAAATATAAGAGCTGCGTGTACCAAATGAGGTTCCGAGAAGTGACAATGAGCGGTATACCCCGATTGATTCATTTCCTGTTTTACCATAACTCGCACGTAATTTAAGCTGGTCAAATACTTTCAGTTTCTGGATGAATTTTTCGTCACCCAACTGCCATCCGAAAGCCACCGCCGGAAATACACCGAACTTGTTATTGGCCCCAAACTTGGAAGAACCATCCGCCCTGACCGAAGCGGAGAACAGATATTTTTCCTTCAGCGAATAATTGACACGGCCAAGGTAAGAAATCAGTGTCCATTCGTTCATATTACTGCCGGGTGCCTGCGGACTGCTTCCCAATCCCAGATTATAATACTCAAAAATATCACTTGGAAAACCGAACGACGACGCGTCCATGGTTTCATTTTTTTCCTTTTGGTAGGTAAAACCTCCGAGTACTTTTAACTGGTGTATATTATTGAAAGTTTTGGAATAGGTTAGCGTATTGGCATTGGTATAATTCAGGTTTCGTACACCAATCTGCCTTGCTTTTCCATTCGTTCCCGCAGCAGCTTCTGAACCGATCGGAAAGTACTGATGGAATTTCCAGTCGCGGATATCGGCTCCAAAACGGATGTTCAGGTCCAATCCCGGAATGATGTTATAATCCGCATAGATATTCCCCAGGATCCTGATCGTATTATTTACCTCACGGTATTTGTCCGTCATTGTCAGCGGGTTTTCCAGCCCGCCACCCATCGGAAAATTCCTCAAATTGTTGATCTGGCCCAATTCATCCCTGGCTGGAATTGTTGGAGGAGCTTCATAAACGGCGTCAACAATATTCGATATTCCTTCATATCCTTTGGTATCGGTTGGAACCACTTTTTCATCAGTCAAAGTAAATGATAAGCTTTGTCCAACGCGTAGTTTTTTACTTACATCTGCATCAATGTTGATTGTTGTACCATATCGTTTGAAGCTTGATCCCGGGATAATTCCTTCCTGGTTGGTCACATTTTCTGCGAGCATATAACGTACATTCTGGCTGCCTCCTGAAAAAGAAAGCTTGTAGGTTTGCTTTGGAGCCGATTTATAAATCTCCTTCTGCCAGTCAGTCCCTTTTCCGAAACCCGAGATCTGGTCAGTGGTATAAACCTGGGATTGTCCTAAAAGCGAAGCCCGTTCGTTTACCTGGGTTGCCCATTGAGTTGCATCCATAAAAGGCAGTTTTTTACGGATCGTCTGCAAGCCGTACGAATATTCAAAATCAGTCCGTTGCTGACCGGATTTCCCTCTTTTGGTTGTAATCAAAACCACACCATTTGCAGCTCTTGAACCATAAATGGCTGACGCCGAAGCATCTTTCAAAACCTGGATGGATTCAATATCCGACGGATCAATGGAGTTCATAGGATTGGCACTCCCGCCAAACGAACCCGCATCACTGCTAGCGCCAGTCTGGAAACCATTACTGATAGGCATTCCGTCAATTACATATAATGGTGAGCCGCCAGCAGATAAGGATGCTGTTCCCCTTACCTGCACGGAAATTCCACCACCGGGAGCATGGGAATTGGTATGAACCTGCACACCGGCAATTTTTCCCTGCAATGCTTTATCCGGCGTATTGATCGCGCCCTGCTCAATATCCTTTCCTGAAATAGTTGCAATGGCACCAGTCAGGTCTTTCTTTTGCACGGTACCGTAACCCACCACAATTACTTCATTTAACTGCTCAGAATTAGGAAGAAGCTGAATGTCAATACTCGTCTGGTTCTGGATTTTTACTTCCTGCTGTATGTAGCCAATAAAGGAAAATACCAGTACCTGCCCCTCTGTTACACTGCTGATTTCGTATTTACCGTCTGCGTTGGAGGTGGTTCCCGTCGAAGTTCCTTTTACTACCACATTAACACCCACCAGAGACTGGCCTTTTTCATCCGTAATCTTACCTTTAACAGGCTTATCAAGAGATGAAACCCCTCGTTTCAACCCGGGTTTTATTGTATTGAATGCGCTTACCGGATTTTCAGATAGGCAGCTCAGGATCAGAAAGTAAAGGCATAGTCTTATACCCCTGAAAGAGTTTTTTATAAAAATTTTCATAATTTAATAAGGCTAAAAATGTAGGCAGTATCATCCCTAACCCTGGCTTACCGGAAAAGCAGGACAAGAAAGCTCCACCAGTTAAAAAACTGTTTGGAATAAGTTAAAATGAGCACAATACTTTACTACTGACTTTATTTTACATAAAGCAGCCAACGGCACTGACATGGTCAGTTAAAACATAAAAACAATTATTTCAGTACAGCTTTCCAGACGGAAAGCTGCTAGTGTGGTTTCTGAAAGTAAAAAATAAAATGAACGCTTAGTGTTATACGAAAATATCCAGATACCGCACTTCATCAGAAACCGGCATAATGCCATGTTTTTGAAGACAATTGAAATACAGGCTATCCCCGGCTTTCAGAAGATACTCTGCATCCCCGACAGTCATTTTCATTTCTCCTTCAATTACATAAATAAATTCTTCTCCTTCGTGGAAAAGCTCATGTTGCTTTACCTCACCTTTTTTTGCCATAAAAAGCATTGGCTGCATTTTCTTCTGATGGTATTCGGGGCCAAACGGATATATGAAATATCCCTTTTCCGTTTTCGTCAGATTGTCCTCAGCCTTTTGCCTGGTTGTTAAAATTGCATTTAACCATTCTTCTGTTTCCAGCAAACTTGAAATGTTGGTACCCAGCGTCTGAGCGATTTTTATCAATGCTGCAACCGACGGTACCGTTTTGTTATTCTCAATTTTGGAGATCATGCTTTTCGACAGTTCACTGCCATCAGCTACCTCCTGCAATGTCCTTTTCTGGCTTGTTCTTAATATCCGTATCCGGTCTCCGATATTAAGAGTGTTACCTTCACTTTCACTTGATGCCATATTTTTCAACCTTGTTTACAAAATTCTTATTTGTTTCCTATCATTCAACAAGGTTGAATGCAAATATAAATGCAAAAATCCGTTTTGCAAGTTTTTCTATAAATATTTTGTGTTTTTATTTTGTTATTTAATAAAAGCGCTAAAACACATTGTAAATAAACCAATTATTTAAAAAAGTCTGTTGATCCTGATTATAAAGAAATACAGATCTTTTATAGAATATGACACTGATCATGCCTCTTTCCATAAAAAATAAATAGTACTTGTTTATTTAAATGGCCTTATAAAACAAAACAGGCAAGCAAAATGCAAGCCTGTTTCAATCATATAAATTTTTAATTTTAATCTACCTCTTCTTTACTGACCACCTTTGAAGGGCTATGCTGCGGCATTTTATCACCCAGCAATTTTCCCCATGGTTTTAATCCGTCAATTCTGTCAAAAATGATTTTGAGTACTGCCACAAACGGAATGGACAAAAACATGCCGCTCACTCCCCATAAGTTACCGCCAAGCAACACGACCAGGATTGAAATCAGTGCATTGACTGAAACTTTTGAGGAAACAACCCTCGGGACAATAATGTTATTATCGGCAAACTGGATCAACGTATATGCACCTACGATCAATAGCGGAGTGGTCAGATTATCCCCTGTTATCAGGGACATCAGTACCGGTAAACCTATGGCAATAATTCCACCTATATATGGTATCAGATTGAGTATCGCTCCAATTACTCCCAACAAAACTGCATACTGAACTCCGAGAATTAATAATGCAGCAGAATTTAAAACCGCAATAATCGAAGTTTCGATCATTAGCCCTACAATATAACTCTGCACGGCACCTTTGGTTTCCTGTAAAATCTCGGCTACCTGGCCTGAATTATCTTCTTCAAAAACTTCGAATACAAAATTGAGTATCAGTGGCTTGTAAAACAATAAAAGGAAAACGTAGAGCGGGATCAGCACCATAAAAGTAAGCATGCCTACCAGTGTATTCAGCGTTTTACCCACAAATGCCTTACTTCCGTTCAAAGCGTCTTTGGCCATGCTTATTTGTTTTTGAGAGGACAAGCCAAACTGGGATGTAAGCCAGGATTGAAAATCGTGTAGCATGGTCAAGAACTTTTGTTCCATCTGCGGCAGCATCTGCCCGAATTGTGCAATCTGAGACGACAGAAACAACATAATGGCTACGACTACCAGAATGGCAAGCAGGATAGTCAGTGTAATTGCGAGGATTTTGTTTATATTTTTTCTTTCAAGAAAAGTATAAACAGGATTAAGAAGAATTGCCAACAGCCCGGCAAATGCAAAAGGAATGGCAACATCCTGTAATAAGGACAGGATCAGCACAAACAAGTACAACCCGATGATAATCAAAGGTGCTTTGATATAAAAAGGATACACATCCCTGTTTGCTAGTCCTTTATGGCTTTCATTGTCTGAAGTACCGGTATTCGCTTTAAAAATCTGGCTCATTATAATTTTGATAAAATAAATTCCTAAATATTCTCATTCCTGAAGGCCAGGATATGACGACATTCAGATAGTAATTAAAGATTAGAATAAAACTGCTGCAAAGCTAATCTGAACGTTTACTGATCAGGAAAAATATCATGCCCTGATTTTTTTGGTGGAAATATTCCTCTCACCTGCAGTAAGGATGAAAGTTTAGCAATCTTTGCAATGATGACTCATCAATTTTATTACTTAAAAGCTTTCTCAAAAGATACTCACCATGACCAAAATTACCAGTGCTGACCATGAACATTTCATGAGGCGATGTATAGAACTTGCCCGTATTGCCAAAAGCCATGGAGAAAGCCCCGTTGGATCTGTTATAGTGAGGAACGGGGAAATTATTGGTGAGGGAATTGAAGGCGGAAAAGCAAACCTGGATATAACTTTTCATGCTGAAATTGAAGCGATCCGACATGCTTCTCAATTTTTACAAAGTCAGGATCTATCCGATTGTATCCTTTACACGACTCATGAGCCATGTATTATGTGCTCCTATATGATCAGGCATACAAAAATAACTACCATTTTTTCAGCACTTTCAAGCGGAGAATATGGTGGGGCCAGTTCAAATTACCCGTTGCTTTTGGATACAACCATCCACAAATGGGGCAATCCACCGAAAGTTGTTTTTGGAATTTTGGAAGAGGAATGTAAGAAATTATGAAAATTTGACTTCAAAAACATTGGTGTGATTTTGATACGATTACACTGATGTAATCAAATTGATTTGAAAAAATAAAAATGCCTGGTCTGATATGGAGGCTTTGAAAGATATGAGCGCAAAATCATATTTGAAGCTTTTTCCTATTCCATTACTTTGATTCGATGCTGAATTCCCCAGTCAATCATGGAAAGGATTACCGGCGCAAAAGTCTTGCAATATTCCGTCGACTCATATTCGATCAATACCGGCGTATCGGCATAAACGGTACGGGTAATCAGTTTATTTAACTCCATTTCTTTGAGTTCTTTTGAGAGCATGCGCGTTGTAATGCCAGGAATACTTCGTTCAATTTCACGAAAACGTTTATTTCCATTACAGATCGAGTTAATAATTGGTAACCTCCATTTTCCGCCGATCACATAAATAGTATCCTGCAAAGCCTGTACTTCCTGCTTTTGGTCTCTTTTTACTACTGTCAATTCCATAATCAAACTGATATACTCTGTGATACTGATTACAAATGTATATCAATTTATTGGTTCCTGCTTTTAAGAATATATAAGTAATTGGAACAAATTAATCAATAGAAAAGAAAGGATTGAACCGTTTCTGCCATAAAACAGTAGTCGCGAACCTATGGGACGCCGTGGATCCGGATTAACTCAATAGCAACAAACTGGTAGCTACTTAGCGGTATCGATTCACTGCTTTATTTAAGTGAATGAAGCAATCAGGCCTATTTTAAAATCATTTCTAAGCATCAAAAAATATACTGAATTAGAAATGTGTCCGCGTACTTAAAATTCCCGGAACTACAATTTAAGGCAGTATTAGGTAAAGCATAAAAGGACGTTTGCCACTAGGAAACAAAGAATATAATTCTATCATTTTACTGGCAATTTTTGACCTGATCCGGCAGGATTTTTCGGATCGATGGTTTGTCGAGTAACTCCTTAAGACGTACAGGATTTGGAAACGGAATTTCAAACCCTTTCTTATCCAGAAAAGTTTTATCATTGGTTTTCAAATACATACACACATTTCTTGTTTGTAAAAGCGAATAATCATGAATTTTATGAATCTCATTCATGTCCTCGTTGATACGCGTCAGGTGGCCATAAAAGAAAACGAAGGAGAATACAACCGCGGGAAAATACCGAAACAGATTATTGCCTTTTTGCTCAGCAAACCGGATCACAAACCAGGCATTGCTAATTAATCCCAGGCTGAAAAGCTCGGTATATCGGGATGAAACCATCGTAAGTTCCTGGCCACGGCCGTAGGCGATAGCACAGCACTGGATAAAAGACCAGACAAAACAGCCGGTCATCAGCACATCTGCTCTTGTCAGGCTTTTTCGTATAGTAAGCAGCAGAATCATAAATAAGGCGGGTGTCCAGAGCAAAAATGCCGGAAACTGATGATCACCGATTGGCCAGCTTAGAATATAGCCAAGCGCATAGATCAGCTGGGATAAATTCTGGGCGCGATACACCTGATGAACAGGAATTTGCGGGATCAGGAAATAACCTGTGATTGAGGTAATGACTAACACAAGTATGCAAAAACAGTTAAAAAGAGAAAACCGGGATTTTAAGTACAGGTCCAAAATGTACACAGTAACAATAGTAAAGGGTGTGATAAAACCGGAACCCATTGTAAATATGCTAAGCAGGCATAACAGAAATACAGCTGCGAAAGCATAACCGTTTTCAGGAAGGTAAGTAATAAGTAGTATGGAAATTACAGAGAATAAAATCAGAAAATAAAACTGGCTTTGAAAGCCTATGAACAAATTTTCAAATGAAAACGGCAATGCAAACTGCGCCAGAATAACAGGAATCAGTAACCATCTGAGACCACTAAAAGAACGGTTTTTGAAAAAAATCCATACTAATACAGTCGGAGCAGCCGCAGCCAGCAGGATATTAAAACGGGCTTCGGTCAGATTATTCCATTCTCCCGTTATTTGAAAAATGAATAGCGATAATAACCGGGTTGGCAGGATACGGTGTTCGTTGTGCAGGCTCCATAGATCCGATGTTTTAAGTGTGTTTTCAATCCACGGACGAAGCAGAAAATCACCTTCTGCATCCCACTGATCCCAAAATGGCAATGTGACTGCGAAACTGTTCACATAATAAAAACGCGGCAGGGCAACGGCAAAAATATAAAAAGGACAATTAAAAGTTGTTGAGTAATATTTGGTTTAACTGGCATTCGGATTGTTTGACTGTTAACAAATCAATAATTATTTGATAATAAATAATTTAATTCTAATATACGTCATCGAAGCTAATAATAATAGTTATACATTTAACCAGTCAGTTACACAAAATGTATTGATTACTCAAACTTCCCCCTCCCATGAAAAATTACTACCTGCTATTTTTGTTGATTTTATTCGATTTATTTTATTCAAATTTTTTGCCACTCGCCCACAAGGCCAACTGCATTCCCGGGAGTTTTAATAAAATAACAGAAGTGCCTGTTATGGCGATTTATAATTACCCGCCTACTTCTCCCGAAGCACCTACACCAATCCCGCTTTTGGAGCGGCCTTAGCAATTCCAAATGTAAACTTGTTGGCTAAGGTTATCCATAAAAAAAGCATTTAACTGATGTATCAGTCTTTTTAAATCCTGTTCCAACCGGAACAATGCGAAAGTATATTTTGCATTTGGAATTATCTGATTGAACTGCGATGCTATCAATTATCTTTTAGTACCTCCTCTATGAATTTTCACTTGCCGGGACGTCTTTTTCCTTTGTTGAATGACGTTTTTATTTACCTGTTTTTTAAATCTTTTTTTGAGTTACCAGATATTATAAGATCCTGGTTTCGCAAGGCTTCGCCGATACCTTCCACCATGCGGACGGAGAAAATTACCGTGTTAAATCCCGGTTTGCTGATAGGCCAACACCCTCCTGCCCGGCCTCCATTGTTTTACCGCGTTGTGCCACTTTTGATATGCGCCAGCCTGATCCTTTTTTATTTTATCATCATTATCACCAACTCGGTGAATATACCGAATGGCGATGATTTGTATTGTCTGCTGTTATTTACGCAGAACTTTCAGGACACGCCAAGCTGGGAAGAGCGGTTCCGTTTAATAACAGAGCAGTGGGTAGAACACAGGATTGTCTATTCCCGTTTTACAGCACTTTTATCTTACTGGTTTACCAGCCAGGTAAATTTTGTGACCATTATTATTATCGGCAACGCGACGCTCATCGGTTTTACCGTATTGTTCTGGAAACTGATCAGGAGAACCGGCGTGTCAATGTATTTTCTCATACCTGTTGTACTGATACTTTTCAGTCCTGTGATGTATGAAGCCAACGTATGGGCCGGTGCAAGTACCGTGTATATGCCTGTATGTTTTTTAGGGCTTTTAACTATTTACCTGCTGGTGGACAAACCTGAGAGTGGCTTTATACCCGCAGCAATGATCGCACTTCTGGCAACCTATTCCTTTGGGAACGGGATGTTTTCTTTCATTGCCGGACTTGTTGTACTGCTGTATCTAAAAAAATATAAGCTTTCTGCTGTATGGGCCATTTTAGCTATAACTGCCATCCTGCTTTATTTCCGGAATTTTAATTTTTACAGCAATACCGAAGCCTTCGGAGTATCTGCCCATTTTCAAAATCCGTCTTATTTATTTTACAACCTGTTTGGATTCATTGGTGGCATTTTTGATTATGCAGAGAATATAAACAGCCCCTTAATGGCAGCCAATATTCCTGCCATTCTGATCGGCATTATTTTATCAGCTGTAATTTTTTACGGTATATACCAGTTTTTTATTAAAGTAAATACAAACAAAAGCCAGGAGAGACTAAGGGTTATCTGGCTGGGCATGGTTGCATTTATGGGTATCACTATCCTGGTCATGGCTTATTCCAGGACCTTCGGAGAAGCGATGAATACCCTATGCAGCCGGTACAAGATTTATTCCATGGTGGTATTCATCCTGGTATACTGGTGGTGCCTGATGTTTTATGATAAAAAGAAAGTTGTCGGTTTAGTTTTTGGAGGCGTTAGTTTACTGTTGCTGATGTTTAACTATTATGCCAATTATCAAAAACTTACAAATTTCAAGTCTGTATTTCTGTCGGGATTATATAATTATAACGTCAATAACCAGTGGGTGATTTACAGGCACACCTCTTACTTTGAAGGAGCCAGTATGATGCTGAGTGACTCCATAAAACACAATCCCGATCCGGTTTATGTTTTTAATGATGTTTTTCCTCAACTCACCCATCAGGCGCTCCGGGAAGCAGATGTCCTTGGTAATGTCAGAGTTGTTCAGGAAAATAATTGTCACGGAAGGCCCGGAAAATGCCTGAGCATCCATACAGATACCTATCCATCGACTTCGAACGTTTTTAAAGGTATTTATCTTGTAGTTTACAATGACGAAAACATCTTCCTGTTCGCTGCAAACCCAGCGAGAAATGGCAGATTTAATATTTTGACCAAAGGAGAATATTATAAAGACGGATTTTTTCTGGATGAAAATTTCGGGCGAAGTTTGAAAAAAGGAGTGGAATATAAACTCGCAGTATTCTGTCCGACCGAAGATGAAAAGATCAGGAGGATCAATTATAAGATAGATGGCTAAATTCCCAATTTTACCGTTATTCCATTTTTGACCATAAAATTCCATGATTTTATATGCTTATTTTATTGAGCCATTTATATTTGTTGAAAATGAAAACCTAAAACAAAATACGTATGGAACCGAAAGCAATGTTACGCGGAATGGCCAATGTGAGTTACTGGGCAGATGACATAAAAAAAGCACGGACGTGGTACAATGAGTTATTTGGGATTGAGCCCTATTTCCAAAGACCAGACGAAGAAAATCCTGCCTACATTGAATATCGGGTCGGCGATTATAAGCATGAAGTTGGTATTGTTGATAAGAAATATATGTCAAAATTAGGAACTGCCGGTCCTGGCGGCGCTGTATTATACTGGCACGTGGACGACATTGCGAAAGCTATGGAACGGGTCCTGGGAATGGGAGCTACCGAGTACGAACCAATTACCAAACGTGGTGAAGGGTTTGTGACCGCCGCAGTAATTGACCCATTCGGAAATGTACTGGGTTTGATGTACAATGTGCATTACCTGGAAATATTGGGCGAAAACGACGGATAGAAACCATGGAAACAAGAAATGGAAAACCGGTCGTTTATGCAAAAACAAGGGAAGACTGGCGTGCCTGGCTGAAAGAAAACTGCCAGTCTGAAAAAGCTGTGTGGCTGATCCTTTATCACAAAAAAAGTCTGGTTACAAGTGTTAACCTGAACGATGCAACCGAGGAAGCATTATGTTTCGGCTGGATAGACAGCCTGGCGAATAAGCGCGATGCAGAAAGCTACTACCTGACTTTTACACCACGAAATCCAAAAAGCAAATGGAGCAAACCAAACAGGGACAGAGTACAAAAATTGTCTGACGAAGGCCGGATGACGGAACACGGCCAACGGCTTATTGAAATCGCTAAAAGTACCGGAAAATGGGAAATTACTGAAACGGAAATATAACAAACCACGCAATTTTTCATTTCCCAAAAGACTTCATACCCGGATTTGGTAAGCATTCGCCGGCGAAAAATAGCTAAACGCAGTTTTCTAAGAAATCATGGTGGATTGCGGATTATATTTGGAAAGGTTTGGCGTATACTCGCAACATTAATTGAAAACAATGAGTAATAATAATCAGCTGGCGCTGCCATTCAGGCTAACCGGCAGTTCACTTAATTTTAAAACATCATGAAGTTTCAAACTCATTGGTCAAGACGGGACTTCCTTGCTTCCGTTGCTGGCGCGGGTGCTGCAATAATACTGAATCCATCGTCTGCCTGGGCTACGGACGAGCCGGACCCACGGGTGGCAAAAATCGTAGCCGGAACCATAGGCATCGACTCACATAACCATATAGATGTTCCTTTTGTAACGGCAGAAGTGCCCGGCCCGAATGTTGACCTGGCCGCTGAGCTGAAAAAATCCGGCCTGTCAGCCATTTGCATGACATTCTCTGTCGACCGGCCGGAGCTGCGTAATCCGGGAGACGGCTACGAACGCTTCAAAAACGGGCTGGCTTCCATGGACAACATTCTGGTACAAAACGGCTTAAAGCGTTCACTGAATATGGCTGACCTGCGCACAGCACATAAAAAGCACCAGCCGACTGTCATCCAGTCAGTCGAAGGCGGCCACTTTCTTGAAGGACATGCAGAGCGGCTGGAGGAGGCATATAACAGGGGTTTACGACATCTTGGTTTACTTCATGACAATGACGCAATAGTGCCTTTGGGCGACGTTTACACCAATCCGGTACGCTGGGGCGGGCTTACAGCTTTCGGTGCTGAGGTCATCAGGGAATGTAACAGGCTGGGTATACTCATCGATCTGGCGCACGCCAATCTGGAAACTGTGGATGCCGCACTTAAACTGGCAGCCCATCCGGTTATCATTTCCCACACCGGCCTCGACACCCGGTTAGGCCAGAATCCGGATTTTGCAAAAATGATGAAACCAAGGCTTATCAGCAAAGAACGGGCCAAAATTGTTGCGGATACAGGCGGTGTAATTGGCGTATGGACACACCTGGCGGACTCGCCGTTGGAGTATGCCCGGAATATCCGGGCATTGACAGATGTTATCGGAGTTGACCATGTCTGCATTGGTACTGACACCAAACTAACCCCTTCCTACCGGCCACCCGGTGCACAGAATGGCCCCGGTGGTGGCGGTCAAAGAGGTGAGAGAATTGGCGAACGAACGAACCTGGCCTGGAAGGATCAGCAATTCGGATTTTACTATTCCGTGGTTGATGCAATGTTAAAAACAGGATTTACAGCAGATGAAATTGGTAAGATAGGCGGTGGAAACTTTTGCCGTGTTTTTGAGGCAGCCACAGCAGGCCGCGGCTGATCATTGAATTCTGAAGAATTAATTTATCAGATAATTCAAAAAACATAAGCGTGCTCCGGATTGACCGGTGCAAGTTATGCATTTGTGGACGAACTCAGGCCGGTTTTTTACAGTGACCGGCTGTACGTCGTACCCGAGAAAAAAGCGGTTTTACCACTTAGCAAATTGTTGTCAGTAGCAGAAAAAACGCTGGACAACCGTCCTGTTACCAGGGCAGAAATTTCAACCCGGCCCGATCGCACCTACATGTTCAGGGCCGTGAAGCAGAATCCGGAGGGGCTCACCTATTGGGATTATTATCAATAATTTTTACCGGGTGTATGTCAATACATACACTGGACAGGTTGTTAAGGTAGAAAATACCAATTACGAGTTTTTTCAGCTGGTTCTGGGGCTGCACATGCGGATGTTGTTTGGCGAAGAGATCGGACGTAATGTGGTTGGCGGTTCCGTATTAATGTTTGTAGTATTGCTGGTTTCCGGTCAGGTGATGTGGTGGGGGAAAAAGAAGAAGAGAAAATAAAAACATGTCCGTTCATATAACCCGAAATACCAGACAGGATGAAATAACCTAGTAAAAAAATTGTTCTGACACTATCCGGCCGTCTTTTACCTCATAAAGCATGATCTGGTTAATTTGTATTCTTCCATGAGGCCGCACCGTGATATCAATTTCCCTACCAACCGCAAAATGATTTCCGGTAACCAGGGGCTTTGTCGTATGAGCGCCATGGCCTGCTTCTATTCGGTTTACAAAGTCTTCCCCTTTTTTACGAACCGCACCCTTACCTTCGGCATACCCGAAATAAGGAGAATTTACAGGGTCAATGCTCCGGACATCTTCAGCAAAAAATTCATCCTGGATCTGAAACCATTTTTCCTGTTGTGCAAGTTCATGGAACCTGGCGGAAACTTCCTGAGTGGTCAGTATTTCTTGTGTTTGCATATGTTTGGTTGTAATGTTTAATACCACACAAATGTATAAACCAGTTACCAATCGAACCGGGCGCAAATCAGACTTTATCACGGGGCGATTTGGACAAGATATCTGATTTACCTGGTTTTGTCCGGAGAAGTGGTCTTATATTATAAAAACTCCATACCCGGCACTCCCCTGCTCAACCTGTTTATTCCTGTCCAGGAATTCAGTAAATCCTGTTACCACTTTTATAGAACAAGCCTTATCACAGATTATATTTTCAGGCAGTTTCGCCGCGAAGATCTCATTGACTAATGAGCTTTACGAGGGAAATCCTGATATGGTCTAAAGTATCAAAATTTATGGGATCAGACATATTAAATTGTTGTCGGCAAGTAGCTCACAAACAACTTTTACATTTCGTTAACCTTCTTTTACCAAATCTTAACAGACTCCGGGACAAGACCTTTTAGCTTTGTGGCCACCGCTGTGGTTAAAATCCTGAAAACAAAAAGAGAAATAACCAGAGTCATGTATGTATGTGCTTTATGGATCTATCAACGGAGTATATCGTTATGACCCTTCGGCTGCCAGGCGGCCCGATACGCCCAGGACAGGTGGAAATACCATCACGGACTTTAAAAGTAAAGAGGGGCAGAAATAAAGTGTATTGCCCCGCCTGCTACATTCCGCTAGTTACTAATCAATTTGGTTTTACTTTAAATTAAAAAAAATGAAAAAATTATTTGTGTTTATTCCGGCTATCCTTCTGGTATTATTTCTACTAAATTCTTTTGTGGTAAAAGAAAAGGAAGCAAAAAAGCAACCAATAAAGGAGGGCAAATCAGCGGTTATTGCCAACATCATTTTCAAATCTACGGATGGCGGACAAACCTGGCAGGACATTAGTAAAGGACTTCCTGAAAAGTTGCAGAAAGAAAGTGTGTGGGCATATGGTTTCTTTACAAATGATCGTGGGTTCTATTTACGTGCCGGAAACGGGGTTTATCACAATGAACCAAATTCCACAACTTCTTTTTGGACAAAAGAGATGTTCCCTGGTAAACAACGTAACATTGCCCCTGGCAGGAGCGGGTTATTTGCCTATGATTTCAGGGGTCAATTCTTACAAAAAATAAACGGAACGAGTAATTGGTCGCCCATGTACACGGATTTTCAAAAGCAGGCCGTACGCCTGAACGGAACAAAAGATGATTGGATGTACAAAAATTTTAAAGAGAAATTTGTATCCACCGTTTTTGAAACTGAAAGGGGAACAGTTTTCATTGGCTCTAACAACAGCCTTTTTAGATCAACTGACAGTGGAAAAACCTGGAAACAAGTGAATGATGGAAACGGGACAATGAAATTGACCGAGTCAAATGGTGTACTTTTGGCTACCAGTAAAGAGGGAATATTAAGATCCACCGATGATGGTGAAAACTGGGATCGTGTGATCAGTGAAGGGGGTGTTGGCATTGCCGTGGAACATATTGATGGAGGATTTGCCGCTATTGTAAAGAACACAATAACCCAAACAAACAGCATACACATTTCAATGGATAGTGGAAAAACCTGGAATGCGATAGCCGAAGACCTTCAGCCTTCCCGGACTAGTTTACTAATGAAAAAAATAGGCTTACTTCAATCTTCATCGGAAATTTTATCAATTAAACAAATGGGCAAATATTTAATATGTGGCCGCTCAGATGGTATATTCCGGTCATCTGACATGGGTAAAACATGGCAACAACTATTACTTCCTGCTACCGAAAATTTTGGCTTTAATTTATCTGTTTCGGGCAACGTGCTCTATGTCATACCAAATAAAGGATGTTGAAAAACTCCAGACTCAGAAATAAGTTGTATTGCTGAGTCTGGAGTTTTTCAATTTATGTTTTCATAGTACGACCAACTGGCTATCAAATACTTATTAATTCTTACCAATCTTATTTCTGATAAAAGCCTAAGCTTGACTGATCGTTTACGGTGTGATATTCCCCAATCCGTAAGATTAGTGATGATGGTTTGTAACGTATTACCATGTTCCGCAAGTTCTTAATGAATTGTCGGAAAACCACCTTTTGCGTAACAGCAAATCTATTTATAATCAGTTTCTAAGGGCATTTTAGCAACCTCATATTTAATATTCCATTCTTTGATGTATTCTAAAATTGGTAAAAAAGCCAGGCCTTTTTCAGACAGCTTATACTCTACTCTTGGTGGTAATTCCTTGTAGGCAATCCTTTCCAACAGTCCATCTTCTTCCAGCTCTTTTAACTGTTCGGTTAATACTTTCCTCGAAATGTGTGGTACTATGGCATCCAGCTGTCCAAAGCGAATGGTACGGGTGCCCATTACATTGATAATCATCGGCTTCCATTTATTGCCAATAGTGCCAATAGCTCTCGTAAACGGACAATTCGAATTGCAAAATCTTTCGTCTTTCATAATTTTAAAATTTGTAGTTACCCAATGGTAACCATAATAGACTATCAATAGTTTCAAAGATAAACTATTGATAGTTCCTTTGTGAAACAAATTTAAAAATAAATCAGAAATGAGTAGATTAAAAAATAAAGTAGCAGTTATTACAGGTGGTAATAGTGGCATAGGGTTTGGCATTGCCCTGGAATTTAAAAATGAAGGTGCTGTTGGTGCTATTGTCGGCAGAAATCAGGAAACCTTAGATAGTGCTGTGGCCCAGCTTGGCGATAATTTTATAGCCATAAATGCCGATGTAACCAACCTAGCCGACCTGGAAAGAGTGTTTAAAGAAACATCTGAAAAATTCGGTAAAGTTGACGTGATTGTTGCCAATGCGGGCGGCGGAGCTGTTGGAACTGTGGCAACTCTTGGTGAAACTGACTTTGACAAAACAATTAATTTAAACCTGAAAAGTGTCTACTTCACGGTTCATCAAGCACTACCCTATATGAATGATGGTGGCTCTATTATTTTGATCGGGTCAAATGCAGCTCATCGGGCATATCCGAACTTTACGCTTTATGGTGCTGCAAAAGCGGCTGTGATCCATTTTGCAAAAGGATTTTCAAGCGACCTTTTAGATAGAAAGATCAGAGCGAATGTCATAACCCCGGGAACGACAGATACACCCGCATTTGACAAGTTTGTTCCCGCAGAACAAATTGAAGGTTTAAAAAAACACTTTGCAAGTGAAATGCCAATTGGCAGAATCGGGCAGCCATCTGACATTGGCAAAACAGCGGTTTTCCTGGCCTCTGATGATTCATCGTTTATGCTTGGCGCCGAACTCCTTGTTGATGGTGGAATGACCTATTTATCTAAATAATTTCAAAATGAGTAATTCAGAAAATAAAAAAACGAGCTACGCCATTATTGGCTTTGGTAAGATCGGACAGGCCCTTGCCAAGGCGTTTGCCCGTAAGGATATAGAGGTATCAGTTGCAACCACGCGTGACCCGGAGAGCTTTGCGTCCGATGCGGCCGCGATCGGGCCTGGAATCATTCCCACAACCCTGTCCGAAGCCGTAAAGGCTGATGTGATCTTTTTGGCTGTACGTTTCGAGTCGCATCCTGATGTTGCAAAGGCCTTACCCAGCTGGCATGGCAAAACCATCGTAGATGTGACCAATGCCTACGGAGTATCGCCTGAGGCGTTAGGAGGACAACCTTCCGCTGTAGTCGTGGCCAGGGCATTCAATGACGGAAGACTCGTTAAGGGTTTCAACCATTTGGGCGCCAAAATCCTTGAACAGGATCCGGCCATTCATGGTGGCAGGAGAGTGGTGTTTCTGTCGAGCGACGACGATGGCGCTGCGAATGAAATTGGTACACTTGCGGAAAATCTCGGCTTTTCACCAGTCAAACTTGGCGGGCTTGCGGAAGGCGGACTTCTTGTGCAGGCACATGGAAACAACTGGGGTCAACTGATTTTTAAGGACCTGATGAAGTTTGACTGATAACTTATTATCACACAGTTCAATGCGGCCATGACTCTTAAATAGATGGAACCGGAATTTTGATATAAAATAATTACCATGCACTCCACTAAAACAGGAGTTGCCACTTGACAATAATTAATAGAATAATGAACAAATTAGAAAACAAAGTAGCGGTCGTTACCGGTGCTTCAAAAGGAATAGGCGCATCTATCGCGAAATACTTTGCCCATGAAGGCGCAAAAGTGGTTGTAAATTATGCATCAAGCAAAGAAGCCGCAGATAACGTGGTTAAGGTGATAACAGACCATGGCGGAATTGCCATTGCTGTACAGGCCGATGTATCGAATGAAGCTGATGTAAACAGGCTGTTTGAAGAAACAGAGAAGGCTTTCGGTAAGTTGGATATTTTGGTAAACAACGCAGTCTTTCAGCAATTTTTGCCAATAGAACAGGCATCGGAAGAGGCTTTTCATCAGCATTTCAATGTCAATGTTTTGGGCCCTGTACTTACTATCCAGGCCGCTTTGAAACTGTTTGGCGATAAGGGTGGCAATATTATCAATATCAGTTCGGGTGCAAGCAAATCGCCGATGGCAGGAGTGTCTCTATATTCTGCGACAAAAGCAGCATTAGATGCCATAACGATTTCTTTGTCGAAAGAACTGGGCTCGAAAAATGTTCGCATCAATTCTATTTTACCCGGCGCTACGGAAACAGAAGGAGCGACCAGTGCAGGAGTCACGGCCGGTAGTGAATATGAAAAAATGTTTGTTGCCAATACACCGCTTGGCCGCAGAGGCCAGCCCGAAGATATTGCGAAAGCGGCAGTGTTTCTTGCTTCTGATGATGCAGCGTGGATTACAGGAGAACAAATTTCGGTTTCGGGTGGTATGTATGGTTTTTAAAATCATCCAAAATCTCCTTCCATGCATCAATTCGATAGCCGAAATGCCGACGGCCGATAGCAATACAAAAGAATTCGAGATATGGTCTAATGAACAGCTTAGAAAACCTTTTTAAAACTACCGCTGATAAATTCGGGAAGATTAGGCCAAAGGTTTATTGCTCTATTTACTGTCAAGTAGAATAAGGGTGGACACTATTTCGCCTGGCTCCATTAATATGCCGGTTTTCGGCAAAATGGTACCATAGGAACTGGTGGACCAGGTGAAGCAAATCCGGATAGGTCTTACGCCACCTGGCAGGCAAGTGACTCCGGTTGAGATCGGAAAAAGGGTTGTATTTTTAGCCTCCGACGACTCAACATTCATCGTAGGCGCCGATATGTTAGCGGATGCCGGTATGGCTAATTCCTTCTCAGTGAAATAAATTGATCAACAACAGCAGTAAACCGGCAACAGTCCGGGCCCCGCGATTATTGCAATTGCGAGCCGGGACTGTTGCCGGTTACTTTGATAGAGATCATTTTTTTATTAAATTTTCAAATATCCTTTTCATTCCATAATAACCTTCACTTTGTGTGACTTAAACCTATTGGTGTATTTAAAGTTGCATGCAGTGGATTGCATAGATAATAGAAACCGATCCGATGGAAATCAAAAAATGATTGACTTTTGAAATGCTATTCTATATTTATAGTGCTTATTTTGTTTCACTTTAAGCATTATGACGCTATCAATCAATTGCCTGCTTCAAAAAAAATTATAAAGAAGTTATTGGTAAACTAAAAACGTATTTGGCTGAATGAACTGGATCACACGAGAACGACCTAAGATCGACCGCATCGCCTGTCCCTGGCTGATCAAAAGGTTTATTGATCCGGATGCACAAATATTTTATGTACCCTTTGATCAGGTCAGAGAAAAAGCCCGTGAATTGGATGCTACTCCTTTCGATATTCCTGATACTGAATTTACACACTACGAAGACCGCTGCACTTTTGATTTCTTTCTTGAAAAATATGAGATTGAAGATCCGGCTTTGAAAGACATGGCAACGATCATCCGCGGCGCGGACACTGATGACCATTCACTTGCCAGCCAGTCATCTGGGCTTTGGGCCATTTCGGCCGGCCTGGCTTATAATATTACAGATGATAATGATTTGCTGGAAAAAGGTATGCTGATCTACGATGCACTATACAGCTGGGCCAAACATCTGCAAAAACAAAAACACACCCAAAGCCCCGCAGAAAAGCTATTGTTAACTGTTTTTAATACCTATCTGGATAAACAGAAATCGGAGAACCTCAAAACCCCCAAATGGGCCAGAGAGCTCAAAGAGATTATCCAGGACCAGATTGACACCAATCTTAGCCTGAGCCTGAAAGAAATTGCCGAAGGTTTACGAATCCATCCCTCCTATGTTTCAAGGGAATTCTCCAAGTATTTCAGCAACCTGTCATTTGGTGAATACATCCGCAAGCTCCGCATTGAAAAAGCGATTGACTTGCTGGCAAATCAGGATCATACCTTATCGGAAGTTGCCTATCTGACCGGATTTTCTGATCAGAGCCATTTTAACAGAATTTTTAAAGCACACACGGGACAAAACCCTTCTGATTACAGGAAAAGTTTAACTAAAAAGTAATTTCTGTACAAATCGTCATTTTCATTCTATCATTTGATTGCCCGCCATACTAGTATTGCGATAATTATTTTGGTCAGCGAAAATATGGATATACAGAATCAGCCGGTTTGTTACAGCTTATCCGATTTAACGCGGTACTTTTTAAAACTTGGCTCCTTTGGATTTGGCGGCCCTGTTGCCCTGATCGGCTACATGCACCGTGATCTGGTTGAAAACCGGAAATGGATAAGCGAGGATGAATATCGTGAAGGCCTGGCACTTGCTCAGCTTGCTCCTGGCCCACTGGCAGCCCAGCTCGGTATTTATCTGGGTTACGTACATTATGGCGTTTGGGGCGCTACACTCACCGGACTGGCTTTCGTACTTCCGTCTTTTGTAATGGTCGTTTTGCTGGGAATGGCTTATAAACTATACGGTGGCTTGTCGTGGATGCAGGCTGTGTTTTATGGTGTTGGAGCATCAGTAATTGGGATCATCACGCTGAGTTCCTATAAACTGACAATCAAATCGGTAAGTAAAATCGAAAGTTCTGCCATCAGGAGCCGATGGCTTTTATGGATTTTCTTTGCCGCAATGGCCGTAACTACTGCAATCACTGAACGCGAGGAAGTATGGCTTTTTATACTAATGGGATTTATTTATATGGCTGTGAAAGCACCGCCCAAATGGCTTGTTAAAAAGGAAACCGTGTTGTCAACAGTGTTTCTGGCGGGAATTGGTTTCTGGCAGTATGAACCTTCAAAACTCGTACAAATCGGCTGGTTTTTCACCAAGGCTGGTGCATTTGTTTTTGGCAGCGGACTGGCCATTATTCCATTTTTACAGGCGGGTGTTGTGGATCAGATGGGATGGCTAAACGAACAGCAGTTTCTGGATTCCGTTGCCGTTGCGATGATTACGCCGGGACCTGTTGTCATTACCGTGGGATTTATTGGATTTCTGGTATCCGGTTTTGCAGGCGCTGTAGTGGCAGCTGCGGGAGTTTTCCTTCCCTGTTACGTTTTCACCGTGCTCCCTGGCCCCTATTTTAAAAAAATCTCTAAAAATACAAGTATCAAAGCTTTTGTTGATGGCATTACCGCGGCTGTTGTCGGCGCATTGGCAGGATCTGTTTTTGTAATTGCAACCAGATCAATTATTGATGTGCCTTCGGCCGTTATTGCCATTTTAACTATACTTGCGCTGATTTATATCAAAAAATTACAGGAACCATATATCATACTTATTGCCGCCATCATTGGCTTCTTACTAAAAACCTATTTCTAAAATTATCCTTGTTACCACAAATCACGATGAAAAAATATTTCCTTCTGCTGTTTTTACTTTTTACGCTTCCGTCATACGCACAAAAACAGGTCAATAAGCAGAGCGGGGTTTGGCTGGGCTATTTTAACCAAACCAGGCTTACCAACAAATGGGGAATCTGGCTTGACCTGCATGCAAGAAGAACGGAATTTTTCGACCGGTGGGCTACGCAGATCATCCGGCCCGGGATAACGTATTATGCCAATGATCACCTTAGGTTCACCGCAGGATACGCTTATGCTCGCAGTTTTCCCGCAGCCGGCCTGCAAACCGTACGTCCGGAAAATAGGCTTTGGCAACAAATACATTGGACAAGCCGCCAGAAACGCCTGCAAACCCTGCAATGGGTCCGGCTGGAAGAGCGCTTTAACAGAAAGATTGCCAATGACCAGCTTCAGGATGGCTCAAATTTCAATTTCCGGTTCCGTTATCTTTTAAATCTGATGGTTCCACTGAACCGTGATTTTATAGAACCTAATACCCTGTTTTTTGCCTTCAATGATGAAATCCATATTAACGCCGGCAAACAGATTACCTATAACCTGTTTGACCAGAACCGTTTTTTTGTAGGGCTCGGTTACCAGTTTACCAAAGGGCTTAATCTGCAGGTTGGCTACATGAACCAGTTCCAGCAGCTGCCATCAGGAAATCATTTTAACAGCAATAATGTACTGCGTGTTTTTGTATTTCATAATCTGGATCTGAGGTCGAAAAAGTGAGGGTTTGGGTTTACGAAAATATCAGCAGTCACAGTCAGGCCAGCTTGCAGAATAATTACATGAATTAACTTTCTCATTTCCGTTACTTTTATCATAGATTCAAAATTTATTTATTGCGAGGTGCATATAGACAAGATATATGTTATGTTTACCAGACTATAGTGCGCTTACAATGCTGGTTAAAGGAAAGCCATTTACAATGATTGATAAACAATTTGCAATAATCAAATGCCCGAAAAAAGCGACATCTTATCACTACATCTGAAGAACTTTGCTTCATTGAGCGATAAGGATATAAGCGATAGCCAGCCATTTTGGAAAGCACGCAAAATGAATAAAGGGGATTATTTCAATATGCAAAGCATGGTTTGCAATGATCTTGGATTGATTGTAAAAGGTATATTCCGGATTTATTTTCGTGGTCCGAATACAAAAGAAGACAAGAACATTTTCTTTTTCTCGGAAAATCAGTTTGTCGTTTCGTTCAGAAGTTTCATTTCGCGCGATGCCTGCTGGTATTTTATCGAGGCGATGGAAGATTCGGAAATTTTCTTCATATCCTATCAGGATCTGAACCGGCTTTATGATAGCAACCCGAATTGGGGGAAATTTGGCAGGTTGCTAGCAGAATTGTTCTTTAAGCTTGCTCAAACCCGAACAGAAGAATTCATTTTTTTCTCCCACGAGCAACGTTATATCAGGTTACTGGAAGAACATCCCGATATTATTGAGCGTATCCCGGCTTATCATATATCTTCTTATCTCGGAATTACTAATCCCTCATTAAGCAGGATCAGGAAGCGTCTTGAAAGTAAAAAGTCGGAATAGTGCATTTTGTAGCTATTCATTCCTCTAATTAAATTACCAAAGAGACTGTACCCTGTTTATGAGATTGCCTCTTTGGTAGCTGGGAAATAAAAACACCTTTAATTATACTGTTATTGTTGGACTATCCTTGATAGTTTTCGATAGGCTTATAGCGGCAAGAAGATAATAAAAGGCACCAAATGCAGAATAACCGGCCAGGTTGACAATGCCCATTGCTGGATCATGTGCCATCAAAATGAACGAGATACCTGCGATAGTTGATTGACCACCGCTAATGATCATAGGCCACTGACCACCGAATAGTTTCCGTCTGCGCAGGGCTAAAACCAACTGAATCAATCCTGTCAGAATTGCCCATGCGCCAAATACCATCAATGCTTCAGGAATGCCTTCTTGCAAAGCCAGGATAACTGCCGCGGTAGTAACAGCACTGATGACAGCGTTGATATATTGTGGCGTTTTAGATGAGCTATGACGGTTGGCGCGAATGTCGAGGAAGGTGCCAATTACATCCCATGCGGGATAGACGATTAGCAGGATGCTTGCTATTTGGAAGGAGGTTTTTGCAAAAAGAATAACCAGAATGACCCAGGTCACAGAAAAAGCGACACGTATGAAATAAAGCTGACGTAATGCTCTGGATGTTTGTTGCGCCTGGCCATTGATTGCTGCGTCTGACTGATTGGATATTGACATGATTTTAAATTTTAAGTTTATAATTATCCAAAGGTCTGAAGTATTGCGCAGCACGATTTTCACTTAAGTGAAAAACAAGGAAAATAACCGGAATTATTTTCAGGTTATTTCAGCAGAAAGAAGGACAAGAACACCTTAAGGCACGAGGATTTTTGTCTCCATAGATTTTTAATTCAATCAACATGTCAGTTGAGAGTTGCAAAATCAGAAATGGATACACGAGTAGTAAAAAATTATCAGTTGCAGTTTTGTATTTGGAAACGACTTTTTGAAGTGGTCATGTATAGACAGGCACAAACTTTTATTAATCTGCCACAAGCCGTTTTCCTAATTGCAAATGCACAGACAAAAAATCATAACTATTCCAGGCTTCTGCAATTTTGCCATCTTCAACACGTACCATGCAAATGCCAGAAAATAAAATTGGTTTATTCGTGTCAGCTTCAATGGCATGGATTACGGTTCTGGCTGCTTCCATATCATCCTGACTGATTACTTCTTCTACATCAATTCTGATATTTTTGAATTGCTTAGAAAAATCCCGAAAGAACAATTTAAAATCTGCCGCTCCTTTTGTACCATTATTGGAATCAATACCATGAAATTCCGCTTCATCAGTCATAAGTCGGTCAATGGCGTTTTCGTCGTCCTTATTCCAAACATCTTCGAACCAGTTGTAAAGTAAGGTTGATTTTAAGTTTCTCATAATATTGAATTTTAAAAATGATCTGTATCAATTTAAAACATTGGTTATGAGACATTTTACTTATTTGAACCTGTATTTTTGATGGGAGAAAAAAAATTCCTCAAATGGCTCTATTCTGTGATCTATGTCTTCCCTGGACTATTGCCGGAAATGTATGAAAGGCCTGTTTAATTATTTAATGTGAGTTGCGTAGTATCTAAAATGCAAAATCCTTCAAAATGAGGTTAATTTGTTTTGCGAACTTAACAACCTTATAATGAAAGATTTTACACTTGCAATATATTGTTTAATAGACGATTTATTACAAAAAATAGATGATAACCATCTGGATAGTCGTAGGAAATTAACGAATTCCCAAGTGATAACAACGGTCATCTTGTCGTGCAAATATTTCTATGGTAATCAGGCTTGTGCCTGTAAGTACCTGGATGACCATTATGGGTTTACCATGTCGGACAAAAGTAATTTTAACCGTATTTTACACAGTCTGACAGATTTAATAGGTGATTTATTCTTTCATTTAGGTATGGTTTTCAAAGAATTAAACCTGCAAAGTGTTTATTTAATCGACTCATTTCCGGTGGCTGTTTGTAAAAATATTAGAATTGCCAGTTCTAAATTGTTAAAAGGAAAAGAGTTTAGAGGATACAACGCATCTAAACGGGAATATCATTATGGTTTTAAAGCGGCCGCCGCTGCGGTACATGTGGTTACGACATATGAAGGTATTCCTGTGGAATTTATTGTTACTGCTGGAAGTATTCATGACAATACTGCTTTTCAAATAATGCCTCTTGATCTGCCTGAGAACAGCGATTTATATGGCGATGCAGCTTACCTGAATGAAGACCAAAGAGAACTGCTTTTAACATTTAATAACATTAGACTCAAGGCGGCAACGAAAAAAAACTCTCTTGTAAAAAATACCTGGGCACAGGACCTTGAAAATCGCTATTACAGAAAAAAGATAGAAAATACTTTCGCCGAAATTTCTGCTAAATTTCCAAAGAAAATTCACGCAGTAACCGCAAAAGGATTTTTACTTAAAATCCTGTGCTTTATTATCATGTTTATCCTTGACAAACAATTTTAACATTACGCAACTTACATTATTTATTAAAATATCCAAATTTGAATTTTAGTTTTCTGCTCACGCCTTTTTCAGGCCACTGAGATTTATAAAAAGAATAGACTAGCCGGTAATTATGTATGGATACAGCAATTTTAAAGTGATCGTCTTGTCAAAGAGGAATTTTGATGTTGGCTAGAATTATCTTTGTTCAGGATATCAAATGTATTTTTGTGTGTCTTTTTATATTAGTCCTTTGAAGACAAAGGCCCTGGACAGACACGGGCCACGGAGCAGATTGAGGTGCTGAGCAAACGCATTTTAAAACGTTATGTGAAAGAGGATAGCCTAAAAATGCAGAATGATCTTGGACTTTGGAAGGGATTTGATGTGGAGTTTTTTGAAGATGGTAACAATTGGTCGGAAGTAAATAAATCTTTGCAGAAAGTCGGTTCTTCCGGCTAGGCTTCGCGGAAGTCGGTGGTGGAGATCGGAAACGTTTATTGACGATCCGTGAGAAAATGGATGAGACTTTTCAGGCCTAGAGTTTTTGTTTGATGTAAAAGCCGGTGATCTGATAAAGGGGTTACCGGCTTTTTTTATTTTCTGCAAAAAGTGAAATCAGGTTACAGATTTTGTTTTAAAGCAATAATCGGTCTTTAATTTATCTCATGTATCTTGCAAGAACTTCAACAAACTAAAATCATTCTTTAATAATGCCACTCCACGCATTTTTGGACAACCTTGCCCAAATCCATCCAATATCAGCAGATGTGAAAGAGCAATTTTTCGCCAAGCTCCGGCTACTTAAACTGCCGAAAGGAAAAATATTGCTTTCCGAAGGTGAAACTTGCGAAAAATTATGGTTCGTTAGTAGCGGACTTGTGAGAGGCTATTATGGATCGCATGATCCTAAACATGGCTACCAGGAAATCACGGAATGGTTTGCCACGGAAGAAAATTTTTTTTCGCAGCAGAAAGTTTTATTCAGAATGTCCCTTCATCGGAAACGATTGAACTGCTCGAAGATTCCGAACTTGTATACATCACTAGAAACGATCTATATGACTTCTATTCAAGTGTACCTGAGGTGTGTAATCTTGGACGCATTATGGCCGAGCGTTATTGGCTGCTGCAAAAGGAGCGCCTTCGCGACATGCGTCTACATTCGGCAGAAGAAAGACTATAGATTTTTCAGTTAAAGTCAAAACACCTTTTTCTTCGTGTCCACCAGCGTTACATTGCTTCGTTCCTGGGCATCTCCGAAAACTATGTGAGCAAGCTGAAGGCAAAGCGGGGATAGACTTCACAGTTTTAATGGTCACAGCCCTACATTTTTATTGTAAGGCTACCGACCCGTTTTATGTCCAAAATTTCAATCAGACTTACCTCCTCGTGACGGCCCCTTATTCATTATCGGCCAACAAGTTTATGTCGTCTACTGCCTGATTCATTGAATTTTTAGAATATGCAAAGTCATAAATTTTCTGGGTTTTTGTAGGTACGAATCTGGGAAATAACATTTTTAGTATGAATATTTCTGCATTTATTTGCACATAAACAAAAATCGTATGAGAATTAAATTAAAATTATGCCACTTACTCAAGATTAAGTAAAGAGGTCATTGCCGGTAATAATTTCCAGAGCTAAGGATTGAATTATAATTATGTAAACTTAAATCTAACTAATCATGAAGAGAGCGTTCCAAAAATTGTCCTTTATCATTTTACTGTTTCCAATCGCAAATTCGGAAGCAATATGGATAACGAAGATTCCTTTCCCGAGTTTAATATATCAAGAGGATTCACTATCAAATAAATCAATTAAGCCCTTACATCCAATGGCAAAATACAGGGATATGATTAAGGGATCAGCCAATTACATTTCTAGAATTAATCCGCAACAGTTATTAAATAAAAATAAAATTATCCCTGAAATGGGAACAATATCAAAACGTGGGCAAAAGGTAAGTTTGGTAGCCTTTGGCGGTGGGCTAACTGCCGGGGTTTCTAATGGAGGACTTTATCGTGAAGGCCAACAATTTGCATATCCCAATTTAGTCGCCATTCAAATGGGTATTACAGACTTCGAAGCCCCACTTTTTGAAGAATCTGAATCAAATGGAACGGGTTTTTTAATTTATGATGATAAAAATTCAGAATTACCCCGTTGGAAGGAAGTAAGTAACAACATTGCTGCTGTTCAATCCGGAATTCCACCGAAATTCACCCCTTATCAGGGAAAGGTAAATAACTGGGCTTATCCAAATGGCGGAGCTTCAAGTGCAGGCCATACGCACAGGATCGATGAGAGAAGCCTTCCTTTGTGGTTTGAATTTCATCCATATCTATGGAGATTTTTGCCCGAGAAGGAGAATGAACAAATCTCCGCAATAGATTTTGTAAAAAAGAACCAACCTTACGATCTTGTCTTTATAGAAGATTTTTTTGATAATTGGATAAGGCTTTTACAAAATACCCCTAATATCAATTTATATGATTTCTATCAATCTCAATTATCAATCGGTCATATAGAAAACGCTGCTATTTACCAATTAACATCTGATTCTAAAAAGGCAGTATTATTTACTGTGCCGAGGTATCAGACACTACCTTACTTCAACTGGTATAAGACGGATGCCGCAAATGAGAATGTAAAAATATTTGTAGCAAACTATAAATCAAACCTGGTGGAAGATACAACAAGACCTAAATATTTTTTACCATCCGAAAATGTGGATAAATTTTTTCAAGGTGAGGCGGTTTTATTGACAGATCAGGATGTTATTACCGAGTTCGAAGAAAAACTAAGTGATCCAGAGTGGAAACATGGGCACAATATTCAACTTCGAGAGATGGCAGCAAAAAATAATTTTGCCATAGTCGATTTGGCCAAACTCTACTCAGATATACATAAGGGAGCATTTGTAACTGATGACGGATTACAAATTGATGGTTCTAGGAAGGGAAATTTTTTCTCGTCTGACGGCATTTATCCATCACCGTTAGGTCAAGCCGTTATTGCAAATGAAGTAATTAAAGCCATTAACAAGGCATATGGTTCGCGAATCCCGTTAATTATAACCAAGGATATTTCAAGTGCTATGAATTTGAAATAGTTGGGTTTTTAAGAATAAATCAAAACTGTTGGTAAAATAATATTCATCCAAAATTCTGACCTTATATTATGAAAATTTTAATGATTTTTTCTTAACACTGTTCGTTATAGGGTAAGTTTAACCCAATCGTCGGCCCAGTATATTCGCTTGGGATATCCAAAAAATAGATCTGTCCTACAACGAAATGATGCAAACACAGCCGTAGTTACCATTGCGGGACAATTATTGTTTACCAGTTCTTCGGCCCCTTCCGGAGCAGCAATAACCTATAGATTTAGTAAACTTAATGCTTCCAGGTGGAACTATTTCAAGCGAAACCTGGCAGACTTTATCAGTTTCTGCAACAGGGATGTTTTACCTCTTACTTAGCCGTGGTATTGGCTGGTACAGTCTTGAAATTAACTATAATGGAATATTTATGGACAGGGTAAAATTTGGAATAGGTGATGTGTATATTGTCGCAGGCCAGTCCAATGCTCAGGGATATGGAGAGAATGGAAACTGGATATTACCGGCACCTGCAAACTACCCCGAATGGATAGTTACCGGCACCCAGGATGGTAATTGTACGAACCTATTACCCGCCGACTCCTATAATACAATGAATCAGATCTCCGGGTTTTCAAAACTTGCCCCTACCGGAAATAATTCATGGTGTTACGCGGCTTTAGGCAAAAAGCTATCAGAAGCCGCTGGTGGAATGCCAATTGCATTTTTTAATACCGCGTCCGGTGGCAGTACAATTAAGCAATGGTACCAAGGTTCCCAAAACCAGCCAGCACCTAATGCATACACATCAGGTGCCCAGTTCTGTGATGTTCCGGGATATACAGGACCATACATTGGTCAGCCCTACACTCCCCTAAGGACGGCTTTAAATTATTATGCCTCACTTTACGGGGTTCGGGCTGTTCTCTGGCATCAGGGTGAAGCAGATGCGGATGCTAAAATAAGTGATGCTGTTTACAAGATTGCCACCAGTAGCGAGTACCAAACAAAACTGGAAGCTGTAATTGCAAAATCAAGAGCGGATTTTGGGAATACTAACCTTGCCTGGATCATTTCAATAGCATCCATCATTAATTACAAAGCTCCACTTGATCTGGTAAGAAATGGTCAGATAGCAAGTGTTAATGCCACATTAAAACGTTTTACCGGTCCCGATACGGATTATTTTAACGGCATTCCTTCACAAGCCTATAGAAAAGACGGGACACACTTTGAAAACAGTGCTACCTATCACTTTGGGTTGGACTCTCTGGCAGGTAAATGGTTTTCAACAATTGGAAATAATGGATATCGGATTTTGGCTGGGTTCGTTCCGAACGTAACATATACCTACAATTCGCTTGCGGAGACCCGGACACTTACTGCCCCTGCTGGATATGCAGAATATCGATGGGGGACAAATATTAATAATCCCATTTCGGGGGCTAATACCAGGTATTTTTATCCTACTTCCGCACAAGGCATCAAATGTTTTATAAAAGATAGCAATGGTAACTGGCACATGTCCACTGAAATAACTGTAATGGCCACACCAGGAACCAGAATTAGTGCTGAGGAAAAAATGGCTGAAGATTTTGGCACGGATTTAACTCTTTATCCCAATCCGGTTGACAAAGATATGACCATTGAATTTACGGTACAAAATGCGAATAGCCAGGTGCTTTTAGAGATTGTTGATATAAATGGCAGAGTTATTAAAACTATAGTTGAAAACCCCCATAGTAAGGGAAGATGGAAATATCAGGTAAATAATTTTTCTGAAACATCCGGCGTCATTTATTTTTGCAGATTAAAAATTGATGAGCTATCCCTGGTCAAAAAAATAATTACTGTGAGGAATTGAAAAATAAGTAACTTTTAGGTCGATATACAACTGAACTACATTTTCCGGTTCAGTTGTATGTTACTCAAAATATCAAGCCCAAACGAATGAATCTCAGTTACCGTTTTTATAAGCCAACCGTACTGGTCACCAGCCTTTTGATATGAATAGAAAATTAAATCTTTTAATTAGTTGTCTTTTAATCGTACTCATTTCCTGCAAAAAAGAAAATGATGTATCACCGGCGGATGCTCAATTCCTAAAGGCTGTGTGGGTTAAAGGAGCATCGGAAATACAACTGGACAATGCCTCCGGTGTGATCCTGATTACCTTACCGGAAAGCTATACCAGCGATATCGTTTATCTGGATTTGGATCTCGCTGCGGGTGCAACCCTGGAGGCTAATCCTTCTTCTAAAAGGATTGGGTTTTATTTCAAAGGAGCTTATCCCAAACCATTCGTTATAGAGCGAAAAAACGGAGATCAAACCTCCACAGACCTATACACGGTGTACGTCGAGCATACAGGGAAATTATCCGCTGTGATTACCTCTGATATGCTTTTGTATCCTGGCCAAGAGGATTATGGTATTACGTATATAAAATTTAATTCGGGGATCGGAACGGTACCCGGGAACCCTGAAAGTACGAAAGTGCCCATGCCCACATTGACAGGTTCCGAAAGTAGCATTTATATTCCGGGGAGGTATGACGTTGGCCTTTCTTATCTTTCCTTTAAAAATGCCTCCCCATTATTTTATTCCAAAAATATCACATTAAGCCTTTCATATGGAGAAAAGAAATTTCAATTTGCTGAGAAACCACAAATTAAAAGGGCACCGCTCAGCGCAAGCATTAGTTCGATTGACATGCTTTTTAGGGCATTGCCAAAAGATAAGAAAATTGGTATTGCAGGTGGCTTTTTTCTTCCCAATCTAAAATATCAGATAAAAGCTGAAAACGACTTCATGGAAAATGCCCTTTGGCTTAAGGCTAATTATTTAAACAATTACTCTCTTGATTTTGAAATTCCCTCACAAATGGCAGACGGCATCTATTTGTTAACGTTCTATGAAGATGACACGCCCATCAAGTCAATCAATTGCACCGTTACCAATGATTCCACCCAAACCGGAATCGGGCAAATCTGGACAGAGGAGATGGATTGCCCAACCGAGGTAATCTTTGATAATCCGAAGCGGATAACCTTAAAGAAAGGAGACATTTTTTACGTAAACCCTCATCCCTTAGAATTCCAAAGCCAATATAACCCATTGGATAAGTACAAAACTCTCCCAAACCTGGAACTTAAAACAGGCAGCGAAATATCGATACTAACGCCAATAGTCAGGGCCGACTGGTGTTTTGGTGATCACTCAGTATTTGTGTACTATGGCGAGTATAAAATCCCTCAGACATTACCTCAGGGAAAATATGAAGCGCGGTTGATTTACCCCAACTCAGGCCCGTCATTCCCATATCCCTATTTACTAGAGGTACAGTAATGACTTGTTTGTAATAGTCCTGTCTAGACAAAGGCAGTGGAAAACTATGTTATCTCAATTAGGAATTGCTTATGTAAATTACAAGACACTAAGCAAAACGGCAAATGATATATGTTAAAGTATTGTCTATTCAGGAGTAAAAAATGATCAGTTATATCAAAATTATTGGTGAAACATTTCTTATTATATTTAGTAGTTATACAGTAATTAATGGACTTGCTACCTTTAAGCGGACACTGAGTTAAGGGAAACTTTTATAACTTAACACTTATGTCTGGAGAAAGAAGAGTATTTGACAAGGAGTTCAAACTAATGAGTGTTGAACTAAGCAACAGCCGCACAGACCTTAGTGCATTGGCAAAAGAATTAGATGTTCCGCCGGCAATGCTATACCGCTGGCGCAGAGAACTTTCTGCGAAACAAAATGGCAGCTTCCCTGGCAACGGAAAGGTGATTTTGAGCGAAACGGAACAGGAATTGGCCCGGCTAAGGAAAGAACTTCGTGACACACAACTTGAACGAGATATCTTAAAAAAGGCTGTCGGCATTTTCTCCAGGAGCGATGGCAAATATTCCGGTTCATAAAGGATTACCGGAAAATATTTCCCATTGAGAAAATGTGCATGGTTTTTAAGGTAAGCAGAAGCAGGTTTTATACTTGGTTGAGCAGTGAATTATCAAATGCAGCCATTGAAAACCAGGCTCTTACTGAAAAAATCAGGGTTATTCATAGTAAAAGTAAACAAACATACGGAAGCCCCAGGGTCACTCGGGAGTTGATTAAGCAGGATGTAAAAGTGTCTCGTCCGAGGGTTGCCAGACTGATGAAAAAAGCAAAAATAAGAAGCATTGTTAAGAAAAAATTCCGCATCACAACGGATTCTGAGCATAAATATCCGGTTGTGGAAAATAAGCTTAACAGGCAATTCAAAGTGGATAAAATAGCCACTGCGTGGGTATCTGATATAACGTATATTAAGACGACACAAGGCTGGCTATATCTCACCATGATACTGGATTTAGCTGATAGGAAAATAGTAGGATGGGCACTTAGCTCAACCATGAAAGCCATTGATACTGTGATACCTGCATGGAAAATGGCTTGTAAAAATAGAAGTATTACAAGTGAATTAATTTTCCACTCGGATCGGGGAATTCAATATGCTTGCAATGAATTTAAAAGCTTGCTGGATAAAAACCCCCTTGTTATTAGAAGCATGAGTCGAAAGGGAAATTGCTGGGATAATGCGGTTGCAGAGAGCTTTTTTAAGACTTTAAAAGCAGAATGTGTTTACCAAAATACCTTTATCAATAAGCAGCAGGCGGCAGTAATTGTATTCGAGTATATTGAAACCTGGTATAATAAAAAAAGGATTCATTCTGCTCTAGGATATGTCTCACCGAAAGAATTTGAAGAACTTTTAAACAAACAGAAAATTGCGGCTTAACCATTTGTCCGCTTAACTATTGCAATTCCATAATAAGTTACAAGAAAATGGAAAAAAAATATCCAATTAGTACTCCTAAGAGTGTGTTGGGAAATTAAGTTTGGTTTTTAAGACATATTCGTTGTAACATTAATTGGGTATTTGCTAAATATAGCCATGCAACTGACGAAGATGTGGTATATTCATAGTCTTTGACTAGCCTGCGGAAATAATTAGTCCAAGATATGCTTCTTTCTACCACCCACCGTTTTGCCACTGGAACAAATCCTTTTGCTGATTCTGGACGGGAAGCTTTTTCAAAATCGAAACCAAATTCATTTATATTTTTAGCAAATACGCCGTTATACGCTTGGTCTCCATATATTTTTTCAAGACGATCACTATAATACAAAATATGTGGTACTAGTGCTAGAGCTGCTGGTCCATCTCCAATATTACCTGCGTGGACATGGGCAGCCCAAAGGCGACCACCGCTGTCAACAAGTAACTGTCTTTTACGCCCGTTAACTTTTTTGTTTGCATCAATTCCACGATCTTCAAAAATTCCTGGTGACAGTTTAACACTTTGACTATCAATGCAAAATATGGAAGGATATTCTTCTCTTTCTTGATTTTTTCTATCCAGTTGATTAACGACGCGGTTGATCCTTTCAAATAATCCATTACGTTTCCACTTGTCAAAATAATAGTAAACAGCTTGCCAATTTGGCCATTGAGCAGGAAGGTTTCTCCACTGACAACCAGTTCGGACTACATAAAGTAAGGCATTCATCACCTGCCTAAGATCTAATTTTCTTTTTCTTTTTAAATTAAAAAATGGTAAAATTGCCTCCCATTGGGGATCGGTCAGTTCCAAAAACTGTTTGTTCACATCTTTGAAGTTTGGTCACAACAAAGTTGATACGATCCCTAATATTTTCAATATCCCAACACACTCTAAAATTATTTTTTCGGGATTTTGTAGTATTGCTCTTGGGCTAATTCTTATTTGCAAATCCTTTTAAATTATATTTTTTTCTGAATAGCATCAAATTAGAACTACGACTATTGATACTGTTTATTTTAACTGGTAATAAGGCTATCAATAAATATCATACCGTTTGAAAACCTGAATTTTGAGGGGAACGAACAGACTACATTTTAATATTCGAATACCCGACAAATTAAGGATAGGTACCGTGCCAGGTACAAAAGCTCATCATCCCTATGATTTGAG
Source organism: Dyadobacter sp. NIV53 (assembly GCF_019711195.1). Lineage (NCBI taxonomy): Bacteria > Pseudomonadati > Bacteroidota > Cytophagia > Cytophagales > Spirosomataceae > Dyadobacter > Dyadobacter sp. NIV53. The sequence continues at coordinate 886,252 of NZ_CP081299.1, forward strand.
TAAAATAAACTAAATGTGTGGTTATCCTTAATTGAAAGAATAGAGTCATTATTGGCCATATATCAGGATGAATTACCAGATCTGGAGAATTTATTCCTGCACGAATTTAAGATTATAACTGGTCAAGATTTAATAATTTATATCCGGTTAGATCCAGGAAAACGTCCAAAGAAAATTCCCAAAAAGTGGTTAGATAGGAATGTAAACAGTGTACAAATAATTTTGGACTTAGTCCAGGCCAAAATTGAGAAAATAGATTTGGATAATAATATTTCCAGTATCGATAATATTATTATCGAGCAGATCAATAATTACAAAAGGATAATTTTGAGAGATGCTTTGCAGGCAGAAGTTTTATCTATAAAATCGACTTGAATATACCTGAGTTCATTAAGCGGATATCAAAACACATAAAATTTGAGTAATCAGAACAGGCTGCAAACTCGAAGGCCATCTTCTGCACTTAGGCTTCTTCCATGGATATTCTTTGACCTGTGTCGTCACAACACTACTGCCAGACGCAACTAAAGTGGCCGATATTCCTCTAAAATCTCTCACTATAATCAAAATCCCAAATTCATCTTTAACGTATTCATAAAATTCTGCAGATGACCAGTGGAATTACACACCACGAGAAGCAAGATTCCATCGTTCGTGCAGGGAATTGTTATTAAGGCAGTTGATTTTTTTCAACTTTCAGTTTTGAGCCCATTAATAATGCTGATGGGTCTATCAGCCAATTTCGATATTGCCGTTCCTTTTCATCTACTTTAAAATAGGGCAACACATTAGGATTGTTAATTTATAAATCTTCAATATCAATATGGAACACTCCCCAATTTGATCGGATCATAAATTTAGATACCTTGTCAAAACAGTAAATCAGCCACTATCATCACCTTAAATCCAACCTAACGGGATAATACATTAAATGCAAACCAGCAAACCCACCACAATAATCCTCCAAACCAAATCCCATTTCGAAATTCTCGATGGATTAAGAGGAGTTGCCGCCCTGGCCGTCGTAACATTTCATTTTATGGAATGGGTTTATACGGATCCCAGCAGGAATTTTATTGGACATGGGTTTTTGGCTGTCGATTTCTTCTTTTGCCTTTCGGGGTTTGTGATCGGATATGCTTATGACGATCGTATAGCGAAAATGGGCGTTCTTAAGTTTTTTAAATTGAGGATTATCAGGTTGCATCCGCTGGTGGTAGCAGGATCTGTATTAGGCCTGCTGGCATTTTTGTTCGATCCGTTTGGCGGCCATCCCGAATTGTACAGCACCGGTAAGATCATTCTGGCATTTTTGTGTTCTGTCCTGCTAATTCCCTTGCCCGTCATAGCCGACCGTGGTTTTAACCTGTTCAGTTTCAATGCTCCGTCGTGGTCGTTGTTCTGGGAATATGCTGCCAATATTGTTTACGCAATTGGGCTTTACCGTATCAGCCGTAGCTTCCTGCTGTTGCTGACCATACTTTCGGCTGTGGCAATCTGTGTTGTAGGTTATCGTTCCGGCAATTTACTGGGCGGATGGAGCGGCCCAACTTTTTGGGACGGAGCTGCCCGGATTTCATACTCGTTTTTAGCAGGATTGCTTATTTACCGTGCCAATTGGATCATTAAAAATAAGCTGGGATTTACGGGGCTGGCTATGTTATTGCTCCTGGCCTTTATCATGCCATTTTCAAAATGGAACTGGTTATCCGAGCCTCTGGTCGTACTGTTTTACTTTCCCATACTGATCGCTTTGGGCGCAGGGGCTACTTTAACGCATGGATTAAAAAAGGTTTGTTTGTTTTCGGGAAAGATCTCCTACCCGTTGTACATGACTCATTATGCGGTGTTATGGATGTTCGGTAATTATTACACGAGCCATAAACCGGGTACCACACAACTGGCTCTCATCATCATAGCCGGAATTGTGCTGCTCGTCGGAGCCGCGTACCTGGTCATGGTCATTTATGATATCCCTGTAAGGAAATATTTAAGCAATAAATGGAATGAAAAGGTTGCCAAACAAACGATAGGTATTTAATAATTACGAAAAAATAACCTAAGCAATCTAGTAAATAGTATTGTGCAATTTTGCCACAAAGGCACTAAGACACAAGAATTAAGTATATAAAAACATGCAAATCAACGGTTCGTCGTGTCTTAGTGCCTTGGTGGCAAAAATCCCTGGCTAACCTTCTGTAGTTACCAATTCCTCAACATATTCAGGAATATCAGCCGGTTGGCAGTCAAGTACTTTACAAATAGCATTCGCTTTGCCTGTTTTTAATGAAATAATCGACAATTTAATTTCCTCATCACTATTAATCCCGTATTAAAAAAACAGAAACTACCAATCCAAAAAAGTTTGATTTCATTAACTTTACCAAATGAATACCAACACAGAATGTGTCGCAACGGCATTTCGTAGTCACGATTTATAATTAAAAGGCTTCAAAATTCGCGAGATTAACGACCTATCCTATCCTGCGCTTTTCCAAGGAAGAGATTTTTTAAATAGTTTTGCAGGTATATGCCAGTGTATTTACTGAAGAATTTATTGGAAGCCGGGACCGCACCGACGGCAAGTGTTACAGTATTTATTTTTGTGTAAAATATAAGTTATGGAACCACGATCAATTTCCCGAAAAAGTTTTATTAAAAGTTCGGCCGTTATACTTGCAGGTGGTTCGTTTATTGGGACTACACCAGCAGCTACAAATGAGGAAGAAGCAAAGCCAGTCAAAACGGATAAGTCTTTTACTTTAAAAAACGTAAGGCTTGAAACAGGTTTTGAATATGATGAAGAAGGCGAAGTTGTGCATACCAGAACTGATCTGTTTCATGTACAGATCGATGATGGAAAAATTAAAGCAATCCTTCCCAATAAACCTGATGCAAATGCTATTGACGCAAAAGGACTGCTTATGCTTCCGCCATTCAGGGATATGCACATTCATCTTGATAAAACTTTTTATGGACTTCCCTGGAAAGCTAAGTCGGCCAGGAATAAAACAGTAAAGGATATGATTGCTTACGAACAGCAAATTATACCTGAACTGCTTAAAACTTCAACCGCCCGCACGGAAAAACTCATTGAGCTTTTACAGTCGCACGGTACAAATTATGCGAGATCTCATGTGAATATAGAGCCCACTTCCGGACTTAATTCCTTGAAAAATCTTCAAAAAGCTCTTGAAAACAAGAAAGATTCATTCCAGGCTGAGCTGGTTGCATTTCCCCAGCATGGCATATATTATACGAAGTCAGAAGAACTGATGAAAGAGGCTGCCAAAATGGAGATTGATTTCATTGGCGGACTGGATCCTTACAGTATAGACGGGGCAATAGAAAAACACATGGATTTTGTTGTTCAGCTTGCACTTGACAACAACAAAGGCATTGATATTCATCTGCATGAAAGTGGCGAATCGGGTATAAAAACAATCAATTACCTGATTGATAAAGTAAATGAAAATCCGGTATTGAAAGGCAAAACATTTGTAAGTCACAGTTTTGCACTTGCTAACCTGGATAAAGTTAAAACAGAAGAAACGGCTGAAAACCTTGCCAATGCGAAAGTAGGAATTGCGTCTACTATTCCGTTCGGAAGTACGATTATGCCGATTCCGCTATTATACAAACACGGCGTGGATGTCGTGGCCGGAAACGACTGTATAGTAGATTGGTGGAGTACTTTTGGCACCGGAAGCATTCTTCAGAAAGCCAACCTTGCAGCACAGTTATATGGTTACCGTACGGAATTCGACCTGTCGAGAATCCTGAAACTGGCTACTCATAATGTCCTTCCACTGGATGACAAAGGAATCCAGAGCTGGCCGAAAGCAGGCGACGAAGCCAGTATGGTTCTGATCGACGCAAGCTGTTCGGCAGAAGCAGTTTCCAGGGTTTCACCCGTTAAATCACTGATTCACTGTGGGAAAATTGTGTATTGAAGTTTTGTAAAAAGCTTGTAAGTCGCAAAGAATGTCTATAACTAAACTATTAAACCTTTAATGACTTACTTTTCGATAAACTTAATAGCAAAGGTACTCCAACAATGTAAGTCAGCAGTCCGAATGGTATTAAAACTATAACCCCTGTCATACACCCAACATTTTTATCTGCCATTCCATCTATTGATACAGTCATTGCATAAATTGTATTCAAAAGTCCGATAATAATGAAAGTAATTCCTAGAACAATTTTCTCGCCAATTGAAATAATTTTTCGTTTTTTCCAATAATTGATGAATAAAAACAATATTCCAATTGGCAATAAAATTAACAGCGAAGGTAAAATCAAAATTTTCATTTTTTGATATTTTAAATTACTATCGAATTAAGTTTTAACGATAAATATGGTTTATTTATTTGTCAGGACGACTTGGATGAAATTTTACTGATAGAGACTTTGGGTTTGGGATTTGGAGAAATCAGGGAAAGGTCCTCCTGATTACCAAAAACCCGATTGAAAAGCAAAAGATAAGGATTTGTTTATCAGACATTCTTGCAGTAAACCCATTTTGCAGGCAGTTTTTATTGTGGTATTTGTTCTATCAAAATTTTACAGCCTGCTTTGTCATAATAAGTACAGGTCATTTTGTCCATACAAACCGACCATTTTTCAATACCTGACTTTGCACAGTCGCTACAGAAAGTTAGATAGTCCGTTTTGCCTTGTTGATGTGCCAAGATGTCTGTTTTAAACTGTTCAACGTTTGAAACTTGGGGAATTGTTAAAGTTTCATACCTGGCAACTGACGAAGTTTTATAATCATTCGCACCATAATAGTCGGTATGACCGTCAGTCACAAAAGTTTCATAAAAGGTAACGCCCAATTTTTTGATGTCCTGAATGTATGCAGGAAAATCTGCACCTGATTTCACTTTACTGTGAACCGCTTTAATTTGTTCTACTGTAAACATTTTTTCTTTGCTTTAATTGTTAAACGATTATTTAAATTACGAGCAACCATAATGCGTTGGGCTGTCAAAATGATTGTTGATTTAGAAGTCCCTTTTTCATTGCCTTTATAATAAGATTGCAATGCAAAGGTGCAACTGCTAAAATGCCCGTAATTGTAAAAAATCGTTTTTTACAAAAGGCGTTTGAAATTTTCGGGTGTGTCGCCTGTGAAATGTTTAAAGTCTTTTATGAAATGAGCCTGGTCGAAGAAATTGTTTTCGTAGCAGATTTTGGTCAACGTTTTGGTTTCGTTTAGATTGTCAAGAACTGCGTTGAAACGAACAATAGAAGCAAATTTTTTGGCTGTTGTTCCAACTACTTTTCTAAATCGCTTTTCAAACGGGCTTGGGCTAATAGATAGTTTTTCGTTCAATTCTTTTATGCGGATAGTTCCATTACTTTGATAGATAAGTTTAACCGCTTCAAAAATTAATCTGTCAGTTTGTACATCTTTAAGTTGCGAAACTAAAAACTGCTCAACAACTTTTACTCGCTGTTTGTCGGTAGTTGCAATGGTCAATTTTTGTTCTACTTCTGCTACACTTTTTTTATCGAAAATATCAGTAAGTGAAATGCTTAAATTGAATAGTTCGTTGGCAGGATGTGAAGCAAATTGGGTAAATCCAATTTCTGAGAAGTAAACCAATATAGTTCCGATATTGGCCGAGTTTTTGAAAATTTTGTAACCGTCAGTTATTCCTGTAATACCTGCCGTATTCAATTTACTTTCCATATTATTTTTTACGGCCGCAAGTTGTCCTTTGTATTGAAAACCGATAACAAGTCCAGAAGAAGGGAAAACTTTATATTCATTTTCCAATTCGTTCTCCGACACCACAAAATATTTGATGTAGGGTTTTAGCAGGTCGTTTGGAAAATATTTGTCAAATTTCATTCGTTTGTCTTTCATAAAAAGGGTTTGCAATATTGTTTTTTACGTTTCAGCGCTTTGGGTTCTGACAGGGAATCGAAGCACAAAAGTTCATATTATTACCATAGTTTAATTGAGAAACTGCCGTTGAATTTTGCACTTCTGCCTGCCTGACGCAAAACCTTTGATAGTGGTTCGTTGTATGTCCAGCCCATCTCTGAATCCTAATTTTAAAAGTATTTCCTTAATCTCCTTGTCAGATTTTGATTCAGATGCACAAAATGCAGGAATGTCAAGAGACTTTGGAAATTTTTGAGTTAAGAACGATTCAAAATTGAATTCTGTCTTATAAATTCTCAACTGATTAAGTTTTCTTAATTTTCCAAGACATGTTAATGATTTTAAAGTCTAATCAGTGGCCTGTGCCCTCACAGGACGATTACCTGATTTGAAATTCAACTATATAATATGAGACCTGAAAATAATCTATAAACAATACAAATACACATCTCTATTATTTGAATTCATACAAGAGACCTTCAACGTTTTCAATCTATCTCACAATCATATTAAAAACACCCACCAACCCAAAAAAGGGACATCTCAAAATCCGAGACATCCCTTTTTAAAACAATATTTACTTTACAAATCAAGCCAGATCAAACCGGTCCAGATTCATCACTTTACTCCAGACTGCAACAAAGTCCTTAACAAACCTATCCTGTGCATCCGCACTTGCATATACTTCTGCAATAGCTCTGAGTTCTGAATTGGAACCAAATACAAGATCTGCACGGGTAGCAGTCCATTTCGGTTGGCCGGTTGCACGGTCACTTCCCAAATACAATGATTGGTCATCAGACATAGCTTTCCAGGCAGTACGCATATCAAGCAAATTGATAAAGAAATCGTTGGTAAGCTGCCCCGGACGTGAGGTGAAAACACCATTTTTAGAACCATCAAAATTGGTATCCAACACGCGCATACCGCCAATCAACACGGTTAACTCCGGCCCTGTCAATGTGAGCAATTGTGCTTTATCTATCAGCAATTCCTCAGTAGATGCAGTGAATTTTGCTTTTTGGTAATTACGGAAACCATCCGCAACAGGTTCCAGATAACCTACGGATTCCACATCAGTTTGTTCCTGAGAAGCATCCATACGGCCGGGAGTGAAAGGAACGGTAACGGTATTTCCCGATGCTTTTTCAATTCCTGCATTACCGGCAATTACGATCAAATCTGCAATAGAGACTTTCTTGGCTCCTGCCTGATTAAATTCTTTTTGAATGCCCTCGAGAACATTCAGTACTTTTTGCAGCTGTGCGGGATTATTCACCTTCCAGTCTTTTTGAGGAGCCAGACGTACCCGGGCACCGTTAGCGCCTCCACGCTTGTCAGAACCACGGAAAGTACTTGCCGAAGCCCAGGCAGTAGACACCAGTTCAGATACACTAAGTCCTGATGCCAATATTTTTCCCTTAAGGTTTACGACATCAAAATCCTGTATCAACTCATGGTCAACGGCAGGGATTGGATCTTGCCAGATCAGAACTTCGTCCGGTACATCGGTGCCCAGGTAACGCGCACGAGGCCCCATATCGCGGTGCGTTAATTTAAACCAGGCACGGGCAAATGCGTCTGCAAATGCATCAGGATTTTCCAGGAAATTCCGGGATATCTTTTCGTACGCCGGATCAAACTTTAAAGCAAGATCGGTTGTAAGCATCGTCGGTGCGTGTTTTTTGGCGCTGTCATACGCATCAGGAATAATATCCCCTGCATTTTTTGCCACCCATTGGTGTGCACCGGCCGGACTTTTCGTTAATTCCCACTCGAACGCAAACAGGTTTTCGAAGAAATTATTACTCCATTTTGTGGGTGTAGTCGTCCATATTACTTCAAGCCCGCTGGTTATCGCATCAGCGCCGCTACCAGAGCCATAACTGTTGCTCCAGCCCAGTCCCTGCGATTCTACACCGGCAGCTTCCGGCTCCTTCCCTACGTGGTCAGAAGGCGCAGCGCCATGTGTTTTACCAAAACTGTGTCCACCGGCTATTAGTGCAACCGTTTCTTCGTCATTCATCGCCATCCGGCCGAATGTTTCACGAATATCCCTGGCAGAAGCAACCGGGTCAGGATTTCCGTCGGGCCCTTCCGGATTTACATAAATAAGGCCCATATGTGCTGCACCGAGAGGCTTTTCGAGATTACGCGAATGGATGTTGCGGCCAGGATCTTCATCCGAAGAAACTACACCATGTCCGTCAACCCCTGCCGAACCGTCTGCATAACGATGGTCGTTGCCCAGCCAAGTCGTTTCCGATCCCCAGTAAACGTCTTCATCCGGCTCCCATACGTCGGCACGTCCACCGGCAAAACCGAATGTTTTAAAACCCATCGACTCAAGCGCAATATTACCGGTAAGGATCAGCAAATCTGCCCAAGAAATTTTCTGTCCGTATTTCTGTTTGATCGGCCAAAGCAATCTGCGGGCTTTATCCAAACTCACATTATCAGGCCAGCTGTTCAACGGAGCAAAACGCTGCTGTCCTGCACCTGCGCCACCACGGCCATCACCCACCCGGTACGTACCAGCGCTATGCCACGCCATGCGGATAAACAAAGGACCATAATGCCCGAAATCAGCCGGCCACCAGTCTTGTGAGTCGGTCATGAGTGCATGAAGGTCTTGTTTCACAGCTTCGAGATCAAGGCTTTTGAAAGCTTCGGCATAATTGAAATTATCCCCCAACGGGTTCGACAAGGTAGAGTGCTGACGAAGGATACTAAGTTTAAGCTGGTTAGGCCACCAGTCACGATTCCTGGTTCCAGCACCGCCTACCTTTTGCTTTACAGCGCCATTCTGGTCCATAGTGCCGTTATGAAACGGGCATTTACTGATGTCGTTTGATTCGTTTTCCATTTTTATAAGTTCATGTGTTAAACTAAACCTTTTCCGTACCTGATATTTTGTACAGGCCGATAAAGTTATAATATCAAAAGAAATAATCACAATCAATTAATTCTATGTTTCGATAGGCAGAATCTATGTGAAGCATTCTGTCGGGGATCATGAAACTTAAAACCACACCCCCTTCTGCTTTTGACTTTTAAAAACTAAAATAAGCAGATTTGTACAAAACTGTTCATTACCAGGCTGATAGCTGAAATTTATCAATGGTTTCAAATGCTTTTTCCAATGCTGTATCCTTTATTCCGGGAATCCCCATTCCTTCCACCCTGAAAAAAGTCAGGTCTGTTATTCCAATAAAACCAAGAACTGTTTTAAGGTAAGGCTCAACAAAATCGTTTGCCTTAAACGGACCTTCCGAAAATATTGCCCCGCTTGAAATAGCAACATAAGCTTTTTTACCCGTGACGAATCCCATCGGCCCGTTTTCGTCGTATTTGAATGTAATACCTGCCCTCACTACCTGATCTATCCAGGCTTTTACTGAAGAAGGAATTGAAAAGTTATAAGTTGGAACATTTATCACAATAATGTCAGCATCAAAAACCTCCTGTATCACTTCATCCGAGAGCCTGACAGATTCTTTCTGTGAGTCGGTCTGATTGTCTTTTGGCGTAAAAAATGCTTCCAGCTGGTCAGCATGAACATGTGGAAAAGGAAGTTTGGTCAAATCCCGCGTTGTAATCTCCGCTCCTGAATATTCATTGCTGATTTTTTCTATCAAAGCATTACCCAGTTTATTACTAAAGGAAAATTCGCCCCGCAGGCTTGAAATAATATTTAAGATCTTTTTCATTGTTTTGCTTACGTTAAATTTCAACAAAGCTATGGTGATCAGATACTCAGAAATCCGGGGTTTCCCAAAGTATACCGGTATACTTTGGGAAACCGGTATAAAAAAGAAAGCGAATTTTAAGTAGTTTTGTAACTATGGAAAAGATGACAGAAGATAAAAGAAAATGCCCTGCACACGCATCAACGGAAAACTGTTCGAGGATGCTATTACCGATAAGGGATGCACTGGACATACTGAGTGGCAGGTGAAAGTTACAGATAATACTTTCCTTAAAATTCGGTAAAAAACGCTTTAAACAAATACAACGAGAAATACCCGGCCTGACGCCAAAAATGTTATCGAAAGAATTAAAGGAATTGGAAATGAATGAACTGGCCTTAAAGGAAGATCATGATAATTTTCCAGTTTTAATTGAATATGGCCTTACACCATATGGACAAACTTTAAGCCCCCTTATTGGAGAATTACACGCCTGGGGCACCGCACACAGGAAAAGAATATTTAAGCAGGAATCAGAATTGGCCTGATAATCACCAGAATACTACCAGTAAGTCTATATTCTAAAAAAGGAGCTGCATATCCATCATCAAAAACGGCCATGAAATTTGTGTTTTCATAGCCGATTTTTTTTACGAAAAGAAACAAACTAATATACCTTTTGAAATCAATTCAGTTTCCAGCTGGGCCTTTCAAAGTGGCAGGTATATCCGCCGGGATGTTTTTGCAGGTAGTCCTGATGTTCAGCTTCTGCATTCCAGAAATCAGTTGCAGGTACAACCTCCGTAACAACTTTCCCGGGCCATACGCCGGATGCATCCATTTCCGCAATCAGTTCATTTGCTACCTCGCGCTGGTTTTCATCCTGGAAGAAAATAGCCGAACGATAGGACAACCCGATATCATTTCCCTGCCTGTTTCGTGTTGTCGGGTCATGGATCTGGAAAAAATATTCAAGTAACCCGCGATAGGATAATTGTGCAGGATCAAACACAATTTCAATACCTTCTGCATGCGTTCCGTGATTCCGGTAAGTCGCATTGGGAACGTCGCCACCTGTATATCCTACTACCGTTGAAATTACACCTGGATAGTGCCTGATAAGTTCTTCTACTCCCCAGAAGCAACCTCCTGCCAAAATGGCTTTTTCAGTACTCATATCATTTATTTTAATGTGATAAAGCTATAGTACAAATTCCATGCCTTCCCGCCTTCCTGACATCTGATTGAAAGGATATGATCAGATCGTTTTTTTCTGGATAAATGATATAGCATCCTGATTTTCAAGACAGAAAGATGTGTGTTAATTCTAGTTTTGATTATCTTTATATCAAAGTTAACAATTGATCATTATGGCTGAAGCGTTAATTATTACCGGAATCATTCTTATGTATTACTGTGCAAAGGAAATGCGTTACCCTAAACCAAGTCTGGCCAGAGCTGTTAACTCTGCACTTTTCTGGCCATTTTCAATATTTTTTAATACATACAAAAGGAGTAAAGAATAGTATAAATTCAAAAGTATTTCCTGATCTCCATCATGAAACCTGAATCCGTCATTCCAGTTCTTTATTCGGAAGATATCCGAAAAAGCATAGCCTATTACACCGAAACGCTGGGCTTTGAGGAAAGCTGGGAATGGGATGATAATCCAACATTTGGAGGAGTGAACTGGGGCGATGTGCGGATATTCTTTTGCAAACAGGATCAGGGGAATCCCGGAACCTGGCTTTGCATCAATGTTGAAAACGTAGACGAGTATTTCGAATTTATTCAGAAACGCGGCGCCAAAATCCTTTCCCCTCCGGATGACAAACCATGGTTCATGCGGGAAATGCTGGTTTCGGATCCTGACGGGCATATAATCCGTTTCGGGCAAGGTATTGAATGTGACTAGTTTTCAACATTTACTCAGACCGCAATGCCTTCACCGGATTCATCAACGCTGCACTTACTGACCTATACGCGAGAGTGAGCATTGCAATAATAAAAGTAACGCCGATTGCACCCAAAATATACTGGCATCAAGCTTGATATGATATTGGAAATCAGACAGGTATTTGCAAGTTCCGTTTGCTTTAATCGCATTTCATACATCCGTAGAGATATCATTTCAGGTAATGTCTCGGGCATTGCGGTACGATGGTGTTTACGCTCAAAATTCTGCGCTGCGAGTGCCATATTCCTGATCTGATTCCAAAATAGTCAGATTGGCTTCGCCTTTATCCATAAGCAATTCTATTTTATTCATAATACCTTCATATTCAAGCTCATTCTTGATCGTAAAATCAGCTTTTTCTATCATTAATTTTATTTTTTATATTTTATAAGCATTGGATCTATACGATCGTATTCCTTATGGGAACCAATTAACTTGATATAGACTGTCCTGATATTAAAATGTATGGCAGCTATTAACCTATAATTGTTGCCGCCAATGTCAAAAATAAATCGGTCATTACCGACATAGTCTATAGCTGAAAACGTAGCCTTCACTTCTGCAAAGGAATTCCAATTTGCTCTTTCAGTTTCAATGAACCATTTCTCTAAGGCAGATTTAGATCCGGGATGTTTAATGGAGAACTCACGAATAACTTTGTATGCAATGCAATTACAACCACAGGTTTAGTAAAAGTAAAATAATTTAGAAATTCTAAAATTTAATTTCTATGTATATATCTAAACTGATTAGCAGTTGGACTGGTTTTTTGAATTAAGTCACCATTTTACCACGAATGCGATTCTGGCTACAGCCTTTACAGTTTTGACTACAATGCATTTTCCTTTCCTATGGAAATTTGTAACTTAAAATAATTGCTGATATAAGATGAAAAATGAAATTGAAGGAAAAGTTGTAGCCATCACCGGAGCAAGCAGCGGTGTAGGAAAAGCAACTGCAATCATGCTTGCCGGACTGGGTGCAAAAATCGTGTTAGGTGCAAGGCGATTGGATCGGTTAGAAGAAATTACATCTTTGATTACTAAAAATGGCGGCGATGCAGTTTACAAAGTGACTGATGTTAGAAAGAAGGACGACCTGATAAACCTGGTGAAGCTTGCTTGCGACCGTTATGGAGGACTTGATGTGATCATTAATAATGCTGGAATGAGTCAGCTCTCTCATATTGATGAGCTGGATCTTGAAGGCTGGGAACAAATGATTGACATTAACCTGAAAGGCACATTATATGGTATTGCTGCGGCTATTCCGGTTTTCCATAAACAGGGTTCAGGCCATATCATCAATATAATTTCCACTTCTGGAATAAAGATCGTACCGATGCAGGGCGTGTATGCCGGAACAAAAAATGCAGTCCGCACCATTACAGAAGCCTTACGCCAGGAATCTAAGGGCAGGTGGCGTGTGACCGGTATCTCACCGGGTTATGTCCAGACGGAATTTGCTGATAACCTTAAAAACGTTCAAATGAGGGACCTTATCAAAGAAAAAATGGAAACACTTGCCATTTCGCCGGATACTATTGCGAGTGCTGTTGTGTTTGCGATCGGACAGCCCGCCAGTGTTGACGTAGGTGATATTGTCGTTCGCCCAAGTGTTCAGGATTAATTGTTAATTTAAGGACAAGTAAATCAATGAATGGTTTTGCTTCACTGGTGATTAATTTGACAGGTATAATATTTTGGACCTGATTGCAGGATTATCAGGATTGGCTATTGACTGATGTCAGTTGTTACCGTAGCTCATTTGGGTAGACCTAAACGAGGACATTTTAGACAGAAAAAAGGTATTTCTTTAAACCTGAATTATTATGAAAAAGCTTCCACTTCATCACTACGACAACATATCCTCACTTATGCGGCGGCTTGAACAGCCTAAGCCGCTGCATCCGCTCGTGGCACTTATCAATTACGACCAGGTGAAGGTCCCGCTCGTCGATGCAGGAGATAAATTTTCTCTTGCATTTTATAAGGTTTCTTTCAAAACTGATTTCAAGGGCAAAGTGAAATACGGACATGGTTACTATGATTTTGAAGAAGGTGGGCTTGCATTTCTAGCGCCAAACCAGATCGTGACCATGTCAGATGATGAACAAAGCTATGAAGGATATTCCCTGTTTTTTCATCCCGACCTGATCCGGAATTATCAGCTGGGCAATACGATTGGTGAGTATGGATTTTTCTCTTATTCTGTGTCCGAAGCGTTGTATTTATCCGAAAAAGAAAAGTACATTATCGCTTCTTTATTTGAATCAATTGCAACCGAACTTAATAACAACATTGATCATTTCAGCCAGGATGTGCTCGTTTCACAGATTGAACTGCTGCTGAATTACAGCAACCGCTATTACAACAGGCAGTTTATAACACGAAAGGTTATTTATAATGATATGATCAGCAGCATGAACACCTATTTATCCAATAGGTTTGATTCACAGAAATCTCTTTTAACCGGACTCCCAACGGTTCAGGAAATCTCCGATCATTTGCAGGTTTCACCACGATATCTGACAGATATGTTAAAATCACTCACCGGGCAAAGTGCACAGCAGCATATACATAACCGGCTCATAGAAAGAGCTAAAGACATTTTATCCAATACCAACCTGACCATCGCCGAAATTGCTTACGACCTGGGTTTTGAACATCCGCAATCTTTCAATAAATTCTTCAAACAAAAGGCTGATATGTCCCCATTGGAATTTCGGGCAGGTTTTTGAATTAGTGTATAAACATTCAATGTTTATAATTTGTGAAGCAGGAAATTCTTGTAAAACCAGTATAGTGCCAGTACTTAAAAAATATACTTTCCAGTGAAATATAAAATTTAAATCCAGCCAAACCTTTCGAGTAATCTTTCTTTCTGCTGTCGGGCTACCGGTATAGTTGCTCCATTGGAAAGGAGTAAATATGTGCCCTCTCCTTTTACAAGTTTATTTATGTGGCTTAAATTAACAATATATTGCCTGTGGACTCTTACAAAATTCCGGACTTCCAATACTTCCTGTACATCGCCCAGTGTCTTGGAAATCATATACTGTTCCCCGTTCGAAAGGTAAAAACGGGTATAGTTACTGTCCGCTTCACAGTAGACGATCTGACTAAGTTCAATGAATGACAATCCGCCATTATGTGGAAGCGCAATTCGGTCTGGAAAGCTGTTGCCATTGTTAGGATAGTAGCTCCGAAGCAATTCCAACTGATACAGATTTACTTTTGTCACATTCTCTGCCCGACGGACCGAGGCTATCAGATCAACTGTATCAACAGGCTTAAGCAGATAATCGAGTGCACTAAAACGGAAAGCCTGCACAGCGTACTGGTCATAAGCTGTCACAAAAATGATACTAAAATTGATATCCCCTACTTTTTCAAGAAGCTGAAAGCCATTTAAAAGTGGCATTTCAATATCAAGAAATATGAGAGCCGGCTTCAGAGTACGGATGCCTTTCAGCGCTTCGGTACTTTCAGTATATTGTCCTACAATCTCTACCTGCGGGCAATGACGCCTGAGCTGAAAAGCCAGTAGCTGCACATTATCCGGTTCGTCGTCAATAATGATTGTACGCATAGCTAAACAGGGATTTGTAAAACAACTTTCGTACCGCACGGGTCTCCGAAACTATTTGTTATATCCAGAATTTGTACGTCGGTTTTAATATTATACAGCTGGTTGATCATCCTGATCCGATCGGCGGTTACCTGCATTCCGAACGATTTATATTTTCCGGCCGACTTGCTTTCTAATTCCATGGAACGCTCCCGGCCAATACCGTCGTCGGCGATACAAATTGTCAGCAGGTTTTCCTGAGATTGCCATACTTCTATCTGTATCTTTCCGCCATCCGGCTTGTGCATGAGTCCGTGCCAGATCGCATTTTCAACATAAGGCTGTAATAATAATGGCGGAATACGCAGATATCGCTGGTCAATATCATCCGCAACAATAATTTCAAACTTTACTTTCTCCTTAAAACGCATCGCTTCCAGCTCTATATACAATCTTAAAGCTTCCAGCTCATTTTGCAGTGTTACAAGTTCCGAACGTGAGTTTTCCAAAACCAAACGAATCAGCCTCGCGAATTTATTAAGGTAATCTGACGCTTTATCGGCATCGTTCTGCAAGGTATATAGCTTAATGGAGTTAAGGCAGTTAAAAATGAAGTGGGGATTCATCTGAGCTCTGAGGGCCGTCATTTCCATGTCGGCCAGTTTTTGCTCAAATTCAGTTTCCAACTGGCGTATGTGCTGCTGTTCCAAAAGGCGGCTCTGGTTTTCGATTTCATGTGTTCTTTCGACAATATCCTTTTCCAGTTGCCGCGTATACTGAGCATGCATCGTTTTATTTTCAAGTTCTGTCAGGCGATTGCGATAAGCGAGAGCCAAAGCAAAACAAAAGAGCTCACTAAATAAACCCAGCGCCATGAATAATGGAGGGTAATTAAGGATTGCATTGGCGGTTTCACTAAGATTGGGAAATAAAAAAGGGAATTAATTGGAGCAATTGAAACCACGAATAAGCTGATTGAACCCACGAACAGATATGTTTTCAACAGGCTTTGGCTTCTGACAATCGCTAACAGCAGGATGAGTCCGCCAGCCAAGCATGATAAATCACACAACAGGTAGTAAGTATTACTGATAAACCAAAGTCCTGTGAAAACTTCAATAAGAGACATCAGTTGTTGCAGAACGTAAATAGTCATCATCACTTTTACAATTTGCCAGATCCTGGTTTGTCGGGTGGGCAGGTCAAGTAATTTTACCAGAAACAACGTGTAAAAAAAACTAACAGAAAACGATAAGGACGCCAGACATGGATGTGTTAGCTCTGGCAAAGTATTCGGAGCAAGCCCCAATGAAAGACGATAGTCCGCGATTTTGACGATCCAGGCAAAGGATACGGTTGCATAAAATGTATAATAAAGGTACGCCGCATCACGGTTGAAATAATACTGGAACAAAGTGTAAAGCCCCATTAATAAAAGGCTTCCGGCAATCATAGACATAGCAACAAGCAGCCACTTTATAAGCAGGGCTTCGTGAGCCATATGAGCATCAAGGCCCTGAGGTGTATACAGGAGATCCGATTCATAAGCAAACACACGTACATAGTCGATCACACGGACGTAATACCACTTGTGTGAAAGAGGAGGAATTGTTATTGCTATTGTGCCTGCATGGCCATAAGACTGAGCAAACAGACCTCCCTTCCCAATCAGTTTTCCGTTATCATCGTATAAGGATAGCGTTGCATGGATGCCCGCATTGTACCAAAGATGTACAGTGTCACTGGCATGTATGTTGGCGATTTCGAATCGTTTCCAGCTTATTTTTGTGGCTTTGGCAAAATCGTTCAAAGTCGGATTCCAGTTGGACACAATAGGAAGAAATTTTTGTGTGCAGATATCTGAAATCCTGTTGAGGGTGTCGTCTGACTGGTCTTCATAAAATGTCGTCTGTTTGCTGATATCTATTCCTTTTCTTGTTGAAGGTTGTCCATGGAAGGTAATTGGCTGCCCTACCGAAACAGCAGTGTTCAATAATAAACTAAAAATGACGAAAAGGAAGCCACGCATAAATTTCCGGATGATACAGTTAAGTTACTGAAAAGCAGACGAATTTCAATTTCGCAGGTGGCGAACCATACACTATAATGCGTAGATAGTCATTTTTTTGAGTAAAGCATATTTCAGGTACCTGACTACCAAGCCAATCATTAAATCACCCGGCTACTAGGTTTTGCAAACTGTTGAGATACGCTTAATAGTGCAGCATTCTTTGGGTTATTAGTTTGGCATTGTTAATCAATTTTTCAACTCAAAATTATTTTCAAAATGAAAACTTTATCAAATCGTCTGTTTCTTGTTTTGCTGATATTTGGGATCGCTACGGAAACATTTTCACAAACAGCTTCGCAGGAAGAGGTTATCAAGGAAATACTTACTAAAACGCGGGCTGCTTTCGACAATAGGGACCTGGACAAATTTGCCAGTTATTTTGTAAAATCGCCGGATTTGTATTATCAGATCACCACTGCTGACGGTGCAGTATTAATGGCCCGCGGATGGGAGGCTATGACTCACATGGTTGGAGGTCACATGAAAGACAATCCAGAACCTGCGAAAGACAAATATACCTTGACAGATTACCAGATTCATATCAATGGAAACAATGCCTGGGTCAATGCAAATGGAAACTCAAAGAATGATGGATTGTCAAGGGATTTTATTGTCTTTGAAAAGCAGGATGGATCAGGGCAATGGAAGGTAATCGCACTTACGGCCCAGGCTTATCCTGCAGGAAAGCTGGTGGTTATTAAGTGATAAAACCAAGCCAATTTATTTATCCCATAGAGCTTATAATTCTATGGGTTTTTTGTTGTTCCGTGATAGGTCAACCCAGTTTTAACAGGGCGTTGTTTACTTACAATTTAATCAATATAAAAATTTGAGCTATTTTTCTCTTTCACTTACACCAACACATCCGGCGGGGTATCCAGCCCGGCTTGTGATAAATGAATGTTGTTGAATATACTGATCAGATCCACATCGTTTTCAAACAAGGTATATCTGCTTTTTTTCCAGATATTTATCTTTGCTTGGCCATACATTTCTTCCAGCCTTGCCGGATCAACAAGTGAATTTTTTGACCAGTGAAGCGTAAATTTTACATCTGATTCCCGCAATTTATTTAGTAACAATTCTTCAAATTTCGGGTATTTGGAAGTATTGACAATCCCGTATTCAAATACAACAGCTCTGGGCAAATGATTAGTAAAACCAAAAATCGTGGCCCCCGGATGAACTGTTCTTGCCTGAAAAACGAGAGGCAAACTCATTTCCTCAATAGCCTGTTTGATAACTTCTATCGTTATAACTGCATCCGAAATCGAAACAGCGAAAGCAGTTTCATTGTACCCTTCCAGATAGGTTATCGTCGCCGTATAAAGTTGTCCGGACGAACCTCTTACCTCACTTAAAACCGCATTTTTTAAATATTGTTTAAACAAAATTTTTGATTTTCTCTTTCCTGAAATAAATGGCAGGTTCAATAAAAATTTAGTCGTTTTATCGCCGGGTGCGTATCCGAACTTATTGGTTACGATCCATAGCGGTTCCGGAAATGGATGGCCTTCTTCAAAAGGAACTCTGGTTCCCTCAATCAGGTAAAAGTTTTCTTCATATGGATTAAATACAAATTCAAGATGCTGGAGTTTGCTATAATAGCCCGGATCATTCAGTAACGCTCCAAGTTTAGTCTGGTTTACTTCTTTAATTTTTGGAAAATTGATATGATAAATTGGTTCGGTTTCTATGGCATAAGCGGTTACTATACCAAATGCTCCAAAACTAACCAGGGCCGAATTGAAAATATCGTCATTCCGGATCAGCTTCGAACCGATCTTGTCTATGAAACTCTGGTTCATTACAGGATATTTACTGCGCTCAATCCAAACCGGTTTGTCCGTACCGTTGCAAAGCTGGATGGCTACAACAAATTCAGGAAGTGCGCCAAAATTTACAGCTGCACCATGTGTATTGCCCGAAACAGCACCAACGACGGTTTGACCGGCACCTATTCCTGCTGTTTTTAGTGAACGTGCTATTTGAGATGCATTTTTTGGCCGTTCCAGATACACATTTAATTCTCCAATTGATACACCACATTGGGCAATGACGAGCAATTTTCTTTTGTCTGGCGGATAATTATCGTGGAAATTACTGTCGTCATTTTCAAAACATTTGTTGAGCAATTTGGTATTGATCAGCCAGTTGTCCGTAGCCTGTATATTTGTCAGCGCCCATGCCGATCCGATTGCCCGGATCCGCTTGTTTTTCAATTTAGCTTCCTTAATCAATTCATTGATATCCTTAGAAGCCTGATTCAGGATTTCATATTTATCTGGTTCTGATCCAGTTGCATTGGAATTGTCAATATCAATCAAATCATCAACAGTTTGTTTGATGGTAACGTGGATATTGCTCCAGTTCTTTTGACCATTTCTTCGGATCATGGCCTTATTGTTTTGGTTTAGCGCATCGCCAGCTCACTTTGGCAGGTTCCCAAATCCCCAAAGTCAGAATATTGGCTATAATAAAACCAGCATTTTTTTCAATCTTAAACTCTTCAATATTCAGCCGTGAGCCATCCCCCAGTCTGCAATTTTCAATTTGAACATCCTGTCTGATCGCTCCCCATAAAAATGTATTTATTGTTTTGCTCTCCCATTCCGTACCCGGCTGGTTTCCCTGTTCTATTCCATGCGGGCCGCCGATCTGATACGCGTGAATAGTACTACATCCGGTATTTACAATAATCAGAAACAACAAACCCGTCGTTAAAACAGGCTTTTGTGTCATTTTATGTATTCCCATTTTGTGAACTTTTTAAATTTACATTTTCCGTCCGTGACTTTCCAAGCCGCGTATTGTTCACTTCGTTGGTTGTATACAATGTCGGTGTAAGTGCATTATCCGCAGCGATTTTCCAATGCACCAGCTCAGGAAATTTCCTGATTGCCTTAACTGGATAATTCGTAAGAATCTCATTGGCAGCTGCTTCAAATGACTCTGCCACCTCGGTTTGCGGTCCTTCCAGAATATTACTGCCAAGCGTTACAGGAACTATGATCTTATCAGCAGGCGGAGATGGAGCCGGCCAGGAAATTTCGTTGTTCAGTGCTTCTGAAATACTTTTCACGCCAGCCAGTCTTCGTTCCCTCACACTATCCGAATAATCCTTTCCAGGGGTAAATTTTTCTGCAAGGAACTGCAGTACCGACGTATGGTCAAACAACGATTGGCAAACAGAGCCGCTTTTTACCAAAGGAGATGAAATAATCCCCGGTATCCGCGGGCCCATATTATTAAATTGATGGTTATCCCCTGTTATGAAACCAATTTCCGGTGGTGAAACATGATCGTAAAAGCCACCGTGTTCATCGTAATAAACGATAAAAACCGTACTTTCCCATTTCTTCGGATTACAGCTTATTGCTTCGTAAGTCCGTCTCAAAAACTCTTCTCCCCAACCCACTGCCAAAGGAGGATGGTTGTCGTTGGCCCTGATCGGGGTAATATGCGGTGCATCTTTATATACCGGTTCTACAATGATCACTTCCGGTGCCGTGTCGTCGGATTCAAACATGATGTCACGTGCAAGCTGGTCGTAACGCCTGAACTTTGAGCCGAAAACATGTTTAAGCAAAGAGGGATACAGGGTAAAAAATGACAGCCCCGAATGGTAAACTCTCCACTTTACCTTTTTGCCGGCCCTCGCACGATTGAGCCAATCGAAAACATTATTCCGGCTTATATCAAGTAGCAACCCATTTTCACTGATTGAAGAATCACCGGAAAATGCCATATTCCGGTTAGGCTGCGTACCCGTTGGTAAAGGACAGAACCAGTTGTCACAAGTACAGAAAGTCCGGGCAAGAAAACTTGTAGCAGGAACCAGCGAAGATTCAAAAAATCCCATCGGTTCGCATTCCTTGTTGGGAGCGGTTTGCGTAATATTGGCATAGGCTTCCACAAAACCACCCATTGTTATATTGCCGGTGAGTATATGTTTTTTAAGCTGCACATTCACTTCTTCTCTTTTGTGCGGAAGGTCTGTATTCATCTCAACATCTTCCCGGATTGGAAAAACTGGAAAAGATCCACCTTTGTAAAGATTGCGGAAATTGGTGAGCGGGTCTTTTAGTCCATTTACTTCCGTATTAATTTTTTGCCGGCTCAAATGTCCGAGCATGTGGTCGAATGAGCGGTTTTCGAACATGAGCAATACGATGGTTTTGACCTTTTCAAGCAAGTTTTCCATGTTATGGATTGGATGGTTTTATAACTGCCTTTATTTGTAATTCCTGCGGTATCTTAGTAGAATCCGCCTTTTCGCTTGCTGACAATTTTGTTTTAAAAGACCATTCGCCTCCCGCTGTAGTCCCCGATAAATCCTTGGAAGCGGAGCCGTCTGCTTTCAGTTCAACTGTTCGGCCACTATGGATGACAGTCAGGTCCCTTGCCATCGCTGAGCTTACCGATACAATTTGAAAATCACTCCATTGATCGTTATTGTTTTCGCCTGATGCTATCACTGTATCCCCAGAAATGCTGCTGGTTGCAAAAGTGATATCAAGAGGCGACTGCGATTTCAATTTTTGAACCTGAATAGTTTTTCTTGCTTCTTTTCCTGCTTTGGTCACGACTAGCGTAAATTCGAGAAGCTGTACGGAATCCGTCGAGAGATGTTCGTTAAATTCCAATGCTGGCGTTCCTTTGGCATCGAAATCAATCAATACTTTCTGATCACCTGTAATTACAAGCGGAGAAACCCGAAAGGTATGGATAGTGGGCTTACAGGAACTGATCAGAAATAAAAACAGAAAGACTGAAACGAGACGGAAGCAGTTCGAAAATGGCATAGAATATGAATAAAGATCCTGATTACCAAAGCAAATATTTATTCATATTCTATAATTACAAACAGCGCAATTACAAATGGATTTACTGTTTAAAGATCTTTCCTACACTTATTTTATTGCCTTGTGTTAACTGATAAAAATACAAACCGCTTTGCAGGTTTCCAGCATCAAACTCGATGTCATATTTCCCGGCTTTCTGGGGTTGATCCAAAAGTACAGCCTGTTTTTGTCCCAGGAGCGTGTAAATAGTTAAATTCACATTTGTTGTTTCAGGAAGAACGTAGGAAATCGTTGTGCTGCGCTGGAAAGGATTGGGATATGCCAGCGGCCGGAAATTGCTTAGCGGGTTTGTCATTTCATTATTGAAGAATGCTGTCCTTGCAGCAAGAGTTTCAGATACAGACTCGGGAGACACCGACCTGAAACTAAGACTTAGAAAATCGATGTTCGGGCCGCTCATGCCATTTGCAGTCATCCTGATTTTATGCGTCCCCGGCTCTAAAATCACCTGTGCTCCAGAATAAAATGCCCAGCTGTCCCAGCTCGACAAAGCCATAAAAGTAGGGCTCTCTACTGCTTCATCGTCCACCATCAGGCGCATGGACCGATTACTGTTACTTCCATTGGCAAACTGAAAACTCAATGTGTAAACACCGGGAACTTTTGTTTCCGTGGTCCATTCAATATAATCCTGCTTTTCATGAACAAAATCTACAAATCCGCTTCCACTGTACCCGGCACGATCGTGGGATATTTTTGCGCCTACAACCTTAGCATCTTCTGCCTCTAAATTTTTATTGGCTGGTTTTTGAACGGCTATTACCAGATAGTTCATTTGTGCTCCCGTTGCCGGACTGGCAAGATTTGCCCCTAATATAAATGGCCTTGGGTAAATCTGCCAGTAATCCACTGATTTACTGTAAATTTCCAGCAAACGTGATCCCGGATCGTTCGTACCGATAACATCCCCGGTTTTATGCCAGTCCTGAAGCCAGGCGGGCAGGGCTATTGCCCGGGGATCATAAGCAATATACACCACGGAGGCTTTTTTCAAAAATGTGGTAAGCCAGGATGTACCGGTCTGGTATTTGTCATCCATCGGTGTTTGTATAAATGACGCATCTTTTAAATAGGATGGTACGGAGGTCACCTTGTAATCCCGGTCTGTATACATACTGGAACCGCTTGCAAGCTTTGCCACTCGATAAGATTTGTTGCTGGCAGCTGAAACCTGGGCAATCAGGTCATCTTCTTTTGGTTTTTCCAAAATGGCAGGTTTTTCGTTTTCCGGTATCCTGACTTCTATCCAATCTATATAAAATTTCTTTGCGGCAGTTTGCGTTGAAACCATCCATCCAAAGTGTCCGAGCCGCTGATAACTTAAATCGATTGCCTCCAAAACCGGTACGGAACCATATCCTGATCCCTGGTTGAGATATACCTGTATGAGGCCGCTTTTATAACGGGCAATTTTAAACTTATACCATTTCGTGTCCGTCAAGGCGGGATAAATACTTATTTCGTCGAGCACGGCCGGATAGTAAATATTTTCCGAAGACCTGCCCAACGTCAGTTGTCCACCGGTATCCGGGCTATAACTGAGCACATACGATTGTGAGCTTGAAACATCTGCCTGTCCGAATGTGATCCTGAACTGACGCCAGTAACTGCCTGTAAAACCCATCGCTGCTGTTTCGAGGATGTAAGAATCGGCTGCATATTTTTTTGCAGTAACCAAAGAACCAGCATCATATGGATTATATGCCCTTCCATTTAAAATAGACCAGGTTTTATCGTCTTTCCAGTTTCCGCCAAGAGAGTTCCGGCTAAAATCATCTCTGAAAGGAAGTGAACCCGACTGCGCAAACAGCAACTGAGAACCGCTGCACAAAATCACAGCACCAAATAAAAAGCTGGTTCGGTATACAAAATATAAGAATTGAACAAGTACTGGTTTTTTCATAAACGTGAGTAGTAAAATGCATGATATCAATATTTAGTATAAATATAACAAAATATAAAATGATGTTCAAGCTGAAAAATTCGGGTTTCTGACATCTTTTTGTATTGAACCAGCTTGTCAGCTTCATATATATTATTACAAAAATTATATCATGATTATAAGCATAAGTACTACTCATTTTACTTAAATGTTTTCATTACAAAAACTTTCTTTTAATAGGTGATTATTAGTGCCCTGGTAAACACCACGCATAACAGTCAGATTATTTATTTTCCAAAATCCTGTCTCCAAGAACCGTTTTCTCAGCACGTGTAAGTTCATCAACCAGTGCATATCGTTTTGACTTGGTGATGGCCATTTCATCCAGGACATCAACCATGTTTTTGTAACTCGAAACATTGGTGGGCTTGATAACTACGGTAAGTGCATTGTTATCATTTGCCTGGTTTTGCATGATCGATTTCACACGACGCTGTGAGGCAAAAATGATATTTCTCAATTCACTCCCCATGCCCGTTAATTTCAAAGAGGATAAGGCCCTGTCGTCATCAGCTGCAATGCCATCCAGATAATAAATATCATCATGTGCACCTAGAAAAAGCGTCAGCACACCGGATGCTTTAATGGGCGCACTTAGGTCAACCGTTTTGTCAGGAAAAAACACAGACATAGCCGTTGGCTTGGTCATCGTCGTTGCAAGCATTAAAAAAGTAATTAACAAAAAACCCAGATCAACCATCGGCGTCATATCCACCCTGGTCGACATCTTTTTGCTTCTGACTTTTACTTCGCCTTTGTCATTTCCAGATTCTTCAATAGCTGCCATGTTTTTAGATTGGTTAATGGTGAATAATATTTTTATTAAATATATAATTTAATTCTATATTAATGAAAACTATTTATTTAACATAATTTTGACTTATAATAAATTAATGATGTTCTGGTGGGACATGCCCTGTTGTGGAGATACTTTTAACAACTTTCACGTCTAAATTTCGGCTTAAATATTTGTGAATATATTTCACAAATTATATCTTTACACAAAGTAAATGCACACTATAAATGAGCAAAACAAGGAAAGAAAAATTGGTAGAAGAGCTAGGACAATTAATCGAAGAAGCTGAAAACCTGCTGATTAATACATCTGAAAATGTTACTGCCGGAGAATATCAACATGCAATTGAAAGAATTAAATATTTGCGGGAAACTTAAAAAAATGTTTTAAAAATGTAGAACGGCGGGAAACTGCTCCATAAACTATCATGAATGGAAACTGTAAAAGAGAAAAGTACTGTATTTGAAGTAGTAAATAAAAAGCTGGATGACGTGGAAGCGAAACTGATGGACTTTACCAACAGCAAGCTGGTCATCATGGATAAAGAATATAAACTTAGAGATTGGATGACGCTTTCTGATTATTGTAAAAAGTATAATATTAAACCTTCCAGGCTCTCCAACTGGATTGAACGTGGTGTCGTTCCTGATGCAAGTATTATTGTGATTCCGGAATTGAATGGGTTAAAATTGATAAAAAACCAGCCTTTCATGGCTCGGCCTTACGAAGCGCGGGCGGTGGTTGTGGGATGACGTTGGTATATCTATTTGTAATTCAATTGTCGGATCAGGATTTTTAGGATTAAGGGATTTTCAGGATTTGGAGTTGAGTGAGTTTGTAGATGTTTAGAAATTTTGAATATTACATCTTAGAAATTCATCATCAAACTTAAAATTATGACCCTGGAAGAAATCACTTACAAAATAAATGGTTGTGCTATGAAGGTCCATAACACCTTGGGAAATAGCTTCCAACCGGGCGGCCGGGGCCGAGGTAATTTACCAGCGCTGCCTGGCCATTGAGTTGACACGGGCAGGGTTGGTTTTTGGGCGGGAGGTGGAGCAGGCTATTTACTATGATCACATCCGTGTTGGAACCAGACGTGCAGATTTTGTGGTGGAAAGTCAGGTAATAGTCGAATTAAAAGCAGTTATTAACATGGAAGACGCGCACTTGGCTCAGGCAAAAAATTATTTGGTAGCTTACGACTTTCCAATTGGGTTGCTGATCAATTTTGGTAATACGAGTTTGCAGTTTAAGAAGGTGTATAATAAAAAGTATCAGGATTTATAGGATTAGAGGATTTACAGGATTATAAGTTATTGGAATTTTGAATTAACTTGATTTTCCCACCGCGATCCTGTAAATCCCAAATCCTATAAATCCTGATTCCGACGTAGGAGGATTAAGGGATTTTCAGGATTGCTTATTTACAGGACTTTGAAACATGCCTGATGTTATGAACTGAAATCCTGAAAATCCCCTAATCCTATAAATCCTGATTCCGACGAAGGAGGATTAAAAAGGGCCGCCCCAATAATTTTGAGACGGCCTGATTTTACTTCATTATTATCTAATTTTTCTTACCTCAATTCCAACCCCCGCCAAGCGCACGGTAAATATTTACCGTGGCGTTCATTTGCTGCATTTTGGTTTCGATCAGGTCAAATCTTGATTCCAGAGCGTCTCTTTGGGTTAACAGCACTTCCATATAATCGGCCCGCGCTGATGCGAAAAGTCGGTTGGAAATCGTAACGGATTGCGTTAATGCTTCAACTTCTTTGGTTTTCAAGTCATAACTACTTGCCAAATTACTGATGTTGGATAGCTGATTGGCCACTTCAATATAAGCGTTTAGCACTGTCCGTTCGTATTCGTAAACGGCCTGGATTTGTCGGGCACTGGCACTGGCGTAAGTTGCTTTGATCGCATTTTTATTGATCAGCGGACCAGCCAGATCTCCCGCAAGGGTTGCAACCAGTGATTCAGGTAATTTGGCAATATATACCGGACTGAACGCACGAAGACCCAAAGCTGCGTTAAGACTCAAACTTGGATAAAAATTAGCTCTTGCCACTTCCACGTCCAGCTTAGCTGCCGCCAGATTGTTTTCAGCTTGTTTTACGTCCGGGCGATTCTGCAATAATTGGGAAGGGATACCTGCCTGCATCACATTTGGTACCAAATTCGCGAAACTGGCTTTATCTCTCTGAACCGGCTGAGGATATCTACCCATCAGAAAATTAATTCTGTTTTCGGTTACTGTAATCCGCTGTCTGATATCATATTGCAGATCTTGCGTATGCAATACCTGAGCTTCAAATCGCTTGACTGCCAGTTCGGTAACCCGGGTCGCCTCTTTTTCCATTCTCACGATTTTCAGCGCATTGGTCTGAATTTCAATGTTTTGCTGGATAATAGCCAACTGGGCGTCAAGTGCCAGTAATTCATAGTAAGAATTAGCAATTTCAGAAATAAGATTGGTCATCATGAAATTTCTTCCTTCCACCGATGCCAGATACCGGGATACAGCCGCTTTTCTTGCGTTACGCAGCTTGTGCCAGATATCGACTTCCCATCTTGCAAAAGCCGCAACTTGTACATCAGGTAAAAATTCAGGTGTTTCTTTCCCCGGCTTGATATCGGTTGTAGCTTCACTGGCTCCGATGTTCGTATACCGGCCAATCTTGTCTACGCCTGCTCCGCCGCCCAAACCAACAAATGGCAGATATTCCCCTTTTCTGGCCCTGATTTCCTGCCTTGAAATTTCAATTTCCTGCAAGGTGATGTTCAGTTCCTGGTTGTTTTTAAAAGCCGTGTCAATCAGCGCAGTCAGGTAAGGATCAGTGAAATAGCTTTTCCAGCTAATCTTTGCCGTGTTGGTGGAGTCCTGTGAGTTGTTATAACCCACAGGTACTGTCCTGTTCTCTGTTCTGTGAGCAATCGGTGGCACACTGCATCCGGTGTAAATCAGGGCCAGGAGCGTTATCCCGGCCCAGTTCAATATTCTTTTATTCCGCATCATTTTGAGTTTCTTGAGTTAGAGGGAAAGCATCGACTGCATGAACAAACTGCTCAGACAATGAGCCGTCCTCTTCATCTTTGATCATTTTTCTACCATCGGCCAAGCTGCCAAATATGTAGTACAATCCGGGAATGATAATTACCCCGAAAATTGTTCCGAATAACATACCACCCATGGCCGAAGCACCGATTGTACGGTTTCCGATGGCACCCGCGCCCGACGCACTGATCAATGGTATCAAACCGGCAACGAAAGCGAACGAGGTCATTAGGATAGGACGGAAACGAACTTTGGCTCCTTCAATGGCCGCGTTCAGGATCGTTTCTCCCTGATGCCGCTTCTGGACAGCAAATTCGACGATCAGTACGGCATTCTTACCTAACAGACCGACAAGCATGATCAAACCGATCTGGGCATAGATGTTGTTTTCCAATCCCATCAATTTCAGAAGCAGGAATGAACCAAATACCCCAACAGGAAGCGATAACACAACCGCGAATGGAATAATAAAGCTTTCATACTGGGCTGCCAGTACAAAGTATACGAAGGCCAATACGATCATGAAAACAACCAGTGACTCATTTCCACGAATGGATTCATCATAGGAAAGACCTTCAAAAGCGATATCGTATCCTTTTGGTAATGTCTTGGCAGAAACTTCACGAATGGCTGCAATCGCATCAGCAGTAGTATATCCTTTGGCCGGAAGACCCTGGATCGCTGCGGAATTGTACAAGTTGAAACGGGTGATCTCATTAGGCCCCTGGCCTTTTTTAAGTGTCATGAACGATGAATAAGGAACCATTTCTCCAACATCATTTTTAACAAAAAGCTTTAAAAGATCTGATGGAAGCCTTCTGAAACTTGGATCCGACTGCACGTATACCTTAAAGAACTGGTTAAATCTCGTAAACCCCTGTTCGTACGTACTACCGATCATGATGTTCAGGTTGTCCATCGCTTTTCCGATAGAAACACCTTTTTGCATCGCAAGCTGATTGTCAATCTGCAATTCGTATTGCGGATAATTCGCAGCAAAGAAGGTAAACAACCCGGTAAGCTCCGGACGTTTTGCCAGATCACCCATGAATTTCTTGTTTATCTTATCAAATTCAGCGTAATCGGTATCGGATGTTTTATCCAGCAAACGCATAGAGAAACCACCCGAAGTACCAAAACCAGGAATCGCTGGCGGTTCAAAGAATTCAACCACGGCACCCAAACCTCTTGTTTTGGCTTCCAGTTCTTCCATGATTTCTTTCACGTTTTTATCACGATCTCCCCAAGGCTTTAAGTTGATCAAACAAGTACCGGCATTAGAACCACGGCCTTCTGTCATGATCTCGTAACCAGCCAAAGATGATACCGATTCGATTCCACCCACTTCTTCACAAATTTTCTGAAGACGTCTTGAAACTTCGTTGGTTTTTTCAAGTGTAGATCCCGGAGGAGTCTGGATAATCGCATAGATCGTACTCTGATCTTCGTTAGGAATGAAACCTGCTGGTAGAATTTTATTCACAAATACAATTCCTGCGCAGAATATCAATAAGACACCCCATGTAACCACTTTCCTGCTAACGATCATTTTTAACAGACCGACGTATCTTCCGGTAAGTTTATCAAATACGCGGTTAAACGCATCCAGCGATTTGGTAAGTATGTTCTTCTTTCTTGGATGTCCATGATGATTTTCTAACAGCATGGCGCACAATACAGGAGTCAATGTCAAGGCGATCAGGGCCGAAATTACGATAGAACTAGCCATTGTAATCGAGAACTGACGGTAGAACGTACCAACCGGGCCAGACATAAACGAAATCGGAAGAAACACGGATACCATTACGGCTGTGATCGCGATAATCGCTCCGCTGATCTCAGAAAGCACTTTTTTCACTGCGTTGTAAGGGGTTATCCCCGGCTCTTCTTCAAACTTGGCATGGACGGCCTCGACGACGACAATCGCATCATCGACCACAATACCAATCGCAAGTACAAGTGCAAAAAGCGTAATCAGGTTGATGGAGAGCCCAAAACCCTGAATCACAAAGAAGGCCCCGATTAACGATACCGGAACCGCCAGGATCGGAATCAAAGTTGAACGCCAGTCTCCAAGGAATACAAAAACAACCAGGGCAACCAGAATAAATGCATCACGCAAAGTGTCAATAACCTGCTCGATAGAGGCGTCCAGGAAGTTGGAAACGTCATAACTGATCTTGTAATCCACACCCGGAGGGAAGGATTCTTTCATGACATCAAGCTTCTTTTTTACCTCTTCGATTACGTCACTGGCATTACTACCATAATTTTGACGTAACACGATCGCGGCCGAAGGATGGCCATCCAGATTGGAATAAATATCAAAGAATTCACTACCTAATTCAACCTTGGCTATATCTCTTAAATGTATGCTTTCACCTTTTGAATTGGCACGTATAATAATGTCTTCATACTGCTCAGGCTTGTCATACCTACCTTTATAAGTAAGCACATATTCCAGCGACTGGGCAGCAATACCCGAACTTTGACCGATCCGGCCCGGGCGACCAACAATACTTTGCTCGCCTACCGCCGTCATTACTTCTTCGGTAGAAATGTTATAGGCACGCATACGCTCCGGATTTAACCAAAGACGCATCGCATATCTACGACTACCCAATATTTGTGCTCTCGCTATACCTTTGGTCCGCTGAATTTCAGGGATCATTTTTACGGTAGCGTAGTTGAACAGGAATTTTTCGTCAATGCTTTTTTCCTTAGAATAAAGGTTAACATACATCAACATACTAGGCTGAACCGGAGAGATAATAACCCCTTCACGCTGAACAAGTTCAGGCAAAAGCGGCATCACCTGATCCACCCTGGTTTTTACCCGGATTACGGCTACGTTGGGGTCTGTACCGGGCTCAAAAATGATCCTGAGTGTGGCTTCACCGGCACTGGTTGCATCCGTAGCAATGTAACGCATATCCTGCACCCCGTTGATCGCCTGTTCAAGGGTAATCAGCGTGGACTTAACGAGTACATCCGCACTCGCACCAGGATAGGCTATAAAAATGTTTACTGTTGTCGGGGCGATGTCCGGGAACTGAGAAATAGGTAATTTCTCAATCGCCAGTATGCCTATAAAGACGATCATGATCGAAATCACAATAGCGAATACAGGTCTCCTTATAAATTGATTGAACATATCTAGTGGTTTTTTAATATTGTCCTTTAGACCAGAGTTTGTTTAGAATGTTTGTCGCTCCGGCGAACCGGGGCAAGGCTTGCGAAGAGCCAAAAAGCGGAGTTGACTTCGGTCAATGAGCATTTTTGGATCGAGCGTAACGCAGCCCACAGACATTATGGAAAGACTCTGTTTATTCGGCATATAGACTTAAATGGGATATCACAGAATCAGGCTTAACGAATTTGGTTTCTATTTTTTCGTTTTCGTGTACTTGGCGTAAGCCTTCCAAAAGGATTTTGTCATCCTTGCTCAGACCAGAGCCAACTACAAAAATGTGTGGCAATTCTGCTGCAATCGTTATTTCTCTTGACTGAATCTTGCTGTCTTTATCCAGGACATATACATATTTTTTCTCAAGAACCTCAAACGTAGCTTTCTGAGGAATGATCAAAGCATTTTTAAATGGTAGCTTAACCTGAATATTACCCGTTTCGCCATGTCTTAGCAATCCTTTCGGATTAGGAAATGTTGCCCTGAAAGCGATGTTACCCGTTTCATTGTTAAAATCAGCCTCAATAGTTTCAACCAGACCGGGATAATCAAACATCTTGTTATTTGCCATCAGCAAATCCACTTTCAAAGCACCGTCTTTAATGATCTTCGTTTTGTAATCCAGATATTCAGCTTCCGGAACATTGTAATACACCCACATTTTACTGTTGTCCGAAATCGTGGTAAGCAGATCGCCTTCGTTGACCAAACTTCCAAGCCTTCCCTGGAAATGATCCATAATACCACTGAACGGCGCCCTGATATCCGTAAAGCTCAAATGTGCCTGTGCTAAATTCAGTTCAGCTTTTGCCTTATCAAATTTGGCTTTTCCCAAAGCAAGCTCGTTTTTAGAAACCACATTACTGTCAGCCAGGGATTTGGTGTTTTTGTATTCGATTTCTGCGAAATTGGCCTCAGCCTGCGCTTTTTGCGTTTCGGCCTCGTAAATCATTGGCATAATTTTGAACATAAGCTGTCCCTTTTGTACCAACTGTCCTTCGTCTACGAAAATCTTCTGAAGATACCCCTTTTCCAAAGCCCTGAGCTCGATATGGCTGATGGCATGGATCTGGGCGACATATTCCTTTGTAACCAATGTGTCTTTCAGCAAAGGACTTGTCACCAGGTACTTCACTTCTTCTTCCTTTTCTTCCTTCTTCTTGTCACAGCTTGTCAGGTAGAACACGCTGCACAAGCTTATGGCCATGAGAATTCTATTCATGATGTTAGTTAATATATATGAGTTATTGGTAATTCGTTTTCATGCGTATGCGTAAATGCAACATACTTTTTTACCACCTAGCTGACTATTAAATCAGGCTTAACAGTAAAAACTGTAAAGAGAAATCCAGGCAAATTCAATTTTCCCGGTAAGCATTAATCTCAAATCCTGAGTACATTGAATTTGAGATAAAGAAACTTGTAATATGGAAAATAAGAAAAATGCTTATTTAAAAATAAGGGTCTTTTGATGAAGTGACTAAAATAGCTCGGCGTTTGTGTGTTAAATGTACTTGTTAAACCATTACTGATATCCGTATACTTTTTGAAAAATACCAGTTCATCTTCTTTTTCTTCAAGATTGGCCGTATGATTGGTTCCATTTTCCCCTTCCAGATTGGATAACGCTGACTTAAAAATTAAGTCCTGGCATTGCTGTACTCTGATATTGCCATCAAAAGCCAGACGATAAGCATTTTGTACCAGAGAAAAACCAACGGATTCATTATACGAATGTCCTTTCTGCGGAAAAAATCCACTTAACAGAAGAATACAAATTGGTAATAAGAATCTTAATAACTTAATCATTGGCCGCACAACTAAATAAAGACGAGGGGTGAATTAATAAGTACTCCTGTTAACTCAGGTACAAATAGCGCTATCATTAGTTAGCGTAGTATTAAATCGAAATTAAAATAGAGTTAAAATGTTTGCGAACGCATTAAAATGTAAGAATATATTAAGATTAATTATGAGAATAATTATGCCAAAAATAATTAAATGACTGCATCCAAAAATTTCCGGATTGGACTTACATCATAATCACAGCTGATAACTTTGATCAGGTGAACTTTTATAAAAGGTTAACAAGGTCTTTCATGTCCAAATCAAGCTAAAATCATGTTAAATTTTATGGAATTAAACACTATTTAGACTAAATCCTATTAGTTTTGTAACCGTACTTTGCCAGCCTGTTTCTTGCAGGCCTATCCGAATAATTACCTTATTAATATGAAAAAAATATTTATCGCCATCTGTACATTCATATCGATTGCGACATCAATTGAAACAAAAGCCCAGCAAAATGTACTTTTGGAGCAATCGTTCTGGAAAACTTCTCCGGACGTGACCGCAGTTAAAGCTGAAATCGAAAAAGGCAGCAATCCTTCACAGTTTAATGGTAACTTATTTGATCCTGTGGTTCTGGCAATTAATGCCGGGGCACCGAATCCTACCATTGAATATCTGATGACCCAGCCGGGTAATACCGTTGACAAGGCGACTCATGATGGCCGGATTTATTTGCATTGGGCGGCAATGAAAGGCAATGTTGAACTGATGGAATATCTGGTCGCAAAAGGAGCCAAAGGAAATTATGTGGATGGTCATGGAGCTACACCGATCAACTTCGCGGCCGGCGGCGGTCAGCAGAATACCAGGGTGTATGATATTTGTCTGGCGCATGGAGCTGATCTTAAAAAGGATCTGAACAATGATGGTGCAAATGCGCTTTTGATTGGAATAGCCAATGACAAGGATCTGGCACTGACCAACTATTTTGTCTCAAAAGGCCTCGACCTGAAAAGTACGGATGCTGCGGGTAATAATGCATTCAGCTACGCTGCCCGTGCCGGCAAAATTGACATTCTGAAAACACTTTTACAAAAAGGGGTTCCGGCAAATTCAAATGCGATATTGATGGCTGCGCAAGGTTCACGCGGTGGTGCCAACCCGATTGAAGTATATCAATATCTAGAGAGCCTGAATTTGAAACCGACTGTAATCGGGAAAAGTGGTGAAAATGCGTTGCATGCAATCGTACGCAAGCCAAAACAGGATGAAATCATCAAGTATTTTATTTCAAAAGGCGTTGATGTAAATAAGGCTGACGAAGACGGAAATACGGTGTTCATGAACGCTGCTGCCAGTAACCGCGATACGGCTACATTGGGAATGTTGCTTTCAAATGTGAAGAATATTAACCTGGGTAATTCGAAAGGTGTCAGCGCATTGGCTATGGCGGTTCGCAGTAATTCTCCGGAAGTGATCGGTTATCTGGTTGGCAAAGGGGCCGATATCAAAACGACGGACAAAAATGGTGACAATCTTGATTTCTATCTGGTTCAATCTTACAACGCGCAACGAGTGCCTGAATTTGAGGCCAAGCTGAAAGTGTTGCAGGATAAAGGTTTCAAAGTGGAAGAGCCTGCCAGTAACGGCAACACATTGTATCATCTGGCAGTTGCCAAAAATGATCTTTCCTTATTGAAGCGCCTGGAAGCGTTTAAAATTGACATTAATGCAAAAAATAAAGAAGGCCTTACGGCATTGCACCGTGCGGCGATGATCTCAAAAGACGATACCATGATGAAATACCTTTTGTCTGTTGGTGCCAAAAAAGAGATAGAAACGAACTTCAAAGAGACTGCTTTCGACCTTGCCGGCGAAAACGAATCACTATCTAAAAACAATGTAACTGTTAATTTCCTGAAATAATTTTCATGTCCAATCTACTTAAAACAGCGTTTGTATTTCTTGCGCTAATAGTCGCTCGTCCTGCCACTACATTTGCACAAAACGCAGGTACGGCCAAATACAAATGCGTGATCCAGATGACAAATTACATGGGCGAAGGTGCATATATTGTCATTTCCCTGATCAACAGTAAAAATGCCTACGAAAAAACATTGTACGTACTTGGCCCTGATAAGAAGTGGTACAACAGTATAAAAGAATGGCATAAGTTTCAATCCAAAAAACCTGCGAATATCAGTGCAATTACCGGCGCATCCGTTACAGGCGGTGATCGCAGCGTAAATGTGATAGAAATTGAAAGCGCAAAAATCAATGCCGGTTATAAAATCAGATTTGAAAGTGCCGTAGAAGATAAAGAATATCACGTCAAAGATCTGGAAATTCCTTTAACCACGGAAGGCCTTTCCGCCAAGAGCGAAGGTACCGGATTCATCCGCTACGTCCGGTTCAGCCCCAATTAAATTTCCGAGTATTTTATGACTATTTCAATATGGAGATACAGCCACTTAGCGTTGGCTGTATCTTCTTTTCTTTTGATCATACTGGCTTCTGTTACCGGCATCATACTGTCGTTTCAGCCCATATCGGAAAAATTTCAGCCGTACAAAGTTGAACATTTTGATGAGATCAGGCTCGCTCAAACACTTCCTGTATTAAGAAAGCAACATCCAGGAATAAGTGAGCTGTCAGTAGACGCGAACCAGTTTGTGCAGATTAAAGGAAGCGATAATGATGGCAAAGAATTGTCTGCTTATATCGATCCGCTGACGGGAAAAATCCTGGGTATTCCCGCACCGAAAAGTGAATTTTTCGAGTGGGTCACTGCTTTGCACC
This sequence comes from Dyadobacter sp. NIV53, assembly GCF_019711195.1. Taxonomy (NCBI): domain Bacteria; kingdom Pseudomonadati; phylum Bacteroidota; class Cytophagia; order Cytophagales; family Spirosomataceae; genus Dyadobacter; species Dyadobacter sp. NIV53. The sequence continues at coordinate 921,879 of NZ_CP081299.1, forward strand.
GGTCACTTTTTATACATGAAACAGGAAGGTTTTTTATCGGGCTGACAGCATTTTTATTGCTGCTGATAACCGTTTCCGGATCTATACTCATTATTCAAAGGCAACGCGGTATAAAACGGTTTTTTACAAAAATCGTAAGGGATAATTTCGCGCAATATTACCATGTGGTCCTGGGCCGGTTGTCGCTCATTCCCATTTTTTTAATTGCTTTAACAGGCACCTATTTATCCCTCGCGCGATTCGGGTTTATTGAAACGCCAAAACTTTCTTCCGAGGTTGACTTTGACACTTTTAAGTCTGACCCTGAGAAAAATCCTGCTGATTTTGAGATCTTTAAGCTGGTCAATTTATCGGAAGTGCAGACTATTGAATTTCCGTTTTCGGAAGATGTGGAGGACTATTATACATTAAAGCTGAAAGACCGGGAAGTGACTGTGAACCAGATTACTGGTGAGATTTTGAGTGAAGTTAAATACCCGTCGACTATATTACTTACCGAACTGAGCCTTGACCTGCATACCGGAAGAACAAACAGTATCTGGGCAATTATCCTGGCGGTTGCATCAGCTAATATTCTCTTTTTTATCTACTCCGGCTTTGCTATTACTTTAAAGCGCATAGCAGGAAGAACCAGGAATAAATTTACAGCCGAAGAGAGCGAATTCATCATTCTGGTCGGTTCTGAAAATGGCAGTACATTCAGGTTCGCAAACGCTATTCATCAGCAACTGACGGCAAGTGGCAAGACCGCTTTTGTTACAGAACTGAATAATTACAAAGTTTATCCAAAAGCTTCTCATATCATTGCCATGACAGCCACTTATGGGCTTGGTAATCCGCCAACCAATGCTGCCGGTTTTGAAAAATCAGTAGAAAAACACCGTCAGTTGCAGCCTGTCTACTTTTCGGTAGTAGGCTTCGGTTCACACGGTTATCCCGATTTTTGCAAATTCGCATTTGAAGTAGATAACATATTTGCAAAACAGAAATGGGCAGTTCCTATGCTGGAAATCCATACGGTAAATGACCGTTCGCCCGACGAATTCAGTCAGTGGGCGACAACCTGGTCACAGCATGCGAATATTCCGCTGGCGGTTTCCACAGAGCTGATAACACCAAAACATGAACGTCCGCACGCTTTAACTGTTGTAAGCAAAACGGTGGTCTATTCTGCCGGGGAAGCTTTTCTAATCCGTTTTAAAACTAATGCGGAAGTAGAATTTACATCCGGTGATCTGCTGGCTATTTACCCGGCGGATGATCATCGTGAACGGCTTTATTCCATTGGCAAAGTTGGCAATAATGTACAGCTCAGTGTCAAATTACATTCCAATGGCCTGGGTTCCGAACATCTTTATGGTCTTAAAACAGGAGATGCCATTAATGCCCGGATTGACAAAAATGAACATTTCCATTTCCCAAGAAAAGCAACCTCCGTGATCATGATCTCGAATGGGACCGGCATTGCGCCTTTTCTGGGCATGATCGATCAGCAAACCGGTGATACGAGCTGCCACCTGTATTGCGGTTTTCGCGATGCAGTTTCTTTTGGCATATATAAAGAAGCCATTGAGCAAAATTTACAGGACAAAAAGCTGAGCAAACTGAATTTGGCCTACTCGCGGGAAGGACAAAAAGAGTATGTGACAGATCTTTTGGAAAAGGATACTGATTTGGTTGCTAACGTACTTGCTAACAAGGGTGTAATTATGCTTTGCGGATCATTATCGATGCAAAATAATGTAGTAGAATTACTGGAAAATATTTGTAAAACCAGGTTGGGAAAAAGTGTGAGTTATTACCAGTCGCACGGACAGGTATTGATGGATTGTTATTGAATCTCCTGCCCTATTTTATTGCTTGTACTTAGAAATATCGAAGTTTTTGGAGGTAAAAACTTTACCATCATCAGCTATCATCACACATTTAAATTCAGGAAAACGCTCTATCAGTTCCAAACCAGCATTTTTTCCTAAAACCATGATAGAAGTACTGAAACCATTTGCCTTTTCCGCACTCGGGCCGAAAACGGTAACACTGCTTAAACCGGTTGCGGGATAACCGGTGGCCGGATTAATAATGTGCGAGTATCGTCTGCCATTAAAAACGACGAATTTTTCATAATTTCCAGAGGTAACAACAGCACCCTGACTAAGCGGGATCACAGCAAAAATTTCGTCCCGATGCATCGGATCGTTGATACCAATTACCCAGTCGCTGCCATCAGGCTGCTTTCCCCACGTATTCATGTCCCCGGTGCCATTGACAATACCGGCATTTATTCCACGGGCAAGCATCATATCCCGGCATCTATCGGCGGCATAACCTTCACCCAATGCTCCAAAACCAATCTTCATGCCTGCCACTTTAAGAAAGACAGTCGAGCGCTCTTTATCCAGTATAATGTTTTGGTAACCCACTTTTTCAACAGATTTTTTAATTTCTTCGGGCGTCGGCATAGCAGTCATAGATCCATCAAATTTCCAAATCCCATCCATTGCTGCAAAGCTGATATCAAACGCGCCATTGGTAAGCCGGGAAAGTGCAAGTGCCCTTTCTGTTAATTCAAAAACCTCTTTATCGACTTTAACGGGCATGATTCCGGCATTTGCATTCACCTGAGAAATTTGGGAAGTTGGTTTCCAGTCAGAGATCAGGTTTTCAATCCGGGTTATTTCATGAATGACGGTATCAATATTTATTTCGGCTGTCAAAGAATCTTTGGCAACAAGTGTAATTTCAAACCGGCCTCCCATGAGCAGTGTTGTTCTTTTTCTTAAAGTTTGTGAGTAAGAGATGAAACTATGTAAGATCAGAATTAATGTAAGGCAATTTTTCATTTCTAATTATTCCTGCTGAATATCAAGGCTATCAAATAAAAAACCGGAAGAAATGTCTCCCCTCCGGTTCAAATATGCAAAAAAAATTAAACTTATAAGTTACGGTTGCGGCAAACCCGTGATATCCATTCTGGCAACATCATATGATCATTCAGAGATAATAGGGGCTTATTTATTTGGTAATCCCAGCAATTTTAATCTGCTTTGTCACGAAATTCATTGGCAGAATTTTTGCTATGACTCGTTTTGAAACTTAACAATTTGAAATGAAAAAACTTCTTTTGGTTTTATTGGTTAGCATGTATGCAAATCCAGGCAGAGCCCAGCTTTTGAATCGTGTCCGGAACCGGGTTGAGCAAAAAGTCAATCAGAAAATAGATCAGAAAATTGACCAGTCGATAGACAAAGCGACTGAAAAAAGAAGCCTAAAGACAGTCCTGCGACTCAGGATTCTTCCACTCAGCAAAACAGTCCGGCAGAAACAACTGGAAGTCCTGTACCGGCCAGTACAGCCCAAAATTCAGCCCCTAAAAATGTTGCCATTCAGGATATCAATTCCTATTCCAAATTTGACTTTATCGCTGGTGAAAAAGTGATTGTTCAGGAAGATTTTTCTAAGGAATCGCTGGGGGATTTTCCATCAAACTGGAACACCCGTTCCGGGGCAGAACTGGTTACGATCAATACCCGTGAAGGAAAATGGCTTCGTCTGGCACAGACCGGCGTGTTTTATCCTGAATATATTACGGATAACCTGCCTGAAAATTTTACATTACAGATAGATTTGCTGGCCAATCAGCAGGTAGCCGCTATTGGCCAGTGGATGGTCAGTTTGCTGCAAACGAAAGACACAGATGAGAAATTCAGATTAGGAGAAGGCTTGCATGCATCGGGTGTTGCCAACTTCCAGCTGAACTTTCAACCCGGCTCGTCAAGAGGACAAATGTACTATTCAACTAACCTTATTGGCAGTCAGTCAAAATCGGGCATACCCGAATTTCATACACCGGAAAAGCCTTCAGTAAAAATATCAATCTGGCGGCAAAAACAGCGTATCCGGGTTTATCTTGACAGTACAAAGGTTTTGGATCTGCCCAGGGCGCTTGACGCCAATGCAACACTGAACTCGCTCGTATTTTCATCCAGCAATCCTGAATATGATTCCAAAGAAGGAGCATTTTTCATGAGTAATATCAGGCTTGCAGTAGGTGCTCCGAACCTGCGCAGTAAGCTGATGAATGAGGGGAAGTTCAGCACAAACGGCATTTTGTTCGATGTGAACAGTGACCAGATAAAACCTCAGTCTTATGGAAGTTTACAGGATATTGCTCAACTGCTTAAAGAAAATACGGCGGTAAAGGTTAAGATTATTGGCCATACGGATGCGGACGGCGATGATCATGCCAATCTGGAACTTTCCAAACGCCGGGCTCTTGCCGTTGTGCAGGCGCTGACAACTACTTTCGGTATTGATGCTTCGCGGTTACAAAGTGATGGAAAAGGAAAATCTGAGCCAGTGGACAACAATGATACATCAGCCGGAAAAGCCAATAACAGGCGTGTAGAATTTATTAAATTATAATTTACGGCGTCCGGATTCTCTAAATTTCTGTTAACATCTTTGCCAGTCAGATAGAATTATAAATCGGCTTCCCGCTGTAAAATTATTCTGGCTAATTTGAGTTCCAATCCGTAGACAATTGCGGCTTTATCGCGTCGATTCCGGCTATTGACCGGAAAACGTTTTTTCAGGGCCGAGATTTGCTGGTAACGCTGATAATATCTTTTTATAAGGTCAGGATTGGCGTGGCACTTCATTTTTTCAACATTCCACAGACGGAAATAAATTTGTGAAAGCGAGCCGATCACTTCGTCAAAAAGATCAGTTCCCAGAAAAATATCTGATCCTTGTGTATCCGCACTTTGTTCAATATTTGAAACCTGCTCTTCCATGCCCTAAAAATGGTTGTGTGTGAAATAATTTTAATAATCCTTCATTACATTTTTTTCTGAAATAATAGAAAAACGCGCTGCTGTTTGACTCGGTCTGTATTACAGAATTGTAATGTTCCCAATTGTTACTTTCCATGAAATTGAGCAAGGAAGCAGCCGAGACAAAAACTTTTTCTTTTCCGCTAACAGGATCTGTAATTTTTTGATTCTCAGAATTGTTAGCAAGATTAGCAGCGTTTAAATTACTTTTCTGGCCATAATCTACAAACACCCTTACATTTTTTCTGAGTGTCCAGTCCACTACCATCACCTCAATGACCTTAATTTTCTCATCCCGATTAATATCAACATTGCCCACAAAAACCTGACTGTAAGAAAAAGAGAAAGCCAAAAGAAAGACAAAGAATAATAAACAGAATTTCATAAATTTAATATATCAATTTTCCAACAATGATATAGATTTTTCAATTAGTAATCATATTAAAAAATTGTTATTTCTTTATAGAAATTCAACTTTGTAAGCACAAATAGGAGCCACTACCGATATAGCCTTTTAAAGCTAATAATATGTTAACAATCAGGAATTATTAAGATCATACCCGGCATGTACTTTTGGGAGACCAACACATTGATATGCTAACCGTTTCAAATAAAAAGAACCGCTACATAAAACAGACACTTTCTGTACTGTTTATATTTTTCTGCCTGCGCGCAGGTTCTGTATCTACCGGTGATTTCAGTGCTTTCGCCAAATCCATGCAGTTTGCTTTTTTATCCGATACTTCCAGCTCCGGAAGCTTTTCTGTTATCACCTATAACATTGCAGGTTTACCCGGCATTATTTCAAGCGCAATGACCGAAAGAGAATCCAGTATAACGGAAATAGGGAAAAGGTTAAACGCATTCGATATAGTACACGTTCAGGAAGATTTCAGTTATAATGACGATTTATACAGCATTGAAAACATGCACCCTTTCCGGTCGGTTACCAAAGGAAATGTGCCTTTTGGAGATGGACTCAATACGCTCTCAAAATATCCGGTCACTGAAATAACCCGTATCAGCTGGCAGGATTGCACCGGAGCAGATTGTCTGACCCCAAAAGGATTCAGCTATTCCCGGATCGAAATAGCCCGAAATCATTTTATAGATTTTTATAATGTACATGCCAATGCATTTAACGATACGGAAGCGGCAGCGGCAAGAAGGAATAATATCAGGCAGCTTTCGGATTATATCAAAACGCATTCTCAGGGACATGCCGTTGTTGTAATGGGTGATTTAAATGCTCATTACAGTTTTTATCACGACAATCTAAATACGCTTTTAACTGATAATTCCCTTACTGATACATGGGTATCGCTGCAAAATAATGGCAGCATGCCGATAGCACTTACACAAACTCCGGAAAAAAATATCCTTGGCCTGAATGCTTCGACCGAAACAATTGATAAAATACTTTATCGCAGCAGCAACGAAATCCTGCTAAAACCTTCGGAATATAAGCTCGAACGCCAACTTTTTAATACTGCGACCGGCATACCGCTGTCGGACCATCATCCGGTTAGCTTATCATTCGCCTGGACTTTGCAGGATCAAACCAAAAATCACGTCGCTTCCATAGATTAACCAGTTTTATCAGTCCGCCATATCATCCTGATTACTTACTAAAAGTATCTCTCTCAAAGGATAACCGGTAGGTATAACATTCCCCGACAGATCGTCGGCTATTCATCAACCAGACAACGAGCACTTCTTGTTTGGAACTATTTATTTCCCCCTGTTTTTTTACGCAAAAGCCTGCAATTTCATTGTTAACCAGCTGATAAATCGAAAGATAACTATTTTGATTTTTTATTATCTAAAATTTAATTTATATGTAAATTCACATAGGAATTATAATTTGGCTCATAAGTCTCAACTTAGGTCACATGAAAAAACTTCTGTTTTTTTTAGCCGTTTTGGTTATGCCTTGCATACTTACGGCTCAGCAAATCGAACTGGTTAAAGACATTAATGTATCACCAACGGGTTTCGGGCTTTCCTTTCGCGGACAAGCGGTAGCCAACAATATGCTCTTCATGATTGCGGGTGACAACACGAATGGGTTTCAACTCTGGCGGAGTGACGGAACCAATGAAGGCACGATCCGATTGACCGACAACTATCAGCTAAATAATACCTCTGACCCCTCCTATCTGACCAGTGCCGGAACCTATGTATGTTTCAGGATGGTAGTGGATAACGAAAACTGGCTGTTCCGAAGTGATGGTACAAAAGAAGGTACCTATCCGATCCATAAAATTGCCTTTTCCAGTTCGGAATACTGGTGGGATATGGCAAATGTAAACGGAACTATATTTTTTTCCAGTGCTGGGGAACCGAACGGGCGGCAGCTTTGGAAAACAGACGGAACAAACGAAGGGACAGTTCTGGTAAAGGATTTTGGTGTTTCCACCACTGGTGAATCCGGCCCTCTTGAATTTTTTGACTTCAATGGAAAACTTTCTTTTGTTATACGCGACGAAGAAAATTATTCACCGGCTGTTTTGTGGGAAAGTGACGGAACCGAAGCAGGGACCGTCCCAGGGCCAGCTTTGACCAGAGGCATACTTCAAAGGGCTGTACTTGGTGGCTACATGTATTTTCCCGAAGAAGGCAGCCTTTACAGAACCGACGGAAAAACCATTACAATTGTCAAAGATGGTTTTTATTGGCTTCGAGGGCCTTTTGTTGTGGGGCAGACTATTTACTTTTCAGCAAATCACGAAGAAAGCGGCGAAGAGCTCTGGAAGTCTGATGGTACAGCGGAAGGTACTGTGTTGGTAAAGGATATTTATCAGGGAACAAAAGACTCGGACCCCACTGCTTTTGCAAATGTAGCCGGAACACTATTTTTCAAAGCGCAATCCCCGTCAGGATGGCGGTTATGGAAAAGCGATGGAAGTGAGCCCGGAACTGTTCAGGTCAGCGATATTGAAGTGAGCAGATATACTTTCGCAGGCCAGAATGATCTGGTCGCAGTAGGTAACCAGATCGTGTTTCCGGCTGGACCTGAATCCAACGAATTATGGAAATCGGATGGAACAGAAGGCGGGACGCAGAGACTGGCGCCCTTCAGGGTTGAGGTTGAAGGCCGGGTTGGCAATGAAGTCTTTTTTATTGGAAATGGAAGCAACGGTGAAAATCTGTACAAAACCGACATGACCATTTCAGGAACAAAGGCAATTACCAGCAAGAGCTCAACTGCGAGTTCTTCACCTCAGAATTTAACCGATGTGAACGGTACAGCATATTTTATCACCGTTTCAAAAGATAGCGAATATGACCTTTGGAAGAGTGACGGCACAGAAGGCGGAACTTTCAAATTACAAGGCCCATCAATTTCATACGAATATTCTCCTCCCGAATACCTTACCAACGTAAACGCAACGCTGTTTTATGTGAAGAACAGTGACGAGCTCTGGAAAAGTAATGGTACAGAAAAAGGGACCGAACAGATTCCAATCGAAGAGGAACCAAATTATGGCGGTGCAATCAGCGAACTGATTCCGGTAAACGAAACACTATTTTTCCAGCGGAGCAATAATATCTGGAAAACGGACGGGACTAAGGCTGGAACAGTTCCCATTGCCGGCAAAGGGTCAGCAGGTTTTGGGGCGGTGGCAGGCCTGACCAATGCAAACGGTACGCTGTTTTTTGGATCTAATGATTTCACTTCCGAAACAATGGACCTTTGGAAATCAAACGGAACTCCCGAAGGAACTACCGTGATCGGTACATTTGAACAAAATTACCAGTTCAGTCCGGTTGCATTCAAAGGCGAACTTTACTTCGGTGCAAGAGATGGCGTCAACAGCGTGGAGCTTTGGAAAAGCAATGGTACAGTGGAAGGCACAAAAGTCGTGCGTGACGTAACTTCCAGTCGCGGAGATTTTCTTTATAAGTCTGAAACGATCGCCGCCTCTGGAAATTTTCTGTACTATATAACTAACGATACTACTGGTTATCCACTGGTCAGGACGGACGGAACGGCTGGCGGTACATCGTTGATCAAGAACTTATTTCCCGGCGGGCATCTGGAAAGGTGCAGGCTATACGCAGCCATGGGCCTGGTTTACTTCACGTTATATAATCCTGACACCAACCAGGATCTACTATGGAGAACGGATGGTACTACTGGCGGTACATTCCAGCTTGCTTCATTTGATGCATACGTACCGAAAGATTCATATGAGGAACAAACTACCATTCGTATAAAGGAGGAACTGAATGGCAAACTTTTGTTTGTACCATATAATAAGGAAACCGGGGATCAGTTATGGGTGACGGACGGAACACCGGTAGGTACCAAAATGCTCACAACTATGGGCCGTACACCCGCAAGATTCACCCTTTCACCTTCGGTTAAGTTTGGAAATCTTTTTTACTTCTCCATGTATGACCAGGACAACGGTGTTGAACTCTGGCAAAGTGACGGAACGGAAGCGGGTACGCACATAATTACGGATTTTAATCCCGATGGAAATACAGCATTTTATGAAATGGCAGTGATCGGAAATAAATTGTTTTTGGCTGCTGATAACGGTAAATCCGGCAATGAGCTCTATAAATACGTTCCATCTGCGAAAGAGGATGTGGTCATTTCTCCTGTTGCAGATGCTTATGTGCGCAATGTGCCACTGGAGACAAACAATTTTGGAACTGAGCCGGAGTTGGGTATTAAAGCGAGCAGCCTTCCCAGTTATCAGCGAAAAACTTACCTGAAATTCCCGCTCAGTAGCGTCAATGATTTCACTTCGGCCAAACTCAGGATTTATGGTCATAATCTAGAAAACAATATAAATGTTATCCTCGCAGCAACAGGAGTAGAAAACGACAGCTGGACCGAAACAGGTATTAACTGGCTAAATGCACCTTCCGGAAACGGCCCGGTCCTTGACTCGGTTACCGTCAACAGCCAGTTAAGTTATTATGAACTCGATGTGACTGACTTTGTCAAAACCCAGCTTGATGGGGATAAAACCGCCAGTTTCCTTCTGACTAATCCAACCAGCCAGAACATCCGTCTTTTCTTCAACAGCCGTGAAAATGCAGCCAATCCACCTCAGCTTGTACTTGTAAACCAGACCGGCCAGGCGGCAAGAATAGCAGCAATGACAACACCGGTCAGAAAGAGGTCTAATAATATATCTGTCATTTATCCCAACCCAGTACGGGACCGTTTCTCCATACAGGTATCGGATCTTCACAAAGGGCCAACGCAGCTAATGCTGACCAATATGAGCGGAAAAACATTATTTATAAATCCGGCATTGCTCAAAAATAATGCCACTTCTGTGGAAGCCGATATTTCATCCCTGAAACTGCCGGCTGGAAAATATTTGGTTCAGGTAAAGTCAGTATCTAAACTGGAAGTAATTAATGTAATGGTTTCTAATTGAAAACTTTTACAAATAATAATTTGACATCGATAAAAAACAGCTTAGAATTATAACAGCAAATTTCCAGAATGCCGGTATTGCGACCCGGTTTTTTTAATAACATGGGTTTATATACCAAAACTGAATAGGTCTCAAAATTATACGTTTGGGTGGGATCCATACGAAGCAAAACATCCAAAACTATTTCAATTGTTTCCGGGCAAAAACACATTTATTTAGTTACTCATAATGAGGCACTTTGATGTAATATACCCCTCATTCTCTCTTCCAGTACCAGTTCATTTTTCGAGATTAATAATACTGGCCGAAAATAACAGCCTAATTCCATCTTAAATAGACACAATTAATATTTGATAGAATTAATTCTATCAAATGGCTTGGTTTTAGATGAATATATTCATTATAGATTAAAACTAATTTTATAGCTATGAAAATATATGTTATTGATGACGAGTGGATCTGCCGCTTTCTCACCCAAAAGCTGATTCAAAAAACTGTTGCAAATTCTGATATAATACTTTTTTGTAACGGTCAGGAAGCAATTGAATTTATGAAGCAGCATTTAGATATCCTGACGCTTCCCGAATTAATTTTGCTGGATATCAATATGCCTGTTGCCAACGGATGGAAATTTCTGGAAATGATGCAGGCACTTCAGATCAAAGATTATTATCCATCAATTTATATTGTCAGTTCTTCCCTGGATCCAGATGATATTGCCAAGGCACAGACATATACCGCAGTACTGGGCTATCTGCCAAAGCCACTGACAGTAATGATTTTGACTCCTGTACTGGAAGCCGCGCTGCACAACTCTGCACTTTTACCAATTAATTGATTATCTGGCAAATATTAATAAATATTTGGAACAAATTAATCAATAGAAAATGAAGAATTGAACCGTTCTACCTGATAACAATTTTTGCATACCTATGGCATGTTGTGGATTTTGATTAACCCGATTGCGACAAACAGGCAGCCGCTAAACGGCATAAACTCACTGCTTGGCAAAATAATATCAAAACCAGTAATTTAATGAGAGTCCAACGCTAAATTATCTATCAGATCATCCAGCGACCAATGAAATTTGACCAGTTGACTGGCATCCGTATGGTCAGTATAACTTGTGACATATCCCCTATCATTTTCCGGTATTGAGACCTGAAATTCATTAACATATTCAAATCCTTGCTTATTGTCCTTTACAGGATTGGTGATCCGGCAAACTATGGCTGAAACATGGTGGCCTGATGTTGTTAGGGTAATAAACCAGCGATTTGGAAGCGTAACAGTTACTTCCATGTCGTGCAACACCAAACTGTTGTGTGTATATAATTCTGCTTCCGGCCATTTTTTCAGAATATGATCCAGAACACTATTGCAAAGTTGTAACATCTGGGTAAGGATTTATTGGTGTCAAAGATTTGATCCGGATACATTTTTTATAGAAAAAAGCGGATAAAAGTCATCTAAATGCTACCCTGATGGCCATTAGCATCACTTTTTAAGAATTCCATCTACAAAAAAATTCTTCATGGCAACCATGAGGGTTACCTTTCTCATGAAAGTGGCAATAAAAACTAAACACGCAAATCTTTATACGTTTTTTCCGAGGATATTCCTGTTACCGGCTTTCTTGGATAAACGGCGAAATGACGTATATACAAATTACATCAAAATAAAGCAGATAATGCCTGTCAGGGAGGTAAATTGTATGTTTTTGAAACCAAATCACCCATATATGAAACCAAATTGCTAACTGCCGGCAGGATGTTTTTTTAACCTTTACAGAAAAACTCTGCAATGAAAAACAAATCTACATTTGCTCACCGTTATCATGCTCAACTATCCATTTTGCAAAAGCTGATTACATCTTTTGCATTTTGTTCTTTACTGGTTTTGAGCATTTCTGCATCATTTGCAAAAAATCCTGAAAAGGATCACAGGCCAATTGCCAGATCCGGAATTGCTGACGGGCCAATACTTAAGCCGGTACAGCCGATCTGTTTTGGTGGTTCACCGCAAAATGCCATATTTTTTGAAACTTTTGAATCCGGGCTTGGCAGCTGGGCAATTTCCAATTATGGCAATACAAATGACAGTGCACCCTGGACACCCCGTGACTGGACTGTAAGCGCTGCTTTACCAGACGGAAAAGCGGGTAAGGCGGCATTTGCTGCTAATCCTACTGACCAGGATTGTGGCGATGACTGGGCAGCTGGCGTAATGAGTATTACAAGTCCTGTAATTACCATTCCTTCTAATGCCGTGGCACCATTTTACACAGCTTTTGACCATTATTTCAGTCTTAAAGCAGGTTTTGACGGTGGAATTGTTGAATATAGAATTGGTAACGGCGGCTGGTCAACGGTACCTGGCCAGGCATTTACAGATAATGGATATAACAGGGCCCTGGATGCTTACAATCCCTATAATCCTCTTGGATCAGTTCCGGCTTTTTCAGGTCCGGAAGCGGCAAACACTGCAAGCGGATGGGGACAAAGCCGTATTAACCTCACTACCTTAGGGCTTGATGCCGGTGAAACCATACAGCTCCGCTGGTCATTGGGTACAGACGAGGGTTGCAACGGCAGGATTGGCTGGTACATTGATGATGTAAGGGTCTACACCTGTTCAGGTGCTCCAACAGTTCAATTTTTAACAAGTGCTACGTCTGTAAATGAGGGCGAAGCAACTGTTGCCAGACCAACACCTGAGCAGTGCCTGAAATATGTGGAAAAAATAGTTACTGTAAAGATCAATGCTGCTCCATCTCAGCCGGTAACTATTACAATAAATTCTGCCGGAACCGCTACCAATGGAAAAACAGCAGATTACAATTTAACACCAGGCACCTTTACGCTGCAGGCAGGTAAGCTCTCCCAGGAAGTGAAGGTCAGGATTTATAATGATGCCTACGTTGAAGGCAGCGAAACAGCCGTTTTGACTTACACGCTGACTAGTCCGGCAGGAGGCAATGCGGTCCGCGAAACTTTTAACCAGCAGCATACTGTACTGATTGCAGACGATGATTTTACACCAGGTGTCAGAAGTGTTGAATTGCTTTCAGCAGATTTTAATACGAACACTTTGCCACAGGGCTGGAATATGGTTACCACAGGTGGCTATGGAAAAAACTGGACTGTATTTTACACCAATGAGTTTTCAATGAATAACTCGCCGTTTTTGTGGGCTAACCTGTATGATGATGGAAACGTCCTGGATAAAATTGTGGAATCGGCCCCTTTTGATTCTTACAATATGACTTCCATCAATGTAGCCTATGATGAGATATTTGAACCTGGTGAGTTTGACGAAAACGTGCAGGCACTCGTGGATGTATGGGACGGGTCACAATGGCGGAACATCCTGACCCAGAATTTACAGACTGGCCAGTCTGGTTCATGGTCTGGTTATGGTAAAAGGAATATTTCTATTCCGGCAGCATTCGCCAATCGCAGCATGAAAGTACGCTTCCGGTTTATTGCTGCACTTAGCTCGTGGGCTATTGACAATGTGAAAATTACAGGTGTTGTAACCAGCCAGGCCGAAACTGCCCTGACAGCTACTCCCGCCCAGGAATATCTGGGGCCGAATGCGACTGTATACTTCTACGATCAGGCTACAAAAAACCTGGTTGCCAAAATCAAGAACCTAAGCAGTTTTGACTATGGCTGCACGAGCGTATCAATCAACCGGGCTGGTAATTTACAGACTAACTGGTACGACGCTTTTAATATTACCAGAAAAACGATTAAGGTAACACCAACCAACGACAATGCAACCGGTGAGTATGAGGTAACCCTTTATTACAGATCTTCTGAACTGACTGGATCTAACGGAGCAATCATCAGGTCCATGGGCAGGAGCAAAACAGCAATTGGTACAGGAAATAATGATTCCAACTCAACATCCGAAAGCGTTACCAGCTCTACGCTGAATGCAAGTCAGGCTTTTACTTCGGTCTTTCATTCCGGCTTTGCAGTTTCCTCGGGTTTTGGCCTATCCGATGCAACGCCTGCCAAAAATGCAACGCAAAGGATCAACTCCGGGGGTGAATCATTTGCAGCTACGGCCAGCCGTGTATTTTCAGCAGACCAGTACTTTACGGGTACAGCCAAAATATCTGTTACAACCGGCGATATTATTGCCACTACCGATGACGAATTGTACAGAAGCCAGCGTCTGGGAGCCGCTTTTAGTTACAGTATCCCTGTTCCGAATGGCCAGATAAGCATCGTATTACATTTTGCTGAGACCTACTGGGGTGTTCCTGGCAAAGGCGGCTCCGCAGGGACCGGCAAGCGGAAATTCCATGTCAACATCGAAGGCACCCGCAAGCTGACCGATTACGATATCTTTGTAAAAGCAGGCGGCGCCATGAGGGCCCGTACAGAAACAATCCCGGTGACAATTACCGATGGTGTACTCAACCTTGATTTTCTCAAAGGTTCTGCGGACAGTCCGGCCCTTGCTGCCATTGAAATCTTGTCCACTCAGGCTATATTGGCTCCACTTGCCGATGCGACGATCCGCAACGCGCCAAATACTGCCATTAACTACGGTACAGCCAGCACCCTGGAGATTAAAACAGGAAGTTTGCCGAGTTATGCCCGTACTGCTTATCTGAAATTCCCGCTTGCCGGTATAAGCCAGATTGGTTCGGCAAAACTGCGGTTATATGGGCAGAACGTACAAAATAGTACTAATGTCAGTCTGGCGGCCTTCGGTGTAAGTACAGATTCATGGACCGAAACAGGCGTTACCTGGTCGAATGCACCGGCCAGTTCCGGGGCCGCACTGGGAAGTGTCAATGTAAACAACTTAGCCCAATATTATGAAATCGACGTGACCGCTTATGTAAAGGCGCAGCTGACAAGCGACAAAATAGTGAGTCTTTTTATCACAAATCCAGCCAACCAGAACATTCAGCTGACTTTCAACAGCAAAGAAAACGCAGCCAACCCACCACAGCTGGTCATTACGGCAGTGGCACCGCCTACTGCAAGAACAGGCCGGGAAGTAGAATTGATATTGTCGGAATCCCTGGCAGAACCGGAAGCTTCGTCGGTTTATCCCAATCCGGCAGACAAGCATTTTACAGTTTACATTTCAAAAGCACATGAAGGGAATGTAGATCTGCAAATGATCAATCTGGATGGTAATGTTGTTCAGCAAATGAATCCGGCTGCGAAAGATTCAGAAGGTAGAAGTGGATCTGTCGTCAAGGCAGCTTCCCGAAGGGATTTACCTGATCAATATCCGGTCCGGTACATTTAAAGAAACCCTGAAAGTATTGCTGAAGAAGTAACTTATTTTGAACAAGAAATCTGAACCATCCATCTTTGAAAGAGCATTTTTCAAAATATGGATGGTTCAGCTTCAAAATGGCTTATTCTTATCTGTTAATTCCTTTTGTATGAATTCAGACGGACTGATATTGTAATAAGCCCTGAAACTTTTTGCAAAATAAGATGGAGAATCGAAACCGGTTATCTCAGCGGTCTCACTACTGTTCAATCCTGTTTTCAAAAATTCAGCAGCACGTTTGAGCCTGTAATTACGGATTACGTCGCCAGGGGCCAAACCGCTCACAGCCTTGACTTTCCTGTGCAATGTGACACGGCTCATAAACAAATCCAGCGCAAGATTTTCAACACCATAAGCAGCTGAATCCAGCTTTGACTCCAAATGGCCATACAGTTTTTCGAGGAACGGATCCTGAACCTTGTCCGTATCTGTAACAGTTCCGGAAGGGCTCAGACTTAGGCGGATATGGTTCTGCATCAGCCTTCTCTGCTCTATCAGGTTCGCAACACGCAGTCGTAGTTCGTCGGCATAAAACGGCTTGGTCATGTAATCATCCGCTCCCTGAGACAGTCCCTCAATTTTACTTTCATAGGCTGCTTTTGCTGTCAGCAATATGACCGGAATGTGGCTGGTACGCAAATCATTTTTTAATGCCCGGCACAGCGCATACCCATCCATGTATGGCATCATTACATCACTTATAATAAGATCGGGAAGGATTTCAGTAGCCTGGTACAAACCGGACCTGCCATCTTCTGCTCTAATAATACGATAATGTTCCGGCAGGCAGTCTGCAATAAATTCTGCCAGCTCTGCATTGTCTTCTACGACTAATATGGTAGGAATATAATCCGGATTTTCGGCTTCAAATCCGGTGTCCCCCAACAAATATGATACCCTTTTATATGGATAATATTGTTTGTCCTTTATACTTCCACGCTGATATGGGATCTGTACCAAAAACGTTGAACCTTTTCCCGGCATACTTTCAACACTGATCGTACCATTCTGCAAATCAACAAGTTCCTTTACCAAAGCAAGGCCAATGCCGGTACCCGTATTAACACCACCTGCTTTGTTTATACTGTAAAAACGATTAAAAATCAAGACTAAATCCTCTTTTGATATTCCAGTACCTGTATCTGAAACCCATAATTTTACTATTCCGGCATCTTCCAGTTTTACAGTTATTTTTCCAAAAGCTGTGAATTTAAGTGCATTAGACAAAAGGTTCGTAATAATGGAGCCTAGTTTTGCAGCATCAAACTGGTACATGCCACTTATGTTGCTTTCAAAAAGCATTTCAACTCCTTTTAATTGCGCATGTTCTTCAAAGTCACTGACCAGCATCCTAACAAATTCACCCAGATCTGCTGATAATGTTTCAACAGGCATGGCATCAGCATCAATTTTTGACAAGTCCAAAAGATTATTGACCATATCCAGCAGGATTTTAGCATTGCGGTTGATCAATGTTAACGGTTTAGCATAGGCCGTGTCATTCAGCTGCTGCATCAGCGTTTCAGCAGGTGATAAAATCAGTGTCAGCGGTGTCCGGAGCTCATGCGTGATATTGGCAAAAAACCGGTTTTTCATCTCATTAATCTGTTGTTGCTGCACTGCTTCTTTCAGGCGAAAAGCACTGGCTTGTTTAAAGCGGGCCCGTGCCAGATATAATCCGATCCAATACCATATAAAACTTGCTGTTATAAATGCATAAAGCATATAGGCCCACCAACTTGCCCAATATGGCGGACTGATCACAATGGACAGGGTACTTATCTTGTCACTCCAGATACCTGATGTATTTGCAGCATTTACGTTCAGCGTATAGCGGCCCGGGCTTAAACCGGTATATACAGCTCGTGGCACGTTAGATTCTACCCAACTCTTGTCCAGTCCGTTAAGTCGGTACCGGTAGCTGTTCTTGGCAGGATTGTTATATTGCATTGCCGCAAACTGAAGCGTTATAAAATTCTTATCATAAGGTAAGGAAATTAGTTTCATAGCCTGAACCGGCGGAAGTGCATCAACGGAATCCGAGCTGCTTTCAACTATTTTATTATTAATTTCAAGTGATGTGAACTGCACGCCAGGTTTAAACTGATCATCAGTGATCTGGTCAGGATAAAAACTGGTAAAACCCTCCAGCCCAGCCATGATTATCTGCCCGTCAGGCATTTGTATGTAATGATGACGGTTAAACTCATCCGCCAGTATACCGTCACTCCTTGTATAAGTCCTGACCTTTAAGGTACGAATATTCAGCCGGCAAAGCCCTTTGTTGGTTCCCATCCAAACATTGCCGCGGCGATCTGGCAAAGCAGAATAAATTACATTATCAGGAAGGCCTTTTTTAACTGTATATCTTTTGCATTTTCCGGTCCGTTTATCAAAAGCGCAGAGACCGCTGCCAAAAGTACCGATCCACAACCTGTTGGGGTCGATGGGATCTGCGGACATACAAATCAGGTTGTTACTACTTATCGATGCGGGATCCGCTGCATTATTTTGAAACCAGGCCATTTTTCCGGTTTTGCGATCCATTCGCAAAATACCCCTGTTAGAGGTGGCGAACCAGAAAGCCTCACGGTCAACCCTGAATTGTAAAATTTCGCCTGATTTTTCGTAATCAATTTTGATTTCAGATAACTTCCATTTTTTTTCAGCCTCATCATACCATCTTGGTATTCCCCAATACAATGCCCAAACCTTTCCGTTTGGCTCTGTCGCAAGAGGCACAACAGACATGTTGAAAGGTGGTACCGGTAAAACAGAAGTTTCGGCCTTTCTTGTTTTTAGATCAATATGATATAAAATTTCATTACCTGCATTCGCCCAAATCTTTCCATGGCCATCCAGCGTGTACCTGAAACTGTAAGAACGCTGTGTTTTCACCTGCTGGCTTTGTTTTTCAGATGCATGTAAATAATTCCGCAGTAAATCCACCTGGAAATTGGTCTGGTAGGCCATCGTCTTAAAGCGGCTGGCACGAAGGTCATATTTGTGGATACCCGCCCCGTCTGTTCCCACCCAAAGCACGTCAGATCGATCTATCATTAAACTCAGGCATCTGCCACGCCCCTCCGGAAAGGTTGCGATTATTTCAATGGGTTTATTTTTCACGTGACGGTACAAATGGCTGCGATATGCAAAGTAAACAGTGCCGTTACTGCTTTTTGCATAACGAAATCCCAGCCAGTCTTCTCCCTCATCCGGCAGGGAATAATAATTGGACCTGCCATCTTTTGGATTTACGACAATCAGGCCATGTGAGCTGCCTACCAGCAATTGTCCGGAAGCATCACCGTATGTAGATGTAACTATATATTCTTTAAAAATCCGTTCCGTTTCAGATGTTCCGGGAATAGGTACGAAGATCTTGCTGCCTTGATCAAAACCTAAAATACGCGCGCCGGCTACAATCCTTATATTCCCGCCCGGATCTCCATCGATATGCTTTATATGATTATCGTATGATGAAGGATTACTGCTTATCTTAAACCACTGGTATTGCCTGGTTTTGGTATCAATACAAACGAGGCCTACACCCGTCTTGCTGCCGTAAATTTTCAAACCAAGCCATAATTGATCTTTGTTATCAATATAATGACTGATTATTTCGTATTTACTGAACTGTTTTTGAAAAAAGGAAGTTTTGAAAAATTTACAAATTCTTCCGTTACAGGATCAAAAGAATCAATATCAAAGTTTTCAGAGAAAATCCAAAGCTTGCCATTGCTGGCCTTTTGAATGGACAGGATAACGGGATTAGACAGAGAAGGCCGCAGGCCAGTCTGAGGATGAAATACTTTGAAATGGCTGCCATCATAGCGGCACAGTCCGTCGCGGGTCGCCATCCAGATGAACCCACGCTGATCCTGTACAATAGAAGGAATAAAGCTTTGGGGAAGTCCCTGCTGGTCAGTCAAATTTACTGAAGCAGGTAAGGACTGGGCTATTACATGTCCGGAAAACGTTACCGCCAAAAAAAACAAAAAATAAAAAAAGCTGTATTTCAAAACCCGCAGCAATAAGCACATTACAACTATATTTTATTGAAGGAAATTACTGCTTACCACGGCAAAAGGCCGACAGTTCATTTAAACTAATATTCAAAGTTTTATAGTGCGGATCGTTTCTTTCATGAAACAGGAATAACTACCGGTATTTATATATACGTTTTACTTAAAATAAAATGTAGTTAAAAAAACCAGGCGATTTTTGAACATCATGACAGTGGTTAATTTAATTGAGATCATAGGCTCGCATTATGACACCAGAACAGCATCATTTTTATCACATTATGACTTAAAGAAAAACGGGATACTGTGTTGATTTCCAGCTCACAGCACAACCCCTACCCCTCTGGTTACTGAGTGTGTTGCTAGTTGGGGATTTGATATATAACCCGCCCAAATTCCAGCGGTTTCGAAAAGAGTAAAAATATCAATTTTAAAGTTTTCATTTGTGAGTTAAATTAAAGGTAATTTATTAGCCGATGTATCTGGCAGTTAATTATCTCTTATAAGCTCCTGAAGTAAGGTTCTTACCTCTGTTTTTGAATAAAATTGACACTTATTTTACATTTAATTATAACTGAAAAATCCTGTCACAGGTTAGAGCTTTGTTTATAAAATATTAATTCATTGACCAACGGATGGCATTTTCTACCGTACGAACAAAATCAGGCCGCTGCCAAACGTCCTTACTATGCCCCATAGATGTATAGAACGTCTTCCCTTTGCCAACAGTCCGGTACCAGGCAACCGGATGATATTTACCCATACCGAAATTTTTATCCTTCATCCAGAGCATATTACCATTGGGAATAATCTTGTCTCCATCGATATAGGATAAAATCTGAACTCCTTCCGGCTGATGAAAGAAGACGTACCATTCATCTTCATCCGTCCAAATTGGTGACAATTTTTTGGTCAGGATCGAATCAGCGTTTATTTCCACATGCACTTCAGTTTTTTGCAAATGCGGGTCAAGCGAATGGTGAGAAAATTGCGTACCGATTAAATTAATTTCATACCAGGGCCAGTGATGCGAATTATCTCCTGCTCCATGAATACCAATTAACGTTCCCCCGCTTTCCACGTATTGGCTTAAAGCCTTCTGCTGCTCATCATTCAGAACAGGACCCGTGGAGTTATTAAATATGACGGCCCTGAAGTGGCCCAACTGTTCAGGATTAAAAACTCCACCATCCTCAGTTTTGTAAAGAAACCAGTTGTTCTGTTTTGCCATTTTGGAAAAAACCGGTAATGAAGCTTCAATAGATTCTCCATGCCGGAAAGCCGTAGTTTTCGAAAAGACCAGAATGGCAGGTTGGTCAGCTGGAAATTGTATTACGGGCTTTTCCGTCTCGTAAGTAACAGGAAAACCATTTTTGATTTTGTAAAAGAATAAACTTGCCGCTGCTACTGAGAACACGACAAGGCACAACAAGATCCAGAGAACAACTTTACCAATTTTTTTCATATCCGTTGATACCAGAGAATTTCAAATAAAGTGATCTGTAATTTCCATTCTTTGATTAAGAGCCATTCAGGTCTTCTTAAAAATGAACAGATACAACGCACAAGAGTTGCTGTAATAGTTTTTATACTGATAATATAAACCTATTGGAAAAATAATTTAAACGAATTATGCAGCCCATCAAATGTTTCTTTTATCATTATTTTAATGTTATATTTATCTTTTCGATGAATATGGCGGTTTATTCAGATCATAATGATACACAATTGCTAGACCTCATGTCGGGGGACGATAATCAGGCTTTTGCAGAAATTTACCAGCGTTATAAAGGAGTTCTTTTTGTGCATGCATACAGAATGCTGGGAGATTATGAGGAAGCGAAGGATGTGCTGCAGGAACTTTTTACATCGCTTTGGACAAAAAGGAATAACATCGTTTTAAAATCTACTTTATCTGCTTATTTATACGGAGCTACCAGAAACCGGGTTTTTGATATAATCGCCCATAAAAAAGTACAGGAAAAATATGTCAGTTCTTTAGCTCGATTTTTAGAAGACGGCGAATGTATCACAGATTTGCAGGTCAGGGAAAATGAACTTGCCGGGCTCATCGAAAAAGAAGTGGCACTGCTGCCACCTAAAATGCGAAGGGTTTTCGAACTAAGCCGAAACGAACATTTTTCGTACCAGGAAATCGCAAACGAGCTTCATATTTCTGACAAAACCGTAAAAAAACAAGTGAATAATGCACTTAACATCCTGCGGGCAAAACTTGATATTGTGTTCTTCATTTTACCAGGTTTGATTTTATATAAAATGTACTAATAATAATTAAGGTTAATAAGAGAAGATTAAACGCAATGGACTGCAATGGACGCAGGATTTAAAGAATATATGCAACCTCGTTTTTACCTTGCGTTCATTACGCCATCCATCGCGCTTATTGCGTTTAAATTTCCTTTTATTAGTCTTGTTTAAAAAAAATTTACATACTCCCCTACTACTTTAACTTCCCTTAACCGTCTTGTAATCAGAAAGCAGGATCTGGTGACATGGACAAAATCAAAGCAAACGAACTAATCCGGAAATACAAAGAAGGCACTTTGTCAGCAGAGGAAAGTGCTTTACTTGAAAGCTGGTATCTGGAATATGCAAAATCACAGCATACAGATATCCGGATGGACGCATTGGAAGATCATCTCGATGAAGTCTGGCAAAATTTGCCTGGAAATGTTGCTGTGACGAAAAAACTTATTATCAGGCCATTATGGAAGTGGATGGCGGCAGCAGTTTTGTTAATAATCGGTGCTTTTGGAATTTTGGAATATAATAAACAGAATCAGGCAGTAACCAGGCAAACCATTGTACCGCAAGGCGATGCTTTACCAGGCGATAACCGGGCGATACTCACATTGGCAAGCGGCGAGGAAATCTGGCTGGAAAACGTTAGTTCCGGAAAGGTTGCCAGGGAAGGCGGCAGTGAAGTGATCAAAACCAGGCAGGGAGAAATCGTTTATCAGCCGGAAGGCAAATCAGGTGCGAATGTCCTGAAGGGAGAAGTAACCTACAATACTATAAGTACACCAAAAGCCGGACAGTACCAGATCAGGTTACCAGACGGTACCAGGGTTTGGCTCAATGCAGCTTCCTCTATCCGGTTTCCGACAGTATTTGATAACCAGGAGCGTACAGTTGAAATCAAAGGTGAAGTTTATTTTGAAGTAGCTAAAAAAACGAACAAAAAGAATCGGGTGCCGTTTAAGGTAATTGCCGGCAGCCAGCTCATAGAGGTGCTTGGAACCAGATTTAATGTAAATAGTTATACGGATGAGGAGAATATCAAAACCACTTTATTTGAAGGAAGTATCAAATTGCAGGTGGAGGGAAATCTTGACAAGGATATCCTGCTCACTCCCGGGCAACAGGCAAAATATAATCCCGTACAAAAGAAAGCGGCTTCGGCTACACTTCCGTTTCTCATTACCCAGGTCGATACGCGTTCGGTCCTGGCCTGGAAAAACGGATATTTCCGGTTTGATAACATTGGCCTGCCGGAACTGATGCGGCAGCTTTCGCGCTGGTACGATATGGAAGTTGTATATGAAGGAACGATAAAGGATTATGAGTTTGTCGGGCAGATCGAACGCGGGACAAATCTTTCAAAAGTGCTTAAAATCCTCGAACTCGGTGGCGTCCATTTCAAAATAGAAGATAAAAAGATCATTGTAACGGAATAAGTATTACGTACTATTTAAACCGGCTGTCTATGGTAATATAAATGCTTTGATAAAGCTTAACTAAACTTTCCGAAAAAAAAACCGTTTCAGATGCGACCTGAAACGGTTGTAGGCCCGGAATGATATTCCTTTTCCGCCCTGGCGGTAATGGTCATGCTGTTTCCTTTTGACAAAAACATTCACTTTCCTAAACCCAACCAAAAGTATGCAAATTTTTCCAACACAGAAAGATGCGTATATACATAAACGTTCTTTCTTAAAACTATTATTCGTAATGAAACTTACAGCTTTCATTTTAACGATTGTATGTTTTCATGTATCTGCTTCGGGATTTTCCCAAAAAATGGCCATTTCAGTAAAAGACGTACCGATTAAAACCGTTTTCAGCCTGATCGAACAGAGGAGTTCCTATAAATTTTTCTACGATAACAAACTGATTAAAAACACGAAAAAGGTCACAGTTGAATTCAGGGAAGCTTCTGTTGAAGAAATTCTGGGTGAAGTAATGAAGGACCTTCCTTTGTCGTACCAGATCGTTGATAAAATTATTGTGATAAAGAAAAAGGAAAACAATTCAACCGGGGCGGTTATAGAGCCGGTTCCGAAAAATACTGAATCTAAAACTTCTCATATAGTCAGCATTTTTTCGGATGTTGACAGGAAGATGACAGAAAGATTGTCCGGCAAGGCGTTCAATTTTCAAAAAACGGATTTAGCTGTGAACGGAAAAGTCAGCGATGAAAAAGGAAACGGACTGCCGGGTGTAAGCGTATTGATAAAGGGAACACAAAGAGGGACTATTTCGGACGAGCAGGGAGCTTTTAATATTAATGTGGATGATGATAATGCCGTTCTTGTGTTTTCTTCGGTTGGTTATGCGGCACAGGAAATCCTGGTTAAAGGCAGAACGCAGATCAATCTGGTACTACGGGAAGACTCCAGGAGCCTGGATGGTGTAGTGGTGGTAGGTTACACTTCCCAGAAAAAACGGGATGTGACCTCCGCCATTGCAATTGCAGATGTAGAAAGTATGCAAAGAAAATCGGTTACAGACGTTGGCCAGGCATTACAAGGCAACGCAGCAGGTGTAAATATTGCAGCCAGTAATGGAAACCCGGGCTCCGAAATGCACATCAATATCAGGGGAATTTCATCGTATTCAGGCAGTAATGCCCCACTGATCATCGTGGATGGCGTACAGGTTGAAGGTGGATTGCGCGAGCTGAATGGTAATGATATCAAATCCATACAAGTTTTGAAAGATGCATCTTCCGCAGCAATCTATGGTTCCCGCGCCGCGAACGGTGTCATTCTGGTAACAACAAAAAAAGGCGAACGCGGTGCTTCAAAAGCGAAAGTGACCTACCAGAACTATGTGGGCGTGCAGGTTCCGTATAAGGGAATAGATGTCGCTAATTCGCAGCAATATATTACGATTCTGCAAAGTATGTACGGCCAGGATCTATCAGCTGCAAACCTGCCGCCACAAGCCGCACTGGACTATATTGCCGATCCATCAAAATTTAAAGATTATGACTGGCAGAAGGAAATTTATAAATCGGCACCGTTGCAAAGCCACGATCTTTCTATTTCGGGCGGAGGTTCATCAGGTACTTACCGCGTTTCATTGGGGTATGTAAACCAGCAGGGTATTACTCTGGGAACGGGTTTCAAACGGGTAAATGTGCGGGCCAATTCGGAATTTTTTGTCAATGACCGGATTACTATCGGACAAAGCATCGCATTGTCCAAATCGGCAACCGAAGAAGAACCTTATGCTTTCAGCCGGTCTACTTATTCCCAGGCGATTAAAATGTACCCCTATTTTGCACCCAAATTACCCAACGGCGACTGGCAGACTTCCTCATTTTATTATGGCGGCGGAGATAATCCGGAGGCGTTGATCCGAAATCCGATGCATTATAAAAGTATCTGGGACCGGGATATTGCAGATGAAAACATGGCGCTGAATATGTACGGAGAATTGAAGATCTTTAATGGCTTAAAATATAAACTCAGCGGATCATTCTCACAGGCCAGAAACAGGATGAAAAATTATTTCGGAGATAAAGGAGATTTCCAGGATGAATATTTTGACCCCAATTTATCTCTTGAAGAGGCCACTGTAACAACTTATAACTGGAATATAGACAATACGCTGCGTTATCAAAAAAACCTGGGTAAACACATGATCGATGTGACGGCTGGTTTTATTTCACAAAAATTCAGTGACAGAAGCTTAGTTGGTGGCAAGAACGGTTATTTATCCGATATCACCGGAACCATTGACGGGCCAGGCGGCAAAAATCCTTACATCGAAGGCGACCTGCAGGAAAGTACATTGCTCTCATTGATCGGACAGGCATTTTATTCATATGATGACAAATATCTGGTAACACTGAATTTCCGGCGTGATGGTTCCTCCCGGTTTGGGCCGGATTACCGTTGGGGAAATTTTCCGGGAGTTTCGGCGGGATGGAGATTGTCACATGAAAATTTCTGGAAAAACGGCGGACTTGTCAAGGCAATTTCAGATCTGAAAATACGTACGGGTTATGGAGAACTTGGAAGGCAAAATCTCGGAAATTATGATTATACCCCTGTCCTTCAATATATTCCAACCGAATTTGGCGGAAAAGTGCAGGATGGTCTGATCACCGGCACACCTATTAATGAAGCTATTTCCTGGGAAAGACTTATCTCAAAAACGATTGGCCTGGACTACGAGCTCTTTAACGGCAAAATTTCAGGTTCTTTCGATTATTACAATAATGACACAAAAAATATGATCATTGGCCTGTCGATAGCACCTTCAGTCGGCGGCGGAGAATTACAGTCCAATGCGGGCCGGATCAATAACAGGGGTTTTGAAATGACAGTTGATTATAATGACAAAATTGGCGACCTGAATTACCGTGTAGGCTTTAACCTGGGAACCACACGAACCAGACTGATTGACATCGGACGTGAACTGGAAGAAGGGGACAGTCCGGAATGGGACGTGCCGCATGCCATTGAAATTCATCAGGGCGGCGGGTTGGCGGAATACTGGCTGATCAAAACAAATGGCATTTTTAAGTCACAGGAAGAAATTGAAAATTATAAGAACGCAGATGGAAGAGTGATCCAACCCAATGCAGAACCCGGCGATATTCGTTTTGTGGATGCAGATGGCGATGGTGAAATTACGAGCGAAGGTGATCGCCAGCGTGTTGGTTCAGGCGTTCCAAAAGTAAATCTTGGTTTTAACCTGACTGCAAATTATAAGAGCTTTGATATGTATCTGGGCATGACCGGTGCTTTTGGCCAGGTGATTTATAACAGTCCTAAATACCTGATTGAACAGCCTTATGGATACGCCAATTTTAGTACCCGGCTATTAGACGCATTTGATCCTGTTAACAATCCCGGTTCAAACTTCCCAAGGCTTAACCCGAATGATGTGGACGATAACTGGAACTCCCGCCCTACTTCCGACCGATATATTGAAAACGGAAATTATGTAAAAATCAGAAATGTAGAATTCGGATATCAGATACCGGTGAAAGGTTTGAAGCCAATAGGGCTAACTTCTGCACGTGTATTTGCAAGAATTCAGAACCTGCTCAATATCACCGGATATTCAGGTTCAGATCCCGAAGTAGGTTCGTCTCCGCTCATTAACGATAACCCGATTTTTACTGCCGGTCTCGACCGTGACACCGCACCCCAGGCCAGATCGTTCCAGCTTGGTGTAAACATTTCCTTTTAACCTTACTGATCTGTAACAATGAGAATTTATATAAAGAAATCAACTTTTCAGGTATTGGTTTTGTGCCTGATGTTTGTGGCATCCTCCTGCGATAAGGATTTTTTAGATACACAAAATCCGAATGCTATTACATCTGAAACATTTTTTCGAACACCAAAACAGGTCCAGCAGGCAGTAAATACCTTATATCCTGCTATCGGAGCGATCAGGGTTTTGTTTGAACAGAATGCAAGGGGTGGTGATGCCGAACTGACTTCCGGCGCATTTGATGTGCAGGTTGCTTATTTTAACTTTCAAAGCACACCTCAAAGCGGTAATTCTGATGGAATGTACGAAGGCGTTTACAGCATGATCTACCGCGCCAATACTATTCTTGCCAATATGGAAAAAGCAAACTGGGCAGACAATGAAGCGATGAAAAAGGAGCTCGAAGCCGAAGCATTGTTCTTTCGTGGAGTGGGTTATTTCTATCTCGCCCATCTTTTCGGAACGGTTCCCATTGTTACCAGACCTGCCATAACGAACGAGGAATTTAATCCTGTAAAAGCAGGAAGTGTGGACGAAGTTTACGATCAGGCCATCAGTGATCTCAAAATTGCAAAAGAAGGATTACCCGTTACGCAAACTGATCAGGGTAGAGCGACGAAAGGAGCTGCAATGGGTTTTCTGGGTAAAACGTATCTCTACCGGGCGGGTTATCTTGGCCAGAATAATTTTAAAGCACTGGCGGCTGCGGAATTCAAAGCTGTCATGGATCTGGGCATTTATGCTTTGGTACCAAACTTTGAAGACAATTTTACTGCTGCCAATGAAAACAATAAGGAATCTGTGTTTGAATTGCAACTGGGATACAACGGAGGAATAGGAACACCCACCCAGCACCGCAGTTTCAACAGTCTTCCGGGTATAGGTTTTGAGATATTTCTGCGGCCTTCCAAATGGCTGATGACAACTATGGGTGCTGAAAAAACATCGGACAACAAATACGATCCGAGGTATCTTCAGACTGTTTATTTCAACGACGGACTTCCATTGTTCGGTGTTCCGTATAATGAGCTTGGAGATGGTATTAGCTGTAACAACGGCATAAGCGAAGGCGGCTTGCCCGATGGTTCGGGAACTACTGTGGGTGGCTGGTGGAGAAAATATCTGAATGTAAATCTGAGCTGCGAACCGGCAGTAAGCGAAGAAAGAGGTTCGGACAACAATGAACGGGTGATGCGATATGCCGATATCTTGCTGATGTATGCCGAATCTGTTGCTGAAACTGACCTAACCGCAGCCAATGCAGCTTTGCTCCAAATCCGGAACAGGGCGCATCTTCCTGTGAAAACATTCACTGCGGCAAATATCATGGAAGAAATCAGAAAACAACGGGTTATGGAATTTGCGTATGAAAATATGCTTTACTTTGACCTGATCCGGTGGGGACTTTTGAAACAGGCGCTGGAAGATCATGGCACAGAGCCACAACGGGAAAATTACGATGAAGTAAAACACAAATATTTCCCGATACCCAGCAGCGAAATCAATAATAATAACAATCTTGAACAAAATGATGCCTGGAAATGATTTTTGCGGAGGTGTTTTGCAATCGGCTGCCGGCATTCGGCAATACGCCTTTTGCAATTGGAAGCTGGCGCTACGAATAGCGGTTAGTTCAAACTTTAAATTCAGAATCCTACCGCCGAAGCCGACCGACAAGGCCCGAAAGCCGACCGCCGAAAGCCGAAAGCCAAAGGCCGATTGCCGCTTACCAAAAGCCGAGGGCCGACCGCCGAGGGCCGATTGCCGCAAATTGTTCCTTGCAGCTGTGTTACTTTTTGAATTGTTTTTGCCTGCGCCCGTCTCGGCTTATCAGGATATTGATCATGCCACGATCCTGCAATCTTTGAACCAAACTACTTTGCAAAAAGGAAAGCAGATTTACATGAAATCCTGTATCGCCTGTCATGGTGCCGACGGAACGGCTTCGCTCCCGCAGGCTCGTTCATTCAATAAAGACGTTCTTCGATTTGGGACCAGACCCTATGATATGTGGAAAACGATCACAAACGGATCCGGAATGATGGCCTCCCAAACCTGGCTCAAACCTGAGGAAAGGTATTATGTGATTCAGTTTATCCGGGAAGAATTTATGAAAAAGGGGAATCCCGGGCAGTATTTTAAACTGACCAAAGCGTATCTGGCATCTCTTCCAAAATTGCAAAAAACCAGCGGGCAGCAATTAACGGTGATAAAAAAACAGGCACTGACCGGCTCTCTTGAATATGGACAACAATGGTTCGTGACCCGGAAAAGTGATTATGGCCAGGCGATATATTCACCGTTAAAAGGACTGGGAACCTCTGTGGTCACGATCAAACTGGATGGACAGGTTTATATCAGTTACAATCTGCACCGCATGGGTACTTTGGCGGCCTGGAAAGGGAAACTGAATGTTTCGGAAACAAAATTTAACCGGTACCGTGGTGAAGGAGAACCTTTTGTGGAAGGAATAAAACTACCGGGACTGGACAAATGGGAATGGACATACAATGGAACTCTTGACAGTTTGAACAAAACAACCGGAGTTCGGGCGCCTTTACCCGAAAAATTCCTGAAATACAATGGTCACTTCGTTTATGGAAAAGAAGTGATCCTTTCCTATGACGTTTCCGGCCGGAATATTCTGGAACATCCTGAGTCCAAAATCAGCAACGGAAAACCAATCCTGTCCCAAACGTTAAAAATAAGCCCCGGACAGAAAGAGCAGCTTTGTATTGGACAATTAAAAGACAGCCTGGCTCATTATCAGGAGGGAGTAATGTCCTTTCAGGGAAAGTTTTTAAAAGGAAATTCCGATATGCATGGTAATCTTCTGGTAAGCCTGGCTCAAAATAGAAATGGCAATAAAACATACATCGCAGCTGGTATTATCACATCAGCACCGGGAATCAGTTGGTTTGTTGATGAAAATCACAGGCTGCTGGTCACCATTCCCGAAAGTAAGGACACGATTGATCTACGGATTTTGAGGTTTTCAGGTTCGTCGTTAAACGAAGTGGTTCAATTTGGCTCCTTCGTTAAAGCCCAGTCAGTTAATAATGTAGAAAACCTGACAGCTATGACAAACGGTTCAACAGCCATTGGAGCAAAAAAGGTATTAACTAAAGGTGAAATAAATGCTTCCAGGCCACATTTTGACCCGAAATATTACAAAGACAAAGATAAAACCGCACCCGAAAAACTGGTAGCAATTCCCGAAGACTATCCTTATGCTGTCGACAATATCGGCCTGCCGTTCGACAATCCGTATAATGCATGGATCAGGCCCACTGCTGTTGACTTTATGAGCGACGGACGTCTGATAATGACCACTTATATGGGCGATGTCTGGATGGCAACCGGAATAGACGAAAAGTTAGAAAATATTTCCTGGCAAAGAATTGCAACAGGACTTTATGAACCTATGGGGATTAAAGTCGTACGTGATGAAATTTTCGTAATATGCAGAAACGGCATTATCCGGCTGAACGATCTGAATAAAGATAGTGAAACTGATTTTTACGAGCTTTTTTACGCAGATCAGGATGTTTCCGCATTTTTTCATGCCTTCAATTTCGGCCTGGCAACTGACAGCAAAGGCAATTTTTACTATACAAAACCGGGAGAATATACTGACAACAAGGATCCAGGAAATTTGATCAGAGTATCGCCCGATGGAAAAAAATGGGAAAGCCTGGCAACCGGATTCCGGGTAAATAATGGCATTACGATCACTCCGGATGACCGGATTTTTGTCAGCGACAATCAGGGCAACTGGACTCCGTCAAATAAAATAAATCTGGTTGAAACAGGTAAATTTTATGGTTACGTACCGAATCTTGTAGAAAAAGAGTGGAGCCCGAATGGTGTAAAATTCCGGGAGAAAGACGTTGTGAAAGGAGTTATCAATCATGCTTTGGTAAAAGTTCCTGACAGGTTCAGCCCGCCGGCACTTTGGATGCCCCAGGAATTTGATAACTCACCGGGCGGTGGAATGTGGAGTGATAAAAGCTGGGGGCCTCTAGGTAACCAGTTCATTCATACCAGCTACGGAACGGGTTGGTTATACAATTTTTTTGCGCACGAAACCGCCGGGATCACACAGGGAGCGATGGTTGCCCTACCATTTCAAATGGATGCCGGAATTCAGCG
Organism: Dyadobacter sp. NIV53; assembly: GCF_019711195.1. Classification (NCBI taxonomy): domain Bacteria; kingdom Pseudomonadati; phylum Bacteroidota; class Cytophagia; order Cytophagales; family Spirosomataceae; genus Dyadobacter; species Dyadobacter sp. NIV53. Next base: position 953,079 of record NZ_CP081299.1, read on the forward strand.
TGCGGCTGTAAATCCGGTTGACAGGCAAATTTATACCACCGGCCTTACCGGCTGGGATGATGGTGTTTCGACACAATATGGCGTACTCAGCAGGATCAGGTACAAAGGCGGCCAGGGTCATTTACTCACCGATGCATTTGTTGAAAAAGGAGGTGTTACCTTAAAATTTAATTTTAAACTGGATGCTGAAACGGTCAGAAATATTTCCGGATATGAGTTGAACCAATGGAATTATAAATGGACAAGCCGCTATGGTTCAGCACATTATTCTGTTAAAAATCCGGAAATCGAAGCAGAAGACAGTTTAACATTGACAGAAGTCATTTTGAGAGATGATAACAAAACGATTTTTTTGAACATACCGGATATTTCAGAAGCCAATACGCTACGCGTCAGATTTAAAGTAAACGGAGAAGACGGTGTAAAAATTAATGATACGGTTTACATGACTATTCAGAAAGTTCCGGGTATGCAGCAGGAATAAAATACGGTCTCAATAAAACCAAATCTATTTGTTAATAACGCTTTAGTCAAATAATAAGGAAATGGATGTGGCAAAATACCTGCAATAAAACTGACCGTTATTTTAAACGCCGTACGGAAACAATTTTCACGGGTTTTCTGAGCAGCTGGACCTTTTGACTTTCGCCTGTTTCTCCCTGCTGGATCTTACGTACTGTTTCCATCCCTTTTATTACCTGGCCAAATGCTGCAAAACCCTGACCATCGGCATTACGCAAGCCTCCAAAATCCAGTTCAGGCTGATCGTTTATACAAATAAAGAACTCCGAACTGGCAGATCCGGGGCCCATCCTGGCCATTGACAATGTACCGTCAAGGTGCTTTAGCCCACTTTGTTTGGTAGTTTCATGTACAATGGGATCAAAACGCCTGGTGGTATCTGTATTAAGCCCACCCTGTATCACCTCGATTTTCACCTTACTTACCGGCTGGTTGTCCATCCGTACCACCCGGTAAAAAACTGTTCCGTCCAATCGCTTTTCATCGACGTATTTAAGAAAATTAGAAACCGAAACCGGTGCTTTTTCAGGATATAATTCCAGGATAATTTCCCCCGCCTCCGTAAGCATTTGTATTTTTTGGGCTTCTGCATTATACATTGAAATCCAGAACAGGCATACCAGTGAAAACAAGAACCGGGGAAGATTTTTCATTATTTAAAAAATTAGAGAAAATAAAATTTACACTGATTGCCCAAAATCTAAATGTATTAAATAAAGCAGTCTGTTTCATGCCAGGCGCATTTTAAAACGAAAAACAACAGTATTATGCATAAAAATAAGGAAATCATCCAGGGTGCAGGTGGTAGAATTTTTGACGTGGAACCTTATAATTGGTAGCCGAACACGTCAAAAAACAAAAGAACCACAACCTGCCTCAAAAATGAAAATTTTAAAATACATTCTTTTACTGAGCTGTATCAGCTTTTCCGCTCTGGCCCAGTTTGGACTTACACCTGCCCAGCGTGACAGTTTAAACAAAATCACCACTGCGGATTACAACAACATGCTTCAGCAGCTTAGTATTAATCCTGCTAACCTTCGTAAAGGCCCATCGGGCAATCCAAAAGACAGTAATGCCGCCAACAGCTCAGAGGAAAAAGTGAATCATTATACCCTGCCCAATGCCCTGGTATTAAATAATGGGCAAAAAGTAAAAAGTGCCAAAGATTGGTTTGACAAAAGAAGGCCTGAAATAGTGGAAGATTTTGAACGTGAAATCTATGGAAGGCTGCCAAAAAATATACCTACGGTAATATGGCAGGTCGTTTCGGTAAAAGATACAATGATTGGCAGCCAGGCTATTAAGGAAAAAGTGCTCAAAGGCATTGTTGACAACACCGCTTATCCTTCTGTCAGGGTGGAAATAAACCTGATACTGGCGACTCCTGCTGCAACGACTAATGCAGTACCCGTCGTTTTGGAGTTTGGTTTTATCCGCTCACCATTTAACCCTGGGCCAATAAAAGCCATCGGCCTGGGTTCGTCGGGAGAACCAACCTGGCAGGAACAACTGATCTCTCGCGGCTGGGGCTATGCGATTATCGAGCCAACCAGCATTCAGGCAGATAATGGTGCCGGACTTACCAGAGGTATTATTGGACTGGTTAACAAAGGTGAATATCGCAAGCCGGACGACTGGGGTGCCCTCCGGGCCTGGGCATGGGGAGCAAGTCGCGCCATCGACTATTTTGAAACCGACAAGAATGTAGATGCAAAAAGATTAGCCATTGAAGGCTTGTCACGCTACGGAAAAGCTGCCATTTTGGCCATGGCTTTTGAGCCCCGCTTTTCTTTAGGTTTTATTGGCTCGTCCGGTGCAGGCGGTGTAAAAATCCTGCGCAGAGTATTTGGCGAACAGGTAGAAAACCTGGCCTCCTCGGGCGAATACCATTGGTTTTCCGGAAATTTCATTAAATATACAAGCAAACTCAGCCCGGATGACCTGCCAGTTGATGCCCACGAATTGGTTGCCCTATGTGCACCCAGGCCTATATTTATCAGCTCTGGCTCACCACAGGTAGAAGGTCAGTGGGGAGATGCCAAAGGAATGTTCCTGGGCGCTGCCCATGCCGGCCCGGTCTATCGCCTTTTGGGCAAAAAGGACCTTGGAACGATGGAATTCCCAAAACTGGGTATGCCTTTAACTGATGGCGAAATAGCTTTCAGGCAACATGCAGGAGGCCATAGTACGGGCCCGAACTGGAGTACCTGGATCGCCTGGGCTTGCAGGTATTGGGGCAGTTGTAAATATGATTGATTATTAGAATGAGCTTAGAGGATCAAAGAATCAATATATTTTTCCTGTCCCACCCCATTCGTAGTGCATTCTTTAACTACCAAATACCTTAAAACTAACGGTAATAGATAACACTGGATCCTTCTTCGATCAAAACCTCTTGTCTGGATCTGATCAGGCGAACTACTGAGTTGAATTTAAGAAGATCCGAGGCTTCGAATATCACAGTGCCCGCTACATCTTTTCCTTTGCTTATAAAATTGAGGTGCTGAATACGAACTCCATTTACGGATTCTACCAGGGATGTAATATTGTGCAGGCTGAACGTTTTGGGATAGGTCAGTTTTAATTGATAAGTGTTGTTCATAACTGATTATTTTGGCTAATGTACATTTCTGATTTTCATTTACTCTACTAACTTTATAGAGTATGCAAATGTAGTGATCAACTCATTGATTTAAAAGTGTTAAAAAGGATTTTGAAAGAAAAATTTGAAAAAAATGTGGATCGTACCACTAATTGAAAAATCTGGTTCTTTACTTGATTCAGAAAATTAATAATTTCTGAATGTAAGTATTGGAAGTGCCCTTACTTGAAGCAATTTTCAGGAAAATTGTTCACAAGGCGTTCCTATGGAATACTCAATAAATATGCTGTAAATTTTTTTGGCTACCTACCAGATGTTCCTGCGGAACATTGACAAAAGTATAGCGAAAAATAAAACCCTGCTTTGGATTTGCAGGTAACAAAACCGGCAAAGGCGAAAAACTGAAAGCTCGTTCCTACTATACAAAAAACTCCCGACAGACTTGTTTCTGCCGGGAAAATGTCATTTACAATCCATCAACTAAAAAATATTAACCATCCTACTGCGCATCAAACCAAAGTTTGGTCGTTAGTTTATCCTCTCCCTGACTGGCCACAGCCGCTTTGTAATTCGCCAGGTTCAAGGCTTGTTCACCCGTTGGGTAAGTTAATCTTGCAGGAAATTTACCACTTAGCACACCAGCGTATGCAGGTTTCAGTTGCGGATAATCCAATCGTCTCCATTCTGCAAACGCTTCCAAACCCTGGCTGTATAAGGCAAGCCATTTCTGTTCACCTATTGATTTTTTATAATTTGCAGCATCGTAAGCTGTTGACGGCAAAGCCAGATAGGCGGTAATATCTGCGCTTCCAACCTTGAATTGCTGCAACGACGCAGTAACAGCTTTTTTGTATTGATCTGCGGCATTATCGGAGGTAAAACCACGCTGAGCCGCTTCTGCCAGGTTAAAAAGCACTTCCGAATAACTTAAAAACACGGCTGGCGAAGTAGCTGCTGTAAAATAATCACCCAGTTTTGATGTTTTTGTAAAACCCAGTTTGGCTGCTGAATCGGCCGGCAGACCGTTGGTAACGCCCACGTAATTCAAAGGCGTTGCATCTACTGTTTTGTTTGCAAAAACAGCCAGACGCGGATCTTTCAATTCAATCAGCTTATCTATAACAGATTTGCTTACGCGATAATCATCCCGCGTTTCCCGGTCTTTGGCAACCGGATTTTGGTTCGGCGAACTCAGGTAAACCAGCTGTGCAATTTCATCATTGCTGGCAATAAGCTGTGACGGATCTGCCGCCAATTCTGCAATAACCGTTTTGGCCGTAGCGGGATCTTTGTCTGCGATTCTTAATGCAATTCTAAGTCGCAGGGAATTGGCAAACTTCTTCCATTTCGCCAGATTTCCACCATAAATCAAATCACCGGCGATAGGGTTTCCGCTCACATTGATCTGATCACCTGCCTTTTTCAGATCGGCCAGTAAGCCAATGTAAACGTCTTTTTGAGCATCGTATTTGGGTGTCAGATATTCATCAATTTTTACCGCCTGAGTATACGGAATATCACCATACAAGTCAGTAAGCAACTGAAATGACCAGGATTTTAAGATCAAACCAACTGCCTGATAATTAGGGTTTCCTGCTTCTTCTCCCAGTTTGATAATGGTCGAAAAATCCGTCAGTCCCTGCGAATATAGGTTGGTCCACACGTTCTGGATATTTGTAAGACTGGCCGTGTATTTGTCCGGATCGGTGTACTGGATTTTCGCCCAGTGCTGCACGTACAAAGTGGTCGTTTCCATGCTCGCATCCGAACCCAGGATAATGTCGGCGTTGGACTTGATGGCGTTTGCCAGTAAATAGTCGGGCTGGGCAACAATGGCTTCATTCGGGTTCTTGTTAATATCTTCAAGATCATCCGAGCAAGCGCCCAGAAATCCTGCAAAAACCAATGTAAAAGCGCTTTTGAAAATTATATTTTTATGATTCATTATTTCTAAGATTTAAGTTTTTATCCGTAGCACGGCTGATCAATCAGGGTTTCACGAAGCATTATGGATCAGCCGTGCCACGGTTTATCCACCAGTTCCTTATGAACAAAATTAAAATCCAATATTCAGATTAAAACCGTAAGAACTCGTTGTCGGCAATTGAAGCGATTCAAGTCCCTGTCCGGTATTGCCGGTATTAAAGGCAGTTTCAGGATCAATGTTGGTTGCTTTTCTTTGCAAAAACGCAAGGTTTCTTCCATAAACTGAAATGGTTACATTCTGCAATTTGTATTTGCTTACCAGACTTTGCGGAACCGAATAACCCAGTTTCACCTCTCTCAACTTAATAAATGATGCGTCAAAAACACTTGCTTCATTGATCCCTGCGCTGTTGCTGTAAACCCCTTTGTAATATCTTTCAGCAGAAACAATCGTGGCATTTGGTTTTCCGTCGGCCGTATTTCCCTTTGCAATAATCCCGTCGTCATAAACCTTTTCTCCGCCAGGTGCTGCACCGTTTGCACTCAACTGCACTGCTCCGGCCGATGTATTATTTCCGGGAAAGTAGTAGGTCAAACCGCCATGCTGCGCATCTCTGCCTTGCAATGTTTCAACCAAAACGCCCGTGTATTTTCCGGTTGCATTGGTTGCCGAATAGAGTGAGCCACCTTGTTTGGTATCAATTAATACACTCAGGTTAAATCCTTTAAATGAGAATGAATTGGTAACGCCTCCCAGCCATTTTGGCGTATAATGGCCCAATACTTTCTGGTTCGGATCACGCGTTGGTAAGCCGTTGGCACCTATAATGATCGTACCGTTTGCATCCCTTGCGAAGGCAGATCCGAAAATCGCTCCGTAACCTTTTCCCTTACTTGCATAAACGGTCGCCCCATTAGCTCCCAGCTTATAGTCGTTCAGGAAACCTTCGTCATCCAGCGAGATCACTTTGCTTACATTTTTGGAGAAATTAATACCAATATCCCATTTAAAACCAGACGCCGTTTCGATCGGTTTTACGTTCAGCATTGCTTCTATTCCGTGGTTGTTGATATGACCAGCGTTCAATAATTTTTGCTTGTAACCTGTCGTCGGACTTACATCGGCTTTTAATATCTGGTTGTAACTATCTGTGTTATAGTAGCTAAAATCAAGTCGTGCCCTATTTCTGAAAAAAGCCAGATCAACACCTATTTCCGTTGAACGTGTAATTTCAGGTTTCAGGTTTGAGTTCAAAAGTACATCCGATACGGTTAGCAACGGGCTGCTTCCAAATGGCTGATTGAACGGATACGTATTGATCAGCTGATAAGGATCTGTGTCTTTTCCAACCTCTGCCCAGCCACCACGGATCTTCGCGAAAGTCAGCACATTACTTTTGATATCAAATGCATCTGTCAGAACAAAACTTGCGTTTATCGAAGGATAAAAGTATGAGTTGTTGCCCGTTGGAAGCGTGGACGACCAGTCGTTCCTTGCCGTTAAATTCAAAAAAGCGTAGTTTCTAAAACCGATCTGTGCCGATGAAAACGCACTGTACACTTTTTGTTTTCTCAACACATTGTAAGAAATCAGAGCGTCACGCGAGTTGTTCAGCGTATACAAATTGCTTACCGCCAGCTTGGGAGCCTGCTGATAATTCTGCTCATTGAAATTACTTCGCACACTTCCTCCCACAAGCCAATCCACTTCGAAATCGGCACCGATGCTTTTATTAAGGTTAAAATTAAAATCAGTATTGTTCTCATTCACAGCGTAACCATCCTCTGTATACGAACCAAAAGGTGTACCGTTGGTTCCATACGCAACTTTGAATTTTCGCTTGTCGGTGTAGTAATCGTTGCCCGTACGAACTGTTGCCGTTAACCAGCTTGCAATCTTGTAATTCAGGTTTACATTTCCGAAAAACCTGTCCCGGCGCTGCTCAACCGTGTTTTCGTATTGCAGCAAATATGGATTGCTGTAATAGCTGTGGTTCCAGTTATAATCAAATCCTCCTTTGTTGTAATCTTTCAGTAATTCCGTATCAACCTGGCGACCGAACCACAGGAATTGCAACATTACGCTGCTTCCACGTCCCGACGTTCCAGGTAAATTATCCGAACCGGTCCGCATAAAATTGGCGCTGGTCGTAAGTGTCAGTTTATCGTTGATCCTGTACGTTGAGTTAACACCAAAGGAGTTTTTCGAAATATCGGTGTTTGGAATAACGCCCGTTTGTTTGCTGTTGTTAAACGAAAAACGATAATCAATTTTCTCATTCGACCCCGAAACTGAAATGCCCGTTGACCTCGTATGGCCAGTTTCAAAGAAATTTTTCACATTGTCAGGATGCGCGACAAAGGGAACAGCTTCACCGTTTGAGAAAAATTGCGGGATCAGACGCCCATCCATTTTCGGCCCCCAGCTTTCGTCCGTTGCATCGTTTATTCCACCACCTTTCCCATCTTTATAGGAAAATGCCCCGCCGGTTCCTTGCCCAAAAACGTTCTGATATTTAGGCAATACCAAAAGTTTGTCAACCGTATATCCCAGGTTTAAAGTCACTCCCAGGCCCTTCTGACCAGATTTCCCTGATTTGGTTTTGATCAGAATAACGCCATTCGAAGCTCTGGAACCATATAAAGCCGCAGCATTGGGGCCTTTCAGAACACTGATCGATTCAATGTCGGCAGGATTAATATCTGAAATTGCATTGGCAAAATCCCTTGATCCGTTGGCACCCGCGCCTAACTGTGAATTATCAACAGGAATTCCGTCGACAACAAAAAGCGGCTGGTTATTTCCTGCAATGGAAGTTTCCCCGCGAATTACAATTCTGGAAGATCCCATCCCACCCTGACTATTGGTAATATTCACGCCCGCAATTTTTCCCGAAAGCGCATTGACCAGATTACCTTCCCGAGCTTCTGCAAGATCTTTTGTTTTCAATTCCTGCACCGCGTAACCCAGTGATTTTTTCTCCTTTGTAATTCCCAAAGCAGTTACGACCACTTCCTGTAAAATTGTATTATCGCTTTCCAGTGTTACGTTAAGTTTGCCGTCGGCGGGGACAGCAAGTTCGGTTGATTTCAGTCCGATAAAAGAAAAGATAAGTGTAGATCCAGGAGTCGTTTCCAAAGAATAATTTCCGGTAACGTCAGTTGTAGTGCCTCGGGATGTTCCCTTAATTAATATTGAAACCCCCGGTAAAGCCTCGTTGTCCGTCTGTGAAACAACACGGCCCGTAACAGTCAGATTTTGGGCAAATGCAAAGTCGGCATGTACCGCAAAAAATACGAGAAATAAATAAATAAAACTTTTTTTCATGTTAGGTGATAAGTTTAAATTAACATTTGAGTGGTTTAACCGGGCACAGAAAATCTTCCCTGGCTCATTGCTTTTGAATGAGGCGGTATGTAAAAAAGGCCAGTGAAGGATTAACAGCTACTTAGTCGTTCAACAACTTTCGCAGCCGGATTTAGCGAACTGCCTGCCGGTTAACATTCGGCGGTTGTGTTTCGTGAAGTTGTACATACAGCAAAATTTTAAAATATATTGACCTGAATAAATAAATCTACTTATTTTATAGACTATATGTACAAATGTAATTAATCCAAGACTAGTTCCAAAGCATTTTTAAAATATTTTAGGAAATCGTTCTAATCCGAATTCGATTAATACAAATAACTATCCAAATTTTATTTGGTAAATTTCTAAAATGAAAAACTAAACTGTAAACATTTAAACCAAATAAGCCTGGATTGATTGGCTATTTCGAACAATCCAGAATGAATAAAATGAGATTTTTAAACGGTTAAAATGTGATGATCGGAAGTTTCAGGTCATGATATAAAAGAATTTTCCAATTTTTCTCATTAGCCTGTTCCTGCCATTGCTGACGTAATTCCATGGCTTTCCTGCCGTCAAAATCAGTTTTGTAGGCTATATGGTAATCCAGGTAATGCGCCTGCGGAAGATTGTCTCCACCATAAAAGACTATTTGACCTGCTTCGGATATCCAAAATGCCTGATGATATGGCGTATGGCCACCAACCACCTCAAAGTAAATTTCTGGCGTGATATGCCCATGTAAGTCAGACATTAAGTAAAGATTCGGCAAGACAGATAATTGCAGAAGCAGATCGTGATTAAAAGAAGGATTTCCCATTTGTCCAAGTGAATAATCCAGTTCCTGTTTATTTAGATAGATCGTTGCATTTTGAAAGTGCTGTACAAATGAATCGCCCTGGAAATAACCCAGCCCTTCAATATGGTCTTTATGAAGATGAGATAACAAGATTTTCGTGATCTGATCCGGCTTTATATTATGTTGCTTCAAAAGGGATGTGATGAGGAAACCATCCTCGTTATGTACTCCCAGGCCACAATCCAACAGCAACAGATCATTTTCCAATTTGATCAAAAACGGGCGAACAGCCATTCGTAAAGATCCTGGATCCGGCAGGGGATCCAATTCAGTTAAAAGGGTTAAATTCTTCTTTTTGTCTACACTATATATTCCTTCCTCTAAGGGAAAAACTTCCATGGCCAGTCTAAATTTTATCCAGTTAATAATCGCGCATTAATTTCTGCTCCATCAGAAATCCCAAAACAGGACTGCAAGATACGCCAGCCATTCAGAACCATTCAAAAAGTTTCGAATCTAAGTAGTAGACTTTGTTTGCAATTGTTCAAATTTGTTCAAATAAACCCGTTTTGGCTGTATTCAGGGAGAATAAATAACGTCAGGTAGTTTAACCAATTTCACAGACTTCACTGGCCATGTTCAAAATATACCTGGATAAAAGTTATCCGGGCCGGGTACTGAAATCACGACTAATCAGAGCTCGGAAAGAGGCAGTTCGACAAATCAGGTGAAAGCGGCTCATAGCAACTGCCAAATCCTTTGAAAGCCATTATATAGTTTGTGAATGCAGGCAAATAACTTTAAATAATAACCATAATCAAATACCAGGTCTTGAATTCGAAAGTAGCATTATTCAAATTGCCTCCTATCCCGGCTGTTCTTTTGTCTATCATAAGTGTTCAGGGCGGAGCAGCCATCGCAAAAGGTTTATTTCCACTTTTAGGCGCGGGCGGCACGGCCAGTGTACGTATTGGCTTTTCTGCGTTGATACTCGTTCTTGCTGTGCGACCAAAACTTGGACAATTGAAAGCTGAACAATGGCGGGCAGTAGCTCCCTACGGAATTGTCCTTGGAATCATGAACCTGCTATTTTATTGCGCACTTGCCCGCGTGCCGATGGGGCTGGCCGTCACCCTCGAATTTATTGGCCCTCTGGTACTTGCCCTTGCAGGTTCGCGCCGTGCACTTGATATTCTTTGGGTTGTACTGGCCGGGGCCGGAATTGCGCTGATTACTCCGTGGAGCGGAAAAGGGATTGATTTATTGGGTTTGTTTTTTGCTTTGGCTGCCGGCGGGTGCTGGGCAATCTATATTCTGCTAAGCCAGCGTGCCGGTGCGCAACTACCTGGACAATTGGCCGTGACGGTCGGGATGCTGTTTGCTGCTTTACCTGTCCTTCCGATTGGGCTTATCGAGGGAAATTTATTTTCAATGACCCCGTTTATGCTGCTATTAGGGTTGCTGCTGGCGATTTTTTCAAGCGTACTTCCTTTTTCACTTGAAATGCAAGCTCTCCGAACGATGCCATCACGCACATTCAGTATCCTGATGAGTCTGGAACCGGCAGTGGCGGCTTTGGCTGGTTGGTGGCTTTTAGGCGAGCAGCTAAAATCCGGACAGTGGCTTGCCGTAGTTTGTATCGTTGCAGCCAGTAGCGGTGCGGCATTAACTGCCAAACAAACTCTCCCACCTTTAGGCAGTGAATAAAAAGAAGAAGTTGTGCGACCGTACCCAAATCACACGCGTCACGGCCTTGCACGCTGGGATGCATTTATACGAACCGATGATCCTGATACTTTGTTTGAGGAATACAGATCAAATGGTGTCGTGTTTTTTCAAGCCATCAGGGACGATGACAACGGATTACGTGGCTTTGAAATCGAAGATGCAGATGGTAGCATTTTGTTTTTTGGACGGCCAAAAGCATAAGCTATTCATATAACTCGTCCGACTTTTGAATAATACGTAATTTGTGGGTATTGAAAACCTGGGAGTTGGGCTCAACACTTTTGGTAAGAAAAACACTTCCACCAATTACACTATTTTTACCAATGATAGTATCACCACCCAATATGGTAGAACGGGCATAAATGATTACATTATCTTCAACAGTAGGATGCCTTTTCACTTCGGCAAGATCCTTGGCAACCTGTAATGCCCCGAGCGTAACTCCCTGGTAGATACTGACGTTTTTTCCGATCGTGGTTGTCGCGCCAATCACGATCCCGGTGCCATGATCAATCATAAACGGAACCCCTATTTCTGCATTCGGATGAATGTCCACGCCTGTTTTTCCGTGTGCATATTCACTGAGTATTCTTGGCAAAACAGGAATTCCCAGGCGGTTCAAATGGTTGGCAATCCGGTAAACTGCAATGGCGTAAAATCCAGGATACGAAACAATTACTTCGTTAACACTATGGGAAGCGGGATCGTACTCATTGATTTTATTCGCGTCAAATCTGAGATTTTGATAAATGCCTTCGAGTGAAGTATAAAAATGATCAACAACACCTTCTATATCAATCCCTGATGGTTCGAGGTAGCTAAGCAATATATTTTCAAGGTCAATCTGGTTCTTCTTTAAAATGCCCTCGTAGGATGTACTTTTAGGTAAATGATTACTTGGAAATAAAAATTGTATCAGGCCGTCCAGCCATGCAATTGCGTCATTGGAGGAAGGTGTTGCTTCCCATTCTGCATTATGTGTTTTCTTTAAAAGACTGATTAATGACCGCGTGTTGAGATTTTTATTCATTGCTAATATAAAAAAATGGCTATTGGTGAGTAAACATTCCAATAGCCGTAAAAGTAATTTCTTATTTCAAAACACTCAGGATTTATTTTTTTGCATGGCGTAAACGATATAGTGTTTCTACAAGCAAATCAACATCGGAAGTGGTATTGTAAAAAGCCAGAGACGGGCGAACTGTTGTTTCGACGCCAAACCGTCTCAGAATAGGCTGAGCACAATGGTGACCCGACCTGACTGCTATTCCTTCATTGTTTAACGCTGCTCCTACTTCTTCTGTTTTATAACCTGCAAAAACAAATGATAAAACCGATGCTTTGTCGGGTGCGGTCCCGATCAAGCGTAGCCCCGGAATATCTTTCATCAATCCGGTAGCATATTCTAACAGATGGTGTTCATACTGGTGAATGACGTCGATCCCGATTTTATTGACATAATCAATAGCGGCACCAAGCCCAACTGCATCCGCAATATTTCCTGTTCCTGCTTCAAACCGGTTGGGTGCGTCATGAAATTTTGTATGCTCAAATGTTACATCCACGATCATGTTCCCGCCTCCCTGCCATGGCTGTGTTTCATTTAGCAGATCTTCTTTTCCGTATAAAACACCAATTCCCGTTGGCCCAAAAACCTTATGTCCCGAGAAAACGAACCAGTCGCAATCCAACGCCTGTACATCTGAACGAAGGTGAGAAACGGATTGGGCTCCATCAACCAGTACTTTCGCACCGGCAGCATGTGCCATTGCTACCATTTGTTTTGCCGGCGTTACAGTACCGAGCGCATTTGAAACCTGTGTAAAAGAAACAAGTTTTGTTTTCTGGTTCAGTAATCTGGCGTATTCATCCAACAGGATCTGGCCATTGTCGTCAACAGGAATTACACGGAGTTTCAATCCTTTTTTGGCAGCAAGCTGCTGCCACGGAACGATATTGGCATGATGTTCAAGGTTGCTTACAATGATCTCATCACCGGCATTCAGATTTTGATCTCCCCATGTTTTGGCCACCAGATTGATCGCTTCGGTTGCGCCACGAACGAAAATAATTTCATTTACGGAACCTGCATTTAAGAAAACCCGGATCTTTTCGCGCGCACTTTCATAGGCATCCGTCGCGCGTGCGGCAAGTTCATGCGCAGCACGGTGAATATTGGAATTTTCGTGCTCGTAAAAATAAGTAATACGGTCAATCACCGATTTCGGTTTTTGTGTGGTAGCCGCATTGTCAAGCCAGATCATGGGCTTTCCATTCACTTTTTCCTGCAAAATAGGAAAATCCCTTTTGACCAGGTTCACATCAAACGGAGCAGTGCCGGAGCCATTTTGAATATGCGAAAATGATTTCCCTGCAAGCTGCGAACTTTGGATCTGATGGATAGAAAATGGATCATTGCCTTTAAAACCTGCTCCTTGTAAAAAATAGTATTGTGCACCTTCAATTCCCGGATTGGCAGGCAACTGAGGAACATTTTTAAAAGTATTGATCGACGACCAGAGATTGTGGACATCAGGTTCAAAAGCAGTATCAGGTGAAAAAGGAAAAGCGTTTGCATAACTGGGCCCGTGCTGGATTACCGAAGGTGAAACACCGCTTCCGGCAACAGAATGAGGCACATGCCCCAAACCACTGGATGCAGAAGTAGTGGGAACACCAACATGCGGATCATGGAAACCCGATTGCGGATCGCTTAAATTCACAGCATTTCCCTGATGAGCCGCAGACGGAGAAATGCCGCTGCCAGCAACAGAGGGAGATTGGTGCTGCAAACCCGGATAATCCGTATGAGCGGATACACTATCCGGGTTTGCCGTTTGCAACTGACTCAGGCTTAACTGGTTTACTGCTTGCCGGGAACCTGATGGAGAAACGCCTGATCCGGATACCGGTGTGCTCCTGACAGGAAAATGCGGGTCCGGCAAACTTGTTTGCGGATTGCCTGCATTAAATCCATCGCTCCTGGTAAACAGAGACGGCAGTCTTTCATGTACCAGGTTCAGCGATTTTTCCAGTCTGGGATGGTCGGCAAGATCCGGTGAAAAATTGGCCTTCGGCATTTCATTGGGAAGCAATGAAAAAAGCTCGTTGGCCAGTTTTTCCAGTTCTGCTGCATCAGGCAAGCCTGAAATACCTTCGCCAGTGGGAAATGAATCAGTATTTATACTCATGGTAGTTTCCTATTTCTACGTTTTCAAGAACCGCAATCGCATCATCAACCAACACTGCCAGTGAGCAATACAGAGAAACAAGATAAGATGCAATCGCTTTGTCGTTAATTCCCATAAAACGTACGGATAATCCCGGAGACTGCTCTCCTGGTAGTCCGGGCTGGTACAACCCTACAACTCCCTGACGGCTCTCACCGGTACGCAAAAGCAATATTTTTGTCTTTCCGTCTTCGATTGGCAGCTTGTCAGAAGGGAATAAAGGAATACCTCTCCATGTGATGAACTGTGAGCCAAAAAGGGAAACTGTCGGAGGTGGTACACCTTTGCGTGTACACTCACGGCCAAATGCTGCAATGGCTTTCGGATGAAGCAGGAAGAACCCAGGCTCTTTCCATACTTTGGCAATCAGATCATCCAGGTCGTCCGGTGTTGGAGCACCGTTACGCGTTGAAATTCTTTGTGAAGGTACAATGCTGTGGATCAGGCCGTATTCCTCATTATTGATCAGCTCACTTTCCTGTCTTTCTTTAATGCTTTCAATAGTCAGGCGAAGCTGCTCGCTGATCTGGTTGTAGGGTTTACTATATAGGTCAGAAACACGGGTATGCACATCCAAAACCGTATTCACTGCATTAAGGTTATACTCGCGTGGATTTTCAACATAATCAATAAATGTATGTGGCAATTCCCTCTCATCGCGTCCGGAACAATCTACTTCGGCAACACTCCCCTCCTTAACCTTATTCAGACGGTAAACGCCGGATTCAACCGGGATCCAGTTTAATAAATGTGTCAACCAACGCGGAGTGATTGATACCATTTGAGGAACGGTACGGGTGGCGATGGCCAGCTGCCTGGCCGCTACATCACCTAGTGCTGTTTGCTTTTCGTTTGATTTTGGCATTTTCTATTTAATTAATATTTAACCGATTTTAGCTTGTATTAACCCTGCTAAGAAACCGGGTTTTCCTTTCCCGGTACAAAATTACCCGAATCTGTTTCTGACTTATTTATAATTCATGAAGTTTACCACACAGCAAATTACACATAAACGCATTCAAATAGCTAAACCGAACATTATTAATCCACACTTGTAATTTTAAAAATTAAAACATTTAAAATTACTTTTTTTCGGTGATCTACCATATTTTATATCGCAAATCTCCCTATCAATTTCATAGATTTAATAGAACTGCTAATTGTTTATCGTACCACCAACATTATTTATATACTAATTCCATAGACTTTATATTTTTTTAAATCAAATGTTTGTAATTTTGGGACATGAGTAAAATTTAGAACCCAGGCGTATGCTTTCAAAAGATCTTTTAGACATTTATAAAAACGAAGAACTTGCGGTCGAAGCATTTAAAGATTTTCGGTTAAAAAAAGGAATAATCTGCAAAAAGTGCGGCGGCTCCCATCACTATTGGCTATCCTCAAAACAGCAGTTCCAGTGTAAGAATTGCAGGTTCAGAACAACCCTGCAAAGCGGGACCATACTTGAAGGAAGCAAACTCCCCGTGTCCTATTTTTTTATTGCGCTGTATTTACTGAAAAACAATGACAACAATCTTACAGTCAATGATTTTCAGCAGCAGACCGGGCATAAGTACAGCGAGCCGTTATATGATTTTCTCCGGAAAGTAAAACTCTACCTGAAAAGCGAAGACCAGAATTCAATTCTTATCATTTTTTTGGAAGTGGCCAGCAAAATCCTGTACGCCTAGTTTATGAAAACACATGTACTTCGTTATTTATTATTCGCAATTGTATTGACCGAAATGGCAACTTCAAAAAATATATGGGCCCAGGTACCATCAGGCGCTTCATCATCAGAAATTCTTCAGGGTATCCAAAAACTGAATGTCCTTGGAAACGTATTGTATTTCGGTGCGCATCCTGACGATGAGAATCCCACTTTCATTGCCTATATGGCCAACGAAAAACATTATAATACCGCCTACTTTTCACTGACACGCGGCGATGGCGGACAAAATGCGATCGGAACCGAAATCAGGGAAAATCTTGGGATATTAAGAACACAGGAACTTTTGCAGGCAAGAAGAATTGATGGCGGGCACCAGTTTTTTTCCCGGGCAGTAGACTTTGGTTTTTCCAAAAGCGCAGAGGAAGTTTTTACAATCTGGGATAAAGAAAAACTGCTCTCAGACGCTGTCTGGGTAATCAGGAAATTCAGGCCGGATGTGATCGTAACGCGCTTTCCACCGGACGAAAGAGCAGGGCACGGACAGCATATTGCCTCAGCGCTCCTGGCAGAAGAAGCTTTTGATGCCGCGGCAGATCCAAGCCGTTTTCCGGAACAGCTCAAATATGCCGGTATCTGGAAGGCAACGCGTTTGGTTTGGAATGCAGGTATGTGGTGGAACCAAAGAAGGGATGAAGTGGATGAAAATGATGCAAAAGAATGTATTAAAGTCGATGTAGGTGTTTTCAACCAGCTTCTGGGAAAATCATACGGAGAGATTGCAGCGGAAAGCAGGACTGTTCATAAAACACAGGGCTTTGGCACAATTGGTTTCCGTGGCAGCCTGACCGAATATTTCAAACACGTAAAAGGCAAACAGGCCACAGATGATTTATTCAGTGAAATCAATACGAATTGGAGCAGGGAAAAGAACACACGAAAAATAGATGAGTTGATCAGAAAGGCAATCAGCACATACAATTATATCAATCCGTCTGCTTCCGTCCCGGTTTTACTGGATGTGAAATCCGAACTTGAAAATCTGCCTGACGGCTATTGGAAAAAGGAAAAATTAAAAGATCTGAATAAAGTAATCCAGGAAGCGCTTGGCCTGTTTCTTTTGGTAAAATCTGACGACTATGCCTATACGCCGGAAGACAAAATCAGGTTAAAAATTGAAGCGACCAACCGTTCGCCGGTTCCAGTAATTTTAAAGAAAGTATATTCTCCGTTTGAAAAGGGAGATTCACTGGTCAATTTGCAGTTGGCAAATAATGAAAAAATTGAAATTTCAGGAGTTGCCCGGATTCCATCTGATACCAGATATTCGCAGCCTTACTGGCTTGAAAATGAAGGCAGCCTTGGCCTGTTCGAGGTTCCTGATCAGCGGGAAATTGGCGTGGCAGAAAATAAGCCTGTAGCCAACGTGGGTTTCGACCTTGAAATAGGCGGGCGTTCGTTGCATTATTCAGTTCCGGTTGTGTACCAAAAAACAGATCCGATCCTTGGTGAAATTTATCAGCCACTTGCCATAACACCTCCCGTTTATGTTTCAGTCGACAATAAGGTTTATTTATTCGATGGCATAAATAGTAAAAAAGTAAAAGTGAACGTTAAGTCTGCATCGGATAACCTGACAGGGAATGTACGCTTAAAACTACCAAAAGGATGGCGTGCAGAACCGTTTTCAATCCCTGTAAACCTTAAAGCCAAAGGAGCTGAACAAAATGTAAATTTTGAATTATTCCCGCCCGGCCATGCGGATGAAGCTGAAATAAGTGCGGTGGTAACAGTGGCAGGAAAGGATTATAACCGCAGCCTGAATTTGATCAGCTATCCGCATATTCCAACCCAGATCAGTTTTCCGAAGGCCACTGCAAAAGTGGTCAAGGTTGATATCAATAAAAACGGCCAGCTGATCGGCTACGTAAAAGGCGCCGGTGATATGGTCCCGGCCAGTCTGCAGCAGATTGGTTATGAGGTCATTTTGTTGGAAGACAATGATATTTCTACCGAAAAACTGCAAAGATACGATGCTGTGATTGTTGGTGTCAGGGCCTATAACATGATCGAACGGGTCAGGATCATTAATCCGATTTTGCTTAAATATGTAGAAAATGGCGGAAATCTGATCGTGCAGTACAATTCCGACCAGGGTTTGCTGATGAAAGACTTTGGCCCCTACCCTTTTACAGTTTCCAGCAAACGTGTAACGGTGGAAGGTTCGGAAGTACGCTTTCTGAACAAAGAATGTAAAGCACTGAATTATCCCAATAAAATTACCCAAAAAGACTTCGATGGCTGGGTTCAGGAGCGCAGTTTATACCAGCCTGAAAACTGGTCTGACAAATATGAGACAGTGATTTCGTGCAACGACCCGGGTTGTGAAAAACTGGATGGCGGAATACTCATTGCCAAATATGGCAAGGGAAATTATGTGTATACTACCATGAGCTGGTTTCGCCAGTTGCCAGCCGGCGTTCCGGGGGCTTACCGTGTTTTTTCAAATCTGATTTCTTTGGGAAAATGAGGTTTAATACTTCGGCTTTCGGCGGACGGCTTTCGGTTTTCGGCGTTTGGCTTCGCCATACTGCTGCGTTTACTGGTTGGGCTTTTTTTTGCCGAATGCCGATGGACGAATGCCGACCGCCGACCGCTTCTTTCATTTTCCCTTTCAATTAATTTCAAATCTTAATTTTCAATGTTATGTCAGAACAAACAGGCCAATCCGCATTCCCGAAGAGTGCAATTTTACAGGATGTACTTAATGCAAATCATGCGTACAGCAAAAATTTTGGAGACAAATCGAAACTGACATTGCCGCCTGCAAGGCAATTCGCTATTTTAACCTGCATGGATGCACGGCTTGATCCTGCCAAATATGCCGGACTTTCGGAAGGAGATGCACATGTAATACGTAACGCCGGCGGCCGGGCAAGTGATGATGCGATCAGATCACTCATTATTTCCCATAAATTACTGGGAACAAAAGAATGGTTTGTCATTCACCATACCGACTGTGGAATGCAGCTTTTTACCGACGATATTATCAGGGATCTATTGGCTACAAGTTTGCAAACAGCTACTGTTGACGAAAACGGATGGCGCAATCCGGAAGAAACAGGCGGTTCAGATGAGGCCAGGTACACGGCATTCCTGACTTTCAAAAATCTGGAAAACAGTGTCACCGAAGATGTGGAAAGAATCAGAAAACATCCGCTTGTAAATCCGCTTATTCCCATTTATGGATTTGTTTATGATGTAAAATCAGGAAGTTTAATTGAAGTTACCGAGGCAACGGAAGCAGGGAAAATTGCGGCTTAATCTGATGTTCTAAGGATATCAAAACAGAGGTTGTCTGAAAATCCGGACAACCTCTGTTTCTTCGGCCATGGAAAGAAATGTTAATCAATCGCGATACTTTCAATAGCTTTTTCCATAGCATTTTCCTTTACACCCGGAATTTTTAAACCCTCAGCACGAAAAACAGTAAGGTCTGTCATGCCTAAAAAGCCAAGGAAAGATTTCAGATATGGAGCAACAAAGTCGTTCGCTTTACCAGGCCCTTCTGAAAAAACACCGCCGGAAGACATTGCCACATAGACTTTTTTCCCAGTAACCATACCGACAGGCCCATTTTCACCATATCCAAAAGTGATACCAGCTCTTGTTATGTGATCAATCCAGGCTTTCAGCGATGTATGGATGGTAAAGTTGTAAAGCGGTGCGCCGATGACGATGATATCAGAAGCCATTAACTGTTTAACCGCCTCATCAGAAAAACGAATGGATTCTTTTTCCTCTGTCGTCAGCTGATCACCCGGAATAAAGAAGGCACGAAGAACAGCAGGGTTAAGATGAGGGATTTCTATATCTACCAGGTTTAATTCTTCAACCTTACTGCCGGGGTACTTATCCTGAATTTTTCCAATAATTTCATGACCAAGCCTGATGCTGTAAGAGTGGTTACCCTGTACGCTTGAGATTAAATGAAGGATGCGTTTCATAAGAAAATTATATTTATTTTTCACTTGCAAAAGTATAGTTACCAGGTGATCAAAAGTGAGTACTTACCCAAAGGAAAGCGGTTACCTTTAGGAATGTGTTTATCTTTGCAACTATGAAAATCAGGATAGATGACACGCTTCCGGGCATTGCAGAATGTGCCGGTTCGCTAAAAAATGTAATTGATGCGCTTTATGTACTGAACGGTAAATGGAAGCTGCCATTAATCCTGAGTCTGGTGCAGTCGTCGAAGCGTTTTAATGAGATCCAAAATGAAGTTGCGGGAATTTCATCCAAAATACTGGCCAAAGAACTAAAGCATTTGGAGCTGAATGATTTTATCAAACGAAACGTATATCCGACCACGCCTGTTACCATCATCTACGAAGCAACTGACTATAGCCGGACTTTACAAAACGTTATGAGGGAGCTCAGTGCATGGGGTGGACAACACCGCGAAAAGGTGAAGCAAAATATGAGGTAACTACAATTGATACCAAATGAAATTCACCCATCAGTCAGACGTAATTTACTTTTAATTTCTCCATTATTCTTATGCTCGATATAGTCATAGAATCCAGAAAGGCGGAAATAGTCCCGGGATTTGAAGTAAAACGCATTCTTCCTTATCAATTGCGGAGAATGGTTGGACCGTTCATTTTTATGGATCATGGAGGGCCTGTAAATATACCAACGCCGACTGCAACCAACCTGGATGTACTGCCACATCCACATATTGGCCTTTCTACGGTAAGTTATTTATTCAGCGGGAAAGTAACTCACAGGGATAGCCTCGGTGTTGAGCAGATCATAAAACCAGGTGAAGTGAACTGGATGACTGCCGCAAAGGGTATTGCCCATAGTGAACGTTTTGAAGATCCTGCTATGCTTGCCGGAGGTGAACTTGAAATGATACAAACCTGGGTGGCATTGCCTGAAAAAGATGAGGAAGGAGAGCCGGCATTCAAAAATTATACCGCAGAACAATTGCCGGTCTTTACGGATAAAGGTGTCTGGATGCGTTTGATAGCCGGTGATGCGTATGGATTAACTAGTCGTGTCAGTACAAATTCACCTTTGTTTTATGTACATGTCATTCTCAACCAGGGTGCCAGGTTTGGCCTGCCGAAGGAATATAGCGAAAGAGGTGCGTACATCGTTAAAGGCAGCGTTGAAGTGAATGGTATTACCTACAATGCCGGAAAATTGATGGTTTTTACCAAAGGTGTAGATCCGTTGATTATCGCAAAGGAAAATACGACGCTGATGATGCTGGGCGGTGAGCATTTGGGAGACCGGTATATTTGGTGGAACTTCGTCTCCAGCCGCAAAGAAAGAATTGAACAAGCAGAAGGAAGACTGGAAACAGGGACGTATTATTTTGCCCCCAACTGACAACCAGGAATTTGTACCGCTTCCTAAAGATAAATCCAGGCCGGCCGGCGGTCCTCCTCCGGGAGCCCTTTCTTAAAAAGTAAAAGGTCAGGCTGACCGGTGATTCTATAACAGTCAAAATCAGGATAGATATAATTTTAAATACGATAATGGAAATAGGAATTGATAGTTTCGCATCTGCAATGTATGGCAGCGATGTTCTGAGCAGCGTGGATGCAATGGAACAATTACTGGACAGGATTTCAGCAGCGGATCAGGCGGGACTTGATATTTTTGGCATTGGTGAACATCATAAAAAGGAATTTCTGGATTCCGCACCTGCTGTAATCCTGTCTGCCGCTGCGGCCAGAACCAAAAGAATTCGCCTGGCCAGTGCCGTCTCTGTGCTAAGCACCGCCGATCCCGTGCGGGTGTACCAGAGTTTTGCAACACTGGATTTAATATCAAAAGGACGAGCCGAACTGGTAGTCGGTCGCGGATCTGCAATTGAAGCATATCCGCTTTTTGGATTTGACCTTAACGATTACGATGCGCTGTTCAAAGAAAAACTTGAACTTCTGCTAAAAATCCGGGACAATGAATTTATTACCTGGTCCGGCAAGTTCAGGCCTGCAATGAAAAATCAACCCGTTTATCCTAGGGCGATTCAGGAAAAATTACCTGTTTGGCTGGGTGTGGGCGGCACACCGGAATCATTTGCCAGAGCTGGAAGATTAGGGCTGCCTTTGATGGTGGCGATTATTGGTGGTGAAACAGAACGTTTCCGTCCCTTAGTCGACTTGTACCGCGAAGAAGGACGCAGAGCGGGTTTCCCTTTGAATCAGTTAAAAGTTGGATTACATTCACCAGGATATGTTGCGGCTACCAACGAGCAGGCCGTTGCTGAATATTATCCGGGTTATGCCGAGCTCTGGACCAGATTGGGCAGGGAACGAGGCTGGCCTCCGGTTAACAAAGCAAAGTTCGATGTACTGATTGGCCCAAGAGGTGTACTGGTAGTTGGCGGACCAGAACAAGTGGCCGAAAAACTATTAAGGCATAGTGAAGCATTAGGCGGTGTTGACCGGTTTACATTTCAGATGGATAATGCAGGCCTTACCCACCAGCAACTGTTACATTCCATAGAACTGATCGGTACAAAGGTTATTCCATTGGTCAAACAACTTACTTAGATTGATAAAGCCGGTAAATCACGAAAATTGCACTTTAATTAAGTATCTGTCTGAATTTGAAAAACGAAAAGGTCTGATAGATTAAGAACATTTACTATTCCGCCACTTTTCTTCCCTGAATAATTACCGGCCCAATTAAACCTGAAACACGCAGCGGCGCATTTTTATCGGGGCCGTTGATTGTCCAGGTTTTACGTTTTTCTTCAGGCTGCCCGGCATCGTAGACCAGACGATTGAACCAGGTACTTGTCACCTGAACGGAAAGCGTATTCTGTCCCTTTTTTACCAAATCTTTCACGTTCATACGATACGGTGGTGCCAGTAAGTTGCCGGCCTCTGTGCCGTTTATAGTGATTGCTGCGACCATATCAACACTGCCCAGATCCAGAATATATTCCATACCGGGAGTTGTTTTGTCAATATTAAAAGTCGTTGTATAAGTTGCAGTTCCTGAAAATGATTTTCCTTCAGATGAAATATCAAGATCTTTCCATGGTTTCAGATCAGGTAATTTTACAGGTTCCGTAATGCCCCAGCCTACCGGGAAGTTCAATGTCCAGGGATTAGTAATTTGAACGGATGAAATATCCTTGTTTTTTACAACTTTCGAGGCAACACTTCCTGCCCCATTTTTTCTGAATACAATAAAACACGAATTCGATTTGATCAGGTCGAGTTTAATGACAGTACGATCGCCATCGCGTCGGCTTTCGATGGATCTAAAAGTTCCGGTCACAGGATCCCAAAGCTCCGCGGCTCCGTTTGTCCGAAAGCTAAGTTCACCAGAAAATCCTTTTCCCCTGGGTGCACTCACAAAATACCAGTCCGCGTCGTCTGCCTTCCGGTGTTGCCATAAAGCATCGCCTCCGGTAACATCGGGTTTTAATTTCAATCCGGTCAATGCCTGTTCCAGTGTCATACCAGATATAACATAACCCTTGCCATTCTTTCTCATTCCTTTTTGAACTCCCCAAATATTCTTAACCGCTGCATCAAAACGTATCCTGGCGGCTTCGCCTCCGGACAATGTTGCAAGGCCAACCGGGGCTTCACCAATCACAGTCGCTCCCTGCTGTACCAACAAAAGTATTTTTTCCAAGGTCTGTGGCAGCATGCGCGGTGTATCCGGCAACCAAAGCACACTATACTGTATTCCTTCGGGTGTTACCAATTTTCCGTTTTCCACTTTAAGGCGGTTCAAGAGCACATCGGGATTACAATAATCGTATTTGAATCCCTTCGGAAAAGGAGCATTCTGGTCTGGTTTATGATTGATCTCATCTCCAAGATACCATAACACATCAGAAACCGGCTTGCCTCTTTCCAGCAGATAGGTGCAACGTGCCAGATAATTTGTAAAGTCGGGCATAAATTTCCACCACGTTTGGCCTCTCAGAAACGGCGTCCCTATTCCAGCACCGAATGACGTACCTGGCGGGAGAAACGGAGTTTGCGGATTGTGCGTGTAAGTATGAAATACAAAATGACTCACACCTTCCACAGCGTTACAATTCGCTACCTCCCGAAGCATTTCAAAATGTTCATCCCACGATAAACTGATGTTCGTGAAAGCCTCGGCAGCAACCCTCGGCTTGCCGTACATTCTTGCAGCAGAAGCAGTTGGTTTGATAGGCTTAAAATTGATGGAACCAACAAAATCATCAGTCATGGGCTGCCAAAACTCGGTCATCGGAACATCGGCAAATTTGAAATATTCAAGTATATCTCCGGGTAATACGTCGCCGGCGGATGTTTCATAGGTAACATTCAGCCCGTTTTCTTGCGCCAGCGTCGCCATACGCCCGTAATAATTGTTTGTAAAAAGGTGGTTAATCGTATTTCGCCAGTCAATTAAAAAACGTCCTGTCGTTTCATGATCTTTAATTACATAACCAAACAAAGCCGGAAGCCACTTTCGCAGCGAATAATTGGAAACATTCATAAACTCCTTTTCCATTTCCGGCGTCCAGGTCTGGGTATGGCATTCCCAACTGTCGATCAGCATTCCATTGAGAAGGCCTCTTGCAAGTGGCCCGTTTTGACCGGATAACCTTCCTATATAACCCGCAAAATGTGCATTTGCGCCTGACGCCGAAAGTTTGTTGGCTTCCCATCCCGTTCCTTCTTTGGGAGCAGGCCCGTTTTCTTTACCCGAATTGACATGGCCAAGACGAAGAACTGTCCAGTTTCCTTTTGGGGCTGACCAGTTCAGTTTTCCATCTTTATCCATTTTGTCCGAAATATCCAGGATCCTGTCAGGATCAATAAATGCTTTTGCAGACTGTTCAGGATTTTGACCGCTTCTTTCAATACCTCTCAGCGTCCATGCAGCCTCCGATTCCCAACCGTTTTTTCTTGCCGCAGAAAACAAGCGAAGAGAACTCAATGCCATATTGTATTTATTGAAAATGGAAATACGGTATTTTTTCACTCCGGCAACCTCGGAACAAGCCAGCGTGATCGGCTGATCATCCTGCCAGTTTGACTGCGGCATATTTACACTGAGAATATCCTGTATTTTCCCATTATCCAGCACAGCCTGTATGGTAACTTTCACGCCCGGATCATAAGACCTGCCGTGGTTAAAACCCTGTATACTGGGAAATTCCACGCTGCGAAGGGACACCGCCTCAGGAAATGTTACCTCTATCCAATGTGGCTTATCGGGATCAGCAGGAGCTAACCGGATCTTATCTTTGGCCTGCCCGGACAGATACTGTTTCCAGTCAGCATCCACATTGCTTGTTACCAATTGCGGTACCAGCGGTATGCCTGAATCGTCCAGAGGTGTAGGAAATGCAAGAACTGTCACGTCACGGTAATCACGCCATGGTTCTGTACTCGGTTGCGGCACAGGCAGTATTTGATTTACAAGCTCCCCTCCCTTCATATCGGTACGGCTCCAGACAATGTTGCGCATTGCGTTTGAAGGTTCGATCCAGGGCCCGCCGGAAGTTGCCCATCCGGGGCAATTATTCATTGAAAAGAAAAGCCCCAACCTGCGGCATTCTGTTGCGGTATGTTTTACGGCATCATCCCAATTCGCGCTCAAACTTGTAATCTGGGGTTCTACACCAGGCCATGGGCCGCCAAACTGGCCGTGAAATAATTGTATGCCGGAAAAGCCAGCCGTTGCTATTGCCTCCAGATCTTTGGTGATACCTTCCTTCGAGACATTCCCGCCAATGTAATGGAACCAGGTCTGGGGATGATACACTTTCGGAGGAGCAAGAAAAGATGCTTCATCTGCCTTGCCAAAAGGACGGTTAAGTTCTTCCTGCGAAGGAATAAAAGGAAGTTTAGCAACCTGAGCACTGACAGATGACGTAAAAATGAAGATCAGGATGGCAACTGCTAATGAGTGTACCGGTAAAAAATATAGTTTCGTTCTTTCTGATGAATTATTAACTTTCTCTCTCACCATCAATGGTTTAAAGGGTTTTAGGACTTAATTTATTAACAGTTTTGAATTAAACATGAAATGTAGTTTTCCCTCAGGAGACTAAGCCACCTAAGGTTCTTGTTTTAAAACAAATAACTTTCGTGCTTGCGTTACTTCGTAATAAAATAACACCTTGACATAAGCTGCTGTTTTATACCAAAGATTTGAAAAAGGAAACACTACTTAAAACAGGCCGTATAATTAGCCGGAAATGCAAAGGTCGTCCGGATATTAATTCAAAAAAATTGTTTCATTGCCAGTGTTTGTTTACGGCTTTACAGGTTTGATCAGGATGGTTGGGATCACACCCTCAGGTTCGGGATTGATAACTGGTGGATAACCGACCTTGAAAGTCCAGATGTGCGTTCACGATTTCAACCGGAGAGATCTCTCGGAAACGGATCATTTCAGCGCGTGATGTAGCATCCTGGTAATAAACCGGGTCTTTTTGATTTTTCATTTTGCTGTTGTTTTTGACTTATCTGACCGGCAATTGACAGAACAAAGGTGCCACAGCCGGGCTTTTGAAACGAAGTCATTTGACACAATCTCACGTTGACATTTGTCACACTTTTTGCATTTGAATGAATTATAAAATTTTCAGATCAAAATGCGGGAAAATTCTATGGATAGATTCTTTTTAACCCACAATAAAAATGCCTCCCGGACAATTGTCCGGGAGGCATTTTTATATTAGTACTCTTTAAGTTTTATTCTACAACCAGTACTCTGATAATTTCAGATGCCGTGATAGAATGTACCCTTAGCAGGTAAGTACCTGTGCTCAGCGAATGGTTTGAAATATCAACTTCTGATTTCGATCCGCCGTTTCTTTGCTCCGGTGAATTAAGCTCATAAGTTCTGCCGGCCGGGCTGATCAGGTGCAGAGAAACTTTACCGGTATGCTTACCTGAAATTTCAACTGTAAACCTTTTCTGTACCGGATTCGGATAGACCATTGATTTTTCAAATTCAACTTTTGCAGCCGGTTTGATTTCTTCCTGTGCTATCCTTGCAGTTGCTGACGGAGCTGGTATTACTTCTATCGCAGAGATCTTAGGCAGATTGGCAGTACCACTCAGGAAGTTAATGTTCAGTATACCATCCGTTACGGTTACTGTAAAGGTTTCCTGTATCGGACGAACCGCTCCGCCTGCTTTGGCATACACATCGTAGTTGGTCAGTTTGCGGCTGTCTTCGATATCTACGTTGAACATCCTTTTCCCTGCTGCTCCTGCAACTTTACCAGGTGCGCCGAAATATGTTTCTGCAAAGTGCAGTATCACACTTACGTTTCCGTTTGGTACAGGTATGGCGTAATTGAATGCTGCCGAAGAACGCTCACTGCGGTACAGGATATCGTCAGTTGTGTTCAGGATATCGACCGTGCTCGCAAGTACAGAAGTACCGTTCGTTCCACCGAAATACGTATCAGCAACAAACTGACGTCCATCCGAAGTAGTGAAGGCAGCGCCTCCTGCATTGATCCGGATTGGATTACTGCTTACCACTGCATTGGTCACCGTTACCGTAATCTGTTCCTGAGCTGTCATGACAGGCGAACCGTTATCAGCTACATGGACTGTGAAAGTGTAAGTTCCTGCCGCAGCCGGAGTCCAGCTGAAAGCACCAGTCGATGCATTGATAGCAGCACCTGCCGGAGCATCCGTTAATGAGAACGTTTTAGTCTGGCTTGCATCGTCCGTTGCAGTTGCAGTGAAACTTAATGGCAGACCCGTTGTTGCAGTTTTGCTTCCAATTGCTGCCAGAACCGGCGCTGTATTCGCTGTTACTTCTGCCGGCTGCGGTAACACTTCGATCGCTGAAATCTTAGGCAGGTTAGCCGTTCCGCTCAGGAAGTTGATGTTCAGCATTCCATCAGTTACAGTTACTGCGAAGGTTTCCTGTATCGGGCGGATTGCTCCGCCTGCTTTGGCATACACATCGTAGTTGGTCAGCTTACGGCTGCCTTCAATGTCTACGTTGAACATCCGCTTTCCTACTGCTCCGGCTACTTTACCAGGTGCTCCGAAATACGTTTCAGCAAAGTGAAGAACCACACTGAAAGATCCGTTGGCAACCGGTATGCTGTAATCAAAGGCAGCTGATGAACGCTCACTGCGATATAGTACGTCGTTGGTCGTGTTCAGGATATCAACCGTGGTAGCAAGTGTAGATGTACCATTTGTACCTCCAAAGTAAGCATCAGCAATAAACTGACGGCCGTCGGAAGTAGTGAAGGCTGCACCGCCTGCGTTAATACGGATCGGGTTGCTGATCACTACCGGATTGTTGACCGTTACCGTAATCTGTTCCTGAGCCGACAAGGCTGGCGAACCATTATCTGTAACTACCACTGTGAAAGTGAAACTTCCAGCGGCAGCCGGAGTCCAGTTGAAAACACCTGTTGAGGCATTGATAACTGCATCCGCCGGAGCATTGGTTAATGAGAACGTTTTAGTCTGACTTGCATCATCCGTTGCAGTTGCAGTAAAGCTCAGAGTCTGGTTGGTTACTGCTGTTTTGTTTCCAATTGCAGCCAGTACCGGTGCAATATTAGGCACATTATTAACCGTTACAATGATCACTTCATCATCAGACATTACCGGTGAACCGTTGTCCGTCACTTTTACTGTGAAAGTGTAGGTTCCGGTAGTTGCCGGAGTCCAGCTGAAAACACCGGTCGCAGCGTTGATAACTGCACCAGCCGGCGCGTCTGTCAATGTATAGGTCTTCGTCTGGTCTGTATTTGCATCAGTCGCGGTGGCTGTGAAGGTCAGTGCCTGATTTACAGTTACTGTTTTGTTCCCAATCGCTGCCAGTACCGGAGCCTGATTTACAACTGTTACCTGAGGTATAATCTCAATTGCAGAGATCTTGGGAAGGTTAGCTGTTCCGGCCAGGAAGTTAATGTTCAACACATTGTCCGTTACCGTTACTGCGAAAGTTTCAAGTACCGGCCTTACAGCACCACCCGCTTTTGCATAGATATCATAGTTGGTCAGCTTGCGGCTACCTTCAATGTCGACGTTGAACATCCGTTTGCCAGCTGCACCGGTAGCTTTGCCAGGTGCTCCGAAATATGTTTCTGCGAAGTGCAGTATCACATTCATTGTTCCGTTGTTAACCGGTACGCTATAATTAAACGCGGCCGAAGAACGCTCACTGCGGTAAAGATCATCATCCGTTGTGTTCAGGATATTAACCGTTGTAGCAAGAGTTGAAGTACCGTTTGTTCCTCCAAAATAAGCATCAGCCATAAACTGGCGGCCATCTGCCGTTGTAAAAGCTGCACCTCCTGAATTGATACGGATATTTGAAACAGGGCAGTTCTGATCGCGGGTAACTGTCACCTGCTGAGTAAGGCTGCAACCCGATGCATCCAGTACGGTTACGCTGTAAGTTCCTGGCAGAAGACCAGTAGCAGTAGCTCCGGTTTGTACCGGAGTAGTACCCCAGCTGATGGTATAATTACCCGTTCCTCCTGATATATCACTTACTGTTGCCGACGTTGAAGTGGCAGCACAAGCCATTACCTGAGGAGTTACTGTGAAGGCCATATTGTTACGCACCGGAATGGTAAACACTTTTGAAGTTTCACAACCTCCGCTCACATTTTCCTTCACATAGAAAGTATAATCTCCCGAAGCCAGGTTGGCAAACAGCGGTGTAGCCTGGTAAGTACCCGTTGCTCCCATTTTGTACAGGAATGAACCTGCCGAAGAATTGGCAACTCCAAAGGTGATATAACCGTTTGTGGTTCCGCATTCAGCTCCTTCTACTACGCTTTGTGTTAATGTAACCGCGTTAGGATTTGCTGTAGCAGTCAGGATTTCCATCCCGGCCAGTGCCAGACGGTTTACTGTCGGATTGAATTTAACATCCAGTTTGCCATCTGTTACAGCTACGGTGAAATCTTTCACTATTGCAGCTTTATAACCTATTTCCCGGTAGATATCGAAGTTAGACTGTACTACCTGATTTTCCAGGTTAATACTGAATACCCTTGAACCTGCGACGGTAAAGAAGTTTTCTACAAAGTGCATTCTTACCATATAATTACCATTGGCAACCGGCACTGAGTAACGTGTTTCACCCAGATCAGCAGCTGCTGACAGGTAAGTCTGGTAAACCACATCGTCATCTGTTAAGGCAATAGGTGTTGCGGCAGGTTTGTCTAACCGAACTGAACCCTGGCGATAAGCTGCATCAGCTTCCCAGACTTTACCATTAACAGTAACACTTGCATCGGCACCTCCTTTGATACGTTTTACCAAAGTTATTACACTACAGCTGTTGTCAGCAATGGCATAAAGCGGGATACGAAGTGGCGACTGGCTATTGTTATAATATATTAACAGCGCGGCATTTTTGATACCCTGTGTGCTCGGGCGGAAAGTAACGTTAACCGTTGTGGATTCCTGAGCTGCCAGCGTCATAGCGGCCGGAACTGCTGCTGTAAACTCATTCTGGTTCGCACCTGTAATTTCCACTTTCGAGATGGTGATCGCAGGATCGGTCGTACCGTTTGCATAAGTCAGACCCAGATTTTTCACTCCGACGGTAACGGTATTACTTGCACCGATTTCACGTGAACCAAAGTCAGCAACTGAACCAGTAGTTGAGGCCAATTCTGAATAATTTACAGAACCTGTCTCCGGTTTGATATTACTTACATAATAAACATTATCCTGGTAATCGTAATTTGTAACACCTGGCTTGCCAATATAATCCTGGCCAACAATGTAAGCATTAGGAATTACGCTGCCATTTGCATCGATCGCTTTCCAGATACGAAGACCAATTTTGCCTTCTGAGTTACGGGTACGGTCAGAGTAAGAATTTCCTGATTTCAAACCAAAAATACCGGATGGCGTGAAATTGCTTTCTGCCAAAACACCAGGAGAACCATTTTTCTGAGGCAATACTGACTGTCCGTCCAGTGGATTGTGTGTAAATACCGAGGTAGTTCCGCTTGCTCCTTTCAGGTAGTACGAGAAGTTCTCAGTCGCTTCGCAGCATCCATGGTAAGCAACCATCTGGATAACATAAACCGGCTTGGTAGCATCCGCCCTGCTAAAGAATGACGTCATAATTTCGTCTGTATTCAGTATCAGGCTGCTTCCTGCATTTGTACCATCGTTCGCAACAAAACCAACATTGGATTTAAATCCAAACGCAGCGATCGTTTCACGGGTATGCGGTTCGTTACCACCTTCACCTTCCAGCTGCCATACTCCGTGCAGGATCAGGCTTTTCTTCGGTGAAAGATCATCATTGGAAACGATATTAAGTGTATCATTAATTATTCTGACACGACCTGACGGATATTGTGCGATGAACTGGATCGCAACCTCAGCCGAAGCTCCCGGGTTAACGATTACAGGTGCAGCCGCAGCAGTCGAATCGTAAGCAACATTATTGATCGTTGCTATTTTCCAGCGCGCTTTGTTAGAGAAGTTCAAAGCAGCAATATTAAGTGCTCCTGCTCCTTTGTTACTGATCTTTACTTTTACAACATCGTGGTTACGGTTGTAAGGAGTGAAAGTACCGTCTTCAAGCGTTCTGCGCCATGGGATCTGAATTAGCGAGAATGTCAGGCGGTCATTAGCCGGGAATTTATCCAGGTTTTCTACCAACATACTGGCATTGCTAAGTGCAGGCTGTGCAATGGTGAAAGATACAGGACTTGTAATCGTTTCATTTCCATTTCCGTCAATTGCCTTTGCACGGATGTTATTAACCCCGATTGTATTGATCAGTACCGGTGAATAATAAGGTGTAAATACACCATCATTCAGACTGTACAATACTTGTGATAATTCAGAACCACCCGCATCCGAAGCAGTTACTGAGGCAATTACCTGGTTTTTGTACACACCAGCCGATTGTAAAGTACCGTTCAGTTGTACGGCAGCCACTGGCGGGATTATATCACTTTCTGCACTTGCAGGTTCTGCAATCACGAAGTTGATTTTGGTATTGGTTCCGCCGGTAGCGTCAATAGTAAGTTTACCGTCCGTTACCTGTATGGTTGCCGTTGCAATTTTATTAGGAATTGAAGCAGTTGGTATAAAGCTTGAAATAACAGGCACTCCTTCTGCATTGATACGGTGATTGCTGTCATAGAAACCAAGATCTCCTACCCCAACCGTTACGTTATATAAACCGTTTTCCACTTTCATTTCCCAGCTGCCCGGAGTCTGTCCGCTTGTAGTTCCCTGCATGATAGCAAAACCTTTTAAACGTGGTTCAGCTGTGCTCGAAGTACGTTCACGCATACTGACCGACTGATCCTTAGGTGCTTTGGTCGTTGGGTCTACCCATCCGTATGTTCTGGTATCATCGTATGGCAAACCTGCATCCGGCATATAACCGCTAGGGGTTGTTGAATTAGCCAGCTGGAAGTTAACTTTCTTCGTGTTTACGTTCACATCGGATACACGCAGGCTGATTGTAATTGTAGTGCTTGCATATCCGGTTGCTTCCGCAGTAACCGTTGTTGTATAAAGTCCTGCTACCAGTCCGGCTGTATTAACACCGAATGACAAGGTACCCAACGCCGGGTTTGGCAAAGTCAGCCAGCTGTTATTCACTTTCGTAAACGTAATCGCTGATGGTGTACCGTTCTTCGCTTCAAGTGTTACTGTTTTTGCAGTTGCAGTTCCGTTTACACTTGTAGTAAAGTCAAGGCTGGTTGCTGTAAAGGCCAGCGTTTTGCGCAGTCCCGCAGGAGTAACATTTTTCAGCACAAACATATAATCCTGGTAATCGCCGTTCGAAGCATCTTCAAAGCAGATCAGATAACTGTTAGCTACGAGTTCACCCGAACGGTTTTTCAATGGATAGATACGTGCAGCATGCAGCGCAGGGCCACCGATATTCTGCTGATCTTCGGTATATGATAAACGGTTTTGTAAACCAAGTACATAAATACCGAATGTCGTTGCCGGTTCAAACTGGTCAGAGCCGGATACAATCTGAGGGAATAAAGTCTGATGCTGACCCAGAACTCCTGAAAGTGTTCCGACTACGGTACGCGACGGGCTGCTGCTTGTATTGGTATAAAAACCAAACGGCAGTTCCTGGTTCGGCGAATAACGCGCAACCGGAGTAATAGTTACCGGTCCGTCTCCTGCTTTCTCGAAAAGAGGCACTGCAACTTCTTCGCCTTTCATCGTTGTCTGGATTCCACCAACCAGGTTCGACCAGCCCACATTAATCTTGTATCCCAATGTATTCACAACGGTTTGCAATGGAGGTTCGTTGGCACCTTCATAACCGTTAAGAGAATATGCATATAAACCAACACTGAAAGCCGGGGCATTAACTGCATTGCTATTGATTACAAGAGCGCCGCTGAACGTACTTACAGAGTTACCAGGTGTGAATGTTACCTCGAAAGTTTTGGTTTGTTCCGGTTGCAGAGATGATCCTGTTACTTCTCCTTCCAGCGCCATTTCCTGGAAACTGAAATTAGCAGCGTTTGCTCCTGTTATACCAATTGTACCCAGTTCGAGTGTGGTCGTTCCGATATTGGTAATAGTCAGTCGTTTCGTAGATGTTGTATTTTTAAGCGCATCAAATACCAGTTCATCATCATTTGCAGCAATTGAAGCCGGTACTACCGGGGTATCAACTACGAGCGTGACCGGCAGTGTTGCACTTGTGTAACCAACGGCAGATATAGTAACCGTAGTCGTATAAGTTCCGTTTGTCAATCCGGTTTCATTGATTCCGAAAGACAAAGGCCCAAGTGCAGCCGCTGGCAATGTCAGCCATGACGAATTAGCAGATTTAGTAATTGTGATCGCAGGTGCACCACTTGTAGCAAAGGCCGTAACCGTTTGCGGTGTAGTAGGAGTTCCCATTGTATGTGTGAAGGCCAGTGACTGACTTGAAAAAGTAAGGTCTTTTACAACTGGTTTCACGTTACGAACGATCACAACCACATCCTGATAATCAAGTCCGCTTGTTGTTTCTTCAAAAGCAACGATATAGGCATTTGGTATAACTCCGCCTTCGCTGTTTTTCAAAGGATATACACGAACGTGATGCGGCACTGCACCGGTAAAGGTGTTCAATGCATCTTCACTGTATACATAACGGTTGTTGAAATATGGCCAGTGAGAATAGAACCCGAATGATTCGTCGCCCGGATCAAAAGTAAGTACGCCGTTTGCAGGCACATCTACTGTCTGGTAACCGCTGTTGGCAACTGTGAACATTTCATTTCTTGCATTTGGCATACCAGTTGAGTACCAGCCAAAGCCAGTAACAATTCCATCAGGGCCAAGTGGCCCGAATACGGATAACGGTTCAATAATAACCGGACCATCTTCATTACGCTGGAATGCCTGGATCGAAACTTCTTCTCCCAATAAGGCAGCTTTTGAATTCGTACTGTGGATGACGTTCGTATTCTTGTTGTCGTCTCCAACATTCACATTAATTCCACGAACATCCAGTACAAGTTGTAAAGAAGGCTCGTTCGTTCCTGACAAACCTGTTGTTCCCAAACCGCTCAATGATACAGTCTGAACTGCATTGCTTGTGCTGGTAACAGATAAGGTTGCTTTTTTAACACCAACAGAAGTAGGATTAAATGCGATATTGAAAGTTACTGCACTACCACGTGCAATGGTTACTGGCGAAGCCACGCTCGGGCTTGGCGCGCCAGTCATCTGGAACTGTGATTTATCAACACCGTCCAGAGAGATACCTGTAACGATCAGGTTACTGTTACCTGTATTGGCGATCGTTACTGTATGTGCTTTACCGGCATCACCGCCAACAACGTCGTTGTCAATGATCTCCGCAGGGCTTACCGAAGCAATACCTACGTGTGTAGTAGTAGCCGAAGCTTTAAGCATAACGATCTGTGCAGTTTTACCGCTGATGTTATTCCAGTTGTATTCTACTACATATAAGTTACCTGTCTGCACATCTTCTGTGATGTCCAATGGATTTGTAAATCCTGAAAGACCTGTAATCCCGTCGGTTCCTGAACCTGTTTGTGCTCCAACGATATCATAAATCTTGTCATCGCTGTCAGCCGAATTAATAGAAGGAACATTTGTCAATGAACCTGGTTCAAGTACAATGATATCACTACCACCGCTGAAACGGCAAACCAGGATCCTACCTTTTAACGCTCCGCCAAAAGCATTGCTTTTATATTCAATTGAACCGTTTGGCGATTTGTTCAATTCAAAGTTGTAAGCAGCAGGCCTGTAATCCGAAGATGGCCCCTGTGAAGCCGGGTATTTCGGATTGTCAATATAACCTCTGTTAGATACATATTCTCCACGAAGCGGGTTCGGGTGACCGTAATATCCTACCGGTTTCAACGGGTTGACACGGAACAGCCAGTCATTCTGAACCTGAACAGAAGATGTGGCACGAACTGTTGGTCCGCTGTAAAAAGTACCATCCGGACGACGTGTACCAAGTACCGAAGCAGGAGAATTACCACCCGCAGCCGAACCATTGGCAGCTACATATAACTGTCCGTTTGAGTGCCATACCAGGTCGAATGCATTACGTACACCTGATGCAAAAATAGTCAGCGGGGAAACAGACGAATATGGGTTATAAGTACCATCCGACATACGCATGTTATCAGCAGGTGCTGCATTGATCACCGACTGGTTAGCAGTAGTACGTACATCAAGCGGCAATGTCAAACCTGCAAGTTTAGTCAGGTCAAGACGCATAACTGTTGCAGCCAGTAAACTTTCATCGCGCTGCCATGTTGCATCGTAAATACCCATTGAGCTCAAACTTCCCTGATTGTAATACAGGGCGCCATCCGGGCCAAAGGCAATACTATTGACAAGGTGATCCGCTTTTGAACGTGGTAATTTAGTCAAAATCAATTCTTCTGTTTCCAGGTTTTCTCCTGACAGACGTGAGATATTTCCGTCAAATTCAGGTGCATTTGAAAGCCCTGCACTGCAATGAGAAATCCAGGCAATCAGGTGAGTCGGTGTAGAAGAAGGGTCGAATGTCAAACCAACCGAAGATCTCAGGCCGTATTTATCGGTCAGGGATTTAATTTCAGTTTGTCCCGATAATAATCCGGTTTCACGGTCTACATCAAAACGTTCAATATTTCCATCCAGGCGTAAGGCATAGAATCTGCCATCCGGCCCAAATGTAATACTTGTATATTTTTTACCAACCGTTCCTGCAATAACCTGTTTAGGAGCAAATTCTGCTAATACAGGATTGGCAGTACCCGTGGTGGCATTTCCAGTCGTAAAGTTTGCTTCGTATGGCAGGAATGAAGCGCCATAGTAAGACTTAACCTGATTTGTTACTACAAAACGATATTTTGTATTCGCTTCCAAAGCAAAGGTCGGCGAGAAACTGATGGCATCACCACCACCTGTTCCCTGAACTGTTCCAAGAATTTCCGTAGTAACTGTTCCTACCACTTTATATACTTTCACAGTGGCAATGGTAACAGTTGAATTATCAACCCCTCCTTTGAAACCGGATACTTCTGGTACGATCAGGTTATTAGCCGCAATACTTGCAATGTTGATACTAACATTGGTTGCACCGTTGGCAGGTGTTGAGGAAACTACGTAAGGCTGGTTTGCACCAGGAGCTAAAACTGTAACCTGGATCAGCGTACTTGCGCTTGTGTAACCATCCAGTGAAGCAGTAACAGTAGCCGTATAAGTTCCAACAGCCAGATTTTTAGCAGCTGTATAATTAAAGGTCACGTTCGGCTCGTCTCCGTTGTGCGTTGCATCAAATGTCAACCAGTTTGAGGCTCCTTCACCATAAGTTGCTGACAAAGCGATCGGAAGGTTTGCTTCTGATGTCGAATGGTTCAAATCCAGTGAGAAGGTCTTGCTGGTTTCGGCAGTTCCGCTTTCAACAACCAGACTGTGATTACTCGCAGACCAAACCAGGTAAGGAGTTGCATCAACCGGTGTGATTAATGCCGAATTGATTTTGGTATTGGTACCGCCATCCGCATTGATCGTAAGAAAACCGTCTGTTACCGTTACACGTACTTTTACAGATTTGAAACGGGTAGCAGAACCTGCAACACCACTCGATATAAAATTAGAGATCGCATTGGTTCCTTCTACGTTAATAGAATTGCTTTCGATATTGGTTGTACTTGGATCAGAATCACCAACAGAAACAGTTACATCAAATTTTCCGTTTGGTACTTTTATTTCCCAATACCCTTCTGTTTTAACACCGGTGAAATTACCTGTGATATCATCAGCCTGCATGTGCATGAAAGAAGCAAGAAGCACGTCAGACGGCTTAGTACGTTTACGGCCATTGGCAGTCAGGTCAAGCAAGCTTGCATCAGACCGTTTTCTCCATCCGTATTCCAGATTTGCACCCTGGTTTGTACCGGTTCTCAATCCGAAAGCCTGTCCGTAATCACGAACCCAGCCAGTTGGAGGTACAGTAGCCAAATCCTGGAAGTTCACTTTAACTTCCTGCGCAATGACTGGTGAAGAAATTGTTAAATTGATCAGTAAAGTAGTAGGCTCGTATCCTGGCGCAGTAGCAGTTACTGTTGTCTCATAGATACCAGGCGCAATGGTTGTACTGAAATTATTTGCACCAAAAGTAACAGTATCAAGTTTTGCGGTTGGCAAGGTAAACCAGCTGGCCGAAGTATTTGTGAATGTAACTACCGGGCTACCTTCACTTGCTTTAAAAATCGTTGATTTAGAAGTAACAGCTTGTCCCTGTGTTGCGCTGAAATCCAGTGCATTTGGAGAGAAAGCAAGCGTTTTGCTTATTTCCTGCTGCGTAATAGAGAAGTTATCGAAGTTGAAAGTAACGGCGTTGCTTGAATTACGATGCGTTGCATAAAGTCCGGCGTAAACCGTTTTACCCGCAAGGCCCATTCCTGCTATACTGATCGCTGCCGGATTCCCCGTATTTGTATAAGCCGCCCCAACATTGATATAAGTAATTCCGTCAATAGAATAAAAACCTTCCAATGTGTTGTTCACCACATCAGCTACCATTCTTAAACGCACTGTTTGTGTGTTCAGTCCTGTGATCACGTCCGTGATGCGCTGATCCGTATTAGAAATTCCTGTTACGTTTGAAGATACATCATTGATCTCCTTGCGCATTTCCAGTTTGTTACCTACTACTACCAGTTTGATGAAAGTCTTGTCATTCAGACCCATCCATAAACCGCCTTGTTCCGAGCTTGCGCCGTTCACCGGATTGATCAGGGTTGTTTCCATAACCAGTTTGGCATTCGCTACAAAACCAACTCCCAAAGCATTCAGCTGGTTGTTGCTCGTAGTGAACCCGATTCCTTTGTTGGTAAGGATACTCAATCTTCCATTGGCAACAGTCAGTTTGGAAACTTCGTAACCTGTTACCGGAGAAGAAGCCGTTCCGTCTGAAACCTGGCGTGTTCCTGATGGTGCATCCACCATGGTGAAACCTGTATGTGCACCGGTTTTATCCAGAATACCACCTTCTGTACCATCAAAGTTGAGCATAAAAGGCAAAGCAACATTCAGCTCTTCGCAAGGTAAAGTACTGATAGGCAAACAAGGGATCGCAGCTGGTGCAGCAACATTGACAGCAAAAACTGCACTTGCTGCATTGTGCAGCTGATCAGCAGCCGTAATTCTTACTGACAGACTGCCAACTGTGGCCGGAGCCGTTCCGCTGAAAGTCTGCGTAGCTGCATTGAAAGAAATCCATGAAGGTAAGGCACTGCTATCAGCCAGACTAGCCGTGTAAGTAATAACATCACCTGCATCCGGATCAGAGAATGAACCGGTCATGAAAGAGAATTCCTGGTTTGTACTCAGCGACTGAGCTTCCGGTGCTGATACAACAACCGGAGGAGCGTTCACTGCCTTTACAGTAATATTAAAGTTACTACTTACAGAAGCTTGTCCGTCAGTTGCACTTAGTTTGATCGCATAAAAAGCAGCTGTTGCCGGCGTACCACTGAATGTTCTGGTCGTTGCATTGAAGGCAAGCCATGCTGGTAAAACATTGCCATCTGAAAGTGTTGCAGTGAATGTCAGTGCGTCGTTATCAGCATCGGTAAAAGTTGTGGCTGGAACTATGAAAGAATAAGCAACATTCGTAGGAATTTCTTTATCTTCTATTACAGCTGCAACCGGTGCGTGATTTACTGCCTGAGCAATTGAGAAGTTATCGAAGTTGAAAGTTACAGCGTTACTTGAATTACGGTGCGTTGCATATAGTCCGGCGTAAACCGTGTTACCTGCAAGTCCCATTCCTGTAATATTGATCGCAGCCGGATTTGCAGTATTTGTGTAAGCCGCTCCAACATTGATATAAGTAATTCCGTCAATCGAATAGAAACCTTCCAGTTTGTTGTTCACCAGGTCAGCCACCATTCTCAAACGCACGGTTTGTGTGTTCAATCCGGTGATCACATCCGTGATACGCTGGTCGGTGTTGGCAATGCCGGTTACGTTTGAAGATACATCGTTGATCTCCTTGCGCATTTCCAGTTTGTTACCAACTACAACCAGTTTGATAAAAGTTTTGTCGTTCAGACCCATCCATAAACCACCCTGTTCCGAGCTTGCGCCGTTCACCGGATTGATCAGGGTTGTTTCCATAACCAGTTTGGCATTCGCAACAAAACCAACTCCCAAAGCATTCAGCTGGTTGTTGCTTGTAGTGAACCCGATTCCTTTATTTGTAAGGATACTCAATCTTCCATTGGCAACGGTCAATTTGGAAATTTCATAACCCGTTACAGCAGAAGAAGCCGTTCCGTCTGAAACCTGACGTGTTCCCGATGGTGCATCCACCATGGTGAAACCAGTCTTAACACCTGTTTTATCCGGAAGGCCATTTTCAGTTCCGTCAAAATTCAAAGTGAAAGGCAGTGAAACATTGATTGATTCGCAAGCCAGTGTACTGATCGGCAGACAAGCAACAACGGCCGGTGCAGCAGCAGTCAGGGTAAAATCTGTGCTTATTGAAGTCTTTTTATCACTTGCGCTTACTCTGATCGTGTAAACAGCCGCAGCCAATGGTGTACCGCTGAAAGTTTGGGTTGCTGTATTGAAGGTCAGCCAGTCCGGTAAAACATTACCGTTTGACAAAGTTGCTGTTACTGTCAGCGTATCGTTGTCAACGTCAGTAAATGTTCCGGCCGGAATCGCAAAAGAGAAAGCAGAATTTGTTACTGCGCTCTGGTTGGCAATTGTAGTTGCAACCGGTGCGTGGTTAACAGGTACGGCAGCTCCTACTGTCAGTGTAAATTCGGTACTAACCGAAGCATGCCCGTCTGTACCTGATACTTTAATAGTATAAGTAAGAACCTCAGTTGGTGTACCGCTGAAAGTATTGTTTGCAGTATTGAACGTAAGCCATGCTGGTAAAGCACTGCCATCAGCTAATGCTGCACTTAAAGTTACGGCTTCATTATCAGCATCCGTAAATGTTCCTGCCGGTACGGCATAAGTGAAAGCCGTACCAACATTCGCATTTTGGTTAGGAATAGTCGTCGCAATCGGTGCCTGATTTGCACCATGAGTAATTGAGAAGTTATCGAAGTTGAAAGTTACAGCGTTACTTGAATTACGATGCGTTGCATATACACCGGCATAAACCGTGTTACCTGCAAGGCCCATTCCTGTAATATTGATCGCAGCCGGATTAGCAGTGTTTGTGTAAGCCGCTCCAACATTGATATAAGTAATTCCGTCAATCGAATAAAAACCTTCCAGTTTGTTATTCACCAGGTCAGCCACCATTCTCAAACGTACTGTTTGTGTGTTCAACCCGGTTATCACATCCGTGATACGCTGGTCGGTGTTGGCAATGCCGGTTACGTTTGAAGATACATCATTGATCTCCTTGCGCATTTCCAGTTTGTTACCTACTACTACCAGTTTAATGAAAGTTTTGTCGTTCAGACCCATCCATAAACCACCCTGTTCCGAGCTTGCGCCGTTCACCGGATTGATCAGGGTCGTTTCAACTACCAGTTTGCCATTCGCTACAAAACCAACTCCCAAAGCATTCAGCTGGTTGTTGCTTGCAGTGAACCCGATTCCTTTATTTGTAAGGATACTCAATCTTCCGTTGGCAACGGTCAGTTTGGAAATTTCATAACCCGTTACAGCAGAAGAAGCCGTTCCGTCTGAAACCTGACGTGTTCCCGATGGTGCATCCACCATGGTGAAACCTGTACGTGCACCTGTTTTATCCGGAAGGCCATTTTCAGTTCCGTCAAAATTCAAAGTGAAAGGCAGTGAAACATTGATTGATTCGCAAGCCAGTGTACTGATCGGCAGACAAGCAACAACGGCCGGTGCAGCAGCAGTCAGGGTAAAATCTGTGCTAACTGAAGTCTTTTTATCACTTGCGCTTACCCTGATCGTGTAAACAGCCGCAGCCAATGGTGTACCGCTGAAAGTTTTGGTGGTTGTATTGAAGGTCAGCCAGTCCGGTAAAACATTGCCGTTTGACAAAGTTGCTGTTACTGTCAGCGTATCGTTGTCAGCGTCAGTAAATGTTCCGGCCGGAATCACAAAAGAGAAAGCAGAATTTGTTACAGCGCTCTGGTTGGCAATCGTAGTTGCAACCGGTGCGTGGTTAACAGGTACGGCAGCTCCTACTGTCAGTGTAAATTCGGTACTAACCGAAGCATGCCCGTCTGTACCTGATACTTTAATATTATAAGTAAGAACCTCAGTTGGTGTACCGCTGAAAGTATTGTTTGCAGTATTGAACGTAAGCCATGCTGGTAAAGCACTGCCATCAGCTAATGCTGCACTTAAAGTTACGGCTTCATTATCAGCATCCGTAAATGTTCCTGCCGGTACGGCATAAGTGAAAGCCGTACCAACATTCGCATTTTGGTTAGGAATAGTCGTCGCAACCGGTGCCTGATTTGCACCATGAGTAATAGAGAAGTTATCGAAGTTGAAAGTTACAGCGTTACTTGAATTACGGTGCGTAGCATAAAGTCCGGCATAAACCGTGTTACCTGCAAGGCCCATTCCGGTAATATTGATTGCAGCCGGATTGGCAGTATTTGTGTAAGCCGCTCCAACATTGATATAATTAACACCATCAATAGAATAAAAACCTTCCAGTTTGTTGTTCACCAGGTCAGCCACCATTCTCAAACGCACGGTTTGTGTGTTCAATCCGGTGATCACATCCGTGATACGCTGATCGGTGTTGGCAATGCCGGTTACGTTTGAAGATACATCGTTGATCTCCTTGCGCATTTCCAGTTTGTTACCTACTACAACCAGTTTAATGAAAGTTTTGTCGTTCAGACCCATCCATAAACCACCCTGTTCCGAGCTTGCGCCGTTATAAGGACTGATTAATGTAGTTTCAAAAACCAGTTTGCCATTGGCTACAAAACCAACTCCCATTGCATTCAGCTGGTTATTGCTTGTAGTAAAGGCAATTCCTTTGTTGGTTGCGATGCTAAGTCGGCCGTTGGCTACTGTAAGTTTAGCAGGTTCATAACCTGTGATCGCAGAAGAAGCTGTTCCATCTGAAACCTGACGTGTTCCCGACGGTGCATCCACCATGGTGAAACCTGTACGTGCACCTGCTTTATCAACCAGTCCGCCTTCTGTGCCGTCAAAATTGAGCGTAAAAGGTAATGTTACGTTAATTGACTCGCAAGGCAATGTACTGATCGGAGCACAGTTTGTCGCAACAGGAGCTGCATTGACGGTTAGTGTAAATTGTGTAGAAACCGAAGCCTTTCCATCACCTGCATTTACTGAAACCGTATAAACAGTTGCAGCTGTTGGTGTACCGCTAAAACTTTTATTAGCAGCATTAAAACTTAACCACGCCGGAAGAGCACTGCCATCGGCCAATGTAGCAGAATAGGTCAGTGCATCTCCATCGGCATCGGTAAACGTAGCAGAGGGTAGTTCGAGTGCGAAAGCAGTACCAACTGTTGCAGTTTTGCTGCCAATGGCGTTTGCCACAACAGGTGCCTGGTTAGCAGGGGCTACTTTCGTTATATTGATTGACACCTGAACCGAAGCATGTTCGGCAGGTGTTCCGTTGTCAGTTGCCTGAACTGTCAGCGTGTATGCAGATGCAGTGGTAAAATTCAGTGCTCCGGCAAGTGTAATAATCCCGTTGGTAGAATCAATAACAAACTTGCCAGCTTCATTACCAGCTGTAATGCTGTATTTAACCGTTTGTCCGACCGCATCAGTAGCTGCTGCGGTTCCTATTTCTGCACCAATTGCTGTATTTTCTGCTTTGGTGAAAGTATATGAAGAATTCACAAAAACAGGTGCCTGGTTGGCAACTACTGCCGCTTTTACTGAAATCGTAAAATTAGAACTGACAGAAGCCTGTCCGTCACTTGCGCTTACAGTTAAAATATAATTAGCAGGAGAACCAGTTGGCGTTCCGCTGAATGTGTGGCTGGCAGCCTCAAATGTTAACCAGTCCGGAAGCGCATTGCCATTCAGGTTTGCTGTAAATGTCAGCGTGTTATTTTCAGCATCTTTAAAAGCGTTGGCCGGTACTGCAAAAGTGAAGGCCGTTCCAACGGTTGCATTTACATTTTGGATACCTGCGTCTACCACAGGAGCAGTATTTGCAGGCACTACCTGGGTAACATTGATCGTCACCTGCACCGAAGCATGTTCAGCAGGTGTCCCGTTGTCTGTTGCCTGCACGGTTAAAGTGTAAGCAGAAGCCGTTGTGTAATTCAGTTGTCCGGCCAGTGTGATAACTCCACTGACAGAATCAATTGCAAACTTCGCTGCTTCATTGCCAGCGGTAATGCCGTACTTAATGGTTTGTCCGTTTGCGTCCGTAGCAGCAACTGTTCCGATTACGGCGCCGGATGCAGCGTCCTCTGCTTTACTGAAAGTGAAAGATGAACTTGCAAACACTGGTGCCAGATTGGCCGGTACCACTTCGTTAACATGGATCGTCACATCAACCAGTGCATCTTCTGCTGGCGTACCGTTCGTAGCCTGTACTGTTAAAGTGTAAAGTGCGGCAGTGGCGTGATTTAAAGTCTGGGCCAGTGTAATTACTCCCGTGCTGTCGTTGATTCCAAATTTGCCTGCGTCATTGCCTGCCGTAATGCTGTAATGAACTGCCACCGAATCCGAAGCGGTTACGGTTCCGATCTCTGAACCAACAGCTGCATTCTCATCCTTGCTGAAGCTGTAAGAAGCACTCGTAAATACGGGCGATGGTGCTAAGCTTTCGGCAGATTTGTGATGGTGTATGCGTTGTCCTGACTGAACAGATTCGGAATCATTAAACAGCTTTAAGTCAGCCAGTTTACTTTCCGAAATAACTTTGATCGGCCATGCGAAGAAATCTGATTCGCGGACAAAATCCAGAGCGAATGCCTGTACGCTGACTACAATTCCAATTAGAATAATTAAGGGCAAAACCCGTGAAAAAACATGGGTTAGCGTGTGAATAAAGGAGTATCCCTTTTTCATGATTTATTGTTTAAAGAT
Organism: Dyadobacter sp. NIV53; assembly: GCF_019711195.1. NCBI lineage: Bacteria > Pseudomonadati > Bacteroidota > Cytophagia > Cytophagales > Spirosomataceae > Dyadobacter > Dyadobacter sp. NIV53. Next base: position 997,403 of record NZ_CP081299.1, read on the forward strand.
AGTTGAGTAAATAAACTGGTTCAACAGTTGGATTGGAGTTTCTCTTATGGATTCAGGCTTGTCTGGCAGAAAACTGCCAAATTAGCTCATATACGCCTCGTAATGTGGCACATAGAATAAGAAGAAGTTAAATTAAATGATGTTTCCGTTAAAAAACGGGATTGCATAATCCTGATGCAGGCAGCTTTGAGAGAGCTGGTTGAAGATTTGCTAAACAAAGGGATAGAGTGGTGTTGTCTAACGTAAAAAATTACAGTCATAGCTAATTAGTTTTAACAAAAAAATTGACGAACTTTTAGTATCATGTTGCATTACAAGCTATTACAATGACTAATTCCTGCCGTACTTCATGACTGGACCAGGAATGGCTGTTAAGAGATCTTATTCTTTACTTACCTCAAATAGTCATATTTATTAACTTGCTATAATTGAAACACTTTACTTTTTACTGATTAGATTTACGTAGAGGTGATCTTTAAGAATTACAATGCATTACAATTGAAACGATCGAATTAAAATTGTTTTTTTACTATTTTGTCATGCAATGTAAGAATGAGTATTATTGGTATTTTATTATTTTTAATTTTTCACCTGCCGGTTACTTTGACAGAGGGTTATTACGATTAACAGCTTAAATCAAATAAAAATTCATTAACTAAGCGGGGATCTTTCTTTTTTCTTTAGCAAATTTCTGCAATTACGGGCCACACTGAAAGGATATGATGATAAAACAGGCAAAATGGCGATTAAGACGCCCATTGAATCGCTGAAACGGAAAAATACCACTGTTTTTTAGGCACAATCACCATCGAAATACTAAAATTAATAAAAAACAGCAAAATTGATTACTTCAAATAATACAATTTTAATGATAAAAATACAAACTGCTTTTTTATGGTTTCAACCGAAACAGCAACAATTAGTTTGGTGCTGTAATGTAAACTAGGTCACAGCAATAAAGCTATTTCTACTTTTGTAAATTTTATTCAGGATTGTTCTTGTAAAATAAATATTATCTAACTCTTACCAATATACGCCGTAAAACTTGTCAATGTTATTCGCTACAATATTTTTTGAACATCCTGTCAATTCCGGTCTCTGTCATTTTTTTACCTTTTACGAAAATACCCATGAAGTCATTTTGTCTGTTCATTACTTTAATATTTGGAAGTTTCGTTTTCTGTTACGGACAAATCACCCCAACAGGAATTCCTGATACTACCTTTACCCTAATCAGTTCTTTTCAACATGAACAAAAGAACCATCCCGAAATCGTTATTTCGGATTCAACCATGCCGACTAATGTAACTGCTTTCAGAAATGTTTTGTACCTGACAACGCCCGAAAAAAAACTATATCTGGACGTTTATCGCCCGGCTGGCAAACCGGAAAAAGTGCTGACAACCGTCCTGATGATCCATGGCGGCGGCTGGCGTTCAGGTAACAGATCACATAACAATACACTGGCACGGCAACTGGCTGCACGTGGTTTCGTGGCTGTAACTGCTGATTACCGCCTTTCTACTGACGCGCTGTATCCGGCTGCCGTCAATGACCTTAAAACTGCCGTGAGCTGGCTGCGGGAGAATGCAGGAAAATATGGGGTTGATACGAATAAAATTGCTGTGCTTGGTTTCTCAGCAGGAGGCCAGCTGGCAGCGCTGATCGGTACGACCAATGATAACAACATCTATAAATCAGCAATTAGAAATCATTCAAGCAGTGTTCAGGCTATTGTTGATATTGATGGAACACTGGCATTTATACATCCGGAATCCGGTGAGGGCGATGATTCGCGTTCAACTTCTGCCGCGACTTATTGGTTCGGTTACCCTAAAAACCAGAAACCTGAGCTCTGGCATCAGGCGGGGGCGCTTAACCATGTTAGCTCACAAACTCCGCCAATTCTTTTTCTGAACAGTTCAGTAGCCCGGATGCACGCCGGACGGGATGATATGATCAAAAAAATGAATGCTTTCAATATTTATACCGAAGTCCACTCCTTTCCCGAAGCACCGCATACTTTCATGTTTTTCGATCCCTGGTTCAAACCAACGCTGAACTACATTGATGATTTCCTGAAACGTATTTTACTTTGAATCAATTACTTAAACGAAAAAATTAATTTAAACCGGTATATTTTCTCACAAAACTGACCCAATCTATATTATATGGAATGGTGATGTATTTCCCGGCCGGAGTGATCAGTATCTTGGTTGGATAACCCTGAACCAGATAAGTTTTTTCAATTTTATTATCTGACATGGCTACCGGGAAAGAATAGCTTTTTTCTTTCATATAGGCTGATACCTTTCCGTCCTGATCAAAACATGCAATGGTCATCAGCGATATATGATCCGGATTCTTTATAATGGTAGAGTCATACAATTTTTGCAGATCAGGGTGCTCTTCACGGCATGGTACGCACCAGGTTCCCCAAAAATCGACAAGAATCCATTTTCCTGCTAACGCTGTACTTGAAAATGATTGTTTATCAATGGCATTCAGCACGATCGGATACGCATCTTTTGCTCCCTTATTAATGGCATCCGACCAATAGGAAGCGAAGCTGTTTGTCATGGAACTGCTGTTATAATACTGTTCTAGCTCATCTTTATATTCCGGGTCGACGAGCGCCATTTCCAAAAGTACAGATAACACCTCCTTTCTGTCCTTCGATTGTTTGGTTAAAAATGTCAGATATTCGTCCTGAAAGCTCTCATTTTCATAACCCAGTATAAAGTCCATATCATAAAAAAACTGCGATTTTCTGCCATTATCCATCAGATCCGGGCTAAATTCGAAAGCTGTTTTGAGATATTTTTTCTTTTTTCGATATCAGCCGTTTTTTCAGCCTGTGCATATTGAGTATATGCATATTGGTAGCGGTACCATGCACGTTTGTCAGCTCGTGATCCCGCAGAAGCATCAGCAGCATTTATCTGGTTCTTCGCCAGATCGGCAGTGATCAATGCCATTAACTTCTCGTTTACAGACCTAAGTTCCGGTTGTTTTTCAATGATCCGGCTGATCATCAATCCATAGCGTCCGGACCTGTTCTTATAAATATCCCTCTCTTCAATTTCTGTTTTAATGAACTCGTCTGTAAGCTTTTTTAATGTTGCCGGGTCCGTATTGTTATCCTGAACTTCTGTGAGTAAAATTATGGGATGAACCGTTTCAATGAGTAACCCGGCCGTATCCTGCATGATTCTTGCCAAAACTTTCTGCCCTAAAATTCTGTCGGCTTTTCTTTCCTGTAAAAGCGCTGCATCAAGGGAATCTGCTTTATCGGGCCATTTGAACCTTTGTGCAAACGCATTGTGTAACAAGTCCCGAAGTAATGAGACATATTTTGGATTTGAGGCAAGCCTGCTGGCACAGTAAAATGCTGAATCCACATTCGGCCGGCTGGTTGTAAAATGCTGAAAATTGTTAAATAAATCGGATGGAGATTCCTCACTCTTTTGATTGGACTGTGCATTGGCCACGAAGCAAGGCATTAGAAACATGCAGATATACGCGATACTTTTCATATTTCAGGAAGGTAAGTTAAACGCTGAGCAATATTATTTTATAATCTTTTCTATTTATAAATGTATTAATTCCTGTTACGCTAAATTTAAGGATTTTGTTGAAATGCTTTGCTACCGTACTGTAAATAAGTAAACATTAGATTACAAAACCTTTATAACTTGTAAATTGAAAAACCTCATCATGAAAAGAAAAGTATGGATTGCCGGAACGCTGGTTTTGTCAATGCTGATTGTTACCTGCCAGGTAGCAAAGCAAAACAGCAAGGGCCAGATCCTGAGTACAACGCCCGCATCAGTAGATTCAGTACCGCTTTTTACCGCCGATCCGTCCCCGCAACATCTGACACCCGAGCAAAGTTTAAAGTCATTCCGTCTACCCAAAGGCTACCATCTTGAACTCGTTGCGAGTGAACCGATGGTACGTGAACCGGTTGCCATTGCGTGGGATGGCGATGCCAGGATGTATGTAGCCGAGATGAATACCTACATGCAGGACGTGGAAGGTACCGGCGAGCATGCCCAAAGCAGCAGGGTATTATTGCTCGAAGACACTGATAATGACGGCAAAATGGACAAACGTTCTGTCTTTATTGACAGTCTGCTTTTACCCCGGATGATCCTGTGTGTTGGCCATGAATTGCTGGTGAATGAAACGGATACTTATGATATTTTCAGCTATAAAGATACCAATGGTGATGGAAAAGCAGATGTAAAAAGGCCGGTTTATACCCCGGGCAAAAAGTCGCCGGGCAATCTGGAACACCAGCGCAGCGGCCTGGACTGGAATGTTGACAACTGGATTTATATGACTGTTGACCCTGTTCGTTTTCGGTATACCAACGGCATTTTAAAGGCGGATTCTATTCCCAGCGGTTCAGGCGGTCAATGGGGATTAACCCATGACAATTACGGCCGGCTTTATTTTTCTTCGGCCGGCGGTGAAGTACCGGCCATGGGTTTTCAGATCAATCCTATATATGGAAGAATGGATTTTAAGGATCAGTACACGGAGGAGTTTAACCGGGTTTGGCCCATTATAAAAACGCCAGATGTAGAAGGAGGCCTAAAAAGACTAACGGCTGATACAACACTCAATCATTTTACGGCAATTTGCGGCCAGGTTATTTTCCGCGGAGACCGGCTGCCAGCTGATCTTTCGGGTGATTTGCTGATCAGTGAACCGGTTGGCAGGTTAATCCGCCGTGCAAAAGTGACCAACATAGACGGAAAAATAACGCTCGAAAATGCCTACCAGAAAGAAGAATTCATTGCTTCCAAGGATATGAATTTCCGGACTGTTAATATGTACACCGGTCCGGATGGCTGTCTTTATCTGGTTGATATGAACCGCGGGATTATCCAGGAGGGAAACTGGACGGGGCCGAATAGTTATCTTAGGCCGCAGATCAAACGTCTGGGGCTGGACAAGAATATCCAGCACGGGCGTATATACAGGTTGGTGTATGATGGAATGAAACCCGGCCCAAAACCACATTTACTGACTGAACCGGCCGACAAACTGGTTACTTATCTGGCTCATCCCAATGGCTGGTGGCGGGATAATGCACAAAAAGAGCTGATTATAAGAAATGACAAATCAGTAATTCCGGCGCTGAAATTAATTGCGGCCGGCCAGGATAACAAATGGATCAAATCACCATCTCCCCTCGCCCGCCTGCATGCACTCTGGACGCTGGAAGGTTTGAACGCACTCGAAAAAGCAACCATTTTAACCGCATTGAAAGACACAGATCCGGAAGTAAAGCGCGCGGCGATCAGGTTAAGCGAACCTTTTTTACTACGCTCCGACGAAGAGATTTTGGCAGGATTATCCAATCTGAAAAGCGATAAAAGCAGTGATGTCCGCATGCAGCTTGTCCTGTCATTGTCTTACGGAAAATCGGCTCCGGCGAAATCACTTACGAAGGAGATCCTGGCCGCATCAGCCGGAAATGAAGCCATAACCCGTGCCCAGACAAGTATTGATAAAAATGAAGATGTGAAAAAATTTGGCCAGCGTTTGGGCAGATTAAATGAGGCAGATAGGAATATGGTTTTAAATGGAGCGGTTATTTACAAGTCGCTTTGCATTTCCTGTCATGGTGCCGACGGAAAAGGATTAACGAGCCAGGCTGCCCCACCGCTGGTAGGTTCAAAACGACTGGGAAGAAATACAGATGCCGGAGTCCGGATTTTATTACACGGACTTACCGGCCCGGTAGACGGACAAACCTACGCCAGTGACATGCCCGCCATGGCCGATAACGACGACAAATGGATAGCATCTGTATTGAGTTATGTAAGAAATGAGTTCACCCAGGCACCTCCTATCCAGCCGGCAGATGTGAAAACCATCAGAGAGCAAACCGCAGGACGTACCAAACCATGGACCTTGGAAGAATTATCGCCGAAATAGGTAAAAAAAGGAATCGTATTTATGTGCTCATACATTTGATTGATAAAAGGAATGTATGAGTATATTGTGATTTCAAAGAATCAATCTTTATGACCGAACTTTCCTTTGACTATTGGAACAAACTGGCAGGCCAGTTAATCGTAATCAGCTCGTTACTGGCAGGTTTTTCACTTTCCGTGATCATTCCTTTAATATAGAGTAAATTTGAAAACAGTATAATACCCTATATCTTCAGAGCCATCATCATTGCAACGGCCTCCTTTCTCGTGTCCATTTTTGCCATGACAAAAATCCTGATGATGACCACTCCGGGTTTTCCATTTAAGGTAACTGGAGACGACTTAGTATTCCCAAGAATTGTCGGGCTTGTTTCGTTTGTAACCGGAATTTTGTCAATTATTTCAATCCTGTTTTTATCCGGCTGGCATAAATCAAAAAGTATAAAACGATTTTCGATTGTGGTAGCAATAGTGACTTTGGTGTTGATCCTTTTGATGACTTCATGAGGGAAGATATTGAGATGGATTAACTTAGAATTGTAGGAACTTACGAAACGTGTGTTAATTAATATGTAAGCAGTAAGGCAATGACGACAACCGGTTAGGACAATATGACAAAAAACATCAAAGATATCAAAAGCCATTTGGCTAGTATTGAATAAGAAAGATGCGCATTTTGTATTGTTTTTTCAATAAACACGGACAATTATTAGTTGCGCGTTTTGTAATGTTTCCAGTAATTGTCAAGAAAGAAAATAGAAAAAATTTGCATATACAATTGATTTACAACAACTTAAAATCATTTAAATTGAAATGCAGGAATATTGGAGCCAATTGACTAAACTTGTAGGAACGCACGAAAAGTGCGTCAATTAACAAGTTGTGTGCTATTATAGAACGACACACCCAAAACAAATAATGGGATTATTTGACAAAATATTAAGACGAAATACAAGCCCTAAAAATGAAGACGAAAATTTGCCTTTATTTTGGGAAGACAACTATTGTCAAATTGAAATTATTCCAAGAAAAAATATTGAGCAAATTGAAAAATCAATTAAGCAAATTGACGAGTTCATAGAAAAGACGAGAACCGAATATGGGTTTACAGATATTTTTATGAGAGAAGGTTTGCTGTTTCCAACCATAAATGAAGAATTTAGAACTGATTACTTTGAGAAATTACTTACTGAAAAGGGTTTTGAAAAAGCAATGAAAATTCGTTACGATGGATATACAATAATTGACTGCTCAAAAACTACTTCAAACGCATTTAGTTTGCCTTGTTTCAATTTCTTTTATGACTGCAATGACGTGTTTATAAATAATATTTGGATTTCAACTTCTCTTATTACTTCAAATGACCATTTCACTAAAATTTTAGAAGCACTTTACGAATTAGGCGAAACTTGCGAATTGGTATTAATTGATTGGAACAGTTCGGAACTAATTGACCTAACTGACAGAAATCAAGTAAAACAGTATTTAATGAGCTATTGGAAATAATATGACAAGCGATAAGCAACTGACACATATAAGCAAGTTTTTAAGTTTGGTATTGCGACACCAACCTGAAACAATTGATATTCAACTTGACCAAAATGGTTGGACTGACATTAAAGAATTAATTGGAAAAGCAAATGACAATGGGATAAAGTTCGACAGAGAAACACTTAATCGAATTGTTGCGACAAATTCAAAGAAAAGATTTGCTTTTAATGAAACGCTTGACAAAATAAGAGCAAGTCAAGGACATTCAATAGAAATAGAATTAGGCTATACAAACCAAAAACCACCCAAAATTCTATATCACGGTACAAGCGAAACATCAGTTCATTCAATAAATGAAGCAGGACTTGAAAAACGAAGCAGACAACACGTTCATTTGAGTAGCGACATTGAAACAGCAGTTAAGGTTGGACAAAGACACGGAAAACCTTTTGTATTTAAAATACTTGCGGAACAGATGTATAATGACAATTTCCAGTTTTTCATTTCAGACAATGGTGTTTGGTTGACTGACAATGTGCCGACAAAATACTTAAAACAAAATGACGAATAAAAATAACATCAGCTAACAATGGTTTTGCAATAGTGGGGCGAAACTGCAAAGTTCAACGGTATTTCTTCGATTGAGCCGCCGGGCAGCCCCGTTTTGTACAAAATTGAAGATTTGTGCTTCGATTGCCCCACCATCGCAAAGCCACGAAACGTTGTGTGCTATGTTTGACAGACCCTAACTTTGAACGATGTTTATAATCATAATTTTATTATTGCTTTTAGGTCTGTTGACAGGTTTAGTCTATTTGACACTGTTTATTTTGACTTTTGCTTTTACTAAACTAACAGAAAAACCAGCTTTGACAATTGAGAAAAAAGGAACTTAAAAAAATATTTTTAATAAGCTCTTTGATAATTGCAGGTATTACTGCTTATGTTTTTTTATTCACTTCACCTTCGACAAATTACAAGACTGCATTTATTGCGACAGAAAAAGACCATTTCATTTTAACAGTAAAAGGTAGACGACTTTTAATGGTTCACGACCCAGTTTCATTGTTCTTACGGAAAACTTATGAAGACAGTACAAATTATATTATTCCAAGAAAGCAAGGTGTCATCAAAGGCGAAGAATTACCGACCAACCCAGGTTATTACAAGTCTGTTGGGACAATAAACATTCATGACAATCAAGTTGAAATTAATTTATCAATAGACAACTATGACGATAAAAAATTAGACTCAGATAGTTGGAATGGAAAATACAAATTGGTTTGGCGTGACAGATAAACGTGTAGAACAAACAGCACACAACATGGGTTCGGCGTTATAGGGGCTGAACCGGGTCGCCGGTGCGAAATAAATCCTTAACTTTAGTTTTTCAATTGGGCTTTTGGTTGTAGTTGGGCGGAAGGAATCCTATTTCCCCTACAACGCCAAGCCCTAAACCGTCAGGCTGTGAAAAAACTAGCTTCGCTTAAAAAAATCACCCGAAGAACCGTTATTCCTGCTCATTTCCTGGCCTGTGCACGGTGCGGTTTTTAAGCAGCAAATGCCAGGCTATAAAATTTGAAGTGCTCTAAAAGGTTTATTATGTGGCGATTTTGATAAAACATGGCCCCCTTGGGATAGACCGGTTTCCAATGATTGAGCTTTTGCATGATTTCTTCAAATTTCAGGATATTCAATAACCTTTTCAGGTTGTAAACCGTCATCACCAGGGCCATTTCTCCATTGACTTTCTCTAAACCCCAGAAGGTTGGTATGGTTATAGCCCCATTGTCGTTTAATGGTCCCGAATATATGCTCGTTTATCTCTTGCCGTTTTCGGTAAAGTGCTTTTCCTGCCCGGTAATTCTGGGCGTTGGCTTCTACCGCTTCGGCATATTCGGAGCGTTCGATCTCGCGACTGCCATCCTGACGACCCGTGCACTGGTCGCGCACCGGGCAACTTCGGCACGCCGGGCTCCGGTATTTCTTGAATTGATAGCCCACATTCAACTCCCGTTTCTTTTGATGCCAGGTGCCCTTGGTCTTCAATAACTCACCCTGTGGGCAGGTGTAGGTGTCCTGTACCGGATCGTAATGGAACTTGTCTACCAGGTAGTCCGGCTGGGTACCCGTACGATTGGTATTCACTAGTTCTGGTACGGAAACGATGGTCTCTATGCCCACTTTCTGGCAATTTTGCAGCTGCTTGCCGTTGTGATAACCCTTGTCGACCAGGATCGTCATAGCATCCGAACCGGTGGCATCCAGGGCCTGCTGCGCTATGTCGGTCAATGCGTTGCGGTCGTTGCGGTTGATCGTGTGCGTAGCCACTACCAGTTTGTGCTTAGCGTCAACTGCCGCTTGTTGGTTATAGCTTACTTCTACTACCTGCCCATGGATCAGAAGCGCCCGCGCATCTGCGTCGGTGGTACTGATCTGAGGCTCGATCGTTTCAGTAAGCTGCTTCTCCAAGGTCTCATACTTAATTCTGGCTGTCTTTAAACGCTCCATCTTTTCCCCGATATCGCTAACCTTTTCCGGTGATTGTTCTGCTGCATCATTCTGATCCAGCTCTTTCAAATATTGTCTGGTTTTCTCTTCGATATAGGCCAGGTGGCGTTCTATTTTCTTTTGATTGTAGGTATGCTTTTTGCTGTTACTGGCTCTGAACTTCGTCCCATCAATGGCTACAACACTCCCTCCTATCAAATCCAGGTCTTTCAAAAAAGCCACAAACAGCCGAAAGGTGTTCTTCAAAGCAACAGGATTATCTTTCCGAAAGTCCGCTATGGTATGGTAGTTGGGTTGCAGCCTGCCAAGCAGCCAGTGCAGCTCTACGTTACGGATAGCTTCTTTTTCAAGCCTGCGGCTACTACGGATACCATTCAGATAACCGTAAAAGTATAACTTCAACAATATCTTTGGATTGAATGAAGGCCGTCCTTCGGCTTTGCTTTCAGCAATTTGGAATTTGAGCTCAACCAGTTCCAGCTTGTCTACAGAAGGCGTCTATAAAACGCACCGGATTGTCTTTTTCAATAAGCTCCTCCATACAGCCCAATACTAGCTGGTGCCGGTTAGCGGAAATTAATTCTGGCATATATCATTGATTATCAACAATCTAAAATACTCAAAATCAGCCTTCTTTCAAAGAAAGTTTATGTATATATTTGGTATTAATCAAACCGAAGTTTTTTCACAGACTGACGTTAGCGTCAACCTTCGCAGACACCGTACAAAGATCAAACCACGAATTTTGAGAACAAATAAATGTTTCCCAATTAGGAAATTTATATCTTTGATCAAAATTGCTAATGAAGCCAAACTTTGACATAGAATTATTGCCCGAAGCAATTGAGTTTTTAGAAACTATTGACGACAAAACGAGAGAAAAAATTTACTACAATATGAAGAAAGCTCAGTTTGTAAATGACAATGAACTTTTTAAAAAGTTGAATGACTTTATTTGGGAATTTCGGACATTGTACAAGAGTAAGGCTTATAGGCTTTTTTCATTTTGGGACAAAATAGACGGCAAAGAAACATTGGTTGTAGCGACACATGGAATTTTGAAAAAGACGCAGAAAACGCCACTCAAGAAACTAAAAAAGCAGTGGAAACAAGAAATCAATATTTAAACAACAAGGCAAAAAATAAATAGTTATGACAAATAAATTCAAAACTGTTTCGCTTGACAGAATGATTGACAAGCACATCGGCAAACTTGGAACAGAAAAAAGAGAAGTTTTTGAAAATGAGCTAAGAATTGACCTGTTGGGACACGCAATTAAACAAGCAAGACAAGAACGCAATTTGACACAAGAACAATTGGGTGAACTCGTTGGCGTACAAAAAGCTCAAATCTCAAAAATTGAAAACAGCGTAAAAAATGCGAGGTTTGAAACCATTTTAAAAGTGTTTGACGCATTAGGAGCAAAAGTCAATTTTAACGTGGAACTCAATCATAAAAAATTGGTGTACTGACAACAAGGCTTCTGCCAACATGGGTTTGGCATTATAGGGGCTGAACCGGGTCGCCGGTGCATTCCCTGATTTCCCCTACAATGCCAAGCCGTAACCAGTAAGCCTGTGACGACAACATACAACGAAATATTTAAACAACTTTTGACAGAATATAATCTGCTAGACGATCTTTTATTTTCAGTCGACTTGCCGACAGAAATTCAAAACATTCTTGACAACCAAATATTACTAACCGGACTCGGTGTAACATTAAAATCATTTGACAGGTTATACAAAGCAACCCACGACTGGGAAAATAAATCCATAATTGAAGACAGCGAAAACCATTTTCACGTTGACTGGCATATAGAACCTGCTGACAATAAAAAAGCATTTATGCTTGGAGTAAAAACTTTGACTTTGCTGGCAGACAAATTTCAAAAAGAAAAAATTAAAGGTATTAGATTTTGGTATACTTTTCAGACACCTGAACTCGCCCGAATTTGGACTAGACAAAACAATCATGAAGAAGATAATGACGAACATTTTATCAGTGACCGATTAAGTTTTTATAAATTGCGAGACGGAGAAAATGTTATTTCCACCAACGAAATTGAAAATAAATTTTGGGCAATACTGACAATAGACATATGAAAGAAGGCCTAACCGCTAACAGGCATTTGGCAAAAAAAGCGGGTTTAGCGATTAAATGTAGCTTTGTACTTCGCATTAAGTTCACTGCTGGTAGTCAGTTGAGTGCTTCGAAATCTGCTACTTCCCTGCAACGCCAAACCCTCAGGGTAAGTGATAATTTTACAAAACGACACAGTAAACCGAAATGATAGATTTTGATAATATAAAAACTTATTCAACTGACTTCCCAACGACCTGGAGTTTTTTGTGGTCGACCGAAGAAGCGAGGGAAATTCCTCAGGAACATAAAGATCAAATCTTCTTTCTAAACAATGAAGCAAGTGAATTTGTCAAAAACTATATTGACAGTTCAAAAATGATTACAGGTCCAGTATGGAAACCATTTAATGAAAGGTACTTCAAGACAATACAAGAATTTGAAGTAACCGAAAATTGTGAGAATGAAATTAAAAAATGGTTGTACAACAAACATATTCCGTTTGATAAGTACATATTGATTTACGGTGAAAGAGGCGGACAGTCTGTGACACTAACGTGGAAAATGGTAATTAAATATTGGAAAGGCCTTTTCTTTGCCGACGACCTAATAATATTTGACGAAACACTTAATTGGGGACTTTTTTATTTCCACGAAGACAGGCTTTATTATGGAACTGACAAAATCTACGATAAAGAATTTGAATCTGAAAAGACAAGAGAAGTTGAAGAATTGAAACAGAAATTTTTCAATAAAGACAATCTTTACAATGACGATAAGAAGAAATCAGTAAGACACTTCAGGAAAAAATATAACACAGACAGGATTGAATAAAAAAACTACCGTTAATATCGATTTGGCAATATGACGGTTGAACCAGATTGTTAGTACGATGTTTCTGATAGACGTTTATGTAAGGTTCAACTTTTGGATTTCTATTAAATCACACGGTCAGCCAGGTTCTATGTCAAAAATCCGCCAACTTCACCAGGCCCCGAACCCTTATCCCCTATTTTACCCACAGCCCTACCTACCCAACCAAACTTTTTACCAAATGATAAATGAACTTCTGACAACGGGTACTACCTTTCGCCTATGAAAGAATTTATTGATTATATCTTACAATTTGGCAATTTGAACAAACAGCAAACTGACCTCATTGTGAGCAAAGCAACCGGGCTGGAACTTCGTAAAGGTGAATACTTTTCTGAGGCCGGAAAAATACCCAGACAGATGGGATTCATACTAGAGGGTGTTTTTCGTTTTTGTTATTACAACAACAAAGGCGAAGAAATTACGCATGGTTTTGCTGACGAAAATAATTTTGTAACCGACTATCCGAAGTTTGAGGCGAGTACGACGACTTCCGAATATGTTCAGGCAGTTACGGATTGTAAGCTGCTCATTTTTTCAAAAAAAGATTGGGATGAAATTTCAAATACCGTTCTTGACTGGGACAGGGTTGTTGCCAAAGTGTATCAGAAATGTTTGGTAGAGACTATAGATAAAAGAAGTTCATTAGTATCAGAAGATGCGACCACACGTTATTTATCATTTATTGAAAAATCCCCGAAACTTTCCAACCGTATTCCGCTTTCCTATATTGCTTCTTATCTCGGAATTACCCAACAATCATTAAGCAGAATCCGGAAAAATATCCGTTAAAACCGCTTTTTACCAAATGGTAAACGGTTTGCTTTTTTAAATACAAAACTTTGCATCATTAATTTAAATAAATAAAGTGATGAGCAAAAAAGTTGTATTAATTACTGGAACAAATAGCGGATTTGGATGGCTTACCGCCATTAGTGTAGCTGCTTTGGGGCACAAAGTTTATGCTACTATCAGAGACATTAATGGGAAAAATGCCGATAAAGCAAAAGCCTTGTCAGAGGTAGAAAATATAACCGTTTTAGACGTTGCCCTCACTGATGAAGCCAGTGTGGAAGATGCTATTGAGACCATTTTAGCTAAAGAAGGAACAATAGATGTATTGGTAAACAATGCAGGTATTACTATGTCAGGTGTGGCTGAAAGCTTTACTACGGCTGATGTACAGGAAATGTTTGATGTGAATGTTTTTGCTCCCTGGAGATTAATGAAACTGGTATTACCTGCTATGCATAAACAATCGGAAGGCCTGATTATTAATATATCAAGTGGTTTTGGCAGATTTTCCGCACCTTTTGCAGCAGTGTATGGCGCTTCAAAATTTGGTTTGGAAGGATTAAGCGAAGGTTTACATTATGAAGTACGGCCGCTGGGTGTGGATGTAGCAATTGTACAGCCAGGAGCTTTTGCTACCGAAATTTACCAGAAAACCAGGCCAGGTTCAGACACATCAGTTGTGCAGGGCTATGACGTGATAGCGGATTTCCCAAATAAAATGGCTGGTGCAATAGGACAGATATTTCAAACAATACAACCCGATCCGCAAGAGGTTGCTGATGCGGTGGTCGGCCTTATCAATTTACCAAAAGGACAAAGGCCATTAAGAACGGTTGTTGACCGGGCAACAGGAAAATTTGTTAAAGCAGCTAATGACGCGGTACAGGTTGAGTATGAAAAAGCTCTGACTGCATTTGGAATGAAGGATTTGCTGGTCTGACCTGTTTTAAATCATGTAATTTCCAGTTTCAAAATACAGCTAAAACCTACCAGTCAGGTGAGGTTTTAGAACATTAAATACTCTGTAAGCTGGTAGATAAAAGAAGTTGAATTTAAGGACAACCGCTGGATTAATTTGGCATTTTGGCAGCTGAACCGGGAAACCGGAGCGAATAAAAGCTCAATGGAAGTAATTCTGTTGGGCTTTTGTGCTGTAATAGGCACAGGTATTTTAAATACCCATACATCTTCGGGTCTTAAGCCGTTGTCTGCAAACCGGCAACAAGAACATCAAGCAATGATCATTAAGTTACTTTAAGAGTAAAATTGTAGGACGCCTACCTGACATAATACAACAATGGTCTATTAAAATAAATAGGCAAACAAACTAGAAAAGTTAACTAAATCAATTTATTTGGAGAAAATTTCGTACAATTTGTTTTGAAACCGTTGAAAACAAGAAAATCAGCCGATGAGAAAACTAAAATTACAGGTACAAATATCTGTTGACGGATTTGTTGCCGGGCCAGATGGCGATGAAGACTGGGTAGTTAGAAAGGGTGATGAAAAACTTTTTCAGCTTATTAATGAATTAGCAGATACTTCCGATACGCTTTTGCTTGGCAGAAAAATGGCGGAGGTCTTTATACCTCATTTTGAAGAATTTGAGTCTGACAGCCCTAAACTGAAGTTTGCTCAGAAAATGGTTAATATCCAGAAAATTATTTTCACCAAGACTTTAGACCAACCATTCGGCAAAAATACCTCGCTGGCAAAAGGTAATCTGGCAGACGAAATTGCAAAACTCAAAAGCCAGAATGGCAAGGATATTCTGGTTTACGGCGGTGCCGGTTTTGTTTCTTCCCTGCTTGCCGGCGGACACATTGACGAGTTTTACTTTTTTGTTAATCCGGTAATGATCAATAAAGGAATGAGAATTTTTGACCTGCTTGACAAGCGGCAAAAACTTTCCTTTATTAGTACCATACCATCAGAATCCGGTGTGACGGTGCTTCATTATAAGTTGGATAAAAATTGATAATGGGTAAATTAAATTGGACAACCTTGTTTTTTTTGCTTTACCTGGCCAGAACTCCTAGGTAATATACCTGAGCAGCTGGGTGAAATTCGCTGAATGAATATCAGAACGCTATCCAGCCAATAATTTCAGTACATGGCTTACCTTTAATTAAAAATATTGAAGATAGAATAAATCTTAAGTTCTTGAACACAAAAATCTTTGGCCGTGGTGCAGTATTTCTTTACTTTAAGCCCGCAAATTAATAGCCTTAGCCTCACATGGCTTCGACAGACGATCATTCAAACATAGAAATGAAAAAAAATCTTATCATTGCGTTTTTAGCAATAACCAATATTTCCATCGCTCAGAAGACAGATCCGATAGAAAAAAACTGGATAATAAAATGTTCGGGAGCTGGAAAGGCTCTGAAAATGATAATCAGCGAAATGGGCTAGCCAAATATTGGATTCAACACAGATTTGAAGACGGAACTTTCTTGCTGTTATTCACCGCAATAGAAAATGGAGAAGTTGAAAGTTTTACTGAAAAAGGTCAGTGGTGGATTGAGAATGGCGAGTTTCATGAGTTACATTTCAATTCAGGAAAAACCGATGTTTATATTTATTCTTTTATCGATGAAAACCATTTAAAATTTAAAGCAAAAAATATAGGTATAAGTTTTGAGAATTCGGAATATGAATTTATTGATACCAAAATTGAAGACGAATAATAGTAATATCGAGCCTAAACCCAGTCAGAAATAACCATCCTGAAAAATCTTTACAAATTAAAACGCCATGAATTTCACCAAGCTTGTCCCCAATATTTTTTACAAGGACATCAATACCGGACTCAAAATTTTTGTAGACTGCCTTGAGTTTACAATCGGGCATAATGATATAGATACAAAAAAGCCGTTTTGCGTACTTGAAAAGGACGGGCTCAGGATAAATCTTTTTGAGGATATGGAACTGGCTGAAGAGCACCATCCCGAATTCAGGCTTGTAACGGGAAAAATCGAAGAAGTTTACGCGACTGTCGGCTCAAAATTTCCGGAACTGTTACATCCCAATTTGAATCAAATCACTTTAAGACCCTGGGGCGCCCGGGAATTTGCTATAATGGATGGGCAGCTTGGTATTATCATCCAGGAATGGTAAAGTATAATACTCTATATCAGATCTTTAACTAGCTTAACCTATATTATGAAGTAAAATTGCGTAAACAAGACTTAAAATTAAATCGCAAACAAATATGACCGAGTGGAACGACTTTTTCGTGGCTGTTGCAGGTGCCTCAGCGGCCTTAACAGGATTGATCTTCGTGGGCGTTTCCATTAGTTTGACAAAAATTCTTTCCATAAGCAGTTTGCCAGACAGGGCATTAATTTCGTTATCACTCCTGATTACTGTACTCGTGCTGTCCTTTTTGTCTCTCGTTCCACAACTATCAACCAAGACATTAGGTATACTTGTCCTGATAATTAGCGCACTGACCTGGTTTAGCATATTTCGTCTCGATCTCCGTAACATTAACAATAATCAAAAACAATACAAGCGACAGTATCTTTTTAGCATGCTCATTGATCAGATCGCCACAATTTGTTTCCTGATTGCAGGTATTGCAATGGTTGCGAGCTGGACAAACGGTATGTATTGGCTTGTACCTGCCATTATTTTTTCCATTGTAAAAGCAGTACTGGATGGCTGGGTGCTTTTAGTTGAAATCAACCGCTAATGATTTTCCTGATTTTCCGGCAACCACATTTTTTACAGCATGACACTAATCATCAACCAGCCTTTCCTTAAAGGGAATTGGCGAAGGATAATTTTGCCACCGCTGGCAAACGCCATTTCATGCATAATCTGACAATAGTTGAGTTCCGGCCAATTATTATAATTCATAAAAAATATAAAAAAAAACTTACTGAAGTTTTGCGTAGTTGAATGACTACGCTTATATTCGTAGTCAAATAACTACACAATGAATTTAAGACGAGACGTATTCCAGGCAATAGCAGACCCGACAAGACGGGCGATACTGATGCTGGTTGCTTCACAAACCATGACGGCCGGTGCCATAGCTTCAAATTTTGATACTGCCAGACCGACTGTTTCCAAACACCTGCAAATACTCACGGAGTGTGAATTACTGGAGCAGGCACAAAACGGCAGGGAAATTTACTATCACCTCAATGCAAAAAAGATGAAAGAAGTCGCAGATTTTATTGAACCGTTCCGCAATATGTGGGATGATCGTTTTAATAAATTAGAAAACATCATGAAAAATTACAAATCCGAAGAATAAAATTACATGGAACGGAAAACGAAAGTCGATGCCGAAGATGGCAAACAGGAAATAGTAATTACAAGAGAATTTGATTTGCCATTGGAACTGCTTTTCAAAGCGTATATAGACCCTGGTATAGTTGAACAATGGATGGGGACAAAAGTACTGAAACTCGAAAACAAAAACCACGGCAGTTACGAGTTTGAAACATCGGATGCTCAGGGAAACGTCGCATTCCGCGCCAACGGAACCATTCATGAATTTACTCCGGACAAGAAAATCACCCGGACATTTGAAATGGTGAGTACATCCCCTTCAGCAGGCCAGTTTCCTGTACAGCTTGAATTTTTGGAATTTGAGAAGCTAACGGACAATACGAGCAAACTCACTATGCATATCGTATACAGATCCGTCGCACAACGGGATCAGATCTTACGGATGCCCTTTGCGCAGGGTATTAATTGGGCGCATAACCGTTTACAGGAAATCGTAGTTAAATTAAAATAATACAATCATGAAAAAGAGGGACAAAATCATTTACTGGATTGCTACTGTCTGGCTGGCGCTAGGTATGACTTCAACCGGAATTGTACAAATAATTAAAATGAAAGAAGAAGCAGACATGATGACTCGTCTGGGTTATCCGCTCTATTTCCTGACCATAATTGGGGCCTGGAAAATACTGGGAGTGATAGCTATTCTCATTCCTAAATCCCCTCTGCTTAAAGAGTGGGCTTATGCAGGTTTTATTTTTGTGATGTCGGGTGCAGTATTTTCCCACCTGGCAAGCGGAGATGGTGCCAAAGATTTTTTTGGGCCTGTACTATTAATCATTCTGACTATAGTATCCTGGTATTTCAGGCCAGAGGATAGGAAAGTAATTTCGGTTGTTCAATAACAAACAAGTAGGAAGGTCATGAATCCAAAAGTTGATTTTTATTTTACCAAGGGCAAAAAGTGGCAGGAAGAAATTGAGCGGTTAAGAATGATCGTTCTGAATTGCGGACTGACAGAAGAGTTAAAATGGGGCTGCCCGTGTTATACCTTTCAGGATAATAACATTGTATTGATACATACATTTAAGGAATATTGTGCGCTGTTATTTTTCAAAGGCGCCTTGTTAAAGGATACAAGCGCAATCCTGATACAGCAAACGGAAAATATACAGGCAGCACGCCAGATCCGGTTCACCAATATCGTGGAGATAACTGAAAAAGAAGCAATTCTGAAAACCTATATTTATGAAGCCATTGAAGTAGAAAAATCCGGGTTAAAGGTTGCGTTAAAAAAGACCACTGAATTTGCCATGCCGGATGAATTCCAGCAAAAATTGGATAAATTCCTGTCACTGAAAACAGCCTTTCAGACATTGACACCAGGCCGGCAAAGAGCATATCTGCTGCATTTTTCCCAACCCAAACAAACCAGGACCCGGGAAGCAAGGATTCAAAAAAATATACCGAAGATTATGGAGGGTAAAGGATTGGATGATTGAATGGATTACTGTAAAATAAGGAGTTAAAATCAGGTATGTGCAATTAGTCAGAAGTTAGTCAGATAACATGATTAGAATCAGACTCGTCGAGATTATGCACAGCATTAGGTTTTGCTTTGTCGAACTAATATGATATGTTTGTTAAAAGTGTACATGCCGAAGTGAATTAACTACCCGGAGTTGAAACCTTTAAAGCCAAATGCTGATACTAATCAACGTATATAGCATCAGGTTAGGAAATGAACTAGCCCGAATTAGCGTTAAAAATAAGTAAGTCCAATTTGATTACCAGGTTACCAACTTCATCAACTATAAACTAAATTTACTTTCTATGAAAAATGTTATGTTTTCATTTTTTGGCTTCCGGCCTGGCAACTATTCTATTTTACTTTACGTTGTAATCTTTCTTTTAAGTATTCACTTATATTCGACAGCGCAAGGTGTCAACCAGCTTTGGGGGATGACTCCGGAAGGTGGAAAGAATGGCGACGGAACGATATTTAGCCTGGATGGTAATGGAAACAATTTACAAGTCAGAAATAATTTTACTTCAAACCCTGGTAAAAATCCAATTGAAACGGAATTGATGCTGTACAACGACAAACTGTATGGAATGACATCCAAAGGAGGTGCTTACGATGCCGGAGTTATTTTTGAGTTGGATCCGAACACGAATACTTACAATAAAATTTATGATTTTAACGGAACAGACGGAGGTTATCCGGAAGGAAGTTTAATATTGGTAAAAGGCAAGATTTATGGAACTACACCACGAGGTGGAGCAAACAACTCAGGTGTTCTTTTTGAATGGGATCCAATCTCAAATGTATTTTCAAAGCAGTATGATTTTACAAATGTACCTGGAAATCAGCTTAATACCCTTAACGGGATTCTTTACGGAACAACTAAAAGCGGTGGAGCAAATAACAAAGGGACTATATTTGAATGGGATCCAAATGGAAACATCTTTTCAATCAAAATTGATTTTGATGGCATAAATGGAGCTAATCCTAACGGAGGTATGACAATCGTTAACAATAAATTCTATGGAATGACTGTGTCAGGAGGAAGTTCCAACAAGGGGGTCGTTTACGAATGGGACCCTGTTTCTAATAACTGCTCCGAAAGATTTAATGAGGGCAGTTACCAAAAACCGGCTTATTATAACGGTAAATTTTATTGGGTAAATACAAGCTCGGAAAGTGGTTATGGAACAAATCATTCTTTCAGAGAATGGGATCCGGTCAGCAACATTTGTGCTTACTATGCTTTCCTAAGGTCTTTTGACCGCGAATTGACAGTTGGTTCTCTAACTGTTAAAAATGGAAAGCTTTATGAAGTTACGCATGAAGAGACTAATTCCCAAAATTTTGAGAATACTGGTTCCATATGGGAGTTTGATCTGGTTACCAAAGAATTAAACAGAAAAAAAAGCTTTAATTATTATCGGGGCACGCTCCCCAATGGTGCATACCCTGTCGGAGCTCTTGCGATTTACAATAACAAATTTTATGGAATGTCCCAACAAGGTAGTTCTGGTTTCTGCGGAAATATTTTTGAATGGGACATTGACAATAACGGATTCAAGGTATTGAACTCATTTAATTTTTCAGAAAATGGGACTTTTCCTAATAAGAGTTTAACATATAAAGCCGGCAAATTGTTTGGAGTTACCAGAGGTGGAGGATCGTTTTCAACGGCAGGATATTTTAGACACGGGGTTATTTTTGAATATGATCTAATCAACAATCTGTACAAAAAAAGATACGACATTAAGGCTTACGACCCGGATACCAAAGCCTATGGCGGAGGTGGTGGCACAAATTTAGTATTTTATTCAGGGAAGTTCTATGGACTGGGATCTGGACAAACTGACAATGGTCATAGTTCCATTTTTGAGTGGGATCCTGAAACGAATAGTTATACAGAAAAATACGCTTTTCCTGCAGCGGGTGGAAACATTCCACTTGGAGACTTTTCCCTCTTAAATGACAAGTTTTACGCAACAGCTTCCAACGGCGGAGTTAACAATAAGGGGGTCATTTTTGAATGGTCACCAACTACTAATTTGTATACCAAAAAATTCGACTTTTCGGATGAAAGTGGGTCCAATCCCTACGGGAACCTGACTCATAGCAATGGGAAGTTCTATGGTCTGACAAAAAGTGGTGGTACCAACAATGGGGGTGTCATTTTTGAATGGGAGCCGATAGGTAATACCTATGTAAAAAAAATTGATCTTAATGTTACCTCCGGTTTCAGCCCGGAAGGCAGCCTCGTGTTGCTGAATGGCAAATTTTATGGGGTAACCTCCAAAGGTGGTGCAAATGGTTTTGGCGTCATCTTCGAATGGGACCCTGTTAGCAATGAGTATACTAAAAAATTTGACTTTAACCCCAACAGCGGAAAATTCCCCACAGCAAGTCTGACTTTTAACCAGGGTAAATTTTATGGAATGACAAGCGCCGGAGGGAATCATGACCTTGGGACTGTGTTCGAGTGGGATAATCTTACCAACATATTTATCAAAACGACGGATTTTGATGGTCTCAATGGCAAAAAACCGGTTTTCTCGAACGGACTAATAACAGTTCCGTCCCCCGTAGCCAGTGCCTTCCCTGGCCGTTGCACTTCGTTTCCTGAGATAACCATCAATAATAACAACAATAATAAATGGGTGGCCATCACTGATAACCAAGGTAATGCAGTGGCCGAAATCAATGCAAATGGCAATAACCTTGGGTTCGTAAGTACGAGCTTGTATATCAATAACCTGGCCGTAAGACAGGAAGGCAACAAAAATCTCTACCTGGACCGTAACCTGAGTATTACTCCGGAACACCAGCCCTCATCCCCCGTTTCTGTAAGGCTTTACATAAAATCCGAAGAACTGGAAGCCCTGAAAACGGCCAAAAATAGTGACAATGTATTATCAGGTGTAACAGGGATTGGTGACATAGCCATTTTTAAAAGCGAAACAGGCTGTACTGCAGGTATCTTAAAAAGCGCGGTACCTCTTGCTACTACCGGGTTGAGCTGGGAAGGCGGAGGATATGTATTGACGGCTTCTGTCAGTTCCTTTTCTACTTTTTATTTTGCCAAGAATACTATTGCCGCCCTGCCTGTAACCTTGGTACGTTTCACGGGCACACCCCATGAAAAGAGTGTCCGGTTACAATGGAGCACTGCTTCTGAATCTAATTCTGCCGATTTTGAATTGCAGCGCAGTAAGGACGGAACCCGGTTTTTAACACTGGCTACGGTGAACGCCGCAGGTGAAGCCACCTCGCAAAAGGATTACCAATATGATGACCTGCAGCCTTTACCAGGTATGGCTTACTACCGCTTAAAAATGAATGACCATGGCGGTACCTCCGCATTCAGCAGGATCATTTCGGTCGATATGAATAAAGATCAGCTTATATATCTGTTCCCCAACCCTGTCAGTGATGACTTAAATCTTAGTCTTAACGATGACGAAAAGACCAGTTATAAGATTATGGATGTAAACGGTAAAGTACTGAAAGAAAGAATATTAGGAAAAACCAGTAAATCTCAACTAGTGTTCATCAACATCAAAGACCTTTCTGTTGGGTTATATTTTATAGTCGTAGAAGGATCCGGTTCCCGGCAAACATTGAATTTTATGAAGGAGTAACATTTAAGGCGATGAGTCTTTTAATATCAATCTAATAGTAAAAACTCATCGCCTTAATGTTTTCGGAACATAAAATCAGTTTGTAGGAAGGCTACCTAATTTCCTTTATCAGGCATGAACAAAAGATATTTTATCAGCGTATCGCTTATGACTTTTGTGATCCCGGTGGCTGGATTCATAACAGAGTATCTTTTAACACACGTTCCATTATCATTTGAATTATTCGGCAAGTGGTTCATTTTTTCAGCAGTCGGGCTCCGGTTGTTTGTTGCGGGGATTCAGCAATCCGTAAAACCTGCTTTTACTGCCAGGGAAATTTTTCATATTGAGAATCCTGATATTTTCCCGGTTATTCGTGAGTTGGGTTTCGCCAATTTGTGTTTCGGACTAGTTGGTATTATTTCACTTTTTAAACCCGACTGGAGAATTGTCAGTGCATTTGCAAGCGGGCTTTATTATGGTTTTGCGGGTCTTCAGCACATGATAAAAAAACCAGTCAGTACTAATGAGACTTTTGCATTGTGGACTGACATGATCATTTTTATTATACTGCTGGCTTATTCTATTGTGTCAACATAGTTTTCAAATGCGATAAATACCCTTTTCAACAGCAATATTAAAAAGTAAAACAACATGAATATCTATAAAAAAGAGTTATCACCAGAAGAGCGGGATGAACTTCTCAAAATATTGAAAACGCGTTTTGAGAAAAACATGAATCGTCATAAAGATTTGGAATGGAAGAAGATACAGGAAAAATTGGAAGCTAACGGCGAAAAACTACGATCGCTCGATGAAATGGAAATAACCGGCGGCGAACCGGATGTAGTTGGTTTTGACGAAAAAACGGGTGAATATATCTTTTATGATTGTGCGTCAGAAAGTCCCAAAGAAAGAAGAAGTTTTTGTTACGACCGTACGGCACTGGATTCAAGGAAAGCAAACAAACCGGAAAATAGTGTCATAGATTCAGCGGCAGAAATAGGTATAGAGCTGCTGACAGAAGAACAATATCAGGATTTACAGCAACTCGGAAATTTTGACCTGAAAACGTCGAGCTGGCTGAAAACGCCTGATAACATCAGAAAACTGGGTGGTGCTATTTTTGGTGACCGTCGCTTCGGCAGAGTCTTTATATATCACAACGGTGCTGACTCCTATTATGCCGCAAGAGGATTTCGTGGTTCCTTGCGAGTGTGAATTTTGTTATAAGTGTTGGATAAAAATTCAGGACACGACATGTTTTATGATCCGTATCACAACTGATACATCAATCCCGATAGTGCTCATTCACTGTTGAAGTGCTATGGACAGGCAAATTTTAGACAGGATTAAAGGATGAACAGGATTTGCCAGTTCCAAGATTCAGGATATGCAATAGCGATTTAGAATTTGTAAATATCAAATGAGTATCTTCTAACGATAACCTTATTATGATTACATTTTCAACACTTGCAATTCTGCTTCCGGCTGCAATCATGCTGCATGTAACGGAAGAGTTTTTATTTCCCGGCGGCTTTGCCGAATGGTATGCAGAACTCAGGCCTCCAAAAACTGAGGGTATCAGATATGGGTATCTCGTTTGGATCAATACATTGATGATCGGGGTTTGTGTATTGCCGTTATATCTGGGTGAAAACCCGCGCGCTATTTCTATTTGGTATTGTAACACGGCCATTGCCGGCATCAATGCGTGTTTCCATATTTATGGCGTGTTTGTCTTGAAAAAATATTCTCCCGGAGTTGTAACTGGTGTTCTTTTCTATTTACCACTATTTATTGTCGGAAGCTGGCAATTATTATCAGCCGAAAGTATAAGCTTGTTAAAAGCAAGTGTATTTGTGGCAATAGCTATCGGCTATCATGTATTTTCCTATATCAGACAGGGCAGATAATAACCCGGATTTGGCAGTTGAAAGCCGTTCATTGGTAATTGCTCAGGACGATAATTTGACAAGCTTTGGTAATTTAAATGCAAAAATTAAATTACTTGATTCATTGAGCAGATGGGTAAGGCTGGAGATGTCGGGATCAGTACATTTAAATCTTAAGGTTTATCCGAAAACATACCCGCTAACAGAATTTCGTACTGGCTGGATACTTGAACGGAATGGTTCTGTTTTTATATGGAAATTATCATGATTTATTTTCGGTAACCCGCTGGTAATTTAAATTTACCTAAAGATAGGAAATGCCTTAACCAGATTGGTATTAACATGAAATAGCCGGAGTAGAAATAATGTTCAATATGCTTAATAGGGCAGGCAGATATTTTTATTTATAACGGAATGATCAAAAAATTTTTTTATGAATAAAAACGGGGACATTATCATCATTGAAGACGACGACGATGATAAAATTCTATTAGAAGAAGCATTTACATCATTGGATTATCTGAATAAAAGAAAATACTTTCCGGATGGCCTGGCTGCACTGGAATATCTGCACAATACATCAAATACTCCCTTCTTAATTCTTTCAGATATTAACATGCCTAAGCTAAACGGGTTTGAATTAAGGAGCAAGTTGCACACCGATTCGGCCCTAAATCTAAAATGTATCCCTTACTTATTTTTCTCGACTGCAAGAAGTCAGCAAATGGTAATTGATGCTTACAGTATGTCGGTTCAGGGGTTTTTTATAAAAGAAACATCGTTCAGCGAACTAAAAGATACGCTCAGGATAATTATAGAATACTGGAAAAAATGTGCCGCTCCGAATGACTTTTAAAACCTCCTCGAAGTTTATGAGTCGTGGCTTCTCTGTCAAAAAACGATTTTGCCCTCACTGCAATAACTAAAACTATTATGAAGCTGGCTCCCGCACGCTGGTACCGTATCATACCGATCGTTTTTGTAACTTATAGCCTTGCCTATCTGGACCGCGCCAATTTTGGTTTTGCGGTTGCAGGTGGTATGTCGGATGACCTGAACATGAGCAAAGGCACATCCTCGCTGCTGAGTTCATTATTTTTCCTGGGTTATTTCTTTTTTCAAATTCCCGGAGCACAATATGCCGCACATAAAAGCGCAAAAAAACTAATTTTTCTTTCACTCATCAGCTGGGGTGCTCTGGCTGCCGCAACCGGGATGGTCAATGACGTAAAGACCCTGATTGTAATTCGATTTATGCTGGGTGTGGTGGAAAGCGCAGTTATGCCGGCCATGCTGATCCTGCTAAGCCAGTGGTTCACAAAAAAAGAACGCTCGACGGCAAACACTTTTTTGATTCTGGGTAACCCGGTCACCGTTCTCTGGATGTCTGTTTTGTCCGGATATATGATCGATTCAATGGGGTGGCGATGGATGTTTATTCTTCAGGGAGTGCCCGGTATCATCTGGGCCTTCGTCTGGTGGAAAATGATTGACGAAAAGCCAAAAGACGCAAAATGGTTAACTGAAACAGAGAAATATGAAGTTGAAAAGCAACTGTATGATGAACAGATCGGTATCAGGCCGGTCAAAAACTATATGGAGGCATTCAAATCCAGAACGGTAATTTTGTTGTGCCTGCAATATCTGCTTTGGAGCGTAGGCGTTTATGGTTTTGTCATGTGGTTACCCTCCATCATCAAAGCCGCTCCGGATATGGACATTGTTAAAACCGGCTGGTTATCTTCAGTGCCTTATATTCTGGCAATCGCCGGAATGCTTAGTGCTTCTTATTTTTCTGATAAAACCCTGAACAGGAAAATCTTCATCTGGCCTTTTCTTTTGATCGCATCCTTGTCATTTTTTGGCGCTTATCTGCTTGGCAAGGATCATTTCTGGATATCGTTCGCATTGCTGGTATTGGCAGGCGGTGCTCTTTATGCTCCTTACGGGCCATTTTTTGCGGTTATAGCCGATATTCTTCCAAAAAATGTAGCAGGCGGAGCTATTGGATTGATCAACAGTTTGGGTGCGCTGGGGTCTTTTGCAGGATCTTATCTGGTTGGTTATCTCAACGGCCAAACAGGCAGTTTCGATTCATCTTATATTCTGATGTCCATGGCATTGCTGTTTTCAGCTATCATCACCATCATTGTTGTCAAATCTGCCGATCCTCAATTGGTGCAAAAAACCATTGTTTCCTGAATTAAAATTATACCAGGTTGCATCCCGGAAAATTACCCGATATACAGCCCGGTACAATCCGATGATCTTTAAACTTTCGGCTCCCAACCTTTTTCATATTCACGGCTCCATAATTTCTGGGCATCCTTGTCACCAATGATGTGGCCGTTTGTCGGATCAATGGACAGACTCCGGCCAACACGCCATGCAATATTTCCCAATTGCATCGCCACTACACTTTTATACCCGATTTCAACATCACAATTAGGGCGGCGGTTGTTTTTGATCGCATCCAGAAAATCCATGACATGCAGGTTATCCATTCCCAGACTCGGACTTGCGGTATTTCTTCCATCCACAGCGCCTTCTGTTTTGGACTTCACTTCCTTTACTAATTTACCATCAAGGTCGTAAATCGTGTAACTGTCACCGCCAGTATCCAGACTTCCGTTTTCACCATAGAAAATAATGCCCCGGTCAAGGCCTTCTATTTTCCGCCCGTTTGAGCTTCTTGATTCCCACATCAGCGAAATCCTACCCGGATAATCCATGGTTATTACCTGTGTATCCGGCGTTTCCCAATCATCCTTAAACTCATAACGCCCTCCTGCTGAACTGACACGGATCGGAAAATCGACACCCAGTCCCCATCTTGCTACATCTACCTCATGTGTTCCGTTATTTAAAGCTTCGCCCGTTCCCCAATGCCAGAACCAGTGCCAGTCGTAGTGGATCAGCCCATCCTTGTAGGGCACCCTTGGAGCGGGGCCCTGCCACAATTCATAATCAAGCCATGAAGGAACAGTCCCCGGTTTCAAAAATGTTGCTTTTCTTTTGTTGGTATACCATGTTTTAGCCATATATACCCGTCCGATAATTCCTTTATGCAATTGCTCTATACCTTCGGTCAAAACAGGTGCTGAACGCCGCTGTGCTCCCATTTGAACAACACGGTTATATTTCCGTGCTGCTGCAACAGCCATTTCGCCTTCATGTGGATTATGGCTTAACGGCTTTTCGACATACACATGTTTACCCGACTGACAACCCATGATCGTAAGCGGAGCATGCCAATGATCGGGCGTAGCGATGTAAATTGCGTCAATTGATTTATCGTCCATTACTTTCCGGCAATCCTTTTCCGATTTGGGTACCGCAGTCTGTTTGGTTTTCAAAACCTCTTCGATTGCTTTGGGTATTGTGCGTTCATCCACATCACAAATGGTGCCTACTTCTGCATTTTTTTGTCCGGAAATAGTAGCAGACATCCCCTTTCCACGACTGTTTACACCAATAGTTGCAACACGTATCAGTTCATTGGCACCAATAATCCGCTTATAACTTTTAGCACTGAACCCAAAAGCCGAACCGCCACCAATCACCACACCAGCCGAGCCAACGGCAACATTTTTTATAAAATCACGCCTGTTTTGTTCCATTTTGATTGCTTATAAAATCTATTACCAATTAATAGAACATACGTATGGCAATCTACTTGTTTCGGTGTTTGTGTTGGTATTTTAAGGCAAAGTAATTGGGAAAGGATTGCTGTTCTAATACTATGTTTTCAGATTGCAAATTAGTGCTACCCAGACGCCTTGCTCCAGGTTCATTTTACCATCCCCAAAATATTCAAAATAGTCCTGTCTTCTACCTTATTGGCATCTAAATCGCGCTCGTAAAATTCTGCAATACTTCTTTTCCTTCGCGTAGTATCTGCAAGGCCCCGTTCAACTTTCTCGATATGCTCTTCGAGCGACCGGCAAAAATAATGGTTCAACTGGATTTGGTTTACGCTTGTATCTGATAAATGGCTCGTAATGGGAATAAAGTTCTCATTAACAGCATAATAATCTTTAATAAAGGTAAATAAGTGTGCACCTATCGAACGTCTGACATATTTAGTTTGTACAATCATTTTCACATGGGAATTCAAATGAAAACCAACTTCCGACCTGAGCAAAAAGCTTTCTAACTGTGATTGGTTCGTTCTTATTTTATGCCCGCCCGACCCGAATATCAACCAGTTTATACCGATCCCGCCAAATTTTTCAAATTTTTTCAGGAAAGCCGGCAAGTCGCCATTTGTACTTTTAGGAACAATAAATTCATCAGCGTCTATAAAACCGATCCATTGAGACGATTTTCGTTGCCTGATCAAACAGTCATTATAGGCTTTCACTTGTTTGGCCCTGCCATGAACCTTTATTACAGTAGCATACGCCGACAAACCTAAGTTCTTCAATGTCTCTGTAACAGATACTTTACTTTCATTATCATAAATAAAAAAATGGTCAACCCCTATTTTTCTGTGATAAGTAATCCATTCCTCTAAATACTCATTTTCATCCTTTACTATACAACACAACGCCAGATTGTACTGCTCTTTCGAGTCTTTATTAATTATTCTATCCAGCCAATCTGTAACACCGAAACCTTTGAAAATCATAAAAATTTATATGTAACCGCACTTAAGACAAAAGTAACCAAATTTATACCTGGTGTTTGATCCTTTTTAAATTATTAGGAGAAGATATAATTGATTTTTTCCTCTACTTTTCAATCGCAAGTTTTATACGCTGGCTTCCTTGCTGAATCACATAGATTCCATTCGTAAGGCCATCCGTTTTAAAAGTATGAAAATTTGAACCTTTCCTTTTCATTACCTTTTGTCCATTTAAATTATAAACATACACCGGACTGTCAGCATCGGTACTTTCCAGTACAAAATTTCCATGAGCTGGATTGGGGTAAACTTTTAACGCAGCAAGCACATACTGAACGTAAACAGTGCGCGAGAATGCTGACTTTCCATTGTGATCAATCTGTTTAAGTCTGTAATAACCATTACCCAGAGGGCTTTGGTCAAAAAACTCATAATGATTTAAAACCGATGAATTGCCTTTTCCATCGATCCTGCTGATCATGACAAAGCTTTTGGCATCTGCACTTCTTTCAATTTCAAATCCGGCGTTGTTTGTTTCTGACGTTGTCGACCAAGAAATTTGGTTTCCTTTTTCTGACTTTTTAGCACTGAAATTTATGAGTGTGACCAGAAGTGGGTTTTCAGTATGAACATAAGTATTACTATATGCAAACCGACCCGGAAGAGAATAGTTGTACACTTCAACCCTGTAAGCGCCATCACCGTTCATTGTGAATTCATTGGTATTTGTTACAGAAAGTAACTGGTTATCTTTATACCACATGTAATGATTGTATTGCAAATTGTTCCTCGGATCAACTGAAAGTTTTTTCCCATTTACTATCAAAGTCAGGTATCGGTTCTCATCAAATACAAAAACCTTGCTGTTTAAAACCAGGCCGGGAACCAGATCATTGTAAATTTCAACCCGGTAGGATCCGCTACCTGTCATGCTGTACGAGTTAATCCCCTTGTCCGAAGCAACCTGTTCATTGTTGTTATACCATACATACGTGTTATTCAACAAATTACCACCTGCTTCTACCGATAACGTTTTGTCTTTAAGATTAAGTGGCAGATTACGTTGCGGTGAGTAATTATCAAATTTTTCAGTATTTGATTCCAGGCCTGAAAACGTAAAATTATTCAGGCTCAATGAAATAAATCCATCGTCCGCAATGTTCCGGAAATCCGGTACCGTTCCTTTCAGTTCGTTATTATCCAGTTCCAGTCTTTTAAGCTTCGTTAAATTTAAAATAGAAGATGGAATTGGTCCAAACAGGCTGTCACTGCTCAAATTCAGATATTCAAGATCCAAAAGATTTCCGATATCCGAAGGTATCGCCCAGAGATAATTATTATTCAGATTTAGAGTTTTCAGTTTGGTCAGATTTCCTAAGTTTTCGAATATTTTAAAAAACGAATTATGACTTAAATCTAAAACTTCAAGATTTGTTAAATTTCCAAATAAACCGGGATTTTCATTGTGAAGCCCGTTATGAGACAGGTTGAGGTGGGTTAACTGCGAAAGATTACCTATCTCTTCGGGGACAAATCCTGCAAACTGGTTATTATTAAGAAAAAGCAAATTCAGATTCGTGAGCTTGCCAATGCCAGCGGAAATTTCCCCGGACAGGTTATTGTCGTGAAGTGCTAAATAATTAAGATCCGATAATTCCCACAAAGAGTCAGGAAGAGGCCCGGTAAACTGATTACCCCAAAGATTAATTCCTTGAAGAAGTTTTGCATTTCCGATAGCGCTGCTAATACCGCCAGTTAATTTGTTCTGCGCCAGATCGAGTAATATCAGCTTCGATCCATTATACAGAGCATCAGGAATGGAACCTGTTAACTGATTGTCATATAAAGATAGTGCTCTTAAATTTCTAAGATTGGTCAGTTTTGGCGAAATTTCACTGGTCAGCTTATTAGCACCGAGATAAATATCGGTTAGATTGGAAAGGCTACCCAATTCAGCCGGAATGTTACCCGTTAAATGATTATCAGGCAATTCAAGCCATCTAAGTTCAGTAAAATCTTCCTTTTCAATGGGTATGGTGCCGGCAAGATTGTTTCCCGCCAAACGAATTTCAGTAACCCTTCCGTCAGAACAGGTAATTCCGTACCATCCGCAAGGGCTAGTAGTTGTATTCCAATTGTTTTGATTTTTCCATTGCGGCCCGTTTGTACCATTGTATAGTTTGACTAATGCAGCCCGGTCTGCTTCAATGGACTGGGAATACGAAGTAAATGAAAGTAACGAAACGATGAGTAGTAAAAATAATTTCATTGATAAAACAGATAGAAGAGTTTAGATAGTTATCTATCAAATATAGAACAAAACCACAATTCTATCTAGACTTAAATTTTAATATTTTCTACTCAATTTAAAGACAAAAAAAGAATTGATTTTACCTCAGTTCTACATATTACTACTAAAAAATCTCTGAATTTTTCAAGCAAAATTTTCAAAACATAACCATAAAAATAGACTTAAAAGGAAATGAGAGTTTCATTTTAAAACAAACCATATAGCTTATACGCAAAATATATTTATGACTAAAAATGCACCCAGACCAGGGGAAGAACGGAATTCCACCAGTAATAACCGTCAGGATGTTTTTCAGGCCATTTTAAGGAATAATTTCCTCTAAATTGATAACCTGCTTTTACACCAAGGTCGGTGGGATTAACCCTTAACTTGTCAGAAAGGCATATCCGGTTTGAATTAAATTAATAAAATAGAGCTGATCATGAAACAGTGGTTACACCACTCGCATCAATATTGGTATGTACTAATAAAGAGGCATTGGCAGGAGTAAAAGGATGTATGCTAATTTAAAATGGGGTGATTTATTTTGATTCAATGAGGCTGATTCAGTATGACTGGTTTATCAAGGAATACCTGGATCCTCCTTATTTCTTTTGTAACCAGTTCCAACTGTTTATCTTGTTTTTCCGGGTACAACTGTTCCATCAGTTTTTCAAGTTTAGTAAGGCTGTCAGATGGAAAGTACTGCTGATTAATCATCGGGTCCAGGGAATATTTTGCAAGAATATCTGCATAAACCACAGCTGCTTCATATCCAGAAATTCATTTTCGGCTTCTGCTGTTTTGCCGCAGGCAGCCAGGTTGTAAATCCTGAAAAGGTATTGATGAATGATTACGTTATTACTCCGGTATTTTGTTAAATCGTTTCCACTTATATTCACTGTTACGTCTTTCTTTTGAAAAGTTTTATGCAGTCCGAATACCAGAAATAAAATAAAAACAGGCACAAGCAATAGCCTGCCTTTTTTGATGAAAGCACTCATATAAAAACAGATTTTAACTAAAACTTACCAGGCAAGGCCAAGGCCAATAGACGTTTTGAAATTGATATGTTTGTTGGACATAATACCCTGATACTGGTAATTCACCGACGTATTCACGTCCAGAAATCCATGCCTGAAAAGCCTTTGCTGAAACCCGAACATTGGACCGGCTTTTATAACATGCTTTTTAAGATCAAGAGCAGGCATCTCAGGGAAGTTACTAAAAGAATGGTGTCCCAAATAATATGTATAATCGGAATTCAGACCGGTGTATATTCCTGAAAAACCATGACCACCTTTGCCGTTTAATCTTTGTTTTTTGTGAAGCAGATAGTAACGCGGCTGTACGGAGAGCGTAGGAAACAATTCCCTTGAACGCATTAACCGAAAAGGGTAATTGCCATATCCATCTATGTAATGGATCTGGTTCTGATAATCCCATCCTTTATTTAGTCCAACGGTAAGTTCAAAATTTACAGAAAAAGGCGAAGTTTTAATTTTCTGTTCATAGGCGACACCCATGCGGACCCTGTACAGATAAGTACCAATTGTAACTTCCGGCAGCCGGACTTTCCATTGACTTCTTAAATGTTCATCGCATAGCAGGACATCACAGAGAGGCCCGGTACTGGTTTTTTTCCAGTCTCCAAATGCAAATCCAAAACTCGCCTGTGAAGATATTGACCAGTTGCTCAATATACCATAATGGAACCATGGAGTTTCCTGCTGCAAGGCCACAGCAAAATCCATATAACCTGCATTGAGAAACCTGCGCTGGAAACCTAACTTGAAGCCAATATTGGGTGAATTATTTAAAGTACCTGGCATATTGTAATACAGGGCAACATAATTACCACTAAAATTACTCGCAGCTTTTCCAGCTTTAACACGCCTCCGCATATCAAAAAACCAGCGCAGCTGGGCATCGAGGATCGTATAGCTCAGGATGGATCGAAGGGGCTGTTCACTTTTCAGATATGGAAAGTGGCCGGATAATGCAAGGGAAAACGAAGGAAGAAATTTGATTTCATACCCCAGCTGTAACGAGGTTGAGTTTGTCAGTTTATCGACCATAAGTGGTACAGGCAATGCCTGATAATACTGCGAAAGCCCGATTTTAAACATATGCCTCGTTGGCACTTTGGTCATAAACACGTTTTCATACCTGTCTATGAAACGTTGTTTTTGCAGCGTGTCAATTTCCTGTGTGTAGGTAATTTTAGTACTATCCTGTGCGCCTGCCCATTGCGAAAGGAAAAGAAATAGCATAAACAAGATGCCTGTTTTCATGTTAGACATTTAAAATGGATGCTATTTGATGGTTAAATCTCCAAATTCTGTACTAATCCGGACGTTGGCCAGCTGGTTCTTTAAAAAAAGCTTCCTTGAAATCAGCCGTATTTTTCCTCCATTTAAACCCGTTTGGCAGCTTCATGGTCGTGTATGCACCATTTACATCGTAATTAAACTGCTGCCAGTTTTTGGCAAGAAGCGTGATAACTGCCTTTTTCGATTTTATGGTCAGGCTGCTGAGTCCTGTCGTAGGAAAGATGTCGACATTTCCATAAACCGCGTCCATTTTAATAGCACCTGATATTTGTTCAAGCCGCAGGTTCGTATGGTCGCTTTCAAAAGAAAAAGCCCCTGAAATTTCTTTACCCTTCAATTCTCCAAACGTCGTTGCCAGCAAACCTTTCCCCTGGATATCCACCAGTGTGGTCGTACAAAAGTCTGCTTTCAGTGACAAGTTGTTGGTTAAACCTTTGAGGATAATACTGCCAAATGTATTTTTCATATCCACACCGCATCCGGCCGGAAGATGTATAATGTAACGCGCTTTAAGATTAGAAACCGGCTTGCTTTCACCATCTTTCAGCAAGATATAATTTCTCAAAAAGTAATCTTTTCCATTACGTTCGGCGATATACTGGAATTTGTTCAGGTCCGAAACGGCAATGGTTTTGTCCGGATGTTTGGAAGAAAGTTCTAAAACGATCGAAATTTCGGGTTTGTCCCAGGCCACCAGTTCGATATCCGCTTTTTCAGCATGAATATACAGGGTACGGACAACCGGATTGCCAACAGATTTTTCAATCGATTTGGTAGCAACCTGCAGGATATTCTGGGCATATACCGGGTTGGAGGCGAGTGCCATGACGCACACAAGCGGACCGGCAAAAACCATCAATTTGTATAATTGTACAATATTTTTTTCATTGTGATCAGGCTAAATCATTTTAGCCATTTTATTTAAAATATCTGCTTTTTCCTGTTCCAGGGTGCTTAGCTGTCGCATCAGGTCAGGTTCGGTATTATATTCGCCAATGGCTTGCTGTAATTGCAACGAGGCCACGCGAAGCGTTTCATATTCCTGCGTCAGCTGTCTGAAATCAGAACTGTTGCAAACCAGGGTCTCCGCCTCACAGTATCCCTTTAAAGTGTTAAACTGCTGGTCGGTAGCCACTTTCGGGTTCAGCTGTAAACGACTGTCGACCTCCTGCTGCGAAATGGAAATAGCCGGTTCCGGTGACGACCTTAAAAACCAGAATCCAAGAAATGAAGCAAGCAAAACGGTCGCAGCAGCATACCATATCTTATTAAAAGCTGGCTTTCTGGTATCCAGGTCGTTTCTGACCAGATCCCAAATTTTTTCATCCGGCCGGTAGTCAGGTAGTTTTTGGATCACCTTTTGTAAAGGCAGTTCGTTTAGACCGTCATTTATCGCTGTCCATATCTTTCCGTCCGGTTCGTACGTATTTAGCTGTCCAAGCGCTTTATCTAATGTAATTTTATTTACCTCTTTCATAGTTGAATTCATCCAGGTGTTAACATGCTCCGTAATTTTCTTTTTGCATGAAACAATTGTGATTTAGAAGTGCCCTCTGTAATGTTCATCATTACAGCGATTTCCTTGTGCGTGTAACCCTCCACTTCGGCCAGTACGAAAATGGTCCTGAAACCATCGGGCAAAGAAAGAATGGCCGTTTCCAGATGCGCTGCGTTTATCTCACTTTCACCCCAGTTAATGCTTTCCTGCTGATGGTCTTCTATATTTTCCCAAATCACCAGCCTCTTTTTCTTCGTGGATTTGCGTATTACGATTTTCCTGATCCAGGCCCCAAGTGTTGCATCGCCCCTGAACTGGTCCAAATGGCGGAAAACTTCCAGGAAAGAATCCTGCAATACATCGTTCGCATCATCGAAATCAGCCGTTATGCGGTATGCAAGCGTATACATACTTCTTTTGTAACGGTCATACAATAGCCGCTGCGCAGTCCGGTCGTGTAAAAGGCAATCTGCAATCAGTTCAGACTCCGATGTCATAGGTTGTGTTTAGGTGCTTATTATAAAGAGCCAAACCATGCCCCGAATGGTTGTATGGTTGTGAAATATATTTTATAAAAACATACAAATGCGTTATTTCAATGAAACCGAAAAAGGAAAATCCATTCCTGCTGAAATCAAAAAGCGAATTCCATCCCTTCTGGTAAATAAACAAAAAGTGAGCAACATGGCAGTGTTTCACTTCCCCAATAAATATATATCTCGAAGATATTTCTATGTTTGGTAAAGAAAACTGAATTTGATCAGTCGCAGCAAATGATAGATATTACTGTAACGGATTCTGTATAGAGTTTACGTATA
Source organism: Dyadobacter sp. NIV53 (assembly GCF_019711195.1). Lineage (NCBI taxonomy): Bacteria > Pseudomonadati > Bacteroidota > Cytophagia > Cytophagales > Spirosomataceae > Dyadobacter > Dyadobacter sp. NIV53. Next base: position 1,033,949 of record NZ_CP081299.1, read on the forward strand.
TACATATTAGTTATTTTTACCTTGCGCCTTATGTATTTTTGTATTTAATATACATCAAATATTCATTTTCCAGAGGACTCATTCAGGAGCCATATTTAGTTACTTGCAGCTAAATATGCAAAAAAAACACATAAAATTTTGAAGTAGATCCAAGACATGCTTATACGTAGTAATATCTCAAAATTAACATTATATTAAGAATAAATAAAACAGTATTGTCCTATATAAAATTTATTCTATATTTATGTCGATAAATTCTCATCTAATTAATTCGATATCTTATGAAACTTAGGACAATTCCGTGGATTGCGGTTTTATTTATTTTTGCAGCTTTTGGTTGTGACAAAAAAGAACCTGAGCTACCTCTTAATTGCGGATGTGACAGCGATTCTATTGGTTATATCACAGATATGTTGGGAAGTTATCGCGGAGACGGAGGCTTTACTTTATTTGACTCTACGGCATACAATCGTTTTATTTCTATAGGGCTTTGTGAGCGTGATACAACACTCGAAAATTCTCCATCAGTGTCTGTTTTTAACTATAAAGTAAGTGGTGTATTAAAAGAAAGATGTCCATTGTTCCCAGGAAGTAGCCCCTCTTGGGTTCCGGGTTATTCACTAACAAATCCTATTATCGTTAAATTAAAAACTCCTCTCAACTTATAATTATGAAAATCTTTTATCCAATCTCACGCAAATGCAACATTGCTTTGCTACTTATTGCTTTGCTCATTTTGTCTGTTCATGTCTGCTTTTCACAAAACAAGTATGTACCAGATTATTATAATAATAAACGGAGTCTCCTCTTTCAGGAGTCGGATACCATTACTCCCAATGGCTATATCAATTTAAAAGCTTCTGTAGATACGGCTGATTTTTTTAAACGTTATGCCGAAGATTTGGGACTAAATGAAAATTTAAAGTTTAGATTGCAAGCCCAAAATACTGCTGGGGATAAAATGTTTCACTAGCGTTTTTTACTGTTTTATGACAATATTGCAGTAGAGGGCCTTGAATTTACATTACACTCCTTGGACGGTAAAGTTAAATATGCCAATGGTAGATCCATCAAAGGTTTAAAAATAGATATTTCCAAAAAGAAAACACTCAGTGAAATCTTAGCCGTGCTGGCAAAAATCTATGGAGAGCAATCTCATACCAAGGAAGATGAATTGGTAGGAGAACTCCTTATTTTTCGCAACAATATCACAGATTTTCAGCTTGGTAGTTTTCAATTGGTATACAAAATTCCTTTAAAAAGGCCGAAAGAAATAAATTTATTACACGTTTATGCGGATGCAGAAACAGGTGAAGTATTAAAAGAGATATCTCTCTTTCAAAATTGTATAGTGGATGATAAAAGTAGCCAGACTTCAAAATCTATCAATCTACTCCCCCCGCTACCGGCACCTTTGTGCCTATAAAATCACGCTATCTTCAGGGTCAAAACAATCTTCCTTTTCAAACGCATAAAGGAATGGTTACCCCATATTATCTAGCTCCTAATCTTCCACAACAGACCCTTGAACTTACTTATGACCAAAATGTAGAAGGGAGTTATTTAGAACCATATCGCGGACATGTCAGAGAATATGCAAATAACAATTTTATTAACTCTAACGACCGTAGTGTGAACCGAAATGGGTTCCATAACTTGACCAGAGTATTAAATGCAAATGAGACTTGGGGTGCTAATCACCAGGAAGCTACTACTGCGCTCTGGGCAACTGAAAAAGCGTATGACTATTTTAACAATATTCACGGCAGAAATGGGACTAAAAATAACGGTTTTATCCCTAATATTTTGACTAACGTTCCTCAAAATGCTTTTAGTCCTAATTTTTATGGCCCTGGCTATTATCATGACATATTTGGCACGGCTGGCGACGGACAATTAATTATGATACAATCGTGGACCGGAGAAAGTTTGGCAACTTTAGATATAATAGGACACGAGTATGCACATGGAGTTACACGATTTACATCCAATTTGGTTTATGAACGTGAGCCTGGTGCATTGAACGAGTCATTTTCGGATATTATGGGCTATTGCTTGGAAAGAAGAACCCTACCTAATGACTGGAACTGGCTCTGTGGTGAAGATATTGCCCCGGGAAGACAGTTAAGAAATATGCAGAATCCTGCTGATGTTCCATTTAATGATGCGCGTGGGCAAATTCCTCAACCTTCCACTTATCTGACAGACCCATTGTGGCATGATGCAGTAGGTGATCCAGATGATGCTTTTGGTGTGCACATAAATAGCGGGGTAATGAATAGATGGTTTTACTTACTTTGTAGTGGGGGAAATCAGAATGGTAGGGCCGTTAATGCTATCGCTTTCGATAGAGCTGAACGATTACTTTACTTGGCATTTACCAGTTATATGACCAGTCAAGATGATTTTGCCGACGCCCGCACCGCTACTTTGCAGGCAGCTCAGCAGCTATACGGAAATTGCTCAGCTGAATACCGTCAAGTCGGAGAGGCGTGGGCAGCTGTGGGAGTGGGAACTGGATCTGGATGTGCTGTCAATTGTAGCTTTGCTATCTCGGCTAATGCAAATCCAAGCGCAGCTTTAATAAATGCCACCACTACCTTATCTTCAGCTTGCACTGGAACGGGATGTACAGGAGTTAATTACACCTGGACGGGAAATGGGGTAAATCAAATTGGTCAAAGTATTAATATTGCCGCTCCAGGTTCAGCCGGTAACTATACTTATACAGTTTCAGCAACACAGCCAGGTTGTACAACAAAAACAGCATCTGCTGCATTAACTGTAAGTACGGGTACTATTCAGGCCTGTGCTGTAAACAAAGTACGTTTATGGTTTAGGGCACCAGGGGATTGTTGTATGGATCGTTTGAACGGAGCAACAATACAAGGGTCTACAAATGCAGGAACTACCTGGACTACATTAAGTACAATCAGCCAAAATGGAACAGGAGGTTGGCAGGAGTTTACTTTCACTAACACTGTATATTACAGTTCCGTCAGGTTTGTGGCAGGCAGCACAGGTTGGGGCGAGTTAGGTGAGCTTGAATTTTATAGTGGGACGACAAAGATGACCGGTACACCATTCGGATCTGCAGGCAATAATAGCGCTGATAATTTTGATAAGGCTTTTGATGGCAATACCGGTACAATGTGGCATGGGCCGACAGTTGGTTCTGTAAATAACGCCGGCCTAAGTGCAGTAGGCTGCGCTACCACGCCTCCAACCTGCGACTTTAACATAACTGCAAGCAGTACTATTACCAACAATCAGAGACAGCTAAATTACAATTGTATTGGTACTAATTGCAGTGGCGTAACTTATGCATGGAGTGGTAACGGAGTAAGCGGAAGTACATCGCCCCTTAATATAACAGCGCCAACCACTGCCGGTACTTATACCTATACTGTTACAGCCAGCAAAAGCGGATGTACTAATAAAACAGCCACTGTTCAGATCGTTGTCGGAAGTACAGATAATACATTTACTTGTTCGGGTGTCACTTTTACGGAGGGACAAATTATAGGTAATGCGGGCCCTGGTAATGCAGTTGTACGAATTATGTCGGGTTGTCCTATGGTATATTGGGAAGGTGGATCTTCTAGTGGGCGCACTAGTATTGATTGGTTAGCTTATCTTACAGGTAAAACTATCAGTGATGCGATACTTACTTCCTGTCTGAAATGGGATGGACAAAGTTGCACTACCACGCCCACAACCTGTGATTTTAACATATCAGCAAGCACCACGACCACTACCAATGGTCAGAGGCAGCTAAACTACAGTTGTACTGGTAACAATTGCAGTGGCGTAACTTATGCATGGAGTGGTAACGGTGTTAGTGGAAGTACATCACCCCTTAATTTTACGGCTCCAGCTGCTGCGGGTACTTATACCTATACGGTTACAGCCAGCAAAAGCGGGTGCAATAATAAAACAGCTACTGTTCAAATTACTATTGCTGCGGGTAACACTTTTACATGTTCAGGTGTCACTTTTACAGAGGGTCAAATTATTGGTAATGCAGGTCCTGGCAATGCGGTTGTACGCATTATCTCCGGTTGCCCTATGGTATATTGGGAAGGTGGATCTTCAAGCGGCCGCACCAATCACGACTGGTTGATATATCTTACTGGTAAAACCATTAGTGATGCGATACTCACTTCCTGCCTGAAATGGGAGGGGCAAAGTTGCAGCCTTAGAATTGGTGTTGAAGAAAAAGACAATGTACAGATTAAATTAAATGAGCTTGTAGTTTCTCCAAACCCTAATACGGGCGTATTTGAAGTTTCGTTTTATCTTCAGAAAAATAAAAAAGCAACTTTATCAGTAATTGATGTGAGAGGAACTAGTAGATTTGAGCAGTCAATAATTGGCAAAGGTGTACATACAGAAAAAGTGAATTTGGAAAAACATCCATCCGGGACTTATCTTGTACAGTTAAGAAAAGATGATGGTGTTGAGATCAAGAGGCTGATCGTCATAAAATAACGCCTTATTTAAAAAGTATAATTCAGGATGGTTGGTAGCAATTTACATAGGCTATCAACCATCTTTTTTTATTGTTAAAACAGCGAGACTAGGCGTCCCCGACTAGGCGTCCCCGACTAGGCGTCCCCGAGATGTGCGTTTGTTAAACTTAATAAAGCATTCCAACAAGCACCTTGAAAACGCTTAACCATTAAGCCCGGTGTGGGCAGTACCAATTGCAAATCGGTGTTAACTACTTATCAGCGTGCAAGTAAAAAAGCTTTATATAGGATTGGTTTACTAATGAAATTTTCCATTCTGAGTCTGATTGTTTTATTGGTGGCACACAATATTTTACCCGTTTTGATCTAATTCCGGTTCAGTAACCAACGATACATATCTCCACCAACTTTGTCCCAGTTGTATATTTCATAATTTATATTCCCATTTTTGTCTACAAGGAAAAAGTTGTGATCCAGCCCGATATACGCATGAAAGGTGAAGTTTTCTTTCTTTTCCCTGATCGTTTCGACCCTGAAAAAATCGTTGTAAGGTGAACAATAATCGTTTGTCCCATAACCTATTAAAACCGGGATCGACAGTTTTTTCAGATAATCCCAGGGCGGTATAGAAAATTGATAAGTAGCCTTGTTCGAGTCACCCAAACCTGCTATTTCATCCGGATTTTCAACCACACTTTTCCAGTAAACAAAACCTTCCTCGGCAAGTTCGCTGCTATCCGTTTCATTTTTGCGGCTTCTTTCAATGATCGACATAATCCGGCCGGATGGATTCCCGCTCAAATAAATAAGATGAGTTACAGCCCTGGAAGTACTTGCAAGTTTTGCAGCAATGGTGCTTCCCTCCGAATGGCCTGCCACAATAAGTTTCTTGCTCGAAACCCAATTCTGTTTCTGTAAAAACCGGATAACTGCCTTGTTTCGCTCTACATAATAATCCAGATAATTTCGCTCTGTATACGCCAGTGGAAATTGTTTTGTATCCGGATCTATATAATTCAGGTCACTAGAGAGCTCATTTTTGTCGGTTAAAACTGGGATATAAGGTTTCCCAATAATTGCTACATGGTAGTTCAGCGTTAAACTATCCAGATTGAAAGGGAATATCCCAAACGTACGCGTGGTGTCGTATGTAACAATGAGCGGCCTGGGTAAAGACCCCTGTATAAAAAGCAGTAAAGGTTTAGTGATCAGCTCATCTCCTTTTTTTGATTTTACCAGAATATCTACCTGATCATTTTTGTAAGCAGTGGTCAGGTGCCGTAATCCCAGACTTTCGGGAGTAGGCAGTTGCCCATAAGAATGGATGCTTAAGATCAAAAAAATAAAAATAACGCTTTTTGTCATTGAAGGACTGTTTAACAGGGGTTTTCCTGATACCATTGGAAGATGAAATAGGTGAAATTCTCCTTAAAACTAGTTTAAAAACAAACCGAATTGGGTAATCGCATATTTGAAGTTGCAATAGTTAAGCGGACAAAATGTTAAGCAGCGATTTCCAGGCCCGCCGATTTACAGTTAAAACAACCCTTCCTACAAATACCGCAATCCGGCAGCTTTTTTGATTGGTCAAGATTTAGTTAGCCTGTACCTCCATCAAAAATTATAACCTATACTGACCATCGTATTGCGTGGCACGCCGGGCATGAGAGTTCCTATACATTTCTGTTACTGATAATTGTCGATCCCAAGGGCTGATATCCTTTCCAAAAGTACAGTAAATGCTCATCTTGTTACGAATATGGTGCTTTTTTACGTTTAATCGCTATCTTGGCACCTGTCAGATTCATCGTTGCCCATAAAATTTCATGAACCGCTTCTTCCTTTCGTTTATTTTCTTTTTACTTTCTCAGTCCGTTTCAGCCCAGTCTACGGATCAGCAGCTGTCAAAATATGTTGCTTCTGAATTATTTGGTTCATCGTCATTTTTACCCTCCAGGAAATCCGTATCGTTCTGCAACCGGCGAACCTGGCGCCGCCTACTGGCAAAATCGCGCAGACTATAAAATTGACGTAAGCCTGGACGATAAAACTGAGATAATCACTGGTAGCGAAACCATTACCTACTCGAATAACAGCCCGAATGCCCTTTCCTTTTTATGGTTACAAATGGATCAGAATGTTTACAAAAAACATTCAAAAGGATTGGATGCCAAACTTTTTCTGAGCAAAAATGGAGAAGACGCGAACTTTGAAGGCGGTTTCGTTATTGAATCTATCTTTTTTAATAGTGCTAAGGGAACAGGTAAAGAAGCAGCATTTTTCATAAATGATACAAGAATGCGCATTCAGCTATCTGAACCGCTTGCTTCCGGCCAAAAGATTTCATTCCGGATTAAATACAGTTACAAATTCCCGAGAAATTTCAAAAATGCTGACTTTAATGTGAACAGGACGGATGTGCTTTCTACCAAAAACGGTGATATTTATTCCGTAGCACAATGGTATCCAAGGCTTTGTGTGCTGGATGATGTGAGTGGCTGGAATACCCTCCCCTATTTGGGCAATGGAGAATTTTATCTGGAATATGGAAATTTCGACGTCAATATTACGGTTCCGTCAGCCTACATTGTGGAAGCATCGGGCGATCTGCTCAATCCGGAAGAAGTGCTGACCGCCATACAATCGGAACGCTGGAAAAGGGCAATGTCGTCTACTGAAAAAGTATTTATCCGTACCGCTGAAGAAGTCACAGATCCGGCTTCAAGGCCTTCAAAACCATTTTGTACATGGAAATTTAAACTCAGCAATGCGAGGGATTTTGCATGGACAGCTTCGAAATCATTCGTTTGGGAAGGAGTTGGAATTGCTTTGCCAGGCGGGAAAAAAGTATTGGGAAGTTCGCTCTACCCTGCCGAATCCAAACTGGCAGAAAGCTGGGAACGATCGGGTGAGTATATCAAATTCACACTTCAGTATTTTTCACAGAAATGGCACGAATATCCTTATAATAAAGCTGTTAACGTTGCGTCCAATCTGGATGGAATGGAATATCCGGGACTCGTTTTCTGTGCAGCAAAGGATAAAGGGAATATGTATTGGGCAGTGGTCAATCATGAACTCGGGCACACCTGGTTTCCAATGATCGTAGGAAGTAATGAACGACGACACGCCTGGATGGACGAAGGATTTAATGCTTTTATGGATAACATGGCTACCAAAGATTTTAATGGAGGCGAATTTATTGGTTATCCGGAAATTGATATTCCCGTTGCCGGGCTTTTCGCGGACTCACTTGTTCCGGTCATGACAAGGCCTGATGTAATTCCGGGCAATGAAGTATATACAGTTCAATATCAAAAAGTTGCATACCTGTTAACGTTGCTGCGGGAACAGATTCTGGGTAAGGAGCAATTTGATTTTGCATTTCGTAAGTATATCAGCGATTGGGCATATAAACATCCTACGCCATGGGATTTTTTCAGCAGTATCAACAATTCAACGGGTGAAGACCTGAACTGGTTTTGGAAATCCATGTTTCTGGAAAATTACAAACTGGACCAGAAAATAACTAAAGTAGTGAATCCGAAAAAAGGTGTATACGAAAAAACACAGATCACGATTGAAAACATGGAAAAAGCGGCGATGCCATTATGGGTTGAAATTACTTTTCAAAACGGTGATAAAGAATCGCACAACTTTCCGGTAGAAATTTGGGAGCAGGGTTCCGTTTATACTTTTACAACAGAATCCAACGGTGCAGTCAGCAAGGTCGTAATAGATCCGAAACGCATATTTCCTGATATGAAAGCGGGTAACAATGTTTGGGAAAATAAGTAACCCGGATTTATTTTAAATAAATAGACCTAACATGAATTCTTTTGTATAACTATCGGCCGTCGGCATTCGGCTATCAAATTGATGCATGGAATGAGATTTTAAATGATTGCCGACTGCAATACTGTTTTACAATGTAATTCGTGATAAGGCCTAATAATCCGGGAAATATTAAGCCAAAAGTTCACTCTGGTCTCTTTTCTTCCTCAGCCCATCCTGAATTTCTTTAACAGCCTTTGGTTTGTTTTTAAGCACTTTATCCAAAACAGATTTTGGCTGGCCCTTCTTGTTGTATTTTTCACCCCATTCTATCAAATCCACTATAACGGGAACAAGATCAATTGCTTTTTCAGTTAGCGTATACAGAAATTTTGACTTGTTAAGCGGCGACGCCTTTTTTGTCACAAATCCCTGGCTATGAAGGGTATTAAGGCGATTAATAAGAATATTTGAGGCAATTTTCTCCTGAGAAGTCATAAACTCGCTGTATGACGTCTTCTCGTCCAGCATCATATCGCGGAGGATCAGCAAAGTCCATTTATCACCAAAAATATCGAGTGAGTAACTTACAGGACAATCAGATCTTGAAATAACCGGTTTCATAATATATATAAATAGTTATTGCAAAACGCAATAGCATTTGTTTAAATTCCAACAAGCTTTTTATAAGAACTTTAATTGTCAAACATAAGAACTTTCAGGAGTGTAATTCTGCCCGGCATTGAAAAATATGCTAATCCAGTATAATCACAATGGAGCCCAAAACCATAATGAATGACCCAATCAGCTTTTTGCGAATATCCTGTTCATTAAAGAACTGATATCCAAGTAGTACGCTTCCGATGGAAGAAAGCTGAAAAAGTGACAATGCATAACCTACTGGCATGTGACTGAGGCAATATAGCGTGCTAAATTGCATGACAGCGGCGCTAAGTACCAGGCAACATAACTTACCAAGACTGGCAAAACTGATTTTTCTGATTTCAGTTTTTGGATTAATTCCATGAAAAAGAAGAAAGCAAAAGGAGAAGATAGCTCCAAACCAGCACCAGCTTACCAAAGCGGCAGAAATGGATGTGATTAAAATAATTTTCTTAACATAAACGGCTTCTATGGCTGTAAGCAGCAAGGCAAGAAACCTGAATTGTATTTCGCTCCTTTTAAGAAGTTTCCAGCTAAAACGTGCCTCAGTTGTATCCAGAATAAGATAACTCCCAAAAATAATCAGCGCAGTGCCTGCAATGCCCCAAAGGCCGGGAATTTCACGTAGTAAGATAAAACCGCCCAGCATTCCGATCAGGGATTTGTAGGCATTGATCGGGCCAAGAACAGAAATGTCCCCTTTTTCCAGTGCTTTGATCAGAAAGCCATTTCCGGCAGCACTTAAAATACCGGCGATTATGGAATAAAGCCAAAATTGCCCGGGGAAAGAATTCCAGCTGACGGTGAATGAAACAGCAATACAGGATATGGATAAAACAAAATAGGTCAGGAAATTAATTAAAAGCGGATGTCTGCCCTGATTGATAAGCTGTTTTTGAAATACATTCCCTAACGGATTAGAAACAATTCTGAACAGGACTGCCAGGGAAGTGAGTAAGGTTTGGATCAATGTGCAGGCGTTGTAAGTATGACTTATTTATAAAATCATTTACACATTAATCTACTTAATGTTTGAAGCATGTGTTATCAAATTCTGTTTATAACCGGTAAGTATTTACTCCGAATCAGATGGATTTGTCGCAGATCTGTATGGTCAGTTACTTTTTTTGATAGCAGTGAGTTCAAGTGACCAGACATAAATAATGCCATTTGTTATACATGGTGGTCTGAGATTACCACTAACTAAATAATTGTATTCACCGACGTCGGAAGCAGGTAATCCTTTTAATGTTGTTGTATCACACAAGAACAGTGTTTTAGTGAAAGTAACGTTATTCACAGCATCTTTCAGGTTTATATATTTGCCAGCTGAGGCCACAATTTGAGCTGGTTCTTCGGTGATTACATAAGCCGGAATACCATCACAATCACAGCCCATTTTTTCGTCTATTTCCGAATGATGGCAACCAGCAGAAAGAAGGCCGGACAGCAACAATAAATGAAGTGATTTTCTGCTCATTATATATGTTTTATTTCAGGACTTCACTTTCTGTCGAAAGGTTGGAATGGAAGGATTTTTAAAGTTTTCTACGAAAAAAATTACCTCATAATAATCTGTTCCTGAATTCTTTGACTTAAATTAAAAGTCTGAGCCAGTTATTAATTAATATTTTCAATGTAGTAAGGCTAACTCTGTCATAATAAAAACAATTTCAGGTGAGTGTAGGTGTTAAAACTTTAAAAAACTTAACGTATATCCATTAACGTTAAGTTGTGGTTATTAAAACGAACTATTTTTGAAATAAGAATCCGCATATTACAAATTAGGTACTGGATATTGGCCAATTAATTGATATACAGCATTATAAACTCTTGTCTTTTTATTAAAACAAGAAATTAATTGATATATTCACATAACATTTATAATTGTTCTAATAATTTTAAACCCTGCGTTATATGAAAGTACTGTTATTATTTCTTTTGGCGGTAATAGCTATGCCCTGTAAACTGACAGCCCAGAAAATCGAACTTGTAAAGGACATTAATAAAACACCTTTGAGTGCCTTCTGATTATGTCCGTGAAGAAGCTGTTGCAAATAACCTGCTTTTCATTCTTGCAGGTGAAGGTTCCAACGGTTTGCAGCTCTGGAGAAGTGACGGAACAGACGAAGGCACATTCCGGCTTGCAGACAACTATCAGATACAAGCCTCTAACCCCACTTATCTGACCAGCGCCGGAACTTTTGTTTGTTTCAGAATGATATATCAGAACGACAACTGGCTGTTCAGGAGTGATGGTACAAATGAAGGAACCTACCCGCTGCATAAGCTCAGCAATTCGGGCTCAACATTCTGGGGAATAGGAAATATAAACGGGACTATGTTTTTTTCCGGTGCGCAGGATGCTGGCGGGCGTCAGCTCTGGAAGACAGACGGAACGATTGCCGGAACCCAGCTTGTCAAAGATTTTGGCATTTCAAACAAGGGTGAAACCGGACCTGAACAATTTTTCAATTTCAATGGCAAGCTATCTTTTGTGATCCATAACGAGGAGGAAATCGATGTGGATGCGGTTCTCTGGCAAAGTGACGGAACGGAGGCTGGAACTGTGCCTGGCCCTGCATTGAGCGATGGCTTTATCCAGCCTGCTGTAATGGGTAATTACGTTTATTTTCCCGAAGGAAGCAGTCTTAAACGAAGCGATGGAAAAACGATTACTACCGTTAAAGATGGTTTCATTTGGCTCCGCCAGCCATTTGTTGTGGGACAATCTATTTACTTTTCAGCCAATCATGCGGGAAGCGGGGAAGAGCTCTGGAAATCTGACGGCACTGCAGAAGGTACTGCATTGGTAAAGGATATTGTCTCCGGTGCAGAAGACTCTGATCCAACCGGGTTTACAGACGTGGCCGGAACTCTTTTTTCAAAGCGCAGTCGTCAGGCCACTGGCGGTTGTGGAAAAGTGATGGCAGTACCCAGGGAACAGTCCAGGTGAGCCATGTTGAGGTGAACAGCTATACTTACTTTGGACAAAATGATCTGGTGGCTGTCGGTAATCAGATCGTGTTTCCCGTAGGCGCTGCATCCACAGAGCTCTGGAAAAGCGATGGTACGGAGGAGGGTACGCAAATGCTTGCTTCCTTGGGAACCGAAATGCTCGGAAAGATTGGTGATGAAGTATATTTTGCAGGAACAAACAGCAGTGGTACACAACTCTATAAAACCGATCTGACGGTAGCCGGGACAAAGGCCATTACAAACAGGAAAACAACAGCCAGCTCTTCACCCCAGCAACTCACCGATGTGAATGGCACCGCATTTTTTATTGCATCTTCAACTGGAACAGGATATGAATTATGGAAAAGTAATGGTACGGAAGATGGCACTATAAGATTAAAAGAGGGGACCGATGAATATAAATATACGCCTCCTAAAAATCTCACCAACGTAAACGGAACCCTGTTTTATGTAGTGAATTCTACGGAGCTTTGGAAAAGTAATGGCACAGCCGAAGGAACAGTACAGATCCCGGTAGATGAGGATCCGAACTTTGGCGGTACTTTTAATCAATTGAATGCGTTCGGAGAAAAACTCCTTTTTGAACATAGAGGTGCTCTCTGGACATCAGATGGATCTGCTGCTGGTACCATACCGATTACGGAAAGAGTCTATGGTATTTCCGGCATCACCAACATCAACAACAATATTCTTTTTGGATCAAGCGATTACGGAGAAGATGAAAACGGCAATGAAGCAAGGATGAATCTTTGGAAATCAAATGGTTCTCCCGGAGGAAGTACGCTTGTCAGGAACTTCCCGCATACTTACGGTTTCAACCCTGTAACATTCAAAGGGAAGATTTATTTTGGTGCATGGGACGGAGTAAATAGTATCGAACTCTGGAAAAGCGACGGAACAGCACAGGGTACTCAGATTGTCAGTGAAGTAATTCCAAGCTTAGGTAACTTTCTGATGAAATCCGGGTCGTTGGTTAGTTCGGGAGATTACCTGTATTACATCACCAATGATGATGACAGTTTTCCACTGGTCAGAACGGACGGAACGGCAGGCGGTACAACCGTGATTAAAGACCTTTTCCCCGGCGGTCATCTGGGAGACTGCCGGCTCTATGCAGCCATGGGACTTGTTTTCTTTACGATGCATCATCTGGAAACTAACCAGGAATTGCTGTGGAGAACAGATGGAACCCCGGAAGGCACTTTTCAGCTTGCAGCTTTTGACACTTATGAATCCGGAGATGTTAACCGGCAGGAGACACCCATCCGGATAAAAACAGAATTGGACGGCAAGGTTTTATTTGTGCCCTTCGACAGGCAAAACGGCGATCAGCTTTGGGTGACTGACGGAACAATTAGAGGCACCAAAGCACTCACAACAACAGGTCCGAATCCCGCATATTTTACGGTTTCCCCTACAGTCAGCTTTGGAAACCTTTTTTATTTCCCAATGTACGGAACAGATACCGGCAGGGAACTCTGGCAAAGTGACGGAACCGAAGCTGGTACCCATATTACCACGAATCTGGACCCGGACGGAGATGCAGTATTTCGTGAACTGGCCATAATTGGAAATTCACTTTTCTTGTCGGCGGATAATGGAAGTTCCGGTGTTGAGCTTTACAAATACAAACTGCCTGATGATGAATATGTGACTATTTCCCCGATTGCAGATGCTTATGTCCGAAATGTGACATTTGAAAAAACAAATTTTGGTAATGAGCCTGAATTAAGTATCAAAGCAGGTAGTATCCGCAACTTTCAAAGAAAAACTTATCTGAAATTCCCATTACACGACGCTGGTGGATTCGTTTCTGCAAAGCTCAGGATATATGGCCATAATTATGAAAACAATTTAAATGTCAGTCTCGCAGTCAGGGGTGTTGAAAATGACAACTGGACCGAAACCGGGATTAACTGGCAGAATGCACCATCCGGCAACCGCAAAATCCTGGACTCAGCCTACGTAAATAACCAGTTACAATATTATGAACTGGATGTTACCGACTTTATCAGGACACAGCTTAATGGTGACAAGGTCGCCAGTTTTCAATTGACTAATCCGGCCGATCAGAATGTACGGCTTTTCTTTAATAGCAGGGAAAGCGCAGCCAATCCGCCCCAACTGATATTTACTCACCAAACCCACCCGGCTGCAAGACTGGCAGCAGAACAGCATATCATACCATCAGAAACCAAACCGGAAACATCGGGCATTTATCCCAATCCGGCTGGTAAACACTTTACCCTTTATGTGTCAAAAGCTCATACTGGAAAGATAGATCTGCAACTGATCAATTCATCAGGAAATTCAGCCTGGACTTCTAAATACCAGTCGGACCAACCGGTGTCAAAAGTGGAAGTAGATGTTTCTTCACGGCGCTTACCACCTGGCATGTATGTCATGAAAATTCAGTCGACAGCTTTAACTGAAACAACAAAAGTCTTGCTGACTGAATAGTAATTGGATCTATAATGATCCGATACAAACTGGTAAGACCTAAATCCTGTTCAAATGACAGATCATCAGCCTGAATTTTGTTTTTATTTCCGGAAATATTTATCTCGGGTATAAGCAGGCTGATGATCGTCCATTTTACGTTCAAATTTTTCAGATATCCAGTTTAACCCGCCAGCTTTTTAGCAACGCCTTCAATTCTGCTGCTTTTTCTGGTTTTTGCAAAGAGAGGTCAGTTGTTTCTGAAACATCATCTTTTAAGTTGTAAAGTTCGACGGTATTGGTGTCAAAAAATTCGATCAGTTTATAATCACCACTCCGTACGGCACTGGCAGATCGTCCGCCTAGAAAATGCGGTTTAGCTAACGGATAGTACCAAAACAGGTTTCTGGCTGGTAAAGTGGATTGTCCGGAAAGCAAAGGGCTGATATCAATTCCATCAGATTGACTGGCGCCTATTGCAGGTAAACCAGCCACAGCCGTAAGTGTTGGAAAAATATCAACATTAAGAATAGGAACATCGGAAGTGATACCCTTTTTAATTTTTTCAGGCCAGTAAACGATCAGTGGTACACGGATACCTCCTTCGTATAATTGCGATTTCCCTCCTCTCAATGGCGCATTGGTAGTCACTTTTGTTTCACCTCCGTTGTCCGAAGTAAAAATGATGATCGTATTGTTATCAATACCCAACTCCTTTAAAACGGTAAAGATATTCCCTACTCCCTCGTCAATGCTTTCCAGCATGGCTGCCAGTTCCGGGTTATTTTGTGTGGTGCCGGCTCCGGGTTTGTTTTTGTATTTCAATACTTTATCCTGCTTGCCGGATAACTTCGTGTGTACGGAATAATGTGATAAATAAAGAAAAAACGGTTTCGTCGCATTTTTCCTGATAAAACCTACTGCTTCCTGATTCAGACGGTCAGTGAGATATTCATTGTCATTTTTAGGTTTTACCTCCGGCAAAAAGAAATAGGGATAAAAGTAAGCGCCACCAGCAATGTACCGCGTTTCGGAACAAATAATTTCGTCCCAGCCATGTTTGACGGGTGAGCCTTTTTTCTTGTCATAATCACCCGTCAGGTGCCACTTACCAATAAGTCCTGTATGATAGCCGGCTTTTGTCATCTGTTCGTTGAGTGTCAGATAATCGGGCGAGAGAAATTTTTCATCCTTAACATCCAGATAATCAGTAATACCAGTTTTGGCCGGATACAAACCCGTCATTAATGCAACCCTGGTTGGGGAACAAACTGGGGCAGCAGCATAGGCTTGTGTAAATCTGATTCCTTGTTTTGCTAGTAAATCAAGTGCGGGCGTTTCATTAAACCTGTTTCCAAAACAACCCAGTTCGCTCCATCCCAGATCATCCGCCTGGATATAAATAATATTAGGCGGCGTTTTTTTCTGCGCAATTGAATAAGCCGGATATAAGACGGTTAAAAAAAATATCAGGAAATTTTTATAGTTCATAGCGTTGAATTTACTTTTAAGTTTCTGTTAATTTCCCGGAGCTTTTTTGGCATAAGCAATGTCAATTTCAGCACCTTTGTCGCCTTGCTCTTTCATCCAGGCATGTAACTTTTGCGTGTAATCAGCAATAATTTTTTTATAGGCAGGATCATTCGCCAGGTTATTTTGTTCATACGGATCTTTATGTATATAATAGAATTCTACCGGCGGACGGTTTACAAAGCGATTGGTTATCTTCTTTGCTTCTGCATTTTTATCTGCTTTTTCTATCCAGGAAAACCAGACGGTATTCCGGTCAGGCTTTTCGCGGTTCATCATGAACCTGTTATAGTACTGCGTGTCAGCAGCCAGATTCAGGATCAGCTTATAACGATTGTCGCGGATGCTTCGGATCGGATAAGGGTCACCTTCGGGAATATTATTATGAATGCCATAAGCATAACTTCTGGCAATCCGGCTCTTGCCTGATAAAACCGGAAGAAAGCTTTTGCCATCCAGCCCCGCAACCGGCTTTCCGCCGGCAATGTCAACCAGCGTTGGTGTAATATCCTCATACTGCACAATAGCACCGGTTTCAGCGGATGCCTTTGTTTTTCCCGGCCATTTCACAATCATCGAACTTTTTTGTCCCGAATCCCATAAATTCCATTTGGCACCCGGAAATTGTGCGCCCTGCTCACCAAGAAAAATAACTATAGTATTTTTATCCTGGCCGGTTTCGCGAAGCAGATTGGTGATATCCCCAACCTGGTTATCCAGCCGCCTTATTTCGGCGAGGTATTTGACATACTGCCTCCGCGTTACAGGTGTATCGACCCAGTCCGCTGGCAATTTCAGCTTGTTTTTATCGAACTCGGTTGTATCTCCGCTTGTCCAGGGCGTATGCGGATTTATGCTCATTACGAATAGACAATACGGTTTATCACTTGCGGTGATGTACTTTTTCACGTCATCAAGCTGGTACTCGTCAGTTGGGGAAACGCAATTCGGTTCAAAACCCTGGATGATATCAAAGGGAAATACATTTTTTGGCTTTGTGACGTGGTCTTTTCCCGTCAAACCAACTTTATAACCCAGATCAGCCAGATAATGACCGACACTTTTCAGATTGTCGTAAACCGGCTTGTGATTTTGAAATGAACCGTGATGCACCGGATAAAGCCCGGTAAAAAGCGAAGCCCGGGTTGGCACGCACATCGCCTCCGAGGCATATATATTATTGAATTTCAGTCCCTGCACAGCCAGATCGTCAATATGCGGCGTTTTCAGATTTTGTCCTCCATAACAGCTCAGTTGCCTGCTATCCAGGTCATCAGCCATGATGATAACGATATTTGGCTTTACCGGTTCTGGTCCTTTTTCCGCCCGTTCATACTCTGAACTTCGGAAGGCAAACAAAGCGGAAGCCGCCAAAATGATGAAGCACGTTTTTTTGGCACCTGGATTTAAATACATTTTTCGTTTCAAGCTGGTGTTGAAATTCTTTTACTCAATGCACTCGTACGCATTCCTTTCAGATATTTGGCCTTTGCATCTATCTGATCTTTATAGGAAAAATGAAGGCCCGTACCTGCTTTTATCTTAAAAGCTTCGATTGCTTCCTTGAGTTGTTTTTTGGAAATCCCACTGTATTGAAGTTGTAACAGCTGCGACCTGCCGAAATCTGAATTTTTGAATTTCCAGTACTTTGGATGGTTTTCCCCGATCGGCTGCCGGAAATCAATATCGTTTGTTTCTTTGATCAAAAGCTCGAAATCAATCGTCATTTCGCTCCGGTTCCGCGTAAACCTTCCGCGAACAATAATTTTAACAACTCTGCCACCACCCACGTAAAATACTCTTTCTAATATCATCTGACTATTTGTATAGAATATATCATGTAAAACCATAGTCCGGCAAATGGGTGGCTCAAAAGCGGAATTAATCTACTAAATTAATAGACAAAGTAAACTTAAAGAGTTTACTTTTGCAAAAGCCTCATGGAATTATTTAATTATCCTGTTTCATTTTATGATTTTACCAATTCTTTCCTGTGGATCGGAACATTTAAATTTTTAAATCTTATTGTTATATTTCAAAAAACAAATCCCGGTTCCTGTTTTTCACGGAAGTAATGAAGTGAATTTAAAATTGTACCGGACCGGCAAAACATCATCAGGCAATGAAAAAATATATTTACTCATTTTCATTCATCACACTTTTTCTGGTAGGCTGTTTTATCAAAGCAGATGCACAGAATACGCCAAATATCATTTTTATTATTGGGGATGATATCAGTTGGGACGATCTGGGCACATACGGAAATAACAAGATTAAAACGCCCAATCTGGATAAGATGGCAAAGGATGGAATGAAATTCACCAATATGTTCCTGACTGCGAGTTCGTGCAGCCCGAGCCGGACCAGCATCCTTACCGGCAGATATCCGCACAATACAGGTGCAGCAGAACTCCATACTCCCCTGCCCGCTCACCTGAAATTTTTCCCCGAAACCCTGAAAGAGAAGGGATATTTTTCAGCATTGGTTGGTAAGTGGCATGAAGGCCCGGTTACAAAAAGGGCTTATGACACTTTGCTTGTTAATAGTGCTGCGAATGGCGAAGGATCAGAACAGCAATGGGTTAACCTGTTAAAATCCAGGCCAAAAGACAAACCATTCTTTTTCTGGCTTGCACCTTTGGATGCACACAGGCCGTGGTCAGACAAAACCATTGGCACAAAGCACAATCCGGATACTGAAATTGTTGTCCCTCCGACTCTGGTCGACACCAAGGAGACAAGAATGGATCTTGCAGCTTATTACAATGAAATTTCCAGACTGGATTATTATGTTGGCGAACTATTGAAAGAACTAGACAGGCAGGGTATTGCAGAAAATACTGTTATCATTTTCACCGCAGACAATGGCCGTCCATTCCCCGGCAGCAAAACCCGGTTATACGATGCCGGGATTAAAACACCGTTCATCGTGAAATGGCCAAAAGCAATTAAACCCGGACAAATATGCCAAAGCCTGATCAGCAGCATTGATATTGCCCCGACCTTACTTGAAATCGGCGGGGCAAAAGCCAGCGAAACCGTTCAGGGAAAGAGTTTTATACAGCTACTCAATACACCCGACCAGGAGTTCAGGAAATACGTTTTTGCGGAACACAACTGGCATGATTACGCAGCCTATGAACGGTCGGTACGGAGCAAGGAATTTTTGTATATCATCAACAAAAGAACGGAACTGGATAACGGCGGCCCGATTGATGCAAACCAAAGCACATCAGCCAAGGCTCTGAAAGACGCCAAAGCAAATGGAAAACTGACATTGCTGCAAAAGGATATATTTGTTACTCCCCGCCCTGCTGAAGAATTTTTTGACAATTTTAAAGATCCTTTACAATCCCGGAATGAAATAGTAAATAAAACTTATTCTGTCCAGGTATCTGAGTTACGTTCCAAATTAAAACAATGGCAGGATGAAACCGGTGATACGGTACCCGAAAACCTTACGCCAGACTGGTATCACCGCGAAACCGGTAAGCCTTTACCTGAAAACGGCAAACGCGGCGAAATGCCCGGAAGTGCCAAAAAAGCAGACTACATCAATGCAAAAGGGCCGTTTTAAATTTTACACAAAAACGGATCATACCTCATTTCATCAATTTATTTTTGAACTGGTAACTCGCTGTCTGGTACCACGTAATTGCTTCTGTGGTCAGGTGTTTGTTTGTTAACGATGCTTTTTCTGATCCGTCTTTAAAATCCGGGATAAAGGTATTGGCAATGCGTTGTGGCCTAAGAATGATCAAAGTGTCTTTCCTGATATAACCCAGACTTTGGTAAGTACTGACAAACGCCCGTTCCCGTCCAGCTTCCAGTTTAAAAATATCATATCCGAAAAATTTACTGGTATAGGAAAAGTTCAGAAGTCCCAAAATAGTCGGGCCCAGATCGATCTGGCTCATTAAACGCTCCATTTTTGCGGGTTTGATAAAGTCCGGTGCATATATCAGGAGTGGAATTTTGTATTTGTTCACAGGCAGGTCAGCTTTTCCTGCACTCGAAGCGCAATGATCGGCAACAATAACGAACAGTGTATTTTTAAACCAGCTTTTTCTTCGCGCTTCCCGGATAAACTTACCAATTGCATAATCCGTGTATTTCACCGCTCCTTCCCGGCTGGTATGCGAAGGAATATTAACCCGCCCTTCCGGATAAGTAAATGGCCTGTGGTTTGAAGTAGTCATAATGTGTGCGAAGGCAGGTTTGCCCGATTTTACCGTCTTGTCTATTTCTTTCAGGGACAGGGTAAATAAATTCTCGTCAGCAACTCCCCAGATATTTTCATAATCGATATCCTTTTTGACTATACTCGTCCGGTCTACAACGGTATACTTATTGTTGGCAAAAAAGTAACCCATGTTATCAAAATAACCATAACCGCCATAAATGAATTTGCTTTCGTATCCTTTTTGCCCAAAGATCCTTCCCATTGAAAACAGCCCTTCATTCTTTGGCCGGCGAACGATGGATTGTCCGGGTGTGGGTGGTGTACAAATGGACAATGCTTCCAATCCCCGGACCGTTCTGGTTCCGGTTGCATACAAATTGGTAAAAAGCAAACTCTGACCGGCGAGAGAATCCAGATTGGGTGTTATGTTCTTATCACTTCCAAAACACCCAAGAAAATCAGCGCTCAGGCTTTCAACACTGATCAGCACCACATTCATCTTCTTTTCTTTTCCCTGATTTATGATTTTTCTTTCAATGCTGAAAGGATCGTTGTTCACAAACCGGCTTTCCGGCGTTCTGATTTGTTCCCGGATATTTCTGAATGCTTCTTTATCAGGAATTTTCTGGTAAAACTGTTCATAATCAAGCTCGTTGTTCAGGTAAGCAGCAAAGAGTTCATAAAGGCCATTTCCTGCCAGTTCGTTTGTATAAGTATTATCGCTGAATTGCCGGAACTTGTTATTAACCAGGAAATAGGATCCTGCCAGTAATAGTAAATAAATGAGCATTCCTATTGAACGCCGTTTAAAAGAATACGGCTCCGAACTGGCTGCTTTGATAGCGGGTTTCAAAAAATAAACAATCACTGCAGTTGTCAAAATCAGTCCGCTTACGATCATTCCCACGGGATACGACTGCCGGATATTTCCAATGACTTCGTTGGTATAAACCAGATAATCAACAGCGATAAAATTGAAACGGGAACTGAATTCATCCCAGAAAACCCATTCTGAAACTGCATTAAAAAGCAACCCGAAAATAAAAACGCAAAATGTTCCATAAATAGCAAAGCGGTGCCAGCGAAGAACGGAGATCCTGCGTGGTAATAACCAGGTATAAAGCATCAGGGGCAGGACAAAATAAACCGCATTGGCCAGGTCATAAAACAAACCCAAACCGAAGATCCCGGAAAAAGCCCTGAAAGTAAAATCTACGGCAGATGCCGATTTGATCAATAAAGCAATTCTGGTCAGGATAGATAAGGTTACAACAATGCAGACCATTAACTTCACCAGCGAAAAAGAACGTTTTTGAGGGATTTCAGCTGAAACTGTTTTATTATGATTCATTTATGCGAACTATAAAATATTGTAACTCCGTAATAATAAACCGTTACCAGCCGGGCCTTACTTTTTATTGGATTCCAAGTAGTTCCCGTATTGTAATCGGTATCCAAATGGTAAACCTATAGACAGATTCTGTATTTTTTCTGTACATCAAATTGCAGCGGGACAGGAATTGAAATAAACCTGTAGTACGGAGTAAGTTGTGGACGAGCGGCGAAAATACAATTAAAAGTAGAACGTACAAAACAGTAAGTTTACGGCATCTTTTGAGCATAATACTAAACTTTGCCGGTAAACGCCCTTTATTAAACGTTGACAAGGATTACACTACAGAAATAATCCAGATTCCGTTTTAATCTTTGAAAATTGAAGTGTTCCTGATGACCAGTAAAAAAGTTAGTTAAAATGAAATTGCTAGTAATTGAAGACGAAAGGGATTTATCTGACAGTATTTGCTCCTACCTGAATTCGGAGCAGTTTACCTGTGAAACTGCCTATGATTACCCTACTGCGCTCGACAAAGTGGTGATCAATGAATATGCGTGTATCATACTTGACATTACACTGCCGAATGGAAACGGGCTGGATATTTTATCGCATTTGAAAACATTAAACAAGATTGACGGTGTGTTGATTATCAGCGCCAAAAACTCATTGGAAGACCGCGTAAAAGGACTGAACAGTGGCGCGGATGACTATCTGACCAAACCATTTCACCTCTCCGAACTGGGTGCCCGGGTAGCTGCTATAGTGAGGCGAAAATCTTTCGAAGGCAAAACCCGAATCGTCGTCGGCCATCTTATCCTCGATCTGGCTGAACGGATTTTAAGATCAGGCGATGATCAGATTGCACTGACACGAAAAGAATACGAGCTCCTGCTTTATTTTTTAAGCAATAAAAATAAGGTCGTAACGAAGGAAGCTATCGTTGAGCATCTTTGGGGTGATGATATTGACATGTCCGACAGTTATGATTTTATATATTCGCATATCAAAAACCTGAGAAAGAAGCTGATGAATGCCGGTTGTCCCGATTACATCAAAGCCGTTTACGGAATGGGTTATAAATTCAGCCTGGATCACTAGCTATGAAACTATTTACACGCTACAACCGCATAAACCTGACTGTAATGGTTGTGCTGTTTCTGCTTTCCGGTATTTCTTATTATTTCCTGATCAATTATGTCCTGGTTCATGAACTGGACGAAGCGCTGGAAGATTACAGGGCCCGGATTGAGAACTTTGTCGAAAAGCAGGACCAGCTGCCACCGATCGCGCATATGGATGAAACCCTTGTTAAATATATCCCAACCTCTGAATCAGGCCGTCATCAGCAATTACAGACTGTAAATTTATCGGATGCACCGGAGAAAAGAAATCACAATTACCGGCAGCTTAGTTATAATCAAAAAGTAAAAAATACGTACTACCGCGTTACGCTGGCAAAACCGATTGAAGGCGTAAGGCTTCTTATCAGAACCGTTGTATTCATCACAGTTGCAATGCTCCTTATTGTCATTATCACTACGGTTGTATTGAACCTGGTTATTCTGCGTCGACTTTGGCAACCTTTTTATGCTTCTATGGCAGCTATGAAAACCTTTAAACTGGGTAAAAAACAAATTCCGGATTTCCCGTTTACCAATACGGAGGAATTTGATTACATGAACAAGCTGCTTGAAGATACAATCAGGAACGCCGAAACGGATTATCAGGTTCTTAAAGAATTTACAGAAAATGCATCCCACGAAATACAAACACCGCTGGCCATTATCCGCTCCAAACTGGACCTGGTAATTCAGGAAGAAGGCCTTTCGGTGAAACAAACACAGGCACTTTCCAGTATTTATTCCGGGATTAAAAGGCTTACAAAACTCAATCAGTCACTGCTTCTCCTTGCAAAAATCGAAAATAACCAGTTTGCTGAAACTGAATCCATAAACGTTGAAGAAAAGATTAACGAAAAACTGGAACAGTTCCAGGAATTCTGGCAAAACAGCGATATCAGCATAACAGCCAACCTTAGACCTTCCACAGTTGAATCCAACCCTGAGCTGTTTGACATTCTTCTCAGCAACCTGATCAGTAATGCAGGCAGGCATAATAAAGAAAACGGATCTATTTTTATTGAACTCTTCCCTAATAAACTCATTGTCGAAAACACAGGATCTCAAAATCCGTTAGACAACCAGCGGCTGTTCCGCCGTTTTTATAAGGAAGAACAGCACAGCCAGCACAACGGTCTCGGCTTGTCTATTGTCAAACAGATCTGCGATCAATTGGATATCGAAATTCATTATAATTATGTGACTGACAGCCATAGGTTTACGCTCAGCTGGAAATAATTTTTTGATTTATTATCCCGCATTTAACCTGTCTCTAAACTTTCTCCAGAATTGGCCTTTACGTTTGTGATATCAACCAACGTATTTCCAATGAGGCCCCTGATTTCCACTATATTTCTCTTATTATTTGTCGGCGCCAATGTTTACAGCCAAACAAATTCAGGCCTTAAAATCAATGGCAAAATAATTGACGTTACTACAAATAAACCGGTAGAGTATGCGTCTGTCGGTTTGACCGACCAGCTCACAAACAAAGTCCTTAATGGCGCTGTCACAGATACAACCGGCTTTTTCGAAATGACCGGCCTCATACCGGGAACCTACACTTTAAGTATCGACTTTATTGGTTATCAGAAGAAAGAGTTAAAAGATATTGTAATTACCACTTCTGCTAAAAACTTTTCACTCAACACAATAGCTATAACACCATCGGTAAAAATGCTGGCAGAAGTAACTGTGTCTGGCAGGGCAGCCATTGTTGAAAACCAGATTGATAAGATCGTTTACAATGCTGCCAATGATATTACTTCCCAGGCCGGTGTTGCACTGGATGTTTTGAAAAAAGTACCCCAGGTTTCGGTGGATATTGATGGAAATGTAGAATTACAGGGAAATCCGAATGTGCGTTTTCTGATCAACGGCAAACCATCCAGTGTTTTCGGAAACAGCCTCACCGACGCCCTCGCTTCCATTCCGGCCAGCCAGATCAAAAGCATCGAAGCTATTACCAGTCCGGGTGCGAAGTACGATGCGCAGGGAACGGGCGGAATTATCAACATTATTTTGAAAGACAACCGTTTGCAGGGAATTAACGGAAATGTCAGCCTTTCGGCAGGAACCAGGCTTGAAAACGGGTCAGTAAACCTTAATTTCAGACGGAACAATTTTGGGGTGAACGCATTTTTCAGTGGCAACAAACAACTCAGTTCAAGGACACCAGGAACGCAGGACCGCCTGTCATCGAATGCATCGGACACAACTACAACGCGGCTGCTTCAAAACGGTTACCAGGATTTTCAACGAAGCGGTTACAGATCCGGAATCGGTTTTGACTGGACTTTATCAAAAAAAGATAACCTGATCGGATCAGTTGGTTACAATAATTTCAGTAACAAAAGCAGTGGAATTACGGACATTTCGCAAACGGTTTTTAATAACACGGGAATACCGGTTTCATCAAGTGAATTATTCCGTAATTCGACCAGCAATGGTGGCATCAGTGCAATCGATTGGTCTTTGAATTATATCAAAAAACTAAAAAAGGACGGCCAGGAACTGAATGTCCTGTACAGTTCCAGTTTTGGAAAACCGCGCAATAATTACAGCCAGATCCAGAATTTCAGTACGGAAACCGTTCCATATTCAGGCACAACCGGCAATACGCCCGGCAACGACAGGCAAACTAATATTTCGATAGATTACTCCCATCCGGTCACTAAAAAATTTATGATTGAAACCGGGTTAAAAACGGTATGGCAGGATATTAACAGTATTGCCAATATACGGGTTTTGAAACCGGCATTGAACCAGTTTGTGCCCGATCTGACGCAGTCGTACCAGTTGAACTACAACATGAAAATTTATGCCGGTTATTTGTCCGCAACGTTTTCCATGTTCAATTTTTTAAATGTAAAAGCAGGTGCACGTTTCGAGCATACCGATGTCAGAATAGATTACCCGAATACCTTTATCCCCTCCTACAACAATCTGGTGCCATCTCTGATTTTTTCACACAATTTCAAGGACGACCAATCTGTTAAACTTGCTTTTACACGCCGTATCGAACGTGCTGAATACCGGGAAATTAACCCGTTCATGAACCTGAGTGATCCTTACAACATCACCGCCGGGAATCCGCTTTTGAAACCCGAAATAGGAAACAATTTTGAGCTGGGTTACAACAAACCTTTCAAAAACGGCGGCAGTGTGTACATCGCGTTGATTGAGAGGATTAATACGAGCGACATTAAACCGTACACAACTTTTTATCCTACTTACATGATAGGTGATTCTGCCTATCAGAATGTATCAGTTACCTTACGTCAAAACATTGGGACAGAGTACAATTCAGGTGTAAGTATTTCAGGTTCAATGCCATTATCCAGCCGGTTAAATTTGCGTGGTAATGTCATTGTAACCCAGAAACGGGTGGTTAACAATTTGCTAACAACTGATAATGTCACCAACGGAACCAACTGGCGCTTTAATTTGAATGCGACTTATCAGCTTCCGAAAGACCTCATTCTGGAAGGGTTTGGTAATTATTCGTCTGCTATTAACACCATTCAGGGAAAACGGCCGCAGCAGCTTACCTACAACTTCGCGTTCAGAAAGCAGTTTTACCATAAAAATGCAAGTATCGGTTTCACGGCAACCAATCCCTTTACCAAATATATCAGTCAGGTTACAACCGTCACAACGGGCAATTACATGGCTACCAATACAGTGCTTGTGCCCTACCGCTCATTCGGAATCAGCCTGACTTACAAATTCGGAAAACTGGAATTCAAAAAGGGTAAAGACCAGAACACTGATTTTCTGCACAGTGCACCCAATACAGATAATTAATCATTGGGCAGAAACCTTCAACAATAAAGTTTATGAAACGAATTATTGCGATTCCGGCATTTCTAATTCTTTTTCAACTTGACAGTTTCTCACAAAGTACAGATTCCACAGCAAAAATTACCCGCTTTACACGCCCACAGCTGTATGCACCGGCAGCACTGATACTTTCAGGTTTTATTGCCAACGGGCACTCTGTTGAATCCATCAAAAATGAGGTTGCAGAAGAACGTAACGAACACATTCCAGGCTTTAAAACTAAAATAGACGATTATCTGCAATTCTCGCCACTGGCAATAACTTATGGCCTCGATGCTTTTGGAGTAAAATCAAAAACTGATTTCCTCAACCGCTCTGTTATCCTTTTGAAAGGGGAAGTGCTTGCAATCGGAACCGCAACGGTGCTGAAAAAAGCATTTCATACACTACGGCCCGACGGAAGTTCACACACATCTTTTCCATCGGGTCATACCACACAAGCATTTGCTGCGGCAACCTTCCTGAACGAAGAATATAAAAACACTTATAAATGGATGCCATATGCTTCTTATTCGATCGCATCGTCGGTCGGGTTACTCAGAGTCGCCAATAACCGCCACTATATCAGTGATGTGCTCGTTGGAGCCGGAATCGGATATTTGTCGATGAAGGCGGCGTATTGGACGCATCGGTATAAATGGGGAAGGAAAAAAAATACACATATTGAATAAATCGTGACTTTCTAATAAAGCACGGCTTAGGATTATTTCTGAGAAGCTACTTATCCCTTACAATCGGTAATCAGTATGGTTTTTGAGATAAAATTCGTTTTCAAATATCAAATTTTTCAAGTTTGTCCTTTCTGAAAACGTACACTTCATAATAGTGCTGGTTGATACCGAATACCTCTTCGAGAATAAATTTATCAGCATCACCAATAAGTTTTTTGGCAACTGCCTGTTTTTCAACCGGTAAATCGCTCATTTCTATTTTATTCTCAAATTCGATACCGTCGTCGTATTCAAATTCTAAGGAAAAATATCCCTGACGCCATTGAACCTGGGTTTGTATACCACCCGAAACTGGCGTAAAACTCATGTGAGCGCCATGGTCACGGATCAGTCGGCTCGCAGCACTTCCGAAAAGACTTAGTCCGGAAATAACCATTGCAGTATAACCCAGACGTTTAAAAAAAGCCGGGCTAAGCTTAGGCAATAGCCATTTCATTCCCCAGGAAGATCCAATGGCTGCTACGGCAATTAATGTTCCCAAACCCGTTGCTTTCACCGTTAGCAAACCAAACGAAGCATACAAGGAAAGCTTAATAATATGCAGTAAGATTTCATTGGCAGCCCTTGTTGCTACTATCTGCTCTTTGGTCAAACCATATCGCAGATAAAAACGATTAAATAACAATCCGACAGCCCCGGTTAATCCGGAAACAAAGCCTGCTGCTAATCCAATCAGCGAAAGATAAAATGCGGGTAAAGTTTCTTTTTCCTCCACTCCATTTCCATTTTTTAGAAGCATAGGCAGGTTACCTACCAGGAACAGTCCAAGGATCAGTTCCAGATATAATGGGTTAATAAATTTAAGCAGCCAGGCACCAAGCCAGACTGCGGGCAATGCCGGAGGGACAAATCTTGCTACGATTTTCCAGTTGATATGAGATTTAAAAACGACCATTCTGGACAAAGAACTGGATGCTGTCCCGATTGAGAGCGCCGCAAGGAACCTGTGCAGCAGGCAATAAAGATTTGATAATTGGAATTAAAATCAATCCTGCCCCTCCACCACAAACAGCTGAAATAGAAAAAGCAAAAACTGAACTCAGAAATAAAATTAACTCTGAAAAAAACATAAAGTTGTCCTGTAATTGGCAAGCAAATGCAATTTGCAGCGCATGAAAAAAAATAATAATTATTTGATAATGAATAGATTAAAATTTTTTTAAACCCATTTAATCCATTCCATGATCAAACTTATCATCAGATACTGGAGTTTTTTTGGAGATGCCTAAAACAGAGATGTTTTTTGTCACACCCATTATTGCAAGGAAGTCTGTATAAAAAAAAATCTTCCCGGCCTGACCAACCTATGACATAGGGCTGTCACCAGTGTGGTATTACTTTGTGGTGTTATAAATCAATCACAAAAAAATAAAATACTATGTTTAATGTACTGGCAGATATCTCCTGGTTAAGTGTTGTAATTGCATTTGTTCCTTATTTCCTTCTTGGTGCCTTGTGGTTTACCGTACTTTTTTCAAGACCATACAAAATTTCATTGGGCATAGAAAATGAACCGGCACAAAAGCCAGCAGCTATTTTTATTATCGGGCCAGCACTGTGCTGTCTGGTCATTACATTTGCCAGCGCAATTTTAGTATATGCTTTGAAAATTGATTCGTATGAAAATGCACTGATGTTCGCTTTAATGGTCGGATTGGGATACCTGGTTGCCAATACCGTCAATATCGCTATCAATCCCAATATACCACGTCCACTGCTTTACGGGCTTATTAGTGGTGTTTATCATTTGGCTGGTATTTTGATTGTAAGTATGATTTTAGTTGCAATGAAATAAAGGTTGCAGCATTAATCACGTGGTAAAATATTATTTTTGAAGAAATTCAGCGGATGATCAAAACAGTGAACGAGGTAAAAACTTTGTGTCCGGCAAACCGGCAGCAATGGCGTACGTGGTTAGAGGAAAACCACGATAAGGAAAAATCCGTCTGGGTGATACACCACAAAAAAATATCCAACATTCCGACCATAACATGGAGTGATGCCGTTGATGAAGCACTGTGTTTTGGATGGATAGACAGTACGGCAAGGCCTCTGGACGAAGAAAGATTCATGCGCTTTTTCAGCCGGAGAAAAACAAATAGTGTATGGTCGGCCATCAATAAAGAAAAAGTCCGCAGGCTTACAGACGAAGGGCTGATGACAAAAGCAGGTTTTGAAAGTATAAAAACCGCGAAACAAAATGGCTCATGGACGATTTTAGACGACGTCGAAGCACTTGTCATTCCATTGGATCTGGAGAAGGAACTTGAAAACAGGCCCAATGCAAAAGCTTTTTTTTAAGTTTGAGCAAGTCTGACAGAAAGTATATCCTGCAATGGCTGGTTTTGGCGAAAAGGCCGGAGACACGACAAAAACGTATTATTGAAATGGTAGAACTCGCAGAGCGAAACCTGAAACCCAACGCCATTCAACGGACAAAAAAACCAGCTCATGATTGACCCTGAAATCACCCGGCTTTCCCGCCTGGTAGCATTGCTGACACTGCTTCAAACGAAACGGATATTGACGGCACCTGATTTAGCACAGCGTTTTTCAGTGAGTACCCGTACCATTTACCGCGACATACGAACGCTTGAAAGTGCAGGAATTCCTGTGGTGACTCTGGAAGGTAAGGGTTACGCTATGCTGGACGGTTATCGGCTGCCTCCGGTCATGTTCAGCCGTGATGAAGCCATTGCACTGCTTACCGCCGAAAAACTGGCAGCCCAGCTCACTGACGCGACCACTGCCCAGCGCAGTGGTGCGGCAATGGACAAATTACGTGCAGCACTGAGGCGTTCAGATCGCGACCACCTGGAAAATCTGGCTCCGCATATCCTGGTACTGGAACCACCCGGCCAGCCCAACCGCCCAAATTCATACCAGCAGCTGGTGACTGCGGTAACGGCTCATCTTGTTGTTGATATGGATTATTTTGCGGCTGAAACCGGGTTGGCAACCAATCGAAAAATTGAACCTATTGGCCTGTACCTAAGCCAGCATTGGCATGTGGTTGCATATTGCCGGCTGCGGCAGGAATTCCGTGATTTCCGTCTCGACCGCATTCAGAATTTAATGCTCACGCAGGAAACTTTTACTGCCCGTCCGGAAACCTTGCAGCAATATTGGATTGATGCAGCTAAACGACGGTCAAAGGAAAAGGTCGTTATACGATTTCGGGCAAACGCAGTGCTTCCCGCACATGCTCAGCAATTACACGATACCAAACACCAATATGGCTGGATACAAGAGGAACTATTAACGGATGGCAGCCTGGAAATGATATTTTTTCTTGGCTCATTGCCCTATATGGCCACATGGCTGCTGCCGTACGCAGGGGCTGTTACCATCATCGAGCCAAAAGAATTAAGGCAGCATCTGCGTGAGCTGGCCAAGCGGGCACACGATTTCTTCTGCGGTTCCGACATTTAATTTCACGCTGGTATCTTTTGTTTTACCCAACTTGCTAACCAGATTTTAAAACTTAAATTCCGCTGTCAGACAGGCAAATAATATGTCTTTCCCGGGACCGGCCTTTTGTAAAAAACTTCCGGCTTTAAACCAGGTGAATTCTGCCCCAAAACTAAGAAACGGGCTGGATTCGTAGCCTAACACAGTGGAATATTGTTGGCCGGTAAATTTGGAATTAATCCCTTTTCCTGAATAAATCATGGCAGCATTGGGTCCGTAAACACCATCATTACTGCTATATCTCCAAAAAACATCGTAATCGAGATCAAGTGACAGCTTTTCAGAAAAGGTAAGGTTTACAGAAGGATGTAAATCTATTAAATTGGCAGGACCGATCAGGGCAGCAAGTCCAAAATATCCCCCTCTTGGAAACAAAGGGTTAAAAGTGCCCATTTTACCATCCCCATATCTGGCATCTCCACTGATAACTTCCGTTTTCAGCCCAAGCTCAGGTTTGAATTTCAAATGGTTTAGCATATAGTCAATGTGCGCTGACGCAGTCCATGCACGGATCTTTTTATCTGCGAAATCCCCAAACTGATAAACAGCTTCTAAATCGTAACGCCAATCCTGTGTTTTACCCCATATCCTGGTTCCGCCGGAATGTCGTAACTCCTCCCCTCTGCCATCGTCAAAAATGCCCGTTTTCTTGTTGATACCTAAATAGTACAGATCCACATTTTGAAGTAACTGAACCTGGTTAAAAACGGCATAAGCGCCCCATAACTTTGTATTCTTATAAAAACCGTCGTCAAAAAGCCCTTTTTTAGAAGCAACATAATGTGTAAAGAAAAAATCTGTTTTTTGATTTTGAGATGTATATGTTGTTTTTAACCCGTCAAACGAATGCCGCGTATTTGGTCCCTCACGTACCGAAATTAATCTTTGGGAACCGTAATACAGTTCCTGCCTGCCCAGCCGGATTGTAAAATTACTGTTACTCCGGCCTGATAAATTAATGTCAATAAATGCCTGATGCAGATCAAGTGGATTTTCGTCCGCCGGACTTGTCGCAGCCTTTGCGTTGGCCATTCCACTTTGCAACTGCAAAAAAGCCCTGAAATATTTTCCGGCATGAAAATCTGCATGACCCAGATAACGGGAGAAAACGTAGCCGTAATTCCGGTCTGGCTGTTCGCCCCATTCATCATTCACAACATGGTAATACTGAAACCTGACATCACCGCCAAAGCTCACATAAGTATTACCATCTCTGGAAAGAGCAGTATATTTCATTTTCTGATAGAAACCTACTGCCGTATCTGCTTTAAGAAATGTATAATCCTCATCATAACGAAGCTGCTTAAATACTGGTTTAAGCTGTCCGTAACTTTGCAATGAAATCAGGAAAAGCAGTGGAATTAGTACGTTTTTCATGTTTATCCAAGGTTTAAAACGAGCTTTTGCTAATATCTTTGTAAGCATTCGGTATATTGAAATTATAATGCAGCCAGTCGTACAGCACATAACCCTTATCAAACTCTTTCATAGTCACTTTTTTTTCGTTTCCTCAACACTGAAACCCTCTTTCACCGCCGTTTCAATGTGGCCTTTTAAAGCAGTTACATAATCGATGGTGTATTTTATGCCTGCTTTATTGGTAATATGGCCATGGCCGGGCACCACAATATCTTCGCCGCCTATCATGGCATAGATCTTTTTGAGATTGTCAACAGGTTCTAGAAAATAGCCGTCAAACAGCCAGGGAATAGCTGGTCTTTCAGCAATAAATGGATTTCCCAGCCACCAGATCGTTTTATCCTTCGTTACAACTTTTACAAATAAGTCGGCAGGCGATTGTGCTGTACCCGTGTTGATCAGGTCCACTATGTTTCCGTTGCCGAGATCCAGTTTTAAATTCTGGTGTTTTGGTATAATTAAATCGGCAACCCTAAGCCGGCTTTCTTCTATTCCTCTTCCCTGCCCGAACAGCATAATCATAAACTGTTTGATCGACTCAAAATTCCTGGTGAGGTTTTCATTGCAAAATTCATTTTGGATAATCAGGCTTTCTTTTGGAAGTAAGTAGTTGCCAAAACAATGGTCTCCGTGATCACTCGTATTGACAGCATACAATATTGGTTTTTGTGAAACCGACCTGACGAGCGTGTAAAGCTGATCATAAAGCCTTTTTGTCATCATCGTTTCAATGAGTAATATGCCTTTTTCGCCCACAATAAATCCGGCAGTTGTTGCCTGAGGTATTCCTTTGGTAGTTTCAGTTTCAGCCGTGGCAGGCAGAACCGCATATACAGTCTCTGTAATTTTGTGCAATTTCAGTGTTACCGTATTTGCATCCCAGATCGGCACATGCGCTGGTAATGCAAACTGCGCATAGGTAATATTTGTGCATAAAAACAACAAAAGCCCATTGAATAAAGCCAGACGGTTTATTTTATTAATGACATTCATAAGTTCACTATGATTAATATTTTGAGAACCTTATAATAGTAATCTATTCACCTAATTTTTATTCTGGTAACCACCAAAGTATTTCACAGGAGACCATTCAGGAATTACAACCGGAGCCGGAACATCAAGCGATTTATATTCACCAGCCGCATACACAATCCTGCCATTGACAATCGTTAAAAGTGATTCAATATCCCTGACCGCATCCACCGGGACAGAAAAATAATCTGCCGACAAAATGGTCATATCTGCATACATTCCTTTGGCAATTTTACCCTTGAACTTTTCTTCTCCGGTAAACCAGGCACTACCTGATGTATATATACGCATGGCAGCAAAACGGTCGAGAACCTGTTCCTTTGGCCAGAACTGCATTCCGCCAATAGTCTTCCCGGTAAGCAGCCAGTGGAATGCCATCCATGGATTGTACGTCGATATCCGTGTTGCATCAGTTCCCATTCCAACCGGTATGCCCATGGCCAGCATTTTTTTGACAGGTGGCAGTTGTCGTTCAGTTTTTCCATAAAGTTTGTCATAAAGTTCTCCCTGAAAATACATCCTGAACTGAACAGCTACACCGCCACCCAATGCCTTCAAACGCATCAGCTGATCGTCGGTAATGGTTTCTGCATGGTCAAAAAACCATCTCAAACCGTCAAAAGGAACTTCCTTATTTACCTTTTCAAAAACTGACAGCATGCGTTCGATGGATTCGCCATAAGTCGCATGCAAACGAAACGGCCACCGGTTTTGTACCAATAATCGGATTACCGGTTCCAGATCTGCTTCCATTTCGTCAGAAAGGATTGTCCTCGGTTCCAGAAAATTCTCAAAATCAGCCGCGGTGGCTATCAGATTTTCTCCGGCTCCTTCCGTCGAATATCCGTTGGCCATCAGCATGTGGTCATTCTTATTAGGCCGGGCAATTTTAACCCATTTTTCATAATCCGACAATTCCTGTCCTTTTTGCTGTGCAAATAGGAAATAGGAGGTCCGGATATTGAGCTTCCCCTCTTTGGCAAGTTCCAGTGCTACCATATAATCGGCCGGATAGTTTTGTCCACCGCCTGCTGCATCTGCTGCACTGGTAATTCCAAAACGGTTTAACTCCCTGTAAAACTGCAAGGTACTGTTCAATCTCTCTTCGTGCGAAAGTTTGGTAGTCAGTCCCAGAGTTGTATAAATGGCTTTGGGCGTTTCCTTCGCAAACAGCATGCCGGTAGGATTTCCTTCTCCATCCAGTTCAACCAAACTCCCTTCGTAGTGCGTCAGACCGTCGTATTTTAATACTTCTATTCCCTTTTTATTCAGAAAAGCTTTGCCGTAGAGATAGGAAATAAAAACCGGCTTATCGGGTACAGCTTCATTTATTTCAGTAAGTGTGGGTTGCCGTTTTTCCTCAAACTGGTATTCATTCCAACCTCCGACTACCTTTACCCATATTCCCGGCGGCGTTCTGGCTGCTTGTTCTTTAAGCATTTCCATCGCTCTTTTCAAGGATTTTACACCATCCCACCGCAACTCACTATTGTAATTCAATCCCTCTCTGATGATATGAATATGACTGTCGTTGATTCCCGGAACAACGGTTTTCCCTCCGGCGTCAACCACTTTTGTATTGTCATTTTTATAATCCGCAAGAATATTTTTCGAATTACCGGTTGCCAGAATAATTCCGTTTTTAATTGCGACCGACTGATGGAATTCGCCAGGTTTTACCATTGTTGCAATTTTGCCATTGACAATAATAAGATCAGCGTTTTTTTGGGCAAAAGCTACCCTGCACAACAGCATAAGCGTTGCCAGAAATATGGGTTTCATATTATGTAAAAGTTTGAGAGGCGAAAATTATTTGGCAAGAAAAAAATCAAGCAATTCCTTCTGAACCTGCTCCGTTTGTTCCTGGACCAGCCAATGCCCGGCTCCCATAATTTTCGCTTCGCTCACATTCGTTGCAACCAGCTTCGAATGTTCCTTCAAAAAAGCAGCCGCAAAATATTCACCTCCCATTGCAAGAAGCGGCATGGGTAGTTTCTTTTTAGCAAATTCCAGATTGTCCTTTCCATCCTGAGGAAATGCTCCAAACCAGTGAAAACTACCGTTTGTGCCGCCCGAAACGGCATATGCACGTATAAATTCATCTGTTTCCTCTTTTGTGAACGGATCTTTTACGTGTCCGACCATGGGCCAGAAATTAGTTAAAAACTCACGCTCTTTTCCGGCAACAATACCTCCCGAAGCGGGCCAGCCAAAAAATCCAAACCACCAGGCACTCGCTGATACCTGGCTCCAGACCGGCTCGATCCCAGGCAACAGCGCATCCATCAGAGCAATCTTTTTAACATCCGAAGGGAACTGAGCCGCATAAGCATAAGCTACCATCAGGCCAATATCATGACCGGCCAGATTGATATTACTGTAACCCAGTTTTTTCATCAGTTCATGCAAATCTGTTGCCATCGTCTTTTTGTCATAACCGCTATCAGGTTTGTCCGATTCGCCTACTCCGCGTAAATCAGGGGCGATAACCGTAAAATGTTTAGACAATTCCGGGAGTAACCGGTTCCACATAAACCAGTTTTGACCAAAGCCATGAACAAGCAACAAGGGATCGCCTTTTCCGCCAATTACATAATGAATTTTCACGCCGTTAACCGTTGCAGTTTCATGCCTGAAATTGGCCGGAGGATCAGCCGGTTTGACATCAGTTGCTTTAATTTCACTTTCAGTTACTTCTTCTTTGGCAGTATCTTTTTGCTTTTCACAGGAAGTCATACAAAAAAGTATAACAAGTGAAAAAATAAAGGAAAAAGCACTTTTAAAATTACCGGTATTGTTTTTTGTCAGATCAGTTGTTTTCATTACTAATTTATTTTAAAGTGAAATTGTATGAATTGGTGGAGAAATGGAATGCAGAAACCGTATTATTTGAGCCAGTTCAGAATGTAATCGGCCACTTCCTCCCATCCCGGCTGGCCAAGTACATAGTGCGTTTTCCCCTCAAATTTTTTATAATCTGTAACAGATCCGCTTGTTTTATATTTGCGGAAATTATCATAATTCAATGAGGCCGGAATGGTATGGTCTGCCGTTCCGGAAATAAGTAAAAGCGGTGCATGGGGTTTTTCAAAATCCACTTTGGCTATACTTGTAATGGTATCTCTTACGACTGTTTTGGATTCAGGAATTGCCAGTTTATAATAACCTTCCTTTTGCAGATCCATAGGCAAACCATTGGTAAAAGCATATTGCCATTGACTGAAAGACATCATAAAGGTTTTACTGACCGGCGTAAAAAATCCGAGTGGGCCCCAACCGGCAATAAGAAATGATAACTTAAAAGTTAATATTCCCTGGGGTGGCACTGAATGAATCGCAATTCCTGCTGCTGCTAAACCGCGCTGAAGCAATATCTGTGTAATTAATCCGCCTAAGGAATGACCAATAACAATGGGCTTTTCGGGCATTTTAGCAGCAATTCCGGCATAGTATTCTATCAGGTCCGTTAGTTTTGTGGCGGCTACCTCAGCGTCCGGATGCCGGTTTCGCAGTTCTTCTGCTGAGGCATCCTTATGAGGCCAGGCCGGCGCAGATGTTTGGTATCCCCGGCTTTCAAAATACAGCTTCCATTCATCCCAGCAGCTGTTACTTACAAAGGCGCCCGTGATAAACAGGACTATTTTAGATCTATTGTTTTTCATTTGGCTATTTCGTTTAAAGGAAATTAAACCAAAACAATGCCGTTAATTTAAATAATTAATATTCAATTAGTTAACTAAATTTAGCAAAAGCATTTCAACGAAATATCGTTTTAAAACGAAGATCAGCGCGAAATGAAGTTCAGTAAATTCAAATGCGATTTCCCTTGTTTGATTAGGATCAACGAACTTGCTGATTGAAAATATAATAAAGTGTTGCGTTCCGGCAAGCGGGAAAATAAAACCGTTAAATTAAATCCTTAGAAAACAGGTTATTATCCGTATTTTATTGGATACATTACAACGATATATCGTTTCAAAACGACTCATCCAACGATATTTCGTCGAATATTTACAGTCTGTTGACAGGGCAATAGGCAGCAAGTGTTTCTTATTAAGTTGTCAAAACCTCATTTTCAGTACTTTGAGGCATTTTCATACGAATTGGTTTAACCGAATTTCAAATACAAATGCCAGGTACAGTTTATGAACTGAATATATCGTTATCTGCCACACCCATGCTAAGAAATATTCTGGTTTGTATACTGCTGTTTGTCTCGTGGCCATGTACAGGTCAGGATCCTGGCCCGTTTACGGAGAATGATACGAAACCGCTTTTAGAAAAACTGAAAAATAGCGGTCAGGATACTAATAAAGTTCTCTTACTCTTCAAACTAAGCGATCAGTATTATTACAGGCAAAACAGACAGCAGATTGATATAAACCGCGCTTTATTCTACACCCGGGCCGCCAAAAATTTAAGCATTTTGCTTTCCTTTCATAAAGGTGAAGGTATCAGTGAATTACAGCTTTCACGGATATTGCCTAAAATGGACCGACGGGAAGAAGGCCGGGAAGCTGTCCTGAAGGCGATCGGAATTTTCACGAAATACAATGAATATTTTCAGCTCGGAGAAGCCTATTATACCTTGTCGGGTTATTATTCCATTACAGGAAAGGAGATACAGCAGCGGATCAGTCTGGCTGAAAAGTCTTCTGATGCTTTTGGACAGGCGGGTAACAAGGAAAAACAGGGGCATATTTACCAGCAGCTGGGTGATTTATATCTGACCCAGGGAGCAATAGGAAAGGGACTTGCCGCTCTGAAACAGTCGCTGGTGTTTTTCGAGGCTGCCAGATATAAGAATCTGATCGGTATTTATGATCTGTTAGGAAATGCATACGTGCTCTTAGGTACAGCACAGGAAGCAATTAAATATCAGCTACTTGCAGTCCACATTGCTAAAACCGTCGGCGATACTACCAGCGCGCAGCTTTGTACGGTTTATAACCGGCTTGGCAATTCCTACGAAATTTTAAACGATTATAAAAAGCAGCGCATTTACCAAAATAAAGCACTTGCCCTGGCTATAAATCACAACGACGCAGAAGAAATCCATACTGTTGCCTCGAATCTGGCCCGTTGCATAGCTCACCTTGGTTATGGCCGCCGGGCTATTTTCTTGCTGAACGGAATTGTAAAAAAGCATCCATTGAAAACGAATACCAGTTACATCATGGTAGAAAGAAGTTATATAGAAATATACCGCATACTGAATCAAACTTCACTGGGGCGAAAGCACAGTGACCGATTGGAACAAATTGTTTCCGGTTCTGTCCTGCTGGACGGCGAACTAAGATATATTTACAGTGCTTTGGTCCCATTTTACATTATTGATAAAAATTATAAGAAGGCAGAAACATGTCTGAAACTAAGCAGGGAACTGGCTTTAAGGGCCAACTTTGGGCAGCATCTTTATTTTAATTATTTATGGACGGCAAAACTGGATTCCACAAGAGGCGATTATTTGGCTGCATTTGAGAATTACCGGAAATTCAGTACGCTTAAAGATTCAGTTTTTAATGATAACAAAACCAGGCAATTAATTCAGCTGGAAATCATTTATGATGTGGAGAAAAAGAATGATAATATACATTTTTTAACAAAACAATCTGTACTTCAGAAAAATAGCCTTAAGCAGGCTAATATGATCCAGAACATCACTAATGTGAGTA
The DNA here is from genome assembly GCF_019711195.1 of Dyadobacter sp. NIV53. Classification (NCBI taxonomy): domain Bacteria; kingdom Pseudomonadati; phylum Bacteroidota; class Cytophagia; order Cytophagales; family Spirosomataceae; genus Dyadobacter; species Dyadobacter sp. NIV53. The sequence goes on from NZ_CP081299.1 coordinate 1,072,614, forward strand.
TCGTTTTGCTTTTAATTATCATTGCTCTTTTGATTTATGGTTACCGGCTTACACAAAAGAATAACAAAAAAATCACAGCTAAACAGGATGAGATCAACCTCAAAAATATTTCACTGGGGCGTCTTCTCACTGAAAAAGAATGGCTGATCAAAGAAATCCATCACCGGGTTAAAAATAACCTGCACATGGTAGCCGGCCTGCTCGACAGTCAGTCGGAATATCTGAAAGGCGCCGAAGCGCGTATGGCCGTAGCCGACAGTCAGCACCGGATACAATCCATGTCGATGATCCATCAGCGATTATACCAGACAGAAAATCTATCGTCGATAGATATGTCAGCTTATATTCATGAAATGGTTCATTATCTGAAAGATAGCTTTGACTCAGACGGAAGAATACTATTTAACCTCGAAATTGACAGGGTGGAAATGAACATCAGCCATTCGGTACCGCTGGGCTTAATCCTGAACGAAGCCATCACCAATGCAATAAAATATGCCTTTCCGGGAAACGCATTTCCGGGAAACGCCTTTAGAGAAAGAAAAGAAGGTCTGATTTCGATCACATTAAAGGAAGTTGAGCCCGATCGATTCACATTGATCATTGCGGATAACGGCATAGGATTACGCCCTGATTTCGATATTAAACAAACCAATTCTTTTGGATGGACTTTAATACAGGGACTTACAGACGACATCAGTGGACAATTGAATATACATAACGATAAGGGAACGGTGGTTCAGATTAATTTTTTATATCAGCAAGTTCAAAAGCGTACATCATGAAAAAGGTATTAATCGTTGAAGATCAGTTTGTTGAAGCTAATCACCTTCGTTTGATGCTGCAAAGGGCCGATTACACGGTTTGTGGCATAGCCAGATCTGTTGAACAGGCGATAGATCTGGTAAAAAAAGAAAAACCAGCACTGGTACTTCTCGACATTTTCCTGAGCGGAGATCTTACAGGAATTGACCTGGCCAAACTACTCCGGGAAGATGATATTCCCTTTATTTATTTGTCGGCCAATTCTAATGAAGAAATACTGAATGCTGCCAAAGCAACACATCCAAGCGGTTTTCTTGTGAAGCCGTTTCGTGAAAAAGACTTGCTGGTTGCGATGGAAATCGCTCAGTATCATCATGAGCACGGCCTGGAATCCAAACTTCGGAAAGAGGCGGTATTTCAAAAACAACTGGCTATAATCACCGCCGAAAAAGCAGGATGGGAAGAGAAATTATTAAAAATTGCCCAGGCACTTCAGCCACTGATCTCATTTGATTACATGGTGGCGGGTTATTCCATGGAAGGTGATTTTTTGCCTTTTAACGCATTATTCTTTTTGCGGATCGGCTTCAACGAGTACCAGGTTACCGGTATGGAAGGACTTCGGGTAGTAGCTAATATGAAGTTCAGCGAGTTAGCATCATTACAGTCGAAAACAATTGTCGGGACTGAACCTTCATTTTATATCGGGGCAGATTTTAAAAGGTTATGCAGCGTGCCGTCCATGAGAAAGATCATTGCAGATACTTTTGAAATGAATTCGCTGCTGACTTTTCCTTTACCGCTTAATCTGGATCAGCAGAAACTATTTTTTTCTCCTTTTACAGTAAACGTCCGGATACTTATAACGAAGAGCAAATTGCGCTATGTGAACGGATGCAGGCCGTATTGACACAAGCCGTTCAAAATATGATCATAGTTGAGCGTATGCCTCCTGCCGAAAGCAATATAAAAATTCCATTTGAAAATATTCAGGAGAGTAACCCGGGCAATACATTTGATGGTATAATTGGCCAAAGCCATTTGCTCCTGAATGTTTTTGACCTGATCACCCAGGTCGCTCCGGGTGATACATCGGTACTGATCACGGGTGAAAGCGGGACAGGTAAAGAAAGAATTGCTGACAGTATCCACGCACTCTCTTCCAGAAAAGGAAAACCTTTTATTAAAGTGAACTGCGCTGCTTTGCCCACAAATCTGATCGAATCAGAGTTGTTTGGCCATGAAAAAGGTTCATTTACGGGTGCTTTCGAAAAACGCACAGGGAGGTTTGAGCAGGCGAATAACGGCACAATTTTCCTAGATGAAATCGGTGATATGCCTTTGGAAACACAGGTGAAACTATTACGCGTTTTGCAACAAAAAGAGATAGAGCGCATTGGAGGAAAGGCTCCTGTAAAAGTAAATATCAGGATTATTGCAGCCACAAACAGGAACCTGGAAAAGGAAGTTGCGGAAGGCAGGTTCCGACTTGATCTGTATTACAGGCTCAATGTTTTCCCTATCCAGGTACCCGCACTGGCTGACAGAACAGAGGATATTCCGTTACTTGTCAAACACTTTATCCAGTATTACAGCAGGAAAACGGGAAGGAAAATCTCCGGCGTTTCGGATAAAGCTTTAAAAAACCTCCTTGCTTACAACTGGCCTGGGAATATACGGGAATTGGAAAATGTAATTGAAAGAAGTGTTTTAATGGCCAAAAGCCTTGTTATTGATCAAATTCCTTTGCCTGTAAATTTATCCCGTAAAAACCAGGAAAAAATTGAGGAAGTGAGGCTGAAAACAATTTTCGAAAATGAAAGAGACCACATTATTGAAGTACTCAAAAGATGCAACGGACGTATAAGGGGCATGGACGGAGCAGCCGAAATCCTGAATATTCCTCCAACCACGCTGGGATCAAAAATGAAGAAATTGGGTATCAGAAGGGATTTTGTGATTTGATTGTGACGATTAATCGATTTGATTGTTGTGTGCCTGATGGAATTATGTGATCATTGTTTTTAAGCAATAAATGGTGGCAATTTTGATTCAAACGTTTCCCTTAATATGATCAAATACCGGGTTACAATGCTAACTGTGCTTTGCCTAGCGGTTCGGAACAGAGTCAAATAGCAGGAATACAATTACTCCTCATAAAAAAGACAGCAGCAAAACAAAGTCCGCTGCTGTCCTAAATAAACCTTAACTTTTTGCTAATGGCTAACTGCCAATCGCTTTCTTACAAATCAATATGTAAATCTGATCGTTACACCGTAAGTACGCTGATCTCCTACTATACCTGCATATTGTCCGTAACTTCCCGGTGCAGCCAATAGTTGTTCGTAATAATTCTTATTGAAAATATTTCTTCCCCATAAATGGAACGAAAGTCCGTTAGACGCCCTGAAACCTGCACGAGCATTGGTAAGTCCGTAGCCACCAATATTCAGGTACTGGGAAGGTGAAGGACTTGATGAGAATTCAGATCTTAAAAATTCATCAACTGCGATAAAGAAATTACCTTTCAGGCCAATCAGAGTTCCGGGTATGGCTACTTCACCACCCGCAGTCCCCGACCATTTAGAAATACCAGGTAGTCTTCCTCCTGAAATATCCTTGAAAGCCTGCTCTCCTCCCACTTCTTCCAATGGCACCGGAGCATTTTTAAACTTTTCATACTTACCATCTGTGTAAGCAACAGCGGCATTCAGAGTAAGGCCTTTAAAGCGGATGTTACCATCTATTTCAGCACCCTGTACACTCACTTTTTCAGCGTTGGCCAGATACCCGCGATTTACACCAGGTTCCGGAGTCTGTACCTGAGTTTGGTAATCTTTAATATCTGTACGGAAAACAGTCAGGTTCAAAACAGAATTACCGGTTGGTTTGGTTTTCAATCCGAACTCCTTGTGATCCACGTATTCTGGTTTTACATTGGCCAGATCAATCAATACATTACCACTCGCGGTTGGCAAACCTCCAACATTTACACCAATTGGTTTGTATCCGATAGAATAAGTTGCATAGGCATTTAACCTTGCCGTTGCCCTGTATTGTACCGACAACTGGCCTGAGAAGTTTCCTTTTGCGTAATCCGTATTAAATGACTGGTTGGAATAAATCCCGTTTTTCAACGCAAGCAATGCTGCATCTGTGGTTTGCAACCCTCCATAAGTTACACGTTTGTAATCAACCACTTTCTTGTCATAGTTGTAGCGAATACCTGGTAAAAAGTGTATTTTTTCCGTTATCGCCCAGTCAGCCTGTCCAAACACTGCTAAACTTGTGCTTTTGATCTCGTTGGTAGTTTGTATTCCAAAATTGTCGAACAAGCCAGGCGTTTTCCAAAGTGCGCTCGTTGAGCTTTGTGCAAATCTCCATTGTGCCGAACCAGCTTCCTCAGTTTGTACAGGATCGGAAGTCAGGTCTTGCCAAAGGCCGAACACCCCTACTACACCGCTCAGTTTAGGCGTTATTTTTCCAGAGTAACGTATTTCCTGAGACCATTGATCATGTGCCGAATTACCGGATGAAATCGTAAATACCGGCAATCCGATATAATCCCGGTCATTCAAAGGTGTCCATTTCCAGTAACGCCATGCAGATGTGGAAGTCAGTGTTCCGTTACCAATTTTTATATCCGCATTGACCGAAACGCCGCCCAATTGGTTATCTGCTTTGGAAGGAGTGTCCAGATCAACCTTTCTTTCAAATGCACTTTTATAAGGAATAGTGTATCCCAAATCAGCAATAATACTGTTGAATTGTCTGTAACCAGCTCTTTTAGTAGTTACTACCCCTGCAACCGGCCATCCATAACCGGTAGGTTTCTGATCCGAAATATCCCCGATAATTGTAATATTCACTTTTTCACTTGGGGTATAAAGTAGTTGTCCTCTTACACCAATGTTATTAATATCGTTGATTGGCAATTGCGTGTGAACATTAAAGAACGTTCCGTTACGCTGTGTTCCGGTAAAGGAAACACGTGCGGCCAGTTTCTTACTAATAGGTCCGGTAACGGATGCTTTTGCCTGAATGTAACCCAGGTTACCATAGCTTAGCTCGACGTTCGCGCCGGTTGTAAAACTGGCAGAACGCGTGGTAATGTTAAAAGCGCCGGCAGTAGTGTTTTTGCCAAAAAGCGTTCCCTGTGGCCCACGTAATACTTCAACGCGTTCAATGTCAATAAAATCGAGTGCTGTTGCAGCCGGACGTGCATAGTATACCCCGTCTACATAAAAACCCACTCCCGGGTCAACTCCGTCATTGGTCAAGCCGTAGGGCGAACCCAGGCCGCGAATGTTCAACGTGGTATTTCTTGCATTAGAGGAATATAACTGTACAGTTGGAACCAGTTCTTTCAGACGATTCACGGTAAACGCCCCGGCATCTTCTGCTCTGGTACCACCAATTACCGAAATGGCAATAGGCACTTCCTGAGCAGATTCAGTACGACGGCGGGATGAAATGACCACGTCATCAAGTTGTGTATTATTTAAATCAAGTTTTATTTCGACCTTACTTTCACTAATCAGAATTTCCTTTTTCAGATATCCGACATAAGAGACGATCAGGGTGAATGGTAATTTCTGGCCTGTAACCAGACTAAATTCCCCGTTTGCGTCAGTCACGTCTCCGTTGGTAGTTCCTTTAATTGTTACAGTTGCTCCGATCAAGGTTTCGCTGGTACGGGAATCCAGAACTTTTCCGGTAACGGTGGCATTGATTGTAGGATCCTGAGCAGCCAGGAACAGAGGAAAAAGAATCGCAGCTAAAAGGGTTACTGCTTTTAAAAAGTGTTTCATGCTATTGTATTTGGTGGTTTCTATGTTTTATTTATTTTTTGGCCCAACTCTAAAAGTGCTAAAAGCTCGATTAGAAGCAGCCCGATTCGTCCGGGCAGGCCGATTTTCTCATATTCATATACCGCCAACAACAAGGCTTGGTGAGTGGGAAAATTGATTTCATTAGATTCGTTTTTGTTATCTGAATGCAAATGTATAAATTTTATATAGTATATAGACTTGGTAGGGTAATAAAAATTTAAAATTTGTTGTTTTAGGGGGCTATGAGTATTATGAATGTAGTCTTAAAAAATATTGCAATGAAGATTAGGTTACCCGTATAAGCCACGGGCATATCAATATGCATAATTATTACTCCAAACTGATTATGAAATACTTAGAAGGTAACGTGTAAATGCTTCGAATATATTGAAGCATCTACAAAACGTAAGTTTTTGAAACTCTGTGAAGCACTGAACTAAAATTTTATTAGTACTATTTTATTCTTTTCCAATTATCGTCCCGCTGTTCATCCTTAAACGGCTTCCTTACATTTTTAATCATTTCCAGCTCACAAGCACCAAATTCAGCAAAGTTTTTCTGTCCTTGTTTCAGGGAAACCCTGTTTGCCCCACCCTCATAATTAGGATCGTCAGCTTGAATCGGGTCATCCTCCCAAAAACATACTTCGCAAATATCGTAATGCCCGTTTGGTATTTCTATAAATGTCTTATAACCACAACAAGGACATGTATATTTTTCGGTAATCATATTTTTTTAAAGGTTTTTTAGTCGTGTATCTATGAAAGCTTCCGCCTGTCAAAGTTTTTGCGTCAAGGCCATAGGAAAACTCTACCCATTCGTTGGCATTATTCAATAGTTCAAATGAAAATCCCGAAACTATAAATTTTTTATTCGTTTTCTGCCCGTTGTTTTTCAATTTGTAAGATATTGTTTTGAATGTCTTTCATAATGTTGTTTGCCCACCAGCTTGCATAAAAGTTAAAAGTTGTTGTTAGTTTAAAATTGCTATACAAATGAAGTCTGTTTGTCTTTTCATTAAGTTTTTCAAGTTCATAAGTACCGTTTAAAACGTCAAAATATTTTCCGCCAATAACAAGATGTTCATCCATTGTGGTCAAAGGAATTTCGTGAGGAAGTGCTTTTATCTTAAATGACATTTTCTTTTTATCAATATACTCAGTAACTGTTTCGTGAAAAACAAGCCCGTTTGTAAATATTGCCTCCCTATATGCCCCCACTCCCTCAAAATTAAGTTCGGCTTTTACTGGTCTCGGAAAGTTTAACAAATTTGTCAGCCAACCTTTATCCTGGTCTTCCCTAATTTCTCTTACTCTTGTTACATTACTCCAGATTTTGTCGGCAGGTGCATTAATGTCAATGTAAGTGTAAGCTTTATATGGAGTTGATTTTGCTCCAATATAGTTCTCAACAGGTGAAACCAACAATGGTAAAAGTGCAAGGATGGATACAATTATTTCGTTATCCCGCTTTTTTAATTTGAAATACCCACCAATAAGTCCACCAACGGAGGAAGCAAGTAAGAATATTGGTAATATCATCAACAAACAAGGCCAGCCTTCAATTGCAAAGGCAAGTGTTATAAAAAAGAATACAAAAATGGGTAGCCACGGTGTAAAAAACTTGTACGAGAATTTCTTTAATTTTTCTTCTTTTGAAAAATAAATTGTTAAAGCGCCAACAATAAAAGGTAAAATAAAGAGAAATGTTACTGACATCATATTAAAAACTCCATTCCATGTTGTCTCGCCAAAAACCAAGCGAAGTAATAGAGCATAAATTGTGGGTATTATAATAATTTTAAAAAACTTAATTAATTTCTGTTTTTTCATTTGTGAGGATTTGTGCAATTGTGTCCGACTTCAAAATAAACGAATCCGTATTTTTGGTGTAAGATAGGTCATTGTAAAACCAAAAATAAGCACAACCCGAATTTAGGAAAGTACATACTGACGATTCTTATCATAAATGGAATATCAATTTATTTCGGCAGAGGCGTGGTTCGGTGGCTCTTTTCAGCAACTTCTATTCCTTTTTGCAATTGCATTTATACTTTCTTCAATATAAAAAAGGCAACAATGTTTTGACGCGGGAACCGAAGTGTAAATAGTACGAATTCCTCGGATGGGATAAGGATATTTTCCGGTAAATTAGTATATACTAAATCTCTTCAGTTATGTCAAATAGTCGTAGAGCATTTATCCGAAAGTCCATTGTGCTGGCAACGGTTGGAATTAATTTGCCAGCCAGTTTTTGCAACAGAAAACTCATGAGCCGGAATAAAGATCGCCTTGTCCTTTTGGGAACGCAAGGAGGACCGTTTATCCGGTCATTCAAACAGACGCCTTCTTCGTCCCTTATTGTATATAAAGGTATTCCAATCGTCGTTGATACGGGTTATGGCGTTACACTTAAGCTCAGGGAAGCAGGTATTGAACTTCCAACATTAAGATACATATTCATTACGCATCACCACTCTGATCATAACCTTGAACTTGGGCCGTTGCTATACAACGCATGGCTTGCGGGCATGAAAGATACAATCCACGTATATGCCCCGGCTGGCATAAAAGAACTACTTGTACATTACTGGGAATCAAATCGATTTGATCTTGAAACCCGCATTCAAGACGAAGGCCGGCCTGATATACGGAAGCTTGTAACAGCCCATGTGCTTTCAGAAGGGGAAGTTTTAGCAAATTCCGGTTTTACAGTTGAGGCTTTAAGAAATATACATCCGCCAATTGAAAACAGTTTTGCCCTTAAATTCAAATTAGGCGGCACGATTGTTGTGTTTTCAGGAGACACAGCATATTTTCCGGCTCTTGCCAGATTTGCTTCTAATTCAGACTACCTGATTCATGAAGCCATGTTTGGTCCTGCGGTTGATGAAATGGTAAAAAGGAGGCCTAATGCATCAAAATTGAAAGCCAGTATACTCTCCCATCACACATTGGCAGAAGATGTAGGAAAAATTGCCAAACAAGCAAATGCAAAAAGACTTATTCTGAACCATTTCGTACCGCCCGATGATAAGACGCTTACCGACCAGGTTTGGATAGATGCAGTGAGAACTAATTTTTCGGGAGAAATTATCGTAGGTAAAGATTTGCTTGAATTTTTGTTTTAAGGCATCAGATTACGGAATGTTGGTCAGTATTCCCTTTTGTTCTTACTTTTTGTAAAATGGTTCTGGTGTTAGGTTAACCCCATTTTGCCACAGCACGTTAAACATTCTTTTGTGATTATCTTAACACTATCAGATATGTGATTCCAATTCATGTTATTCAGGCAGCATCAATTTCCAGCTTTCTTTTCAAAAAACTCTTTCTGGCTCATCAAAGCTTCGTCCAGTGATTTCTGAATATAAGCTATACCCGCAATGGCCTCCGGAGTCGATGCTTTTGCTCCAACTTCCTTGGGTTTCGTAAAGTCAATTTCTTCAATACGCTGATTGATCCACCAAAGGTTGCCGAATGGGTCCAGTATCCTGCAAACCTTTTCACCAAACCAAAGCGTAGTAATGTCAGTAACCGATTTTGCTCCCAATTGCAGCGCTTTTTGGTAAACCTTCTCAATATCTTCGACATACAAATTCAAGAAACTCGGAGTGGATGCCCAGCCTTCTCTTGAGTCGAAGAGCATAACCATCGCATTTCCTATTTTCACCACCACGTGGATAATTGCACCATCTTCATTTTTTATTCTGCTGTTTGGGATTTCCTCCGCATCAAATGCAGCCGTCAAAAAATCGATTAATTCTGCTGAAGAACGGGATATGATCCAGGGTGTTACGGATGTATAATTTTCCGGAACTGTTTTGATTTTCGTTGAACTATCGTTTTGCATCATTCTATTTTTTGATTGTTTCACAAAACTAATTTCGGCGTACGACAGCCTTATGTCAGGGGTATTAAATTTATTTTTCCACTTAGTTTAAACGTATCCCCAATGAGATATATGGGATTGCCCTTTCGTGTGAAAATCCGACTGCGGCTTCAAGGACCAGTAGTTGCGCCGGAATGACATAGATGCCGCCTCCATACCCAACATGTATTTTATTTGAAGTTTCGCCTGGCATCCATACCCTGCCAATATCATTAAAGCCGATAATACCAACTGAGCCTGGCAACAGATACGATCTGAAATCAAAAAGTTTTAACCTCATTTCGAGATCGTTATACAGCATGGTTTCACCTGTAAACCGGCCGGTGTTGAAACCGCGCAAGTTGTTTATCCCACCCAGTTTCACCTTTTGGAAGTATTCGGCATCGCCAAAAACGGCTGCCCCTCCCGTGCGGTTGCTGATGACCCAAACTGAATCATGATCCGGATTGAGCGTGAAGCCAAATTCTGAGGAAAGGTGTATGTATTTTTTGTGACTGCCTGCAATGCCCGTGTATCCGGCCAGAGTAGTATTCCAGTATATCCCTCCCGTACGAACAATTCCCTTGTTTCGGGTATCATAAAATGCATTAGTCAGCACGCCCGCGTAGCCCTTGTTTGTAAATACTTTTTCCGCAGGATTTTGCTCGTTATAAGCGCTAAGAAATTTGTCTTTATTATTTTCCTCGCCGCTGCTATAATACTGGCCAGCAACTCCGGCGCTAACCCGCCAGTTTTTAATGTCCCTGTAAAGTGATACATCGCTCGTAATGTAGTCGTAACGGTTACGGTAATAAGCGATTTTTTGTTTGCCTTCATTTACAAAAATGCTATTATTACCAATGCCAAAAAAATTGCTCACATTGTTAGGCCCTCTCGACTTAACATTGACCATCAGGTTGTTATCTCCAAACACTTTTTTAAAATCACCCATGTAAGTGATCAAAAACGATTTACGTGCAATGGAATAGTCCGCCAGCAGTTCGTGCCTGTATGCATAAGGTTCTTTGCGAAAACCATGTTTTTCATAAGAAAAACCTCCCATCAGTGATACGCCTTTGTCTACTCCATAGCTGCCCGTTGTCACGATCGCAAACCGGTCGTACCGGAAGCTATGTTTGTCGTAACTGTTTACCAATGTATCGTTTGACAATCGCAATAAAGCCTGTGAACGGTCAGGAAAACTGTTTTCCTCATCTTTACGGTCATAGATAAAAATCCGGTGTTTATTACGAAGCCCGCTGGCAACTGTAACGCTGTCATTTCCACTTCCGGCTATAATCCGGACTTTGATTGGCGACGCCTGTGTGCCGGTTACTGCAAACCGGTCGCTGTTATCGAAACCATACAAACGTACTTCTTTTGTTATTTCCGGATTGAATGTGCGCTGATAGGTTGGATGATCTATACTGCCATCCTTTTTCAATTTATCGACAGTTACCAGCAAACTGCCATCGTCATTATTCCGGATAACGAAATTATCATGTTTATCAGTAGCGGGTATCTCTACTTCCTTCGATATAAAACGGTAATATTCGAGGGCCTGGGTTTCCAGGGAATTTCTGCGTGATATGAATTTCGCAATGATCTCTTTGCCCGAAATGTGCACGACCGTATCCGGCATCCCGTTCACTGCGCTTGCAATCATTTCATCGGTCAGCGTTTTTTGTATAAAATTTATTTGTTCTTTCCAGTCGTTTTCATCCAGTTGGTTCAGGAAATATCTGTCAAATGACTGTGCCTGCAGATTCCAGCCTTTCATATCACGAATTTGATTTTCGTAAGGCTGAAATTTAGAACGCAGCCACTGATGGGAAACGAACCAGGGAAAAATACCGCTGGTTTTATAAAACACCTGGTCGCGGTCGCGTGGAACCGGAATGTATGTATCACGTTTCTTTTCCCTGATACGCTCCCAGCGCCATTGGTCTTCATGGCGGTCCCAGTCGCCTAATAACATATCGAGCAAACGCGCACGCAGCACCAGTTTTTCATCTACACTATTATCGTTGTCGTCGCGTATTTTTCGCTGAACGGACTCTGTATTGAAGGTTTTGTCCACATCGAGTGGTGCTCTTTCTTCAAACAGGAATACCTGTCCTGCAAAATCTTTACTGTATATACCAAGAGCAGGGTCTTCGGCTAAATAAACAATTTCAGGATTCGAATGCGGAATCCCCAAAGCCTGTGCCAAAGGCGGTACTGCAAGTGAGCTGAAAGGATGTGTGGCCGAAACCTGGTCCTTCAAAATATCACTTGCAATTGTTTTTTTTAGAGCGCCTGACAATTTTCGATCCGGATACTTTTGGAGCGTACGCAATACCCATTCCCTGCCTGATGGATCTTTTAATCGTAATGAACGGGTTTGCATGCCCCCGCCCAATTGTAAAATTTTTAAACCGCCTTTCTCCTTCGAAATATGTAAAACCCGCATTTTCACCGGAGCAGCCCATACGGCCCGGTTATGGCTTCCCAGAAAGAATCGGTGCAATGAGCTTATCTCATTATACTCCGGCCCAACTGCCATAGTGATACTGTCCTTTTCTACCGTTTGCTGCGCAAGTGCAGGTTTGACAATCAAAAAGGATATAACCAATAGGAATAGAAGGGAGTAATAAGATTTACCTGGCACGTTCAGATGCATGTTTTGTAATAATATTATCCAAAGATCAATGCTTTCCGTGAACATCAAAGTACCTGTGTCATTTTTCTTTGTTATACATAAGAAAAAAGCTTTCGAACCGTTGTTTCTGCCAATTGATTTTCCTGTATTTTAATATCAGGAAATTTGGCGGTTGCATAACGAATCCAGAAAAAATCCAGAATTAGTAATTAGGTTTATTTTTTTATCAGTTCAATTCGCATGTATAGCAGTAGTTTTAATAAATCAGTTTCCTTGTCTTTCATACCATTTTCTGTCTCCAAAGTTTTGCCGCTTTCCAGACTTGCATTTTTGCTTTTCTTTCTGGCCTCTTTTTCTACTTTTAGCCAGCAGCAAGACTCTGTTGCTGTTAATCGCCCTCTTGAGTTTAAACCCAATAAACTATATGTTCCAGGCATTCTACTTGGTACAGGAACGCTGACCTCGCTCTTTTTTAAGGAACAGATCAAATATAAAATCGCCGAACAGCGAAACAAACATTTTGGCAATTTTCAAACCAGTCTGGATGATTATCTGGAATATGCATCGTTGCCCATTGCCTATGGCCTGGATGTTTTTGGGGTTAAATCAAAAAATGATTTTTTAAACAAAACGGCAATACTTATAAAAGGGGAAATTTTGTTTTATGCCTCCACCAATCTTCTCAAGATAGCTTCACATGAATTAAGGCCGGATGGAAGTGACCACAGATCATTTCCCTCCGGACATACAGCCCAGGCCTTCGCAACGGCGACATTTTTAGCTGAAGAATATAAAGAACGGCTTCCATGGATACCCTATGCAGCATACACTATGGCCGGAACGACCGGGCTTTTGCGGATTGCGAATAATAAGCACTATATCGGAGATGTGCTTTTTGGTGCAGGCCTGGGTTTGTTATCGATGAAAACTGCCTATTGGACCCACCGTTATAAGTGGGGTAAAAACAAGAAAAGAGATCTTTCAACACTTCCTTACTAACCGTAATGCCTGATAATAATCCGTCTTAAAAGTGTTGTTACATCAGTTTAAATAAGCCATATTTTCCGTTTTGAAAATGACAAAATCTCTCTGTACACATCAAGTATGACATGCCCTGCATTTGGAATTATCCTGCTTTCCAGATTCTCTAAGTGGCTTGTTAACCTTTTGCTGATTGCCTCACAGTCTCTTACAACATCATCCTCCCCTCCGATTAACAATACCGGCATGTCCAGTTTTTCCAGTTCTTTGTCTTTAAACAAGTACTCTTGGTCTGTCCTTGGCCTGCAATTGGTCAGGATCAAATCCATGTAACCCAATATCTGTATTTGAACTATCTGTTTTCCAAGAACGATCCGGTTTATTTTCTTTAAACCTGGTTCGCCGAATAACGAATACAGTAACGCCCTGAAAATGAATGACTTTTTTGTGGGGACAATTCCTGCTGGTGTTAATAATATCAATGCTTCAACGGATTCGGGATAACAAGTTGCAAATCGCAGTGCAACCCAGCCGCCTTGTGATAACCCAAGTAAGGTTACATTTCTGATGTTTAAAGCTTCAAGAACATCCGAAAGCCAGTTGGCATGTTCTAATGTTTTATAAGACAAATGATTGGGATTACTCTTACCTGGTTCGCCGGGAATATCAACGGCATAAACCATAAAATCCCTTGCAAACTGCCGCGCCTGTCCGAGCCAGAAACTTGAATTGGAACTGGCACCATGCAAAAGTACCAACGCCGGTGCACCTAATTTACCAAAAGCTAGCACAAAGGTTTCTCCGTACCTGGTTTGTACGATCTCCTCCTGATAAGGGACCGGCCAATTAGCTAACAATGCATCGTAGGCCATGGCTATTTGCTCTTCGGCCTTCATTGATTTATATATAGATTTTTTTGACATCACAGGATTTTTTGAAATTAGGCAAGAGATTATAATTAGCGTTGTCATTCATACCGGTGAAATGGATAGTTTATTCCCACTGATGTTTGAATGAAGAATGACAGACAGCTGCCAATATTTTTTCATGGCAACTGTCGGTTCTATATAAAATACCATTGTACCAATTATTTTTTGGCGTGAAAAGTATAGCCAATAGTGACATTAGCCAGAAGTCCTTTTGTAGCCGGAAAGCCCTGCGGAGCCGCTTTATATACTTCTGTTTGGTTGGAGACTTTATTAAAATAAGTCAGCTTATCGTTATCTAATGAACTCCATACATTCGGCCAGTAACGAACACTCGGCATGATCAGCACACCCGCCAATCCGTTATCCTGATTCCGGAATGGATAATATTTATAATATGCTCCAAGCCCGAGGGTTACTGTGCGGTACTTAGCAATTGGCCCCGTTTTTTGTTCCATTTTAGCGTCATAATTAACTTCGTAAAAATGGATTTTTGGTTCAAAACGAATGTCAAAAGCCGGTGTAATCCGATAGCCGACACCGATACCTAATGTGGATGTGAGCTTTTCAGCAAGATGCTGGCGCTGCGCAACCAGGGAAGCGGAATTGCCTTTAAAATGGAGGTTGAAACCATGTGAATAATCGAACACCATACGTTTGGTCGTGTATTCGCCCTGTACGTTAAAACCACCAAGCAATAACTGGCTGACGCCTCCGCCTAATGTAAATCGGTTGGAGTAAGGGAACGAAGCGGTTTTTGACTTTTGAGCTGATACATTGGACATCAGATTGAATGTCATCATGGTTGTTAAAAGGATTGTTAGAACCGTTTTCATAGCTTTTGAAATTTTATAGTTTAGTTTAATTTTTAGGAATACACTCGCAATTTTTACACTTTACGAATTCAGGGAGATAATTTTCTCTGTCGTTTAGATAGGAATCCGGACTGCATTTTACAGTCAATTGTCTTTTGCAAAAACAGAAAGACAGAACCCTATTACAGGGAATGAAAAGGCATCGGGCCAATCGTGGTGCAGAGAAGCAATGGTAAGAAAGCGCGTTACTAATATGCGTTGTGATTGAAGTACACTTGGCAAGTGACACTACAAGCAGAGGCAAAATCCAGTCTGATCAGAAGTCCGAACAGGAACATAACGAGAAGTAGTATACATTTCATAACCAGATAGTTAGTTTAGTAAATAAGTATGAATCAAAACTAACACATCCCATTACGACTGGTATAAGATGTTGAGTAAAAGGGGATTTGGTTTAGTAGCTGGTGGTTTTTGTGAGTGTTTTGTAATGCGATTATTTCTTATTCGCTACTTTCGCCATCGGATTAATAAGGAAAACTGTAAAACATTTGGATATTTGAGGCTTTCATAAAACTTATCCGGCAGATGAAGTAGTTATTCATCAAATTAATAGCTCAATAATTGCGCCATTCACATGTCCATGTAATCAAACATGTTTTTGAGCAATTGATAAATAATAGAATTGGGAATTGGAGGTAATTCTAAATTCAAATCAATAATAAATCATTAATAAAATTGAAATCATAAAACCTTGATAAAAGTGAAGATAATTGACAAACTGGCCTGGATACTGATTAAGGACAAATCCATTCTTTCGACCAAATCTTATGGAAAGGATAAATATTACATACCGGGAGGTAAAAGAGAAAATGGGGAAACAGATGAAATGGCGTTGTGTCGGGAAATAAAAGAAGAACTAAACGTCAATTTAAAAACGGACACCTTTGAATTTGTTGGTGAATTTCAGGCGCAGGCACACGGACATCCGGATGGAGTTCTGGTTAAAATGACTTGCTACATGGCTGAATATACTGGGCAACTTAAAGCTTATTCAGAAATTGAAGATGTTAAATGGTTGAATTTTTCTGACAAGGATAAAATTTCGGAAGTGGACCATTTGATTTTTGACTACCTGAAAAGTAAACAATTACTCAGCTGATTCCACTTAAAACCGCGCAAACATCTCCATAAATTCCTGCCGCCTTGAACGGGAAATACTGATTGCCACTTCATTATCCATTACGACATAACCACCGTCCCCTCTCACAAATTTTTTGATACGGTTGAGGTTGATGAGAAAAGAATTGTGAACCCTGAAAAAATCAGGGCCGCTCAGTGCTTCGTCGATGTCTTTTAGTACTTTGGAAACCACCATTTTTTTGCCGTTTGCCAACATCACACTCGTGTAATTACTTTCCGCTTCGCAATAAAGAATATCCTGTGTCGTGACAAATATCATCCCGTCGCTAGTCGTGAGTGCAATCCGCGAAGGTGTTGATTTTGTTTGCGTTACACTTTGGAATAGCAGTTGGAGCTGTTCGCTGGAAGGAATTGTTTTTTTCTCTTCAATTCTCCGCACGGTTTCTATCAGATCATCCGGATCAACGGGTTTTAGCAGGTAATTTAACGCGCTGTATTTAAAGGCTTTAATAGCAAATTTGTCATAAGCAGTGGTAAAAACGACGTCGAAAAACAACCTGTCGAATTTTTCAAGCATGTCAAATCCATTCATCCGCGGCATCTCAATATCAAGGAAAACCACATCCGGCCTGTATGTATGAATGGCCTCAATTCCTTTTTCGGCTGAATTACACATCGCGGCAATCTGAACAGAAGGTGCGTAGGTTTTTAACAACCATTCCATCATTTCAAGGCAGTTGTTCTCATCATCAATAATTATGCATTTTATCATGGTCAGGGATGTTTTTGGGTTTGTAGAATTCGACTTTTAACACCGACTATCCGGATTGTGTATGTTCAAATATAACTTGCTGACAATTTGTAATTCGTTACACCGGAATGACAATAACAACCCTTGTACCTGCCGCCTCACCGCTGTCATCTACCAGATCCTGAATTTTAACACTTGCGTTTGTTTTGCTGTCCTGGTTCAAAATGGCAATCCGGTCTTCTGTCAGTTTCATTCCCAGCGACTTTTTATTCATGGCCGACTTGCTCCTGTATTCCATCGCTTTTGCGCGGCCAATGCCATCGTCTTCAATAATACATTGCAAGACATTTTCACCCTGCATACTGATCTGAACCAATAAACTGCCGTTCGTTTCCTTGTGAAGCAGGCCATGCCATATCGCATTTTCGACATAGGGCTGTATAATCAGCGAGGGCACTTCGATAGAATCCGGATATACATTTTCATCCAGAATAATCCGGTAATCAAACTTATTGTCGAACCGGACACCTTCCATTTCAATATATAACTTTAACGCTTCCAGCTCATTGGAAAGCAGCACGTTTTTACTGTTCGAATTATCGAGGATCAAACGGATCAGTTTGGAAAACCTGGTGAGGTAGAGTGAAGCAGTGGCATTATCGTTTTTCACAATATACCGGTTGATCGAATTGAGGCAGTTGAAAATGAAATGCGGATTCATTTGGGCACGCAAAGCCCTCATTTCCATTTCGTTGAATTTTTCCCTGAGCGCAGTTTGTTTCCTGATAATTGTCACTCGTTTTTTGAAAATCCAGTAAGCAAGTGCTCCCGCAGCAATAACACACAAAATTATAAACCAGGCCCGTTGCCAGAATGGCGGTGAGATCACGAATTTAAAGCGTTTCCCGGTTTCATACCATTTTACGCCATCCAGGCTTGCCGCTACGGTAAAAACGTATTCGTTTGGTGAAAGTGAAGAAAAACGTACTTTGTTATTACGCCCGTTCATTTGCCAGCCATTATCTAGTCCAATGAGTTGATAACGGTAAATAAGCTTTTGTGCATTTCCAAAATACGGTGTCACAAATTGAAATTCTACCGAGTTTTGTTTCCAGTTCAGCTGCGTTGTTTCTGCTCCAGAAATAAACGATGAATCATCCTGATTGATGGTAACGCCGGAAATGATCACGTTCAGTTTTTCTTCCCTTGTCTTTATTTTTTCCGGATTGAAATAATTCAAGCCATTCAGTCCGCCCAGATATACATTCCCGTCTTTTGATTCGAGTAAACTATGTGCATTAAATCGTTTATTCTGGACATTATCCCAGCCGTCAAACCATTCAAGTTTCTTAGTTTTTTCATCAAAACGATATAAACCATTGTCGGCTCCAATCCAGATTTTGCCTTTTTTATCCTCAAATAAAATAGCGATCGTCTGATTGCGCAACTGAGGAAATAGCGACTTTTTTCTTAGCACATTTTTAGTTCTTACTACCTCAAATAACCCAACTGAACCACACCAAACCGTGGAATCGTTTCTGATTAGCAGTGAAGAAACCAGCTTGCCCGGAAGGAACTGGTCATCATAAAGCTGTGTCCTGAAACCTTTATCAACATAAAGCAGCCCGTTGTAAGAACCCATCCAAAGGTTTCCGCTTTTTTCCTGCACGGCGGTCTGGATATTATTGACTGATCCCTTAAATATTTTTTCACTGACTTCGTAGGTGTCCTTTTCCAGTACATAACACGACTCCTCGCCGAGTATCAGCTGGTCACCGTTCTGCATTGTCAGTAAGCCGGAAATTAAGTCTTTTTCAAGTTTTTTTCGCAGATAAATCCCCTTATTCCCGACAGGAAATACCATTCTTTTAAAGGTTTCAAGTTCAGGAATAAAAATCACCGGTTCCCCGACCGATGCGCCAACTACCAGGTTTTTTCCATCAAAAACCAGGCTCCGCACCCACGGATGTTTGAAAGTATTGGGCATGGCTGCATTGGCATAAATCGTTTTGACTTCTCCCGTTTTGAAATTCATTTTGGTAAAACCGCCGGCAGTTCCAAGCCATATATTACCATTCTTGTCTTCGGTAATCGCGTGAATATTATTGTTCCATTTTTTTCCGGCACCAGCATAACCGCGAAGCCAGCCAATATTATGTTCACGCGGCCTGAAAAAGGCAATTCCCTCTTCACACAAAATCCAAAGCGTACTGTCCCGGTCGTAATAGTCCGTATAGGTTTCTTCGTTAGGCAATTTCTTGCCGGAATGATATAGGATTGCCTTACTGAATATTTTTGAATTGCGGTTGTATTTATAACATCCCTGTCTCGTATTAACCAGATAGTTGTTGTTCCCAAGTGGTGTGATGCTTTTCATATCGACCACAGGCAAACCGGCAACCGGAGTAACGGATTCAGTCCTGAAATTCACTTCATACGTTATCAGCATGCTATTCGTCACCCATGCAACGTCATCCGAAAACGGTGTAACTGTTCTCACATTTTCAAAAGGCACAACTCTGGTCGTGTTCTTTTTAGCATCATAAAGAAAAATTGTATGTACATCCGCCAGGTACATCTGATAATTTCTGCGACTAAAAATCCGCCTGTAAAACTGGATTTTGGGACTTAATCCAGGGATGAAATAATGCTTGAATTTGTCATCATGAGCTTCGTACAAATACAAACCTTTCCTGGCATTCGCCCAGATCCGGTTGTCCGGAGTAACCTGCAACTTGTTGAATTTATTAGGTGGCCCTGCGTCCGGTGGCCCGACACGCAGCGGGTCAGCACCGGGTGACTCAACCCTTGCTCTTCTAAAATCAACATAATTATTTACATATTTTTTAATGCCCAGTTCAGTGGTGACCCATATCGTTCCGGAAGAATCAGTGGTGATATCCAGAAAATCCTCATCGTCAGTTTCAATTTTTTTGACATTCTGCCCATCAAACCGTTGCAGGTTACGTGCCGAGAGCAGCCATAAAAATCCCTGCTTATCCCTGATTATACCAGTAATATTTCCTGTTTGAATGCCGTTTCTTTCGTCCAGAAGCTGCACATGAAAATCGGGAAGCTGTGCCATAATGTTACTGTACTTCCAGATAAATAAAAGTAGCATCAGTAGCTTAACTATTTTAAAAATATCGTGCATGAAAGCGTTCGTATTAAGTCCGAAAGGATTTGCATTTTAACTTTCAAGTTCCTCAATTTCAATTAAATATACTTACTTCATTATGTAAATTGTATGGTTTTTTAGTAAAAGGCAAGAAATGGTGTGTGGTTGGCTGGCATGCTAATTGAAAACAAAATCCGGACAAAACGGCCCTGTTCGATTTTTAACAAAAGGAAGGATTATGGTATTTTTAATTAACAATACAAACGTTATTACTTATGAAGCAAACTCATCTTTTAAGCTCTTTTTTATTGATTACAGCTATTGGCCTGATTTCCTGTGAAGACCACCCTGACAGTCCAAATGCACTTTTTCCGGAGCGCATCAATTTTGTAGCAGATCGCCAGTATCCGGAAGGTATCGCATACTCGTCTCAGCTGGATAAGTTTCTTGTTACTTCCATCCCACTCGGTAAGATCGGAACCGTTAGTGTTGATGGCCAATATGAAGATCTCATCTCAGCACCGGAGCTCATCAGCGGAATTGGCATGAAAGTCGCAGGCGACCACATTTTCGTTTGCAATAGTGACCGGGGTGTTTCAATCAAGAGTACTCCGGCAGGCAGTTTCCAGACAGCCGAGCTGCTCGTCTTTAATCTGAATACGGGACAATTAGAACGAAAGACTGACCTGGACGCACTGATACCAGCTGCTGAAAGAAATTTTGCAAACGACGTAACCCTGGCTCCCGACGGCACCGCTTATGTTACCGATTCCTTTTCACCCGTTATTTATAAAGTTGGCCCCGACGGCACAGGAAGTGTTCTGGTTAGAGATGACGTTAATTTTTCCAGTCCGAATTTTGGTCTGAATGGAATTGTCTATCATCCCGACGGCTATCTTATTGTGGCCAACACGGGGCAGGGAAAACTCTTCAAGGTTAATTTGCAGAACGCAAATCTTGTATCCGAGATCACTGGGACTGGTGCACTTCCCGGCGACGGACTGACTTTGCTAAACAATGATCTTTATGTAGTAACAGGTGGAACACGTGTGGCACATTTAAAGAGCACCGACAGCTGGCAAAGTGCCAACATTGTCAAATTCGATGAAGGTGTATATACCGGAGCAACGACGAGTGTAGCAGTAAATAACCAGATTTATACGCTCAATGCGCGTATTGGTGCGATTGGTGATGCAAAAGATTTTAGTATTCAGCGGTTCCGTTAATATTGAAACTTCAGGTTAGACCAGGGGTAATTCCGAAAGAATCGCAAAAAGCCACATAATCATCAGGAGGTGGTTTTTTGCGATTATTTCAGAATTTGTATATCAATCTAAAAGTTTAAAATCAGGAAACTATTTTAATGTTGTATTCTATCATTTTGATCAGTTCTTTCACTTTTATGGCTAGTAAGGAAATATCAATATCCAAGGGCGGTATATCAAAAGGTTCATCATTATTATTGTTGCTATAACCCGGCCAGAATATATTATCATAAAAATAATTCCAAACCTGCCTGATCAGCTCATCATCTGCATAAACCTGCAGATAACTATTTCTGCTATCCTGGTTTATGTAGTCCCCATACATATTAACAAGGTTGACAAAATCTCCAAAAAAATTAAGATTAAAATCTTCCTGATCTACTGAGTTGATAATAAACCTGACATCATAAGTATAAAATTTAACCGGCTCCCAAATGTCGAAATTTTCTAACCAGCCATGGAGGTTATCAAAAACGACCAGGTTGCTTTTTTCAGCGAGGATAATTTCTTTAAATGAGTTTAAAGACTCAGATGCAAATATCTGGCCCGTTCTGAAAGACAGAAGCCGATCTGTTTGGTCCTCATCTGTGTCTGTATACCAAACCAAATATAGTGGGTGTTCATAAGCCGGTGAGGCATACTTAACTACCCAGGTTGAATATAAAGCGCTCAGATCTTCAAATGAATTTATGTTATCCGGAACTGCCATAGAATTTTCCAGGTATAGCCTGTTAAATAAGTTGAACCCTTCCTAATCTTCACCAAGTTACCATTTATCGAATCCATAATTAGCCCTTTATCAACATTTTTCAGAATAAAAAAACTTCCTGATCCGGCCTCTTCCTGATCTTATAACATTTACCATGTACGTGATGCAATTTTGTATAAAAATTGACAATACACTGATTTTTAGTTCTTTATATAAAATTACAATAATTAAAATATGTATATCTATTGTTTTAATTTCTACGCAATGGAATGAAGAATGTATATTTTGAAAATTCAGTCGGCTACTTTAACCGCGACAATCAAGGTTTTGCTGAGCAAATAACAAAAACCAGCCCGCCATTCCGGCAGGAATTGGTTGTAATTCAATTCATTTCCTGGAATAAATGCCTCTATCAATTGATTTAACGGTAGCCAATTACCTGATTAATCCATCTACTTTTGCCGCTTCCTGATACCTTGATGAATTCCCTTCCATGAAAATCAACTACGTTGTATTACTTTTTCTTTTATCCCCTTCCCTTTTCGCACAATCCAATAAAATCGACAGCCTTCAGAAACGGCTCAAAATAACAGTAGCCGACACAGCAAAGGTGAACCTGATGGTCGATATTGCACTTGAATATTGGGCTGTTGATCCCGAAAAAACGATGACTTACAGCCAGGAAGCTTTGGATTTAGCCAGGAAAATTAAATATGTACGAGGTGAAGCCAAAAGCTATCAGGGAATCGGCATATTTCACTGGCAGAAAAACGATTATCAAAAAGCGCTGGCCAATTACGAACAAAGCAAAAAGTTGTACGAAGGCATTGAGGATCAGAGTGGAGCGGCACGTGCAATCAGCAATATGGGAATGATTTATGGCGAGCAGGGGAATTACAGCCAGGCTTTGAGTAATTACCAGCAGGCGGCCACTATTTTTCAGGAGCTGGGTGATGAAAAGAGAATGGCTACTACCATCAACAGCATGGGCAATGTTCATAAAAACCAGAAAAATTACGATGAAGCATTGGTTTCATACAGGCAGGCCATGAATTACTGGATAAAATCAGGAGACAAAAAATCCCTGGCAGGTTCCTATATCAACATTGCCAGTGTTTACAGTAAACAGAAAAAATACGACGCCGCTATAACCAGTGCCAACAAAGCATTGCAGCTTTTTGAGAGTTTTAAAGACCTTAACGGGCAGATTATCTGCCAGAATAATCTGGGTGATATTTATTTCCAGAAACAGGATTATACCGAGGCACTTTCCAGGTATAAAAAGTCACTGGAAATAAATCAGCAGTTTCAAAGTAAACGCCTGATGGTTACGTCGTATAACGGTATTGGGCAGATTTATACCAAACAACACCAGCATTCCTCAGCTATCGAAAGTTTCCGGCAGGCACAGGTACTTGCTGAACAGGCCGGGATACGCCCGGCATTGCAGCAATCTTATGAGGGGCTGGCCAATGTATATGGCGAAGCAAAAGATTTTACCAAAGCATATCAGTATCAAAGACTTTCCGGCTCGTTGAAAGACTCAATCTTTAATGCAGAAAATACGAGTAAGATCACAAACCTGCGTGTCCATTATGAAAGTGAGAAAAAACAGGCGGAAATAAAATTGCTTCAAAAAGAAAAGGATCTGGGATATGCCACCAGGAATTCCATGGCTCTCGGATTGGCAGGCGGATTGATCGTATTGGGCCTTGCTTTTAACCGTCAACGGCTTGGGGTTCAGAAAAACCGTGAATTACATGCTGTACAGCAGGCTTTGACTGAAATTACAATACGGACCAGCCAGGAAAAAGAGCAGCAACTGATAACAGAACTGGAATTTCGGAATAAAGCCCTAACTACACATACACTGAACCTGATCCAAAAAAACAGTATACTGGAAGACATCAGGCAAACTGCTTTGCTTATGCTTAAAACCGGACAAAGCGACGAACACAAACCTGTATTCAGCAAGCTCATCAACCTGGTTGATTATAGCTTTAACCTCGACAAAGATTGGGAAGAATTTAAAATTTACTTTGAGGGTGTTCACAAAGACTTTTTTACCAAACTGAAAAGGGATAATCCGGAACTGAGCAGCGGCGAGCTCCGGCTTTGTGCATTGATCAGGCTCAATCTCAATCTGAAAGAATCAGCAACTTTACTCAATATTTCTCCGGACAGCGTGAAAACTGCCCGGCACCGTTTACGCAAAAAATTAAATTTACCCGAAGACAGTAACCTTACTGATTATTTAATCACCGTTTGAAAATCCGGAACTGGCCGCTAAGCAGGCATATCGGATTTTCCCGGATTTCAAATCTATGTTCACTTTTTGTATACCTGACAAAATAGGTTGCCAGCGGATACTGCTTTACGTTTGTATTTTCCGCGGTTACCATTTTATTTTCAGCTTCGCAAACCATCCAGCAGCATGACAGATCGTACTATATTGATAATCAAAACTTCATGGAGTTATATTGTAACACAGCCGGTTAACCCCGGAGCTCTGTTTTATGACGAGCTATTTAAATTGGCTCCCGGCCTTATACCAATGTTTAAGTCAGACAAGGAAGATCAGCAAACCAAGTTCACAGATATGATTACGTTTATGGTTTTAAATCTGCAAAACACGCGTGATATACAGAAGCAAATAAATGAAATGGGCAAACGGCATGTTGGGTACGGAGTTACTGCTGAACATTATGAACTGGTTGGAACCGCTTTGATCAATACGCTGAATACCAGCCTCGGAGACATGTGGAATAATGAAACCAGACTCGCCTGGACTAACCTGTACGATTTATGGTCATCTGCTATGATACTGGCAAGTCATGAATAACGTTAATACCAACCCTTACCTTCAAAATCGTATAACAGCACCGGCCCGGTCTCTTATGATGTAATTGTGAGAATTTGGATTTCTTGTTAAAAGCCTTTTGCACTTACCTTCCACCACAAGAAATTGCCTGTCGAAAATTGACTCTTACAGTAGTAAAATATAATTTATCCGATCCGGAATAAAACTAAAAACAGTTTTCACAGGCTTGTACACCTTTTGTATACTCCTTTTTCTGCCTCGTTGACCTTTTGTGCACCTTCTAAAATTGCTGCCTGGATTATTCCGTCCTAGGTTTGCATCGCCTTCCACAGTAAGCTTCCGATTGCTGACCGGCCAAAAAAATCCAACTATTTTCTCTATCAGTTCTCATTAAATGTTTTATAAACTCAATAATAATTATCTGTTAATCATGAAAAAATTAATTACAATCCACTTATTCCAAAACCTGAACACTGCACTTCTGACCTGTTTACTGCTCCTGTCTGCATTAAGTGCAAGTGCACAGAAAGACTGGAAATATCATTTTGTAAATCCGGACTCAAGGCTTACGGATGTTGCCTACGGCGCAGGCAAATATGTCGCAGTTGGTTCAGAAAGTATTATCCGCACCTCTGCCGACGGTAAAACATGGAGAACCCGGCCAACTGCTTTAAGCGAATACGGGGATCTGGAAGGAGTTGTTTATGCCAACAGCAAATTTGTTGCCGTGGGAGCTTTCGGAATTATTGTTACCTCCACAGATGGTATAACCTGGACGGAACAGGTTTCAGGAACCACTTTAAATTTTACTAACATTGCTTTTGGGAACGGTACTTTCATTGCGGTAGGGCCAAAAGCAATACTGGCTACCTCAAAAAACGGGATAAACTGGACCATACGATCGCATGGAACAGCAGCGGAATTGTTTGATGTAACATATGGAAATGGGGTTTTCGCAGCCGTAGGCACAGGCGGACAGGTTAAAACGTCAGCTGATAACGGCGTTACCTGGGTTTCCAGGACTTCAGGAACGACCAAAGTTTTAAGAGCCATTGCAAGTGGTAAAACCGGAAATTTTGTTGCAGTTGGCGATCACGGTGCAATTGTATATTCAAACAACGGTTTCCTCTGGGCAGTAAAAACTGCGTCGGACCCCGATATTGCATTAAGTGCTGTAGCTTGTAATCCGGCTACGGGCAGCTTCGTAGCCGTTAGTTCGGATAAATATCTGGCACTTACTTCATTAGACGGCACTTACTGGGGAAACCCTGCGGTACAATCCGGCTCCAGTGTTGGATTTTATGGGCTGCGTTTTTTAAATAATGAATTTCTTGCCACAGGAGCTTATACAGTTCTTCGCTCTTCCAACACGGATGGTAAAACCTGGTATTCGACAACAGTCAATTTTTGGGACATGCAGATGAACGGAGTGGCTTTTGGAAACGGACGGTTTGTGGCTGTGGGGAATACACCATTGGATAATGGCACAACCGGTGCCGGAATAGACAATCTGATCATAACTACCAAGGATGGTGTCAGTTACAGCGCGGCCGAAAGCATCAGGCTTTTCAGCGGTGGACATTCCTTTAATGACATTGCCTATGGTAATGGCTTGTTTGTGGCTGTCGGTTCTGACGCAATCATCCAGAATTCAACTGATGGGCTGCTATGGAATTACAGCCAGATGACATTAGGCCAGACTTTAAAAAGTGTTGCTTACGGGAATGGCCGTTTTGTGGCCGTTGGCTATAATGGCCTCATTCTCTGGTCGACAGACGGTAAGGCCTGGAGCAAGGCAAATTCAACAACTAACAATTATTATACAGGTGTCTCTTTTCTGAACGGCGGGTTCGTATTGGTTGGCCAGGGAGGCGTTTTGGCAACTTCGGTAACTGGTATTAACTGGACTTTCAGGTCCACAGGCACACCAAATCAGTTAAACAGCGTAGCCTACGGAAACGGCAAATGGATGGCTGTTGGTTATTTCAATAAAATGGTAACTTCGGCCAATGGCATACAATGGACTACTACTGCTTTCACTCCCAATACTTTACATTATAATGACGTTTGTTTTGCTAACGGGCAGTTTGTACTGGTTGGCCTCAATGGGAAAATAGCTACAAACGGCCAGCCTAATGTATGGGCCCAACCCAATTCCGGCGCGTACTACAACCTGAACGGCATTGCTCATGGTAACGGGATATTTTTAGCAGTCGGTAATTCCGGCGCGCTGGTAACCTCTGTCGATTACAAAGCACCAAAAGCAGCTGCATTTCAAACAATAACTGAACCTGAGTGCAGTAACTGCCGCACCACTCTGCAAGAAAACGGTGAAGCAAAACAAGAGTTTGATTTTGAAGCGACTACCTTTCCAAATCCCGTAAATGATCAGTTTAACCTGGATATAAAAGGGGCGATCGGCGAAAAAGTCCGGTTATTACTTGTGGATGTATCTGGCCGTACAATTCTTGATAAAGTAGTCGAAGCCAAAAATGGAATTTATCAGGAAACAATACCAATGACTCAAAAACAAACCGGCATGTACCTGTTACGCACCAGCACCGCTACACAAACCCAGACACTGAAAATTTTAAAACAGTAAGCATTTGAAACTATAATTTTATTTCATCAGGCTTCATATGAGGCCTGATGAATTTCCATTAAGACCTATTTTACTTTTCTATAACCTCACAAACATTTTTTTGTAAAAAGAACAAATAAAATATAATGATCGTTATATTTGTACCATGGCAACATCAAAAACAGAAAAAACACGGGCGCATATCATAGCAACCACTGCATCCATCTTTAATAAAAAGGGCTATGCAGGAACTTCAATAACGGATCTTACCAAAGCGACCAAACTTACCAGCGGTAGTATTTATGGGAATTTTGCCAACAAGGAAGAGGTTGCGTTGGCTGCATTTGATTATAATCTTGCCAGTTTCCGAAAAGTGGTGCAGAATGAAGTAGATAAATGCCGGACCACCAAAGACAGGTTTTTTATGTATATCAAAGCTTACCACAGTTCGGCAGACCTGAAATTTCCGGAAGGTGGCTGTCCGATGCAAAATGCACTTACCGATGCCGATGATACTTTTGAACCTCTACGAAAAAAGGCCGCTGATGGAATTATGCTTTGGAAAAATGACCTGATTTCGATCATGAACAAAGGAATTGCAGAAGGTATATTTCACGCGGAAACCAAGGTTGAAAAAACAGCCCTGCATATCATAGCGCTTTCGGAATTCGGTTTTCTGATGTACAGTATCGGCAGGAATAGAAAACAATCTGATGAAATGCTTGAGATCGCTTTGGAAGTCGCAGAAAGCATAATAAATAAGCAGTAATTTTTTTTAAAACAAAATATAACGATCGTTATTTTTAATTATGAAGTATCAGATTTTTGGGCAAAAATCAGGATTAAGAGTTTCGACACTTGCACTCGGCACAGGCAATTTCGGGACAGCATGGCCATTTGGATCATCCAGAGAAGAAGCAAAAACAGTATTTGACGGGTATGCAGAAGCCGGCGGTAATTTTATTGATACTGCGGATGGCTATCAGGCCGGACAATCAGAATCATTTATTGGTGAATTTCTTACCAGTGAGCGGGATAATTTTGTACTCGCCTCCAAATACAGTATGGGCACAAGGGATATGCAAACTACCGGGAATAGCCGTAAAACAATGATGCGTGCTGTGGAAGAAAGCTTAAAAAGGCTTAAGACTGATCGTCTTGATCTTTATTGGGTACACCTTTCTGACGGACAAACACCAATCGAAGAAATTGTCAGAGGATTGGATGACCTGGTTCGGGCTGGTAAAATCAACTATGCAGGATTTTCCAACTTTCCCGCATGGCGCATAGCCAGCGCATCCCTGCTGGCTGACCTGCGGGGCTGGGCACCGGTGATAGGTATACAGGTGGAATACAACCTGATAGAACGAACTGCTGACCGGGAATTATTGCCGATGGCAGAAGCACTGGGCCTTGGAGTGGCATTTTGGTCGCCTTTGGCAGGAGGAACGCTTACTGGAAAATATCGCAGCAAAGTTACTGATCCAAATTCGAGACTGGCCCTTGCCGGAGGTTTACTCGTCAAGGGTGAAAAAGGAGAACGAGAAACGGCGATCATTGATCTGGTCGAAAAAATAGCGAATGAAACCGGGAAAAACAGTATTGATGTTGCACTTGCATGGATCCGCCAGAAATATGATGAATCGTCCTTATCAACGGTTACAATCATTGGGCCACGCAGCCTGCAACAGCTGGAAGACAATCTGGCTACACTTGACCTTACCCTCACTACTGACCAGATAAAAAGGCTGAATGAGGTAAGCCTGATCAGTTTGGGTTCCCCTCATGAAATCATTGCTGCGTCCCAAAACAACCTGTTTGGCAGAGGAACCGGCCTTATCGGAATTAAACATCCGGTTGCATGAGAATTAATATTAAAACAAACTGATTATATCATGATACTAATAACAGGCTCAACCGGTGGATTGGGCAAAGAAACAATCAATGCCTTACTGAAACTGATTCCGGCACAGCAAATTGTTGCTCTTGCCCGAGATCCGGAAAAAGCCATTGACTTCTCAAATGCAGGCATTACGGTAAAAAAAGGAGATTATTCCAGTTACGAAAGCCTTCCGGCAGCCTTTTCCGGAGTAGACAAATTACTGATGGTATCGGCTCCTGCCTTCTCAGACCAGAGTCTCGAAGTAAATACCATACGTGCAGCAAAAGATGCCGGAGTAAAATATATTGTATACACCGGCATTCAGAGAAAACAGGGAAGTACCTGGGTAATTCCTGGAGTAACTGAAAGAGATTTGCAGATGGAAAAACTTTTGGCAGCGTCCGGAATGTCCTACACGATTGTCCATAATGCACTTTATCTAGATGTGCTGCCATTTTTATTAGGTAATAGTGTGATAAAAAAAGGTGTACTTTTCCCATCAGGTACAGGAAGGGCGGCAGTTGCAACGCGCTCAGACCTCGGAGAAGCACTTGCGCGTATCATAATTGCAGAACATATTTATCCTCAGCACATTACCTTGTCAAACAGTCAAAGTTGGTCGGTTACTGATATAGCCCTTTTGCTGTCGAAAATAACAGAGACTGATGTACCGGTCATTGAGCTGTCTCAGGATGAATACATAGCCTATCAGGAACAATCAGGCATCCCCCCTTTTTATGCAAAATTTGCTGCAGACTGGGCGGCCGCCATGAAAGCAGGTGAATTTGAAGAAACCGATCCGCTTTTGGAAAATATTTTAGGAAGAAAACCTATTGGCCTGGAAACGTTTCTCAGGGAAATGTACAAGCCTCTATTACAAATTTAGTGTAGCTCCTCTCTTGTTTATTTTTTAATTTACAAACAACTTGCATATTGCAAGTAAATATTTTTAAATTTACACTTGCAATTAACAAGTAGCATACCAAAACAATAGTATTGGTAAAACAATCAAATAATTTAAAATGAAAATAACTCAAAAAACGATTCTGGTAACAGGAGCTGGTTCAGGTATTGGCTATGCAACTGCCAAACGGTTAAGCGATGAAGGCAACAAAGTGATCATTGCCGGCCGGAATGCGGCCAAAATAGAAAAGGCAGGTATTGAATTGGGACTTACCTCCATAGTGTGCGATGTGACCGATTCAGAATCAGTTAATAATCTCATTAACAGAATAAAAAGTGAATTTCCCGAGCTTAGTATAATCATTAACAATGCAGGAGTAGCTAATCTGTATAAGTTAGGCGAAGGTGCCGGTGCTTTTGAAAAGGCGAAACAAGAGTTTGAAACCAATTATTTTGCTCCTGTACGATTGATTGAATTACTCTTACCTGTTTTAAAAACACAGCCGGAAGCAGCAATTGTCAACATCACTTCTAATGTGTCCTTTCATCCTCTGATTATCCTGCCAACGTATTCTGATACAAAAGCTGCCTTGCATTCGCATACTGTTGCGTTAAGGGTCACACTTGCAAAAGATACCAATATAAAGGTATTTGAAGTGATGCCTTCACTGATCGATACAGAAGCAACCAAAGATATGGGCGGAGAAAACGGGCTTCCGCCGAGTGCAGTAGCAGAAGATATTTTCAATGGGATTTCAAATGATTCATATGAGATTTATGTCGGAGATACAGGACAACAATTCCTCGATTACTTTGCCAATCCTGTTGCAGCCGTCCAAAATTTCAACAACGGACTATAATTTCCAAACTAATCAGTTCTTACTTGTGAAAAACAAGTAGGAATTGTTTTAGAAAAAATGGAGATCCGAATCATACTTTATTAAATAAGATCATGGAAAAGAAAGTTTTAGTAACGGGAGCCACTGGTTCTACCGGAAGGAATGCAATCAATAAATTACTGGAACTTGGAGTTCCGGTAAGGGCTATGGTCCATAAAATCGACAGCCGTTCAGAAGATCTTGAAAAAAGAGGCGTTGAAGTAGTGCAGGGCGACATATCCGTTTTAGACGATGTAAGTAAAGCTTTAAAAGATATCTCGGCAGCGTATTACGTTTATCCCATAACGGTAGATGGAATTATTGAGTCAACAGCGTTCTTTGCGCAGGCAGCAATTGAACAAAAAGTAGGGCATATTCTGAATATGTCACAGATATCTGCAAGGAGAATATCCAAAAGTAACGCTGCGCAAAACCACTGGATTGCCGAACGTATATTTGACCGGTCCGGTATACCAGTGACACATATCAGGCCCACGTTTTTCGCGGAATGGACCACCTATTTTGCAAAAGAGATCAGGGAAAACGATCGTCTCACGCTGCCATTCGGCAACGCAAAATACGCACCTGTTACTGCGGAAGATCAGGGAAATGTGATTGCTGCTATATTGACAGATCCTGAAAAGCACGCGGGACAAACTTATCCACTTTTCGGGCCGGTTGAGCTGACCCAATACGAAGTGGCCGGTATCCTGAGCGATGTGCTTGGCCGCAAGATTACTTATGAGCCGATGGAGATCCCTGAATTTGCAAAATACTTAAAAGATAAACGCTCGGATTATCACATTCAGCATGTTACTGCTGTTGCGCGGGATTGTCGGGAAGGCTTGTTTTCCGGAACAAATGACCTGATCGAAAAAATTACAGGGCAAAAGCCGATCGGAATGTTTGATTTTATTACCAGGAAAAAAGATTTGTTTATATCCAATTAACAAATAGCCAATCCGTTATGGAAGATTCAAAAGTAATTTTGATGGCCGGGATTCCAATCCTGACCCAATATCCTGAAGAAATGAAAGCTTTGTCCGCAGCGACATTACTCCAAACACGCAAGGAACCGGGATTTGAAGCATTTTAGCAGGGAAAACTTGCCGGAAAACCGGTGACAACAAACCTGAGCGAAATTGGCAGTTTATAAATCTATTTTGTGATTTTTCTGAATCCCTGATATGTGTCAAGGATCCCGGATTTTGTATTAAATGCGCAGCGGGTGCCGGCAATACCTTTGCAGTGTATTAAAAAAACAGAATATCATGTCAAAAATAATTTTAATTACCGGTGCTTCCCGTGGTTTTGGTAAACTTTGGGCAAAAGCACTATTAGAACGTGGCGATAAGGTTGCTGCAACTGCCAGAAATGTAGAAAACTTAAATGACCTGATCGAAGAATATGGCGATTCCATTCTTCCAATCCAGCTTGATGTGAACGACAGGGATGCCTGCTTTGCCGCAGTAAATAAAGCCAACGCCTATTTTGGGCGTATTGATGTACTGATCAATAACGCAGGGTTCGGGTTATTTGGTGCTATTGAAGAAACGACCGAACAACAGGCACGTGCTCAAATGGAAACCAACTTTTTTGGGCTTCTTTGGGTTACACAGGCTGTTATTCCTGTGATGAGAGCACAGGAAAGCGGGCATATTATTCAGGTTTCAAGCTTTTTGGGATTGGTAACCCTTCCTGTTTTGGGAATTTATAACGCCTCAAAATATGCTGTTAATGGTCTGAGTGAAACGCTGGCAAGTGAGGTAAAAAGCTTCGGTATCAAAGTAAGTCTGATCGAACCTAACGGTTTTTCAACAGACTGGTCTGGTGCCTCCGCTTTCCAGACAGAACCGAACGAAGTGTATGCTCCGATCAAAAAAGCCTTTTCTGACGGTGCGACTCCGGATACCTGGGGCAAACCCGAATCGACTACCAACGCCGTGCTGCAATTAATTGATGCTGAGAATCCTCCTCTTCATTTTTTATTGGGTAAGATGGCATATCCGGGAGTAAAACAGGTTTACAGTGAGCGTATGGCCGAGTTTGAGGCATGGAAAGAAGTTTCTACGGAGGCACATGGCCACTGATCAGGCCAGGTAATTTTAACACAGCAACACAATCTGCAAACTAATTGACGCAGATTGTGTTGCATTCATATATTGACATAAAACGAATATGAAACATTACAAAAGCCTGAGCGAATTGCACAAAGAGAACGGATTTCCTCCCAATGAAAACCCGTTATTCAGTATCTATCAGTGTAATAACAATTGCTCGCTTGGGGGACGGGAGTTTACGAGTGATTTTTATATGATCGGTTTCAAAAAGCTTAAATCGGGTGTAATACTTTACGGCCGCACCAAGTATGATCACGATTGCGGTTCAATGATGTTTGTCAAACCAAGACAAATCATTGAGATGAAAAATCTTCATTTGGATGAAGATGGGTTTCTGGTCTTTATTCATGAAGATTTTTTAAATGGCCATAATTTGCACAGTGAAATAAAAAAGTACCATTACTTCGATTATGAAACCAATGAGGCGCTACACCTTTCCCCGAAGGAAGAAGCGACTGTCTGGGATTTATACCGAAAAATTGAGAACGAATACAACAATAACCAGGATGAATACAGCCGTGAGATCATTCTGGCAAATATTGATACGATGCTGAAATATGCTCAGCGTTTTTACAAAAGGCAATTTATTAACCGTTCCGAAATCTCCGGAAAAACGGTCAGCAAATTCATATCGGAAATGGATCAGTACGTATCCAATGGATTTTTAGCGAGTAAAGGCCTTCCGTCTGTTCAATATATGGCCGAAAAGCTGAATATTTCGGCAGGTTATTTAACGGATGTCTTAAAACAGGAAAGTGGAAAAACGGCTCTTGAACACATACATATTTACTTGATTTCAGAAGCTAAAAACCAGCTTATATCGGATAATAAAACGGTTTCAGAAATTGCATATGCCCTGGGATTTGAAAATTTATCCTATTTCTCCCGACTCTTCAAAAAGGAGGTTGGTATCACTCCTGTTCTGTTTAAAAAGCAGATCCTCAATTAAGTTTTTGTTTTTGGGATAGTACGGAACGAAGTACTGTTTACTTCATTCTGATTTATTTTCTTCCAAAGGACTATCTGATTCAGACTAACTGCAATCATTAATAAAAATATCTTCTTGCATTTCACAACAACTATTTAGTATATTTGTTCTTGCAAAACACAAGAACAATATTGCTTTATTACTCTAAAATAAGCATAGCTTAAACACTCCTGATATCAACAATGCAAAATGAATTACAAAACCCGTTTGCACCAACCGGTCTGGCGGTAAAACCGGCCAGGCTTACTTCCATTGATGCACTGCGCGGGTTGATCATCATCCTGATGGCGCTGGACCATGTGCGGGATTTCTGGAGTGGCACACCGTTCCGCCCCGATGACATTGCCCAGACTACTGTACCTTTGTTTCTTACGCGCTGGGTGACTCATTTTTGTGCACCAACTTTCATTTTCCTTACTGGTATCAGCGCTTTTCTTTACCAGAATAAACAACCGGACAGAAAATCTGTAAGCACTTTTTTGCTCACTCGCGGATTATGGATGATTTTCCTGGAACTGGCGGTGGTCGGGTTTTCCTGGCAGTTCAATTATAATTTACTCTTCTTACAGGTCATCTGGGTTATAGGCTGGTCCATGATCTGCCTGGCCGGGCTTATTTGGTTACCGCGATGGTTTTTAATCTCTTTTTCTATACTCGTTATTGCTGGCCATCAGTTGCTCGTGTACATTGAGCCTGAAAAAGTAAGCGCCGATACCCTTGGCTGGATATTCATGCACAGGCCAGCAATGTTCTTAACTATTGGTAACGGTTTGCCTCCTTTATTCGCCGTATATCCATTACTGCCATGGGTTGCGGTCATGGTCGCGGGATATTTAATTGGCCCCTGGTACTCGGAAACACCCGAATCCCGAAAACGTAAGCTTCTGTTTTCCGGTGCCGGGCTGCTTTTGTTTTTTATCCTGTTAAGGGCTACCAATCTGTATGGTGATGCAAAGCCATGGTTTGTGTCGGACAGAGGTTTGATCTACACCGTCTTTTCATTCATTAGTATCAGCAAATATCCTCCATCACTGCTCTATCTGAGTGTGACGCTTGGAGGCGCCTGTTTATTGCTGGCATTTTTTGAGAATGTCCGTAGCCGTATTTTAGATTTCTTTTTGGTATTTGGTAAAGTGCCTTTATTCTTTTACCTGTTACATATCCCGCTTATTAATGCCAGTGCCATGCTGTGGATGTCCCTGAAATTCGGTTACCCGGTCAACCTGTTCTTTTCGTCTCAGGAAACGTGGCCAAAGGCTTATGAACCGAATTTATTGCGGGCCTATTTAGTATGGGGCATACTAATTTTTGCGATGTATTTTGCCTGCCGCTGGTATGGAAACTTCAAACAGACCCATTCATTTTGGTGGTTAAAATATTTGTAAGATTTAACCCCACTCACGGCCCTCTCCAATTGGTCTGTAATTACAAAAAACACATTTCAACAATACAGATTGATTCAAATTTGCGAATTAAGTAAATAAAATATGGCAAACGAGGTAACCAAAGAGTTATTGACCATGTATTTTTCAGATGGTTGCAGTACCGACAAGAAACATAAAGTAGAAAAGTGGATAGCTGCCAGTCCGGATAATTCGAAGTTAGCAGAGCAATGGCTTGTTGAGATGGACAAACAAAATGATTTGCTTTTCCTAAATCTTTCAACGGCCAGTCAGGAAATATGGCGGAAGATTTCCAATAATATTAATTAAAATTGAAGGAGGCCACGGATAGTATAAGCTGTTATTTAAAACGGCTAATATATTGGTATATGAACACAAAAAATCTTTAACCGTTGGATAAGTATTCCAATTAAATGCGAAACTTATTTAACTATTTAATTATATTTAAAAATGTTATAGTTATAAAAATTGGATTTCTTGAATTAGATATGAAAAATCTTTTCCGGAATTTGTTCTGATTATCCAGTAGTAAAAATTTAGTAAAAGAAACCTTTGTCAGACGGGTCATGAACGGAAAGATATAAAAGAAGAAGAACGAATCTGCTGCAAAAAATATGGCTTTGGAAATATAACTGATGATAACTTCGGAAAGCGTATTCTAATAAACTCATTGTTAATGGAATATTATGAAAACAGCAATTATAACCGGAACCAGTAAAGGAATTGGCATGGAAACCGCCCTGGCTTTTGCCCGAGCTGGCTACAAAGTTTTCGCTGCAATGCGTAATCCTGACGGAGCAACTGCATTAAAGGAAATCATTCAAAAAGAATCATTGCCCATTGTAATTATTCAGATGGATGTTGATTCAGATGAATCAGTCAGGCAAAGTTTTAATGTGATTTATCAGGAAAGTGGCACGGTGGATGTGTTGGTAAACAATGCAGGTACGGAGCGTCACGGCTCCATTGAAGAATTAGGCCTGGCCGATTTCAGGGCTGTAATGGAAACGAATTATTTCGGTGTTCTCCGCTGTATAAAAGCTGTGATACCGCAAATGCGTACCAGTCAGAGCGGTTGTATTATTAATATTTCATCTGTTGCGGGGCAAATCGCTAATTCACCCCTGAGTGCTTATTCGGCAAGCAAATTTGCTCTTGAAAGCATGAGTGAGGCTTTGGCACAGGAACTTAAACCATTTAATATCAGAGTAATGATTGTGCAGCCTGGTATAATAAATACTGAAATGGCACATAAGGTAAAGGCTGAAAAAGGATCCAGCTATCCTCAGGTAAACAGGTTTGGAAGCCTTTTTGAAGCTTCATTAAAAAACCCGGTACCACCATCGCTTGTCGCAGAAAAAATTCTAGAAATAGCCAATGGACAATCCTGGCAATTGCGCCATCCTGTCGGGCCTGATGCCAGTCCGTTTCTTGGATGGCGGGCTTCTTTGACTGATGAGCAATGGATTGATTTTAACGCAGTTGATGATGAAGATTGGTTCAATTCAGTACAAAATACGTTTGGCCTGGATGTAAGACAGATTTCCTGAATTTTAAACAATAAATAAATTACAGGTTAAATCAAATAGTGTTACTCACAATAGTTAAAAAGAACAGATCTACTGGCGGGATAATTAAGGCTAAACTATCGTTATAATAGAAAACTGGTTAAACACCTGCCGGATATCAGCCATGGTAAAAGGTTTGGAAATAAACTCATCCATACCGGAATCAATAGCTTTGTCCCTGTCCCCAACCAGGTTTCCTGCCGTGAGCGCCACAATAACTACTTCACTTCCAGTCGGTAACAGCCTGATTGCTTTGGTTGCTTCATAACCATTCATTTCAGGCATTTGAATATCCATAAAAATCAGCTTTGGCATCTGGTCCTGACAATATTCAACCGCTTTTTTTCCATTTTCCGCTTCAATTAAAATAGCGAATGGTGCCATTTTTTTAATCATCGTTTTGGCTAAAAACATGTTAACCGGATTATCCTCTGCAATCAGAATTACAGGTTCCTGCTTGTTAATTATATCCTGATTTTTTGGAGGGAGCTGGCCCGCAGCTTCTAATTTTTGTGCAAGCTGTGACAAACACTGCGTAAAATCATTTAGTTTAATTGGCTTTGCTAACCGGTTTGCAATATTTAAAAGATCATAATTTTCTATGATCGTGACATCATCGATCAGGCTGCTCAGCAGTACAATCTTCGGTTGTTTAGCACCCTCCGGAAATATCTCCCATATTTTCCTGATCGTTTCCAGCCCGTCCATGTCCGGCATATTGTGGTCCATCAGGATAATATCATAATCAGGTTTTTCATAGAGTACCTGCAATGCAACAAACCCATTTTCCGCCTGATCGGAATCTATATTTAAATGCCGGAGCATCTTTTCAAGTAACAATCGGTTGTTCGCATTATCGTCAACAATTAAAACTTTTTTGATGCTCCCTGTATTTTTCCACACAGTTTCCTGTGGCCCTTCTTCGGAACGCATTTTCAGGTCAAAATAGAATATACTTTCCACACCCGGCGTACTTTCCAGCTCCATGCGGCTGCCCATGATTTGAAGCAGCTTATTAGAAATAGTCAATCCAAGGCCGCTGCCTCCGTATTTTTTGGTCGTAGAGCTGTCTCCCTGTAAAAATGCCTCAAAAATATTCAAATGGTTTTCCTGCAGGATACCAATTCCCGTATCGCGGACTTTAAAACGGCAGGTAATTTCATTGCTGATCAACGGGTTATATTCCAGAATTTCAACTGTCAGCTCGATTTCACCGGATGAAGTAAACTTGGCTGCATTTCCCAGCAGGTTTATCAGCACCTGTTTCAGCCGGATTTCATCCAGCCACACAAACCTGGGCAGATCTGCCGGAATATTAAGCAGCATTTCCAATCCCTTTTTCTGTACCGGAAATGAGATGATATTAACGGATGCTGTAAGTATTTCTTTAAGGTCACATTTCCGGATATTTAATTCGAGCTTACCAGCTTCAATTTTAGAAAAATCAAGTATGTCAGAAATTACTCCCAGCAATGTATTGGCCGATTCGTTTACAATTCCCAAATATTGCTTTTGGTTTTCGTCCAGGTTTGTTTCCAGCATCAGGTCCGTAAAACCGATAATGCCATTTAATGGTGTGCGGATTTCATGGCTCATATTGGCCAAAAACTCCGACTTAGCTGAATTGGCAAGTTCCGCATGGTTTTTAGCCTGCCTGAGTTCTTCTTTTTTTAGTGTGGATTCCGTTATATCCTGGGTAAACATCATGATCCCGCCAACCTTTCCTTCCGAGCGGTACCACGGCCTTACTTCGTATTTAAGATACTGGTCGTGGTCCTGGCCATGTGGCCTCCATAATACTTCCTCTTCCTTTACAACCGCCCCATTCAGGCAATCCTGGTGTATGTCGTGCCAGTGCTGTGTTACATGCGGAAATAATTCGTAATGCGACAAGCCAATAATATTTTGTCCCTCCAGATCATATTCTTCCAGCCACCTGTTGCTGACAGCCATGTACCTGATTTCCATATCAAACATCGCAACTGCTGCCGGTGCATGTTTTACAAAAGCCAGTAAGCGTGCCCGCTCACCAATCAGTTCCTGTTCAGATTTTTTCTTGGCGTCGATGTCCTGAAGTGCACCATAAAGTCTTTGTATTTTACCAGCTCTGAAAATTGCAACGCCAATGACACGTACCCAAAGATCCTTGCCTTTTTCCGTTACCAGCTCCAAATCAAGGTCAAAGCTTTTTCCTTCTGAAATCGCCGTCTGTGTTGCTTCGGTGATCTGATTACGGCTTTCCCCCTCTTTGAAGAATTGAAAGCCTCTTTTCATACTGGGCTGATAATCAGGAGGAAGCTGATGGATTTGTTTGGTCATATCCGACCAGTTTGTCACATGGTTTTCGAAATCAATTTCCCAACTGCCTACACGGGCCATCTGGTTAGTCTGCAAAAGCATCTCCTGTGTCCTGACCAGGTTCCTTGTAAGCTGCTGGTTTTTGGTTACATCCATGCAGTTTCCCACGACATAATCTAAGCCCGCCTGGTTTTTGACAACTATATTTTGATAGTTCCAGATCCTTTCAATACCGTTTGCATCCACTGTGGTCATCAACCCGCTTGATTTGCCCTCTATTTTAATTTTGAACAAATACCTGTTAAATACCTGTAGGTGACGTGCAGGCATCAGATCTGACAATCTCAGGTTCAGTATCTGGTCAACACTATAGCCAAGAAATGCAGATCCGACACTGTTAATAGTCAAAAACCTGCCTGCCATATCATGCGTGTAGATCAGGCCCTGGGAGTTTTCAAAAATGGATCTGAATTTTTCCTCACTGAACCTTAATTTTTCTTCTTCAATTTTGTCATTAGTCACATTCCTTCCTATCGAAAGGATATTACCGGTTTCTGCCTCAAGTGTTGGTGCCCATTGCAGATTGATATATTCCCCATTTTTACAGCGAAACCTGTGTTCAAGTTTAGCTGTAGATTCTCCGGACAAAACTTTTTCGAATTTAATACGCGATTTTTGGAGATCGTCTGCATGGATGTGTTGCCAAAGCGGTGTTTTGAGTAAAAACTCCTCTTCCGACCCAAGTAATTTAACAAAAGCCTGGTTTATTTTTTTAAAATACCCGTCCCTGTCCAGAATGCAAATCAGGTCATTGGATAACAAAAATAACTTTTCCAGACTGACAATATCCTGACGTTTTTTATGTCCGATAATCAACGACATGACCTGCTGAGCCAGCAGTTTAAGCGACTCTATCTGATATTCATTAAGCTTCTGGGGCTTGGTATCCAAAACACAAATCGTTCCCAGACAATGTCCGGCGGGATCAATGAGTGGATATCCTGCATAAAAACGGATGAAAGGTGCCTGTTTTACATATATTTTATTGCTGAATCTTTTGTCGAGCAAAGTATCCTCAATCATAAGGACGGATGCTTGTTTTATAGTGTGCAGGCAAATCGCATCGTTTTTTTCTGTCTCGGTATTTTTAATGCCGGTTTTTGATTTGATCCACTGCCTGTTTTCATCTATCAGTGTGATGGAGGACATGGGTACATTACAAATCAAAGCGGCAAGCCTGGTCAGCCGGTCATAATCTTCCTCCTCAATAGTATCCAGAATATGATACTGATGCAATGCATTAATCCTTGAATTTTCTTTAATAGCAATGGGTAAGTGTATCATATTTTATATTAGCAACGAACGGAGGAACCAGGGATGCAATAATCAGACAGGCAATTGAATTAACTTAAACAGAAGCAGATACAGGATTTCAACCGGATATTCTCTAATAGATCAGCATGTGTCCCTGGGTTTCATACTGAATGTTAGCATTAACGCAACGTCGAATTTATACTATTAGTTTTTTTGAAAAATAAATTATTCCTTAAACTATATGTATTAATATTACACATATATACGAACTTTCAAGCCGAAATACTACATGTTTGAAAATTTAACATCAAATATTATTGTGTGAACCAATGTGTAGATGAATAACACTTGTTAATATTTATGGATCACCCGTTGATCTGTGATCTGGATATTTCAGATTTAATTTTTATCAGTTCACCCAGTAAAGCTGTTACCGGAACATTTATCCGGTTGTTTACGCTTGCAATTCGAGCTATAGCAAGGTTCAGTGTTTCTATTTCCGTTTCTCGTTTATTTAATATATCCTGGTAAGTTGATATTTTCTGTCCATCTGACATTTTGCTCAGGTTAAGTACATTTTGTACAAGACTATCCATGGTTAAATGAATACTGTTTTCTTCGGCAATCTCAATACACTCTCCAATCACTTTTTTTGCCATTTCCAGTGCCGCTCCATTCCGGTGAAATATTCCGTTATCGGTTTCAAGTAATGGGCAAATGGAATTAAAAACACAATTGCTAATCACTTTTTTCCAGATTAAAGTCTGTATGTCCGCTTCGGAACGGAAAGAAAAAATATCCGTACTGATTTCTTCAACAATTTTGTCGAGAGTGATTGAGGAACCCTTGATAATCCCAACCGGCGATGAAGCTACCGGTTTAAACCTTACTTTGTTTTCTGTAATGGATTGGCTGG
The DNA here is from genome assembly GCF_019711195.1 of Dyadobacter sp. NIV53. Lineage (NCBI taxonomy): Bacteria > Pseudomonadati > Bacteroidota > Cytophagia > Cytophagales > Spirosomataceae > Dyadobacter > Dyadobacter sp. NIV53. Next base: position 1,114,096 of record NZ_CP081299.1, read on the forward strand.
TAGCCATTAGTACACACCGGTAAAGTTGGGTATAATCTTTGTCTGTAAAGCTATTCTCAATTTGCAATCCGTTTTGAAGAAAAACAATTGGCGAATGATTTGTTTTTGATATAAGTTTTTCCGCCAGACCCGGATTTCCAAATGATTTGTTGGTTAACAGTATAATCCCGTCCAGTTTTTCATAATGACTTATTGAACTGATCGTTACATCAGCCTGGAAGGTAATGTCATCGGCTTGTACTTCAATATTTTGCTGATAAACATCCTGTTCTTCAACGCTGCCGCGTAAAATAGTAACCTTTCTCCCATGAATGGTCAGCGCCACGGCCAGCGCTTTTGCAATTACGCCATTACCGATAATGAAAATGTGTTTTGAGAAGTCCGTCAAGTTTTCACTCATTTTTTCCACCTTTAATTATACTTAGTAAATGGCAAACATACGGAGGTATTTTGCCTAAGTTACAGGTCAGGCAAAAAATTTTGGATGCTCAATAGCTGCCAGTTTTAACAGGAAGACAATTCAGTAAAATCGAAGATATGTTGATTTCGTTATTCCTACATTAAATTTGATAACCACACGCATATTTGTTTGAATTCAATCCAGCGAAAGCGACTTTGGTATTAAGCCTGATTACCCAATATCTCTTTTTTGTTACCGTTCTGATTGTGTAAAAGCTTTCAGACAGATCATTTTTAGAAAAAAATAATAAACCGTACAACCTTTTCCCTATGAATCTGCCTCTTTAAGACAATTCTGTGAGCGTGCTAATTGAATCACGAAAAATCAGGCAAAGATTTTGTTAATGAATAACCGACCTTTTCACGAATTAATTGTAAGATAGTATTGCTATCGGCAATCGGCAATCATCAAAAATCTCCTTCCATGCTTCAATTTGATAGCCGAATGCTGACGGCCGATAGCAATACATAAGAATTCGTGTTTAGGTCTAATATATACAGCGAACTTTTGGCCTTCACTTCAATTGTGACCGATCAGTTTCCCAATAGTAATTTATAAATGTTTTTATCCCATATGAAAATAAATTTCCTGCTGTTATTGCTCCTTACCTGCAGTTTAAAAGCAATTTGCCAGGATAGTACTGCAATAGTTTTTAAAGAAGAAATTGACTCACTACCACCTGTCCGTTTCATAGACAGATATGAAAACATTTTTATGACCAAAGTCCCGACCAGGCATATGTTGAAAGTCGGCCTCTCACAATATATTCAGTCCAGGCCTTTTGCATTATACAACGATAAGGGCTTCAAGAATTCTAATCTTCAAATTGGATATGAATTTAAGTTTTTACCTGCTTATTCTATTGCCATTTCTGGTCAGATGCCACTATTTGGAAATGCGATTCCAAAAACCTGGATTATTGAGAATATATCCGTCAATGGCCAGCTTCGCTGGTATTACGATATGAAAAAGAGGATAATGGCTGGAAAAAGCGCAAACAATTTCTCCGGAAATTATCTTGCCGCTGAATATATTTATTTGAATAGTAAAACCAATATGAGGGCATTGGGATTGAGAATGGGATTTCAACGGAGATTCCTAAATTCCGGCTTTATAGATTTCAACATCGGACTGCGTAAAGGGCTTCCCATCGCACAGCAGACTCTGTCAGCAGGCTGGGGCATTTTCACAGAGGTTAGTTTTGGATTTGCAATCGGGGATTGGAAAAAGACATCAAATCCTTCAATTTGCCAATTGATCCGGTGCGACCTAAAAACAAAGCAGCATTGGAAAGTTCAGATTCCGGATATTAAGTTTGGACAATTCCAAAAGACATTAGGCATTGGTATTGCTTATGAACTCGCATTGGGAAAATCCCCGCTGTCCCTGAATTTTCAATACAATCTTAATCTTCAGAAGGCCGGCAATTATTTGTACGGATATTTCTCTAATGACTGGCATCAGGGTTGGTTTGCAAGGGATACCAGGTCTAAAGAAGCGTCACAACTTTATTCCATCCAGCCCCGGTACTATTTTACTCAGAAAGCGCAGCAAAGAAAAGGTAAAGGTGGTAATGGATTATCGGGTTTTTATTCGGGTATCAACCTGGAATATGCGATTTACAGAAGCAGTCACATAGCCGAGAGCATATATGATACCCATATAGACGTTTGGACACCAGAATACACGTTCAAAGTAAATAGAAATTATTTGGGAGCAGGGCCACTGATAGGGGTGCAACAGAGATTATTCAAAAATGGGTACATTGATTTTAATACTTCATGTAACTGGGGTCCGAGTAAAGAAATGGGATTTACCTATAATGTGATCAGAGTACGTGCAAACCTGACAGTTGGGTTCAGGTTCGGCTCGTAGGAAAGGCCGGGCATTTTATTAAGGCTATCGTTCAGCCCAGCTGCGCTGTTCAGACCGAGTCGCGCAGACCGGGTCGCGTAGACCGCGTCGCGCAGACAGGGTCGCGCAGACCGGGTCGCGCAGACCGGGAATGCCACTCTACGTTAAACTCATCTTAATCTGTGTGAACCCTTTTTCAACTCAGCAACCAATGCAGCACCATCACACCAGCCAATCCTGTTACCGAAACCAATGTCTCCATAATCGACCAGGTCTTTAAAGTATCCGTCATTGAAATCTGGAAATATTCCCGAAAAAGCCAGAAACCTGTGTCATTGACATGCGAAAACATCATGCTTCCGGCACCAATACTAAGCACCATCAGGTTGGGATCTACACCGGTCGAAATAAGTAACGGAGCCACAAAACCGGCAGTGGTAATACCTGATACAGTTGACGATCCCACACAAATCCGGATAAGCGCTGCCATTCCCCAGCCAAGGACGTAAGGATGCAATGTGGAATGTTCCATCATATCAGCGATGGACTGGCTCACTCCCCCATCCGTAAGCACCTGTTTGAAAGCACCCGCTCCGCCAAAGATCAGAAAAAGCATGGCTACGTCCTTAATGGCGTCAGTTAGTAAATTGGTCACTTCCGGCATAGACTTTCCCTGTCGCAAACCGAGCGTAAAAGAAGCCAGAATTACGGCCAGAAACATGCTGATGATAGGTTCTCCAATGAAAAGTAAGGTCTCTTTTAACCACGAACCCGTTAAAAACGGGGTTACTACCGCACTTGTGCCAATCAGGATCAGTGGAAACAGGAGCGTCAGGAAACTTGTGGTAGTCGATGGCATTTTATCGTGGTTCATCTCCGGTGCGATGAATGCCGGGTTGGGTAGATTTTTATACTTTTTCAGCGTCGACCCGAAAAGTGCTCCTGATATTAGTATCGCCGGTATAGCAATGATGATTCCATAAAAAAGCGTCGTACCCATCGATGCGTTGAATTGTTTTAGAATCGCCAGCGGAGCCGGATGAGGCGGCAGATATCCCTGTGTAACCGATAGCGATGCCAACATCGGCAAACCAATGTACAGTGCAGGCAACTTGTAACGATATGCCACAGTGATAACCACCGGCGTCAGCAACATAAATCCAACGGAATAGAATAGAGGTAAACCAACAATAAACCCGGTTAACATAAATGCCCACCGTGCATTGGAAGTCCCGACCAATTCCATGAGTTTAAAAGCAATTCGTTCAGCAGCGCCGCTTTGTGCAACAAGTTTGCCCAGCATCGCCCCTAATGCGATGATAGCCGTTATTGAGCCCAATGTGCCTCCGATGCCTTTTTGGATGGAATCAACAATGGTCAGAGCAGGAAGTCCAAGCGCTAAACCAACACCCACAGTTACGGCTAGAAAAGCAAGAAAGGTGTTTAACCGCACGATAGAAATAAGCACAATCAGTGCTAAAATACCAATGAGTGTAAAAGCTAAAGACATTCGTTTGTTACCGTTTTTGAAATATCTACTCACCTGAGTTAAGTAGCTAACAAGCCGGAGAATACAACTAATCTACTTAAAGGTGCTATTTTAGTTTTTTCCCGGTTTCCAATCCGCAGAGTAAAAATCAGATTAAAATGCGATACCGGGAGACGTTGATTGATCTTTTCGAATGTAAAGTATTAATATGACCTAAATTGAGTAATTAATGGCTCCTATTACTTGAACGGAAGGCTTCAGTTTGTAAAAAAAACGTAAATTGAGGTCAGGTAAAGTAAAAAAATGCTAGGTCTGCTCAAAAGATTACTTCTGATTTTAGGCATCACAATTATTCCAGGAAACATTCTGGGGCAGTCCGGTCAATTTCGATTTCTCAAATTAGATGTCAAAAATGGTTTGTCCAATAACCATCCTACCTGCTTTTTACTTGACAGCCATGGTTTTAGGTGGGTAGGTACCAATTCCGGACTCAACCGGTATGATGGTTATAATTTTAAAATATATAAAAACGACCACAGCGATACTACAACTTTACGCAGCAATAGTATCCGAGGCCTTTGGGAAGGGCCGGGAGGTAAAATATGGGTGGGTTCTAACAATGAAAATAGCGTATATGACCCGCTCACCGAGAAATTCTCTGCTCATTCAAGTTCTGAACTAAAAAAACTTGGAATACCACCAGGTTTTATCCGGATCGTTCATAAACATAAAAACGGAAGTTTCTGGTTTGCACAGGACAACAATGGCTTGTATGTATATCCGTCCGAAGACAGCCACAAAGCTGTTCACTTACAACACTTTGCAAACGATTCCGGTACAATCTCCACCAACGACATCTCGGCGATAGACCATGACCCGGATGGAAATCTGTGGTTGCTGCACAGGAACGGGATTCTGGAAAAGATCAATCCCCAGACGCTGAAAGTCATTTGGCGATCGGATTACCTCGCAACAAAACACAAAAAGAGGCTGCTTAACTATGGTATTACTATTGATTCCGATGGTGAATTATGGTTGTATGCGCTACGGGAAAATCTGGGAATCTATCGTTTTAATCCTACTGACCAGTCTTTTAACTTTTATAGTAAGGAAAGTGGCAGTCCGCGTTTGAATTCTGATATTATACAAGGAGTGGTGCAGGACAATCAAAAAAGAATCTGGATCGCTGTGGATCACGGCGGTATAAATCTTATTGATAAAAAAACCGAAACGATCAGGTATATCCTGCCCGATGAAGATGACAAAAACGCAATAAGCCAGAATACGTTTAACGCCATTTACAAGGATACAACAGGAGTCATCTGGCTGGGCACTTATAAGGATGGCGTGAATTATTATCATGAAGATATTTTCCGGTTTCCGCTGGTCAAGCACAAGCGGGCTGATACTGGAAGCCTGCCTTACAATGATATCAACAGATTTCTGGAAGACGAAAAGGGCAATATCTGGATGGGCAGCAACGGCGGAGGGCTCATCTATTACGACAGGCAAAAAAATACATACAAGCAGTTCCTTTACAACCCGGCCGATCCTGGCAGCGTGGGAAGCAATGTAATTATCAGCCTGTTTCTTGACCGGAAAAAGATACTCTGGATCGGCACTTATTTTGGAGGACTGAGCTCGTACGACGGAAAAAAGTTTACCACATACCGGCACAACCCATTGGATCCGGGTAGTTTGTCGCACCATAGTGTATGGGAAATAATGGAGGATTCGAGGGAAAATCTTTGGATTGGTACCCTCGATGGCGGGCTGGAATTATTAGATCGCAAAACCGGAAAATTCACGCATTTCCCTGCCAAAATTCCTAACTCGGTACAAGATGCCTACATCAGTGAAATTACAGAAGACCATCTCGGGAACCTGTGGCTCGGAACCTCATTCGGCGTTGATGTCCGGGATATGAAAACAGGTAAGTTCAACAATTATCATCATGATCCGCTCAAACCCGGATCTATCAGTAACAATACCGTTCATGCCATTCTGCAGGATTCAAAAAAACGAATATGGATCGGTACACAGGACGGCCTCAATTTGTATGATCCTGTTAAAAAGCAATTCAGTATTTTCAGGCAAAAGGACGGCCTTCCACATAATTCAATACTTTCTATTGTAGAAGATGCATCGGGTGATCTGTGGATCGCTACACCGCACGGTTTGGCCAGGGCCCGGGTTTCAGATTCAAAAACGGATCTGCATATACAATTCATCAATTATGACGAAAGTGATGGACTGCAGGGATCAGAGTTCACAGAAAATGCGGTACTAAAAACACATAACGGAGAACTGTATTTTGGTGGTGCAAAAGGTTATAACCACTTCCTGCCCAGCCAGATCCCACCGAAATCCAATTTTGGGAAGGTGGTAATTTCATCACTTTCGATTTTTAACAAAAAGATACACGTCGGTGATAAGGTCAGTGGCAGCGCTATCGTACTTTCCAAAGCAATATCGGAAACCAAGAAGATTGTATTGCCGCATAGTGCTAACATTTTTGCGCTGGACTTTACGGTACTTAACTTATTTCACCCCCAAAAAATCCAGTACATGTACAAACTGGAAGGCTTTAACAAGGATTGGGTACGGGCAAACGCAACATCCAGAACGGCATCTTATACCAATCTGGATGCGGGAACCTACCTGTTCAGAATAAAGGCTTCCAATGAAAACGGTGACTGGAATAATTCAGAGACTTCGCTGCAAATTGTGATACTGCCACCCTGGTGGAATTCCATCATAGCACGGGTATTTTATATTATCCTGTTTGTTGTGTCATTATATTTGGCTGGCAGGGCGATACGTAATAAGGAACGGGAAAAGTACCTGATCGAACAGGAACGAAGGGAATCCAGACAGTTGCGGGAAATAAACGATGTAAAAATCAAGTTTTTTACCAATATGAGCCATGAGTTCAGAACGCCGCTGACGCTTATTTTGTCTCCCCTGGAAAAAATCCTTAAAGACAGCCCTGAGTCTCCCCATCAGAACCAGATGCAGCTTATGCAGCGCAATGCCAAAAGGTTGTTAAACCTGGTCAACCAGTTACTTGACTTTCGAAAGCTCGAAGTCAGTGGTATTAAGTTCAATCCCACAACCGGTGACATTGTCAGATTCGTGAAAGAAGCGGTATCATCTTTTACTGATATTTCCCAAAAAAAACAGATCGAATTGTCTTTTTATTCAGACCTGCAAACCCTAAACGCATCGTTTGATGAAGACAAACTTGAAAAAATCCTTTTTAACCTTTTATCCAATTCTTTCAAATTCACTTCTGAAAATGGGAAAGTGAATGTTGAACTGAATTATGCCAAATTGCCGGACGCCACTAATGATTCCTGGCTGGAAATAAATGTCCGCGATACTGGTATTGGCATTCCACAAAATAAAAGAGAGAAGATTTTCGAGAGTTTTTTCCAGAATGACATGCCCGCGTGTCTGCTTAATCAGGGAAGCGGGATTGGGCTCTCTATCACAAAGGAATTTGTGAATCTTCATGGCGGGACGATTACTGTAACCAGCGAACCTGGCGAAGGCAGTTGTTTCAAAATAATGCTGCCGGTACTCAACGCAAATTCGGTTGCCCCACTCCCATTCGAACCCGTTTCAGCTATTGCAGAACCAGTTTCGGAATTGACTTTACCAAACTTGCAAAAGCCCGGGCAAAATCAGGAGTTGCCTGTTTTGCTATTGGTTGAAGACAATGAAGATTTTCTTTTTTACCTGAAAGACAATCTCAAAGATGTATATAAGATCATAGAAGCCAAAAACGGAGCCGAAGGCTGGAAAAAAGCCAGCGAATTTATTCCGGATCTTGTTGTAACGGACGTGACCATGCCAGAAATGAACGGTATCGAACTGGTGAGAAAACTTAAGGGAGACGAACGAACCTTACATATCCCGATAGTACTGCTGACGGCTAGTACCTCTCCCGACCAGCACCTGGAAGGATACGAACTCGGAATTCATGACTACATAGAAAAGCCGTTCAATTTTGAGATTCTTCAATACCGGTTATCCAATATCCTGAAACAGCAGGAAACGGCGCGTAAAACATTCAGCCAGCAAATTGCTATTAAAGGACGGGATATTGCGATTAGCAGCCGGGACGAAAGTCTGGTCCGGAAAGTAATAGCCCTTGTGGAAGAAAATATTGGCAATCCCGATTTCTCGGTGGATGCACTCAGCCGGGAAGTAGGAATGAGCAGAATACATTTATACAGAAAGCTCAATGCCATATCCGGTAAAACTCCGGTTGAATTTATTCGTGCCATACGCATGGAACGTGCCACAAAGCTTTTGGAACAAAGCCAGCTAAGTATTTCCGAAATCGCTTACCAGGTCGGTTTTAACAACCCCAAATATTTCGCAAGGCAATTTCGCGAAGAGTTCGGTGAACTTCCATCGGCATATCTCAACAGGAAGAAAAACCGCGATTAATCCTTTTGCTTCCTGCATCGGCCTCAATTAAGTCCATAAAAATCCTTCATGTAACTTTTGATACCATACAATGTAACATTTGTACCCTACAAAATCCTGTGTACTTCTTATTTTTGCGACAATAAATGTATTTAGAATATTATTTTACACAAACACGTATAATCAGTATATTATTCCGAATTAAACCTATTATCAGAATATTTATACATATATCAATTTGAAGTCAAAATTAAATACATTCTATAATTTACCCTTTACCTATAATACCAAATTCTTTTACCTAACTAATTTAATCTTATGAAAACACATGTATTAAGCTTGCTGTTACTGCTAAGCTTTTCGGGAGTCTATGCACAGACACAGATTTCCGGAAAAGTATTGGGCGGAGCAGGTAACCCTCCTCTCCCGGGTGTTACTGTTGTTATTAAAGGAACAAAAACCGGTACTACCACCGATTCGGAAGGAAAATTCAGTATTGCCGCTGCCGGGGCAAACACTATCCTGACTGTTTCTTATATCGGTTTTGTAAAACAGGAAATCGAAGTAGGTAACAAAACGTACGTTGACATTACGCTACTTGAAGATGCAACCTCACTTTCAGAAGTTGTGGTAACTGCGCTTGGTATCCAGAGAGAGAAAAAATCTTTGGGCTATGCGATACAGGAGATTTCAGGCTCAGTATTATCAGATGCCAAAGAAACCAATCTTGCGAATGCTTTTACCGGTAAAGTAGCAGGTCTGCAGGTAGTTCGTTCAAGTAACGGTGCCGGCGGATCTTCCAAGATCGTGTTACGTGGAAATACTTCTCTTACAGGAAGCAATCAGCCGCTTATTGTTGTGGATGGTATTCCGATTGACAACTTCACAGGAACCACTGAAAACGGTTACTGGGGAGCAGGGCTGGATCTGGGTAACGGCCTTGGAGACATCAGTGCCGAGGATATTGAAACGATGAGTGTACTGAAAGGGCCATCTGCCGCTGCATTGTACGGTTCCAGAGCTGGTAACGGGGTAATCCTGATCACTACTAAATCCGGACGCAGGCAACCGGGCCTTGGTATTACCTTTTCTTCCACATTGGGAAGCGAAAGTATTTTTATCAAACCCGAACTCCAGAATTCCTTCGGACAGGGTACCGAAAATATTTTCAACGCAATGAGCACCACAAGCTGGGGCCCAAAGGCAGAGGGACAAACTGTTACTAATTGGGATAGTACACAAGCTCCGCTGACTATTCATGACAACGTGAGCCAGTTTCTAAGAGCAGGTTCCAGTCAGAATTACAGCCTTGGCCTTCAGCAGCAATACGGTTCAACGGCGGTTTTTGCATCTCTTAATTACCTGGAAGACAAAAGCATTATCCCGGGCAACAAACTCACCCGCCTCAATTTTACTTCAAAAGCTACCACCCACTTTGGTAAAGACAGCCGCTGGACGAGCGATGTAAAAATGTCATACAATAATACTTCCGGTTATAACAGGCCAATTAACGGCAGGGATAACAGCAGTGTGTTCGTACTATATATGTTGCCAAGAAGCCTTGACATTGCCGATTTTAGTGCCGGTACCAACCAATTTGGAAACATGTTGTGGTATCCGGGCGCTCCTGGTTCACAATCAAATCCTTACTGGCTAAGTAAATACAACCTCAATAATGATTCAAGAAACCGTTTCATCATGAACGGGTCGTTGAAATATGCATTTACCGACTGGCTGGATGCAGAGGTGAAGGCCGGAGGGGATTTGTATACCACCAATACGGAAAGTAAAACCTACGCAGGCGGGCCTCTTTCCAATTCTTATTCTATGGGCAAGCAAACTTTCAGCGAAACCAATTATAGCGCCTTGATCAAAGGTAGAAAAGATGAGGTAATAGGATTGCTTGGAGGTACATTCACACTGGGTGGTAACCTGATGCAACAGAAATACAGCTCATTAACAGTAAATACCGGTGCTCTGGAAGTTCCAAACCTCTTCACGCCTACCAACGCTGCGGGTGCTCCTTCTGTTTGGCCGGGTTACAGCCGTAAAAAAATCAATTCCATATATGGTTCGTTGGGCTTAAATTATGGCGGATGGATATTTCTTGATGTAACAGCCCGTAACGACTGGTCATCTGCTTTGATTGAAGAAAACCGTTCGTATTTCTACCCTTCGTACAGTCTGTCCTATGTATTTTCGGATATGCTGGATAAAATGGGAACCAGTTTGCCGCAATGGTTCAATTATGCGAAACTGCGCGGATCTTATGCTACAGTGGGTAATGACCTTGCTCCGTATCAGTTATACAATGGTTATAACATTTCCAAAGATCCACTGAGTAATACGATCGCTGTAAGACAATCACTTCTGAAAGATTCAGGCGTAAAAAGCGAACTGATCAAAAACCTGGAACTGGGAGCAGAACTGAAATTCTTCAATAACAGGTTAAGACTCGATTTCACCTGGTATAAATCCAATGCAACACGTCAGCTGATCGACATTCCAATGGATCCGATGAGCGGGTATTCCAGCATGAAAGTGAATGCTGGAAATATCCAGAACAAAGGGATAGAGATCATGGCAGACCTGGGTATCCTGACCAACCCTAACTCGGTTAACTGGAATGTAACGGCCAATTTCTCCAAAAATGAAAACAAGATCATTGACATTGCCAGTGGTTTGGGTGTAAATGAATACCAGCTGGGCGCGTTTGATGATTTATTTATCAGAGCAACAACCGATGGTTTGTATGGTGATATTTACGGAACCAAATTCCTTCGCGTTAAAGATGAAGCCAGCCCTTATTTTGGAAAAATGCTGCTTACGGCTGCCGGGCTTCCACAACGCGATGCAACCGTTCAGAAGCTGGGAAATCAGCAAGCCAAAGGACTGCTGGGTATTTCCAACAATTTTTCATACAAAGGAGTTGGTTTGTCTTTCCTGATTGATGCACGCCTGGGCGGTGAAATATTCTCAGCCTCTAACGTAGGGCTACAAGGTGCCGGTGCAGCCGCTGTTACTGCTCCTGGTGGAGAAAGGCCTGAATTTGTAGTTGATGGTGTTGTTTTGGGAGAGGGAGGAACCCCAACCCCAAATACAGAACCTGTAACGCAGCAGCAATACTGGGGTACAGTTGCTACCCTGAATAACCTGGGTGTTGGCGAAGCTTACATATATGATGCTACCAATGTGAGGCTAAGAAATGTAATGCTAAGCTATAGCCTTCCGAAAAAATTGCTTGGTAGTACCTTTCAAAAAGCAAAAATCAGCGCATCCTGTAACAACGTATGGATGATATCAAGTCACCTGAACGGGATAGATCCGGAGTCTGTTTTCGCCACCGGCACCAATGCTGTTGGATTTGAAAACGGAGCATTTCCTACCATGCGCTCTTTCCTTTTCTCGGTTACACTGGGTTTCTAATTCACCAATCAGGCTATTAAAAGATATTAATTAATATGAAAGCATTTTTAAGAAGGGCGCTAATGCCCGCTGCGGCGCTGATGTTGTTCACAACTGCCTGCAATGATTTTGACGAAATAAACGCTGACCCTTATCTGGCCACAGAGGCGCAGGTGCAGGTTGAGTATTTTATTAATGGCTCTATTATCGGGAGCCAGATGGATCCGCATATAGCAGAAAGGATATTCGTTCTGTACTGGAAAACGGCCGGCCGGCAACAGGCTGGCGGTGGAATTGCAACGGGAGGTTATAACGACGGCTGGTCAAGTGATTATTACGGCAGCGGTTACCTTGGAGGCTGGCTGAACAGCATTTATGCAGCTGTACAAGTGGCAGAAAAACAGATTGCTGCCGGAAACATTAAGGAATATACCGGTAATCTGTTACAGGTTGCACGCATCTGGAGAGTATATCTTTTGAGTGAGCTGACTGACAATTTCGGGCCTATTCCTATCAATGGTTTCCAGGGAACTAACCCGGAGTTTTCCGACGAAAAAACAGTTTACTATTATTTACTGGATGAGCTAAAAGACGCTTCTTCAAAACTGGACCTGAGTGTAAGCAGTGGTGATATATCAAAATATGATCAGGCTTACGGTTTCAATTATGCAAACTGGCAGAAATACGCCAACTCGATGCGGTTAAGGCTGGCCATGCGCCTTTCGGAAGTGGACCCGGCGAAGGCTAAAGCTGAGTTTGAAGCCGCAGCAGCCGGCCCGTTGCTTATGCAATCAGACGAAACTTTTCAGGTTGCTGAAAAAGCAGGATGGGATGCACTGACCGGAGTAATGACCAGGGAGTGGAACTACTTTCCGATTTCGGCTACTATTAATAACCTGTATCTTGGATTAGGTGGCATAAAATCGGCCGATTTGGTAAAACCAGCTCAGCTTCCGTTCATAAAAGCGCAGGATTATATCGGGCTAAAATTCGAAAACCATTTTACTACCATGACCAATGACCCGTCTGCGGGCTATTGGATGGATGGACTTCCTAATACCATAGACCCACGTGCTTACAAAACATACATCATCCCGGGTGATTACGACAACTCCGATTTTAACTCCTACCCTTCGTGGGACAATACGGCGAAAACCACAATAAGAACCCTGGTCGATGCTACGGGAGCAACTGTCAAAACACTCGATGCCAGGTATACCTGGAATGCACCTGCCAACGGAGACTGGGGTGCCAAAGGAGCTAAGAATAACATTTGGAATTTTAACGGTACTATTCCGCGTCATGGCCAGCAATTCCGTAACAGTGCCAATAAAAGAATTTACTTTGCTTCATGGGAAACTTACTTCCTGCTTGCGGAAGCAGCTGTCAGAGGATGGACTGTACCAATGAGCGGACAGGCTGCATATGAGGCAGGTATTGATGCAAGCTTTGCATATTGGGGTGTTACCAGTTTTGCAACCCAATACAAAGCCTCCGCGGCTTACAACAAGGTTGGAACATCTGTCAGCTGGAACCATATCACCGAGCCTCCTGCAACCTATTCTGTGAAATTTAAGGATGGATATACAAATGCTGATGGTACAGTGACCAAAGCATATCCGACAAACAATCTGTACAAAGGCGGCGCTGTAAAGAACGATCTGCTGACAAAAATTATAACGCAGAAGTTTATTGCTCAAACACCCTGGTTACCACTGGAAGCATGGAGCGACCAACGCAGATTGGGATTACCGTTCTTCGAAAATCCGGCAGTTGAAAATCCACTCGTTAATATGCCGGATCTTAACAGCAGCAATTATATGACATCCAATGTCAAATTTTTTCCTCAGCGTTTGAAATATCCTTCCAGCCTGCCTGCAAGCAATGCAAAAGGTTATGACCAGGCGCTCAACTTTTTAGGAAGTGCCGATGGCACGCTTACACCTTTGTGGTGGGCTAAACATTAATTAAAAGCGCCTGCCTGTTTATCATTTTTTGACCCAATGTTTGCCCGATAATTTGTATTCGGGTAAACATTGGGTTTTTACTATACGATTTTTTCCCAACTCATTCTCTTAGCTCTTTATCAAATCTCCTTCTTGCCATACCGATTTCCCAGTAGTACGGATCAGGCCAGCTTGCATCAAGCGCATTTTTACCTGTATACCATATTTTCAACTCTTCGCCCTCAATGAGGACAGATGGAAAACTTGCTGTAAAACTGTCCCATGAGCCGCTTGCCCCTCTTTTGAGAACAGGATTATTAGCAGATTTCTTCCAGCTTATACCATCTTCTGAGAAGGCGTAACCAATTTCCTGTCCGTTTAAATCTACCTTGTTTACCCCGCCATACCACATGTGGTAGCTGCCGTCTGCATATATCACATGTGGGTCCTGAACCGTTTCGGCATCCCAGCCTGTTCCGGTTGTCATAACAGGGTTGCCTTCGTACTTTTTCCATTGAATTCCATCATCTGAAATAGCCAGGCCAATATTAACTTTACCATCTGTCGGTTTGCCGTTCACAGAAACATCATAACCTGCATACCACATTTTATATTGGCTGCCAACTTTAATAACGCTGGGCCCTTCAAGAAATCCGTTATCCCATTCATCGGTACTACCCACAGTGAGCACAGGCCCATTCTGATATTTGTCCCAGTGGATACCATCCTGTGAAACTGCATAACCAATGTTGTACCGAAAATCATTGAATGTCTGGCCGGCATACCACATTTTGTAGCGCTCCTTTGGATCTGCTTCTTCATCCAGTAAAACAGAAACAGTTTCTACACCCAATGAATCCCACTGTGATCCGGATACATCCAATACCGGATTGGTGGTATATTTTTCCCATTTTATTCCATCGACAGATGTTGCATAACTGATCCGCGATCTCAAAGTTTCATCGGGTAATACCGCTCCGCCACCGGTATACCACATTTTATAAACATTCCCTTCCCGAATTACATAACCGTCACTGATGGCATAAAAGTCATAGTCAGGAAACTTTCCACGCTCCAGAACGGGCAACGGATGCTTCTGCCAGACAGCAGCCGGAATATCCGGATTACCTGGCTTTTCACAAGCAAGCAATCCACAGGAAATTATTACAGGAGAAAAATACTTTACCAGATTTTTCATCAGACCGGGATGTATTAAATTCAAACAATATTTCTTTTTTAATTTTTTGGCAAGAAATCCTTTGATACGAAAAACCTGCCCGTTAAAAGTCCATAAAGAAAGACGATAATTTATAAAATATCATTCCTGCCATCGGTAACTTATTTTCATAACAAAACACCTGATGAAATCAATATTATTTATGTAGAAACTGGTAAATCAAGCCTGTTAATTACATACTTTTGGCACGTACTGCACGTTAAAACCCTACGAGTTTGCCGCCTTTGTAATTTCAATAAATTAAAATCCAATTTTGATGACTGATATTCTAAGTGACCAAAGTTTGTATACTGCCCCTCCCAAATGGGTTCTGCTCGCAGACGATGATCCGGACGATATTTTTCTTTTTCAGGAAGCCTTTGAACAGACCGAAAGCGAACTGGAACTGAAAATAGCTAATGATGGCTATGAAGTTATAGATGCCATGCAGCATTCCCGGTCGCCCGACCTGATATTTCTGGACATTAACATGCCGCGTATGAACGGATTTGAGTGTATTCAGGAGCTGAGCGCTTATTATGACTTTGTTCCTATCATTTTCTTTTCAACACATCAGGGGGAAGATCTTATCAAACGGGCCAAAAAACTGGGCGCTTCGGGCTACATCAAAAAACCGAATTCATTTGAAGTGTATAAGTCGGTGTTATCAGAAGTCCTGAAAACGGATTGGAAAGCACGGCCGAAAACCGATTTTTATCTGAGAGTAGAAAATGACTAGTGAAGTATTAATTTCAACAGCAGAATTGCGATAATTATGCGGATATGACAATAATTGTTTTGTAAAAAAATACAAAGATCCGGATAGTGAGGTAAGACGGTCTATGGGAAAATCAGGATTATTTTCCATGCCTTGGAGCACTTTCAATCTGATTCTGGCTTTCCCATTTTTGGTAACTCTGAGCATCAAATAAGTTCTGATGACTCAATATATAAGTCCTAAGGCCCATGTCAATGCGGTGAAGGCTTTCCTTGATCTCCTTCAATTTAGTATTTGCCGTCTTCATACCTGTTTTATTATAGGGTAAAGTAGTTGTCATTATTTTCACAGCCGTCAGGCAGTCAAATCTGGTAAATAGCGGATTGGATCTTATGTGTGTGAAGCCGGGTAATAGTGATCTTAAATGTTCTTCCTTTTTATAAAGCTACACTTAAAATAAATTGCAAACAAATTGTGTAATTGTTTGATAATCAATATTTTGTAGTAATTTAATTAATGTTTTTAGCCAAGCTTGTAGACATACTTTTTGACTTATTGTAAACAAATGCCCTGATCCCTTTAAAACGGCATTTCGGAATTTTTATATTTTATAATGTTTTATTAAAATATTATTGAATTTACACACATTTACTTCTTTGGCTTTTACAAAAACAGTACTGATAGCCTCTATCCGGCAGATAAACCCTAAAAAAAGCAAAAAACTTATTTCATTGATAATAATGTAAACTGGTGTTATCCGCATAAATAGTAATCGGGATTATGATGACTTTATAGGTCCCCGGCACATAGAATACCGACCCGAAAGCAAAGTTTCAGCCATTATTAACACCTAACAAAGCCTGCATTTTAAAGCATCAGTTATTGAATTCGGGATTATCACTGAAATAAATTGTAAACAGGCTTCCCTTCCCAGGCTCACTTTCCACAACGATATGCCCGCCGGTAGAATCGACTATGTTCTTAGCCAGATATAGTCCAATACCCTGGCCTTCCACATCAGTCTGTAACCTGCCATATTTACTAAAAATCTTGTCTGTACTATTTTTATCCATGCCCCTGCCATTGTCACGAACTGACAATAGTACCTGGTCTGCTTCTCTTGCAGTTTTAATATGAATCAGCGGCGACTGGCCATTTCTGAATTTGACTGCATTTGAAACCAGGTTGTATACAATGCTTCTGAGGTTCTTTTTTGAGAACAGAATATGCGTGACTTCCAGATCTTTGTGGATGACAGCTTCGGCTGCTATAATCTTATCATTGAGGCTCCATTCAATATTACTGATCATCTCGTTGATATCGACCAGCTCGGTGGCTATTGTATTATTTTCAATTTTGGCGACCGCGGAGATATCAGTGATAAGTGAACGGAATTTTTTAATAGAAAAATCTATAATGGATAAAAATTCGTTCACCTCGGGATTACCTGACTGGATTCCGTTCATAATAGCAATGCTTGCTTCAATACTGCTTAATGGAGCCAGCAGATCGTGGGACGCAGTATGCACAAAGTTATCCAGGTCCGAATTGATACGCAAAAGGCTTTTGTTTCTTTTATCAAGCTTCTGCTGAGCTATTTTCAACTCTGTAATGTCATTAAATGTAATAATCGCACCGTTTGTTTTTTCATTCGCCTGCTCAATGTAAGGCATCGTCATGACCTGGAACCATTTGCTTTCGTGCGTCTCTATTTCTTTTAGAATAGTAGTCTCCTTAGCAAGTACCTGCCGGATGTCTGCAACGATCGTTTCAAATTTAAAATTGGTAGAAATATGGCTTAGCGGCCTTCCAATATCACTGTCCACCAGATTGATCAGCTTTGCAGTTCCGGGTGAAAACTTCATTAATTGCAGCTCTTTGTTAATAAAGAGCTGTCCATTGATATTACTTCGGAAATAGTTGTTCAAATCATCATTGAGCTCGATAAGCTCCTTATTTTTAAGCTGATAATCTGTGTTGATCGTATGGAGTTCTTCATTGACAGACTGCATTTCTTCATTGGTGCTTTGCATTTCTTCGTTGGCCGACAGCAGCTCTTCATTAAAAGACTGCATATTTTCATCCAGACTGTATAGTTTTTGCTCGGAGCTGGCCAGCTCTTCTTTCAGATCTTTTACTTCCTGCTGCAGTGTTCTGATATACTCGTTAAAATACATGGTTTCATCGAATACCGGCTCATTTTCCTCTGGCTTATAATTTTTATTCTCATGGATCCTGACGACTATAAACCCGTTCCTGCGTCCTTTAAAAATCATTGGGCTTACAGATAAGTTTACCTCGATAACTTTATCGTCCTGCTGAATCTTGATTTCATTAACATAGGCAGTTTCATTGTCCAGATTTACTTTTCCAATCAATATCCTGAAAGCAACAGCCAGAGGTGGCGGCAAAAGTTCGGTTAGTTCCAGCGTAAGAATTTTCTGGAGGAGAAATTTGGTGGTATCGCCATAAGTTTTGATAATCCTGTTTTTATCATCAATACACACAACCAGATAGTCCAGGTCTTTCAGTATTGTTTCAATGGCTGCATCAGACATGGTTTTGTCGGTATTTTTATAAATATTCCTCTTTGAAAGATCGGGCTCCGCAATCTTTTGTGCTACCTGGGGTAATGAAAAAGCATCCAGATTGACAACAGAGTTGGAAGCCAGTTTTTTATAAATCCTCCATTTTTTGTGAATTATTTCAAGGCTGTCCAGGATTGGTACCGGGTTTTCGCTCGATCCCAGAAACAGGTAACTATCCTGTTTCAAACCAAAAAGCAGCATCAGGTAAATCTTCTTTTGCAAAGCCGCGTTCATATAAATCAGCAGGTTACGACAGCTGATAAAATCCATATGACAATAAGGCGGATTCTTTACCAGGTCGTGCTGCGCAAAAATCAACATCTTACGTATTTCAGGTTTTACTTTATAGTTGCCCCCTTCCTTCAAAAAAAACTTTTCCAGTCTTTCAGCACGGATATTTTTCGTGGACGCAGGTGTATAAACGCCCTTCGCTGCGTGGGCAAGTGCAACACTATCAAGGTCAGTTGCAAATATCTTGACAACCACATCTTTTGATTTGACTGTTAAATACTCACTGACAAGCATGGCCAGTGAATAAGCTTCTTCTCCTGTTGCACAGCCGGTTACCCACATCCGGAGCTCCCGTTGCGGCGCCAGGTTATCAATGATCCCTGGCAGTACCTGATGCTCTATAAAATCAAAAGCTTCCGGATCCCTGAAAAACGCTGTAACGCTGATCAAAAAGTCATTGGCCAGAGCTTCCAGTTCCTGGGAATTTCCGTTTATGAATTCCAGGTAATTTTCCAGTTTGTCAAAATTGTTATAAACTGCCCTTCGTTTGATCCTTCTCTGGATAGTTGAATGTTTATACTCTGAAAAATCCAGAGGCAGGTACAGGCTTATGAGCCCGATAATTTTAACCATATTCTGATCGTCCTTCATGTCAGCAGCCATCAGCTCAGTTTCCTGCCTGACATAATCTTCAATGACACCAGGCATCATTTCCGGTTCAAGGATGAAGTCGATCATGCCCGTTGCAATGGCATTTTGCGGCATGCCGGCAAATTCGGTTGTTTCCGGAATCCTTGCTATTACCATCCCTCCTGCCCTTTTGATAGCTTTTATACCTTCACTACCATCATTACCAAGCCCGGACAAGATTACACCGATTGCCTTGTGGCCGCAATCTGCTGCAAGGGACATAAAAAATATGTTGACTGTCAAATGCGGGCCACGGATATTTTCCTTATCGGTTAAGCGCAGCCTGCTATCCTGGATAGTCATAAACTTATCATTCGGGATCAGATAAACCTGATTGGATTTTACGATCATCCCTTCCTCGGCCTCCTGTACCATCAGCTTACTATGCCTGGATAACAACTCGGCCATCCTGCTTTTAAAATCAGGGGATAGGTGCTGGACAATGATATAGGAAACGCCGTCTGTAGGCGTGTGATCAAAAAAAGTATTGATTTCTTCCATACTTCCGGCAGAAGCGCCAATGGCAATAATGTGGTGTGGTTCTTCTGTGAACATAGGTAAGATTAAATTAATTGAGGGTATCGAAATAATTTGATTAATTATATTCAAACATTGTCACATTCAAGGCTTAGATTCCCTAGCATTTGACTATGATTCAATTGCTGTATTTAAAGTATAGAGCATAAATACTTAAATATTCAGGAGTCATATTACATATAACTTATTGATAAAGAACCATATTAATGCAGATTTGACTATCTATACGCAAGGTAACTATATTTGGCTTAGTTCTATATAGCCTAGTAACTTATTCGTATCTTAATAATTTAAAATCAAATATTTATCGAATTACAGATCATAAATAATCAATTAATGCTGGTACACAATAATGCATTTTGGTTTTATAACCAGATGTATTTATGAATTAAGGAAGGCAAAAAAAGAATTCGTTTGTGAACAAGAGAACAGTGGCTTTGTATAACTCCGATAATCTGATGCTGTGGCGCTGAATATTACCCGGCCATATTAGTCAATAAAAAAATCTTGTCGGTTACAAATAAATTTATATTTTTGTAATATTAATACTATAATCAAAGCAACAATTATGAAAGGGTAAAATACGCTCCGTTTTATTGTTGCTTTCAAATGGTTATCCGGGCTTCGGTCTGTTAGGAACTTAACGTTAATCTTAATTTACTCCTATCACACATGCAGAAACGTTTGCTAAAAGTAATCCAGGCATTAGGCCTGAACACAGCCACAGAAGATATTGTACTTATTCTTTACAATTATCCCCAGATTTCCTCAGAGTGGCTCATCAGAGGTAAGGGTTCCATGTACCTAAGTGACCCGCAATCAAACGAAGAAGCACTGGCCGGACAGGTAGACGCGTTAGCAGCTATGCTCAGACAATCCCTTCAAAAAAACCAGGTTTACGAGGCTGCATTGGGTTTGCGCAGTAATATGAACGGTTAATCAGTTGTACTTATCCAACAAATCCAGTACCAGGAGATGACCATTTGAGTAGGCATACAAAACGCCTTCATTTTACTTTGACACTGAAAGAAAGTCCTGATAAGTATGCCACAAATTATACTATTCAGCTTAAGCAAAATGGGAATCCCAGATACTGAGATTCCCATTTTTCACTACCATGTTATAATTTCCTCAACTCAACGACCTAATATTACATAGAATTATTTTACCATGCAAGTAGTTGCAATTCTATTTTAAAAATAAATATAAAAGGGCCATATGATAAGGTATTGCAATAGCATATAGAATACCCAGTCAATTAAATTTCACCTGTGATCATACAGCCGGGTTCTGATTATTATTTAGGTAAAAACCCAACTGATAGTTCTGCCAGTCCGTTAATAAAACTTCCTTGACCGCAGTGATGTAACTCGGAAGACTGGATGGTTTTACAACATACCCAGTTGCACCTAACTCTTCTGAAAGCTCAATATAACCTGTATCATTTGACGTGGAAAGCATAATTACCGCTACGGACTTTGTTCTGGCCCTAATTTCGGCCAGGCATTCGAACCCGTTCATGCCCGGCATGTTGATATCTAAAAATACCAGGTCATCCGGTTCCATTTTATCCAGGTAGCGGATAACTTCAAACCCGTTTTTTGCTATCTGCAAATGGATGTTTATCTGAAAATCTTTGATAGACTCCCTGAAAAGGAAGATGTCGTCCTCATCATCGTCTGCCAGTAAAATAGTGCGGGTTTGCAGAATGAACGATTCGCTAAAAATATCCACAGTGGTTTTTAAATGTTGTGTTATAAAAAACGGCTTAAAGAAAAGTCCGGAAGTGCTGGTTAAAGATAAAACAAATGGCCGGCTTTAGTTACCTGTTTAAATTTGTATGAAAAGATTTTTCTCACTTTTCAAGATTACCCTCCTGCAATTCAGCTAAGTACATGACGGGTTTTTTAATTTGATAAACAATAATAATAAAAAATATCGTATATTGTAGAAAAAGTTCGATTTCAATAATCGCTCCAATTATGTAAACTGACCCGAAAATCCAATTTCCTCCATAAACAGTATATGAACAAATGGAATGACCCCACACTCGTACTCATTTCTGTTGGTAAGGTTAACCTTCAAATCCAGGAAAAAGAAAAGCGTGCACAAGAACTGCATATAGCTAACGAAGAGCTTCTTTTTCAAAACATTGAAAAAGAAAAAAGAGCGGAAGAATTAATTGTGGCGAACCAGGAACTGGTGCGCCAAAATACAGAGAAAGAAAAAAGGGCGGAAGAGTTAATAAAGGCCAACCAGGATCTGGCCTCGCAAAATAAAGAAATCAAAAAGCTTTCGGAAGCACTGGAACTGGCAAACAACCAGTTGGCTTCACAGTTTATCGAAAAAGAGAAACAAGCACTCAGCCTGGAAGCTGCTAATCAGGAACTTGAATCTTTTTCTTATTCGGTTTCCCACGATTTAAGGGCTCCATTAAGGGCAATAAACGGTTTTACAGAAATTCTGCTCGAAGATTATATAGAGCAGCTTGGGGATGATGCGCAGTACCTGCTCAGTGAAATAATTGCCAACTCACAAAAGATGGGACAGCTTATTGATAACCTGCTGGATTTCTCCCGGGTCAGCAAACAGCAAATCTCGGCTGGCCGCATTGACACACAACAATTGGTAAACTCGGTAATCACGCAGCTCCGAAAGCTGGAACCAGGCAGGGATATAACTTTCGATATCGGCCATCTGGAACCTGCAATGGGCGACCGTAACATGCTGAGACAGGTTTATGTCAACCTGATTTCAAATGCACTGAAATATTCATCAAAAATAGAAAAATCCATAATACAGATTGGCTGTTTTACCGAATTTGATCTGCAGACATTTTACGTCAAAGACAATGGTGCAGGTTTCGATATGATGTATTATGACAAACTATTCGGTGTCTTCCAGCGACTGCACAGCAGCAACGAATTTGAAGGTACAGGCGTTGGGCTGGCTATTGTCCAGAAAATTATCACTAAACATGATGGCAGGGTTTGGGCAGAGGGCAAGGTAGGTGAAGGGGCTTCTTTTTATTTCTCACTCCCGGTTCTCTCATAATTTTACCTGCTACTCACAATACCAATGGAAAACGAAGAAATCCAGATCCTCTTAGTTGAAGATAATAAGGCAGACGCCGCACTGACGATCCGGGCCCTTAAAAAACATAACCTGGCAAGTAACCTGATACATCTGATCGATGGTGCACAGGCTCTGGATTTTATCTTTGGAAAAGGTGAATTCACAGGCAGAAATACGGATATAAAACCAAAAGTGATTTTTCTGGATCTCAAAATGCCAAAAGTAAGCGGCCTTGAGGTGCTCAGGATTATTAAAAGTGATGAAAAAACCAAACTGATCCCAGTGGTCATGATGACCTCATCCAAAGAGGAAAAGGATATTATTGAAAGTCATCAGCTGGGCGTCAACAGTTATGTTGTCAAACCGCTTGGCTTTGAAAATTTTTCTAAGACGATCGTGGAACTTGGTTTTTACTGGCTTGCTGTTAACAATGTCCCGGGGCAATAGCCATTGGGTGATACAACTTATAATCCGCAGTAAACAGCCAGATGGCAGCTTATGTTTAAAATGATAAAAATCCTGCATATAGAAGATATGCCCAGTGATGCCCTGCTGATAAAAAATGCGCTGGATAAATCAAAAATCCCTTATCAGGGGCTCGTTGTAGATACCCGAATCAAATTTATTGCTGCATTGACGGAATTTTCCCCTGACATCATCCTTTGTGATCATTCACTGCCATCTTTTAATTCGACCGATGCACTCAAAATAGTAAGGCAGAATACGCTGGATATACCTTTTGTCATTATCACTGCTACCATGAGCGATGAGTCCGCAGTGGACCTGATCATGAAAGGGGCAGACGACTATATCCTGAAAGACCGGCTGAGCCGGCTTCCCATTGCGATACTGAACGCACTGGAAAAATTCCGCTTAAAAAAAGAGCACCAAAAATTTTTAGATGCGCTCATTTCAAGTGAAAAAAGGTACCGGGCCCTTGTTGAACACAGTACAGACGGGGTTATCATCCTTGACGCCTTGGGAAAACCGACATTTGTGTCCCCATCTGTAAAAAACGTATTAGGTTACGAACAAAGCGAGGTTGAAGCAATGGATTTATATACCATCATGCATCCCGATGACACTCCCGGCGTCAGGCTCATGCTAAAAAAAATACTTGATAACCCGGGCAAGACAATCAAAGGGCATACAGGCCGGATGCTGCACAGAGATGGCAGCTGGAGATGGATCGAAGCCACGGTCACCAACTTGCTGAACGATCCGGCAGTCAACGGAATTGTAGATAACTTCAGGGATGTTACTGAAAAGCGGATCAGTGAGCAGCTCATGATCGACAGTGAAGAAAAATACAGGTTGTTATTTGAAACCAGCATGGATGGTATACTGCTCACCCGACAGAACGGACAGGTACTGGCAGCTAACCAGGCGGCATGCAACATTTTTGAAATGACCCAGGATGAAATTATTACTGTAGGCAGATCAGGCTTAACGGATGTCAATGACCCTGCACTTTCCTTATTGCTCAATGAGCGTGACCGGACTGGTAAATCAGGTGGTGAAATCACGATGCTGCGCATGGACGGATCCCGTTTTGCCGGTGAGGTCTCATTGACAGTATTTAAGACTGCGCATGGAAACGAGAATACATCCATGATTATCCGGGATGTCAGCAATAGAAAAAAGGCGGATGAGAATGACCGTTTTCAGGCAAATCTGTTAAATACTATAGGCCAGGCAATTATTTATACTGACCTGAGCGGAGTGATCAATTACTGGAACCAGGCTGCCCGGCAGATATATGGCTGGACTACTACCGAGGTACTGGGAAAAAATATATCCGAAATTATACCTTCCATGGCTACCGGGCATCAGATCAGCGAAATTCAGCATGCATTGCAACAGGGCCACACCTGGTCAGGCGAATTTAATAAAAGCAGAAAAAACGGTTCTTACTTCCCGGCTTTGGTTAACTACTCACCGGTATATGACCAAAACCAGGAGTTAAGTGGTATGGTCAGTATATCCAGTGATATCACTGAAAAAAGAGCCTTAGAACGTCTTTTGGATAAGGCAACCAACATGGCGCGGATTGGAAGTTATGAAATTGATCTGGTAAACAACCTCATTTTCTGGTCACCCATGACCAAACAAATCCATGAAGTAGAAACTGATTATATCCCGGAAACAAAAACAAACCTGATTTTTTTTAAGGCAGGCTACAGCCGGAATGCGATAACAGCAGCAGTTGACCAGGCTTTGCAGAACCAAACATACTTTGATCTTGAACTTCAGATCATTACTGCAAGGGGAAACCACCGATGGGTACGCGTGATTGGCGAAGCTGAACTGGTTGGTGGAAAGTGTATTCTGTACGGCAGTTTTCAGGATATAGACAAAATGAAGAAAACCGAGCTTGAAGTCCTCAGGGCCTATGAAGATAAAAATATTATCCTTGAAAGTATTGGTGATGCATTTTTTGCTGTCGACAAAGATTGGGTAGTCAATTACTGGAATAAGGAAGCCGCAAGACTGCTGGCACAGACCAAGGACAATGTTTTAAACAGAAACCTGTGGGAAGTATTCTCTGAAAGCAGAGAGTCGGAGTCATATACCAAATATACCCAGGCTGTTAATAACAACCAGATCGTTCATTTCGAAGATTACTATCAACCTTTGGACAGGTGGCTGGAAGTCAGTGCTTATCCTTCCGCAAATGGCCTTTCTGTCTTTTTTAAAGATATTTCAGAAAGGAAATTATCAGAAAAGAAACTCAGGGAACTGAATAGTGACCTTCAGCAATATACCAATGAGCTTGTCCTTTCCAATAAAGGACTGGAACAGTTCTCCTATATGGTATCTCATAACCTGCGCGCACCGGTTGCCAATATTATTGGCCTGGCCGGGCTTTTAGGCGAGGAAGATTATCCGGAAGATGTCAGAAAAGATTTCTTAGACGGAATTCAGGAAAATGTCATGCGCCTGGACAATGTCATAGGTGATTTAAATACCATTTTACAGGTTAAACGGCAGGTTGGTGAAAAGAACAAAACGGTAAACCTGCAATTGCTGGTCGACAATATAAAATCCAGTATCGATGGCCTGATCCTGAAAGAAAATGTTCAGATCATTACAGATTTTAGTGCGAAAAATGAATTTGTGGCACTTAGGACTTACCTGCACAGCATATTTTACAACCTGATCATTAACAGTATCAAATATCACCAGTCCGGCCTGGCTCCGGTGATGGAAATCAGGAGTGCTGTTTCCGGCCGCTTACTTACAATATCATTTAAAGACAATGGTATGGGGATCGACCTGGTTAAAAACGAGGGGCAGGTTTTTGGCCTCTATAAACGTTTTCACCAGCATGTGGAAGGTAAGGGAATGGGGCTTTTTATGGTTAGAACACAGGTAGAAATCCTGGGCGGTACCGTATCAGTGAGCAGTGAGGTTAACAAGGGTACTGAGTTTTTGATCAGGTTCCAAATTTAATACATAGATAAAATCTTATAATATGAAATCCGCATATCGTATTATTGTTGTAGACGATGACCCAGCGAATAACCTGATTTGTAAACATATCATCCACAGGTTTGATAAAGAAGCTCAGGTCACACTTTTCACGGACCCTGCAAAAGCATTGGAAGCGATTAAGGAGATTTATAGCCTGGGTACAGATAGTAATCCAACTATCATTTTGCTTGACATTAATATGCCTGTCATCACAGGATGGGAATTTCTGGAAAAATTCAAAATGCTTGACGAAAAAATCCGGAAACAAATAACGATCTATATTCTTTCCTCATCCATTGACGACGGTGATATTGAGAAAGCGGATAAAAACCCATACGTAAAAGCGTATTTCCAAAAACCTTTAAGACTTGAAACAGTACGGCTAATCTTACAACTACCGTCCGATCACCCAACGGATAAGAAATTGCCGTAGCTTATCTGAATCCTGTTTTTAAGAAACATCATAAGATTATTGATCCAGAAATGCACAGGAATATTTTCGAAAAAAAACCTGAAGAATAAGCCCTCCTATTATGAACGGCTTATTCTTTCGCATACCGAAGACGGGATACCGGGAGTCCAATCAGCGTAAAACCGTTACTTTCAGGAACGTAGCAGGTATGGAAGTGGTATTTTTATCTGTACTCTGGTTCTGGCTTTCAAACAACACTTCCAGTTCATGCTGTAAGTCAGCAGCATTCCCATTTTTTTCCGCAGCTTCAAATGCGTTCATCGTGGGGCCATAGTAATTTCTGAAAGTTTCAAGAAAAATAGCCGGGGCAAAGGGAGCCTGAAATGTAAATGTTTCCCTGGTAAATGAAATATTCTCTTTCAAGGCACCTGCACTAATAAAACGTTCTGTCACATCTTTTTCGACACCCCATAACATCGGGCTTATAAACCCTTCAGGCGGCGGTGGCGTGTAAGCGGAGCTCACTTTCAATATCTGGGCTACCAGTGTCGGATCGCCCGGTATCCAGTTTCCCATGACGATCTTCCCTCCACGGCGTACAACACGGAACATCTCCTTTGCCACATCAAATGGTTTGGGAGCGAACATGGCACCGAAAATGCTCACAACCAGATCAAAAGTTTCATCTGCAATACCCTGCAAATCTATTGCGTCACCTTCACTAAAGGTAATATTAGTAAGCCCTTCCGCCTTTACCCTGGCGTTTCCGGCTTCAACAAGGTTTCTTGCAATGTCGACACCCTGGACATTTGCACCAAGCCTGGCTGCCGGTATAGCGGTCGTGCCATCTCCACATCCAAGATCCAGAACATCCATACCGTCGGTGATCCCCAATTTTGCCACCAGTGCTTCTCCGCTTTCACGCATGGTTTCAGCGAGGCGCGTGAAGTCCCCTTTTTCCCACAAAGCTTTGTTTGCATTCATGTGTTTTTCAGTTTTCGCCAAAAATTTTTACAAAGTAAAAAAATGTAAATTCCGAGATCAATACCGGTCAATCAATAGTCGCATTCCACCTTACCGGAGTTTAGATACGAAGGTTCATTTTTACGCGTATTTATTTTGATGGATTTATTTTCGTTGTTGATTTTGATTCAATGAAGTAATGAAACCAAACATATTCCAGGATTTCAAAAAAGTTGGTGATCCGGGCATTTCACCTGATACACTCAGAATAAATACAGCAGAAACTTAAATTCAGATTATTATACCAAGAAAGTAAATTAGGATACATTATCAGCTTTAATGGGTTTGTACCTTGTTTTCCTGCTCAACGCGCCAACCGTTTTTTCTCAATGACCTCAACGACTGAAGAAACTAACAAAAACTGGAACTGGTATGAAAAACTGGCTTTCCGGTTTTTCTTTATTCTCCTGATAATGCACGCTGAACCATGGGGCTGGCCGGCATCGTTGCCAGTAGTCGGCGATTATTTAGGTTTAATTATCCAGCCATATTATGATTTTTTTGATTGGCTAACCGGTTTGGTCAAAAAACATATCCTGCATACCGACCTGATTATAACCCCAAATGGAAGTGGTGATACGATCGACTCATGGATTATTTACAGCCTTATTTTTGTCATTTCACTTGCCGGAACCATTATATGGACTTTAACTGACCGCCGTAATAAAAGGTACGACCTGCTCAATACATGGCTTCAGGTGATCATTCGGTATTATCTGGCCAAGACCATGTTTGTTTACGGATTGATAAAACTGTTTCCCCTTCAGATGCCCTCCCCGTCGCTAAGCCAGCTGATTACCCCATTGGGAGAATATTCCCGAATGCGCCTTGCATGGCTGTTTATCGGATCGTCATCTTCCTATCAGATTTTCTCAGGCTTCTGCGAACTGCTCGGCGGGTTGCTGTTATTGTCCCGGCGTACAAGCTCACTGGGTGCACTTATCCTGGTAACTGTCTTAACGCACGTGGTGGCACTGAATGTTTTCTTTGATATTCCCGTCAAATTGTATAGCAGTATTTTACTTGTCATGAGCATTTACCTGCTGGTTCCTAATATCCGGCAATTTTGGAGCTTCTTTATTTTACACATACCCGTTCAACTTACTTTCCCCGGCCTGAACCTGAAAAAGAAATGGAAACGGGTTACCAGGATTGCCTTAAAAACGATTTTCATTGCTGCATTTCTGATGTGGCCATTTTATGAAAACATGAATACTTACAGTAAAGGAAACCTGGTTTGGGGTGCTGAAAAAGGCGTTATTTCGGGATACTTTAATGTGGAAGAATTCCGTGTAAACGGCCGGAACGTAATGCGTACAGCTGCTGACACTTTTCGGTGGGAAAACCTTGTTTTTGAGGACTGGAATGCAGGAAGTATAAAGTCCGGTGTTTCGCAGGGAACCTCACTACGTTATGGACGTGATTATTTTGACTACAAAGCAGATACCATACAAAATGTCCTGCAGATCAAATTCAGAAAAGACAGCGTTCGCAACTTTAAGCTTACATATACCTTGCCTGACCCGGACCATCTTATATTGTCAGGCCGGCGTGGCAATGATTCTCTTTATGTATTTCTAAAAAAGAAAAATACAGGTCATTTTCTTTTGAACAACCCTTTGAACTGGGTCCAGAATAGTGTTCCGTGACCTGGTGTTTATTTGTAACCTGTCAGCAAAACGATTACAAAATGTAACAATTCATAATATTTAGACGATAAGCTAAGCAATCAGGCTCCGTTTTTAATAAAAAAGTATTCTGAAGCCGGGAATGAAATTTGTATAACCATTCCTGAAAACAAAATACATGAAAGCGGTTAACATTATTCTTCCTCATCAGTTGTTCGAAAAAAGCCCGGTTGCAGAAAACGGTTTTCCGGTTTACCTGCTGGAAGAGGCCTTGTATTTCAAACAGTTTGCGTTTCATAAGCAAAAGATCGCTTTTCACCGCGCAACGATGAAATGGTACGCTGCTTTTCTGGAATCCAAAAATGTAGAAGTTTTTTACATTGAATCAGCTGACCCGTTATCAGATGTGCGAAAAATGGTTGCTAATTTAAAATTAAAAAACATTGAGACCATACATTATATTGACCCGACAGACAACTGGCTTGGGCAACGTCTGGCCTCAGCGGCAGGCAAAGCGAACATAGAAATAATTCAGTATCAAAATCCTTTATTTCTGAATAGTAAGGAAGAGTTGGGTGTATTTTTTCAGGAGAAAAAGAAGAAATTTTTCCAGACCGAGTTTTATATTCAGGAACGAAAAAAACGTAAGATCCTGGTTGATGACAAAAATGAACCGATAGGTGGCGCTTGGAGCTATGATGTTGAAAACCGAAAGAAATATCCCCGCAAAAAAGAACCGCCGCACATTAGTTATTCCGAAACGAATGAATTTTATGAGGAAGCGAAAACCTACGTTCAGGAACATTTTAACGACAATCTCGGACATCTGACCAAATATTCGCTTTATCCGGGAAATCACCACGCAGCAAAAAAGTGGTTAACAGATTTTCTTGTAAGCCGCTTTCAGGAATTCGGGCCATTTGAAGATGCGATCGTGAAGGAAGAAAGCATTTTACATCACAGCATGTTAACGCCAATGCTTAATGTTGGGCTGATCACACCGCAGGCTATCATTGATGCCGTACTGGAATATGCAGAGCAGGAGAATATCCCGCTGAATACGACCGAAGGTTTTATCCGTCAGATGATTGGCTGGCGGGAATTCATGCGTGGTTTTTATGAATGTAAAGGTTCAGTTTCGAGGACAAAAAACTACTGGAACTTTACCCGGAAAATACCGAAATCTTTTTATAACGGAACTACGGGAATTGAGCCGGTAGACAGTACAATCAAGAAAGTCCTGGAAAGGGGCTATTGCCATCATATTGAGCGTCTGATGGTTTTGGGAAATTTTATGTTGTTATGCGAATTTGACCCGGATGAGGTATATCAATGGTTTATGGAATTGTTCATTGATGCTTATGACTGGGTAATGGTTCCCAATGTATATGCCATGAGCCAGTTTGCAGATGGCGGACTGATGGCAACCAAACCTTATATAGCTGGCAGCAATTATATTATGAAAATGAGTAATTATGAAAAAGGCCCGTGGCAGGAAATATGGGATGCGCTCTTTTGGCGCTTCATGCATGTGCACAGGAGCTTTTTTCAACAAAATCCAAGAATCGGCATGCTTCTGGGCAACTTCGATAAAATGGACACTGAAAAACAGAAAAACTTATTGAATACTGCTCACAAATTTTTACAGTCGCTGGACTAGTGGAAATGCAATCCGTTTGCTACTGAAATAAATTGGCACATTCCCCTACTTTCTTCAAATCCAATAGTTTGCAAAACTATTCTTACTTACAATAGTAATTAATGTTAAGCTATCTCGTACCTGAGGCAGGCTCTGGATTAACTCAATTGCTTCAAACAGGTAACCGCTAAATGGCATAAATTCACTTCGTTATTTAAGTCAATGAAATAATCAGGTCTAATTTTTTGAAACATTTAGAGCCTGTTTAAAATTGCTAATTAAAAAGTGATCTGATATCTTTTGCAACAACGCTGAGGTCGTTGTTTAGCTGGTGGCCACCCGTATCAATTTCGCGAAAAATGGCCCATGGAAGTGCTTCTTTATAAATGGCCATTTGAGCAACCGGGACTTCTTCATCATCGAGACAATGGTAAAAAAACAAAGGGATTTTTGTATCAATTCGTTTTGCAAAATCGGGTTGCAATCTGAAGGCTTTAACCCAATCGGCATCTCCATCCCAGAAAGGCGTTGCAATCAGAAAAACGCCGTCAATCTCCGTTTTGATCTCATTTTCTGAGAGGCACGCCAGTAACATCGAAGCTCCAAGAGAGTGGCCTGCCAAAATAACACTATCTGCACTTACAGAAATTTCTTGCCTGATCTGCAAGCGCCTGCCAAGGTCCGGGGACCCGTTGTCAGGCAAAAAAGGATAATGGATTGAGTATTCCGGCCCTAATTGTGATTTTAGCGAAGCGACCAGCTTTTCGTCCGCATCGTAGTCTTCCCTCGACCCGCCACCGTGAAAGAATATTATTCGTTTTTCCATACTTTCAAAACCTATGTTATACCGATCCTTATTTATCATTCAGGACGTTGAAAAAAATCTTTGATCTGAAAAATTACCGGTCACCGCTTTATTGGTTCATTATAAAATAATGCATTAACTTATTACTAAGATACATAATAAGCTAAAACAGAGCACATTTCCCTATTTAAGTATGTTTTAAAGAGCTATTATATTTTTTTAAAAACAATTGATAATGTTCATAAATTTCATACAGTGCTTATCGATCAGCTGAAATCTTTTACAACCATTTTACCTGATTTTAACTCTAAGGGGCAATGACTCATTTTAATGAAATTACTACCATGAAAATTAAATCAAGAAAAAACATTGTCCAAGCCTTTTTGTTTATCACACTTTTATCGGTTACTGCAAGCTGTAATAATGATGATAATGACAACGATAATCCGCAGCCAGGAACCAGTACGCTTATTGATCACGGATATATTCCGGTAACTGTGGATGGCCATTCTGAATTTGCGTCAAACGAATTTCAATTGGCCGCTTACAATAACAATTTCGTATTTGTTGCGACATCTGATGGTTTGTGGAAAAATAATCTTACGACAAAAGAATGGTCAAGAAGCGGATTTGAGGGAAAGAAGGTTTCCTGTATTTTCAGGCATCCTACGGTTGGTAACAAGCTTTTTGCAGGTATTAAATTGAGCGAAAATGCTACTGAAAAATCACTGTTTATATCCAATGACGGCGGGATAACCTGGACTGCAGCGGAATCACCCGTTCATAATGATCTGGATAATATATATGAAACTTATGTCAGTATGGCTGTCCGGCCAAATAATCCTGATCATATTTATGCCAATCTGGAAGGAGGTGCCATGATCGCTGTTTCTACAGATGGCGGAAAAAACTGGAAACGAATGAATAATGCGATGGATTCGTATTTTGGCTACCAAAGTAATATTGTTTTTTTACCCAATAATTCCAGCCAGATTTTCCAGGGAAGTGAAAACCCACTGGATGATGCATGGCTTGGCAGATACGACATTGACGCGAAAAATCCTGTTTTATTATCCAATTTTACCAAGGTCGTGGATATGAGTGTTTTTGGAAACAGAAGGCCTGTTGAACTTCAGACTAACGCTTATTCGGGAAACAGTATTTATGTAGGCCAGGAAGGTGCTCTTACAAAAGTCACGGGAACAACTACCAAATTTATATTTAAAGCGGATGAAGAAAACGCAAAACTTCCTTATGCCTATATTTATGGGATTTGGGTTGATCCCAATGATACCAACCACATCCTGTTTGGCGGGGCAATTAACGGTGACCAAACTTCATTAAGCCTGTTCGAAACATTTGACGAAGGAAAAGCAATCACGCAGTTAACAGGCAGTTCCACTTTGGCAAATGCAGAAGTGAGAAAGATCGTAGCTACCAATACCTATCCTGCCATAGTAGTTTACGAACCTGGTACAAAAAAGACACGGCTTTTACTTTATAAATCAAAGTAAAAGTTTGGGACATTGCTTAGTTTAGAGCCACCGGATGCTAAGATTTCATCCGGTGGCTTTTTGTAATTATTGATATACTCAAATGACCGGGATGCTGAAAATTGTCGTATTGGAAAAAATTTGAGCCCAGTCTGAACATGCAGCTGACCCATACAGGTTGAATGATTATGAGATTTTGAGCAATAGCAAATAACAAAATTATATCGGTCCATTTTAGACTGAGATTTCCCTTATACAACGGAAAGAATTAACTGAGCGCGGAAAGACGCTTATCCCGATATTAAAGGCGATGTTTGATTGGGGTGTTCAGATGGAAGATCCAAAAACCAGAGATACCTGGGATCCTGTCCTACCGGAGTAGCGTTTGAAAATTCATTATAGATTGAGAGAAAAACATCAATATATATACGTCCTATTCATTTATAAATTACTCAAAATCCCGCTTTTGCCAAAGTAACTTTCCGGAACACCAGAGCTTAAACACTTATGTAAAATTTTTAAGTATATTTGTTTTTTACATAAAACAATCATGAACACGACCTCTTTTGAAGAACTATGCTCCCGGTTTTCCAACGGTTCCTCAACAGATCTGAGTGCATTGTTACCGGAAGGGATCCAGCAGGAAGTAGGGCATTTTAATGTATTCAATCTGACGGATATCTTGCAGCCAGTGCTTGAAAAGCCGACGGTCTCCTGCGCTTCCCGTGCATTCTACAAAATCAGTTTTCTCACAGGCAGCTCAGTGGCTGAGTATCCGGATATGTCAGTTGAAATCTCACAGCCGACACTTATTTTTACAACACCGAAGAGCCCCTTTTACTGGTCACCGACAGGCCGGCAAACCGGACAGTTCTGCGTATTTACAGCAGAATTTCTTCATCCTGCAAGAAGCGGTGTTATACTGGACGAACTTCCCATTTTCAAGTCGCCCGAACATCCTGTTTACTCACTCTCAGATTCCGATATTGCCAGGGCACAAAGTATTTTCAAGAACATGGAAGCTGAAATAGCCTCCAATTATGCATATAAGTATGACCTGCTCCGGGCCTACACGCTCGAACTGATCCACCTCGGGCAGAAGTTACAGTCTACCGTCATGCTTCATCCCAATCACAGCGCTCCGGCACGGACTACATCCCTGTTTCTGGAATTACTTGAAAGACAATTTCCACTCGAAAGCCCGCAACAGAAAGTAACCCTGCGTACGGCAAAACAGTACGCCGACCAACTGGCAGTACATATCAATCATTTAAATAAGGTACTTAAAGAAACCACCGGCCTGACTACAACTGAGCTCATTGCCGGAAGGTTACTACAGGAAGCCAGGGCATTGCTACGCCATACCAACTGGACAATAGCTGAAATTGCCGACAGCCTGGGTTTTTCTGATTTTGCACATTTTGCAAAATTCTTTAAAAATGAAACTTCTTTTTCTCCCGGCGCTTTTAGGAACCAGGTAAAAAGTTTGAATTATACATAAAACTGATTGACTGGAACAAACAAAACGATTATCATCAGGCGGACATTTGTATTGTTTTTTAATCCGTACAAAAAGGCTCATGATAACTCAAAAAATCGCATTAGTAACCGGTGGAAGCCGTGGAATCGGCAAAGACATTGCAATAAGCCTGGCAAAAAAAGGCGTTGATATTTTACTGACCTATCGCAGCAACCTGGCCGAAGCAGAGAAAACTGTGGCTGCTATAAAATTACTTGGAAGGAAGGCAGTTGCCTTGCCGCTCAATACCGCAGACACGAGCAGTTTTGACGAATTCTTCCTGCAGGCTGCTGCCGAATTGAAAACAACTTTTGGCACAGACCGCTTCGATTTTCTCATCAATAACGCCGGAACCAGTCTTACGGCTCCTGTCACGGAAACTACCGAAGCGCAGTTCGATGAAATGATGAATATTCACTTAAAAGGGGTTTATTTTCTTACGCAAAAGGCCTTAAGCCATCTTCATGACGGCGGAAGAATTATCAATATTTCCTCTGCAGTATCACGTGTCAGCTTCCCGGGCGTGTCTGCGTATGGGATCATGAAGGGCGCGATCGATGTATACACGAGGTTTCTGGCTTTGGAACTGGGAGCACGTGGAATTTCAGCTAATGTCGTCGCGCCTGGTGCAATTTTTGGCGGAGGCGCAATGGAGGATACACCCGAAATCCGTGCCTATGTGGCAGCTACAACTGCCCTTGGTCGCGTCGGCTTACCGGACGACGTTGGCGGCGTGGTTTCATTTCTTTGCAGTGAAGACGCCAAATGGGTCAATGGCCAGCGAATTGAGCTGACCGGCGGTATGAATTTGTAATTAATCGCTTCACAAATAAGTCTTCTCCGACCCCATAAGCAGTTTCGGAAATTAATCAATGGCTTATACTATCCATATTTTGGATCGTATAAGCCATTTTTAATTTGAATCGAAAATGGCATCGGACAACGCTATTTAACTCACTCTTTAATAGCTTATTACCGTTAAATAATAATTTTCTTCACTGTTATTTTCCGGTTAAAATAATTTATAACCCGTTTATATTTTTGCAAAAAATTTATTGATTTCCAATTTAAAACCATGGATAAATACCATGGATTACAATTTAATTATGTTTAACAGCCATGAAAAAAGTACATTATTTAAAAGCAGTTTGCCTTGCGGGAACACTGGTTATCCTTTCCCTCGTCGGTTGGGAATCTTATCTCCGCCTCCAAAAATTTACATTGTCATACAATGATGATGAAAGTCTTTGGGCCAGTGCCAGAAAAAAGTATATGATACTTCACCAGCAGGCCCGGTCCTGGTCGGCACTTCACGTACCAAGTTTGACATTGACCTGGAAACCTGGGAAAGTATCACCGGAAAAGCTCCTGTTCAGCTGGGCATAGTGGGAACCAATCCACGCCCTATTCTCAGCGATCTTGCCAATGATCCTGATTTCAAAGGGACAGTGCTTGTCGATGTTATGGAGATGCTTTTCTTCATGCCGGATGGTTCATTTGCAGAAAGTTCAGCAAAGAAAAGACTTGATTATTATCCTCGATGGTCCTTGTCACAGCAGGCAGGATTTCACATAGGCCGTAAGCTTGAAGATCATCTTTTATTTTTGGACGAAGAACGGTTTTCACTGAACTCTATGCTGAAAAGGCTTCCCATCAAAAGCAGGCCCGGCGTTTTTGTATTCCCAAATTTCCCTATGGATCTGGAATATG
Source organism: Dyadobacter sp. NIV53 (assembly GCF_019711195.1). Classification (NCBI taxonomy): domain Bacteria; kingdom Pseudomonadati; phylum Bacteroidota; class Cytophagia; order Cytophagales; family Spirosomataceae; genus Dyadobacter; species Dyadobacter sp. NIV53. The sequence goes on from NZ_CP081299.1 coordinate 1,150,445, forward strand.
CTTCCCCGAACGGCCAATTGGCCTTTACCAACAGATTTCTTCAGGATACAAGTGCCCAGCATGAGATACAGGGTGTTTGGACAAAACTCGGGCTTCTCAGTACAAAGCAGGGTACCGGAGGTGATACCCTGACGAACATCATCAATTCGGTAGCCAGGTCGGTCAACCAGATCAAAGCACGTGGTGGCCGGGTCATTTTTGTCCGTTTCCCGTCCAGCGACCCTGTGTGGGCAGCTGAGCAAAAGGCATATCCGCGAAAACTTTACTGGGATAGATTGTTAAAGGAAACCGGTGTGACAGGCATCCACTTTGCAGATTACCCTGAGCTTTCCCGGTATCAATGTCCTGAGTGGTCACATCTGGCACCAGCTGATGCCAGGACTTTCACAAAAGATCTTACCAGAATTATTGAGGCCAAAACCAACTGGCCGCTACAAAATGTATTATCTCAAAACAATTTCTAAAATTACAATTAGCCATGGTTTTTAATTCTTATAGTTTCGTACTTTTTTTTGTGCTCCTGCTAACGCTGCACAATCTCCCGTTTTCCTGGAAAACAAAGAAGATCAATCTTTTAATTGCCAGTTACCTCTTTTACGCATTGTGGAACCCACCCTTTATATTACTGCTTTGGTTGTCTACAATAGTTGATTTTTATATGGCCAAACTGATTTCGGTAACAGAAGAAAAAAACCGCCGTAAGCTCTGGCTTGCAGTCAGCCTGGTTTTAAACCTGGGCATGCTGAGTTATTTTAAATATGGCGGCTTCCTGCTCGAAAACTTTACGATCCTGATGAACTCGCTTGGTGTTGCATTCCAGGCAGCCAAACCGGATATCATTTTACCGGTCGGGATTTCCTTCTATACATTTGTAACCTTATCCTACACCATAGACGTATACAGACGTAAGTTCGAACCGGAATCATCTATTTTAGACTTTGCATTGTTTGTTACTTACTTTCCGCATCTGGTAGCCGGCCCTATTGTTCGTCCCGAGGATTTAATACCGCAATTCAAGCAGCCACGAAAAGCCAGCTCCGAACAAATGATCTGGGGCTTGTTTTTACTGACATTGGGTTTGTTTCTCAAAGTAGTCATTGCCGACGGCTGGCTTGCAGAAGCTTCGGACCTAATTTTCAGCCTGCCATTTCCTGTCAACCCGCTCGATGCGTGGTCTGCGGTACTGGCGTTTTCCGGACAGATATTTTGTGATTTCAGTGGATATTCCACTTGCGCGATTGGCGTCTCATTGTGCCTTGGTTTCAAATTACCCGAGAATTTCCAATATCCCTATGCGTCGATAGGCTTCTCCGATTTCTGGCGCCGCTGGCATATAACACTTTCCACCTGGCTGCGCGATTATCTTTATATTCCTCTGGGCGGAAACCGCGTTGGCCGTTTTCAGACCTATATTAACCTAATGATCACTATGTTATTGGGTGGTTTGTGGCATGGCGCATCCTGGAATTTTGTTATTTGGGGTGGTCTACACGGAATCTTTCTTTGTGTTGAAAAAATCGTGAAGGTCTGGTCACAGAAACGGCGCAAACCTGCTATGGCTGAAGAGTTGGTACTTCAGGCCACTATCATACCGATACGCAGCAAAAATGCTTCGAACTTTTTGCTGGCATTACTAACCTTTTTCCTGGTAAATATTACCTGGGTATTTTTCCGGGCCCCGAATTTCGATTCCGCGATCCTGATATTATTATGCATGTTTGGTGTTATCACCCAGGGGCCTAAAATGCTGAGTACACCGGATATGTTCAAAATTGGCATCGTTACAATGGGGCTTATTTTTAGTCACTGGAATATGCGCAACCGTTCAGTGAAAGGGTTGTTTCAATCGCTTCCCTGGTGGTTTTCGGGAACTATATGGGCATTCATGCTGATCCTGATTATCCTCACCCAGAAAAGTACAGGTTCGTTTATTTATTTCCAGTTCTGATAACCAGGTTTTTAACTTGTTTTTGGCTGGAGAGAATGGTTATAACTACCAATTCTCTCCAGCCAGATCATAAACTCACGAGTAATTTTGTCTTTGATTTCATTCATTTTTAGCCTGAGCCAAAGGATAAAACCTGTTATCGGTAAAATTCCCGAGACTGGACGACAAAATATATGCTTTAAAGCTCTCATTTCTTCTGTGGCACGTATTTCACCAGATCTATTGCAACTCCATTAGGGTCTGTTATTGCGAAATGCCGGTCTCCCCAGGGTTCGTCTCTTAATTCAACCGATATTTTGACACCTTTTTTCTTAATCTCTTCATATAGTTTGTCAACATCGTCTGTTTCGATAGTCAGGTAAACTCCATGACCAGTAAATGGCTTGTGAAAAAGCGCCTGCTGGGATGGATGTTCCGGCAAAAGAAAACTAATTTCAGCACTTTGATCCGGGGTATGCAGCAACAGGTAAAATTCGTTTTCAAATGTTACACCAAAGCCCAGTTTTTCTGTGTAAAAGGACTTTGTTTCAGCAATTTTTGAAGTAATAATTCCTGCGTTCAGTTTCATTGTGTTTTTTGGTTTAGATGATTTACTGGTTTGGGAAATAACCCGTGTAGAAAAGCAAATCGCAATTAAAAGGACTAAAATCGTTTTGGTTTTCATATTCTTAATGATTGAATGTGCTATACAAAGGTCGTTGCACGGGCAAAAAGAACATTGTAAAAAACGGACAAAATCTACCTTCCGAAAGCCCTGGAGGGTGTAACACCATAGAAGTTTTTGAATTCCTTGATAAAATGTGCCTGGTCATAATAACCGGCATCGAAAACAAGTTTGTTTTCACGAAGGCTCTGCTGCGAAGGTTTCGCACGAAGTATATTTTGAAACCGCACCACCTGACTGAATGTTTTGGCTGAGCTGCCAATGTAAAACTCAAAAAGTCGACGCAGTTGCCGAACACTTACACCCACGTCAAGATCTGATTCAACATGAAGTACACCAAAATTTTCGAGGATTATTGAAACTGCATTCAACAGTCTTGGATCAGGCTCTGTGACGCTTTGGGAAAGTATCTGGTTAAAGTATTGGTCAAAGACCGTTTTGATCTGCTCCGAAGTCATTTCGTTATAAAACTCTTGTGAAATGAAACTGGCTGTTTCCGGTAAAACAACGTTCAGATATTCCCAGCGATTACTCAATTCTGATGCATTAACCTTAAAAAGCACTGGAAACATGGCCGGCAGAAATCTTACACCCACATAATGAAACTCGTTTTCCAGTGGAAATTCCGTATAATTTTTACAAAAACCCATAACAAAATTTTCCCTTGGATCTGTCAGATCAAAATAGATATCAATGCAACCATCTGCAACCACCTGGTATGTGAAGGGCGCGTTGAGTGGCTGACAGGTTTTTAATTCCCAATAGCACAGTATATGGTTTTGCAGTAACTCATCCGGCAGAAATTCAGTGTACAATACCTGCTCCGCAGATTTGCTAACCGTTGGCTGTACCGGCATGTAAAGTTTTCTGATATTAAGTGTTTGATTCAATACCATGAGCCTGTATGGGTTAAATAAAAACCGATGATTTACAGCAAATCAATTACAGGAGACTTGTGCGGAAAGGAAATGATTACGAGATATTACAAATTACCGCGATTCATGCCACTTTGAGAAGTACCTGCGGCATAATAAATTTCTGCAATCGTTTTTTGATATCCAGAAATAATTTCTGCCATTTTAATCCTCATATCAATTAATTTAGTCTCCCGGCTATTGATTAAAAAAAGTGTGCTCTCTCCTAAATCAAACTTGGCAAGTTCCCCCGATACTAAAAGCTGCTGATTGTCGATACTCCTGGCCTGAAGTGTCAGCTGTGCTTCGTAAGCCTTTAACACATTATAGGCACTCATAATATTAGTCCGTATTTCCCTGCCTGTCTGCTGGACATCGTATTTTAATGACCATTGTTTTACCTGGACTTCGCGAAGCTTCCCCCGCTGTTCACGCAGGAATAAAGGAAAGCTGAAATCAACACCAACCTTGTAATTGCTCCACTGCAGTTCATAATTATCAGGCACCCGTCCATTAAAACCATTACGGCTCGTAAGCAGGGAACCGCTGATGTTCAGCTTAGGTTTAAGCATTTCCTTTCTGTATCTCCGCTCCCACTCCAGCTGCATTCCCTTGTATTTTAGCATGGATAATTGCGGGTGGTCATTTAATCCGCTGCTGACCAGAGTATCAATTTGTGTCTTTACTATCCGGACTGGTAATTGATCGGCCGGCTGGGGAACAGCTTCCAGTGGCAATTCCAAAGGATCAGCCTTTTCGCTCCAAAGATGGTTTGACAGAACCAGCCGGGTATTGGCCAGCTCCATAGTCATTTTTTCAAGCTGAAGACTCCGCTCCTGAACTGTAATAGCTGCTTCAATCGAATCTATGGCAGGTTTATCGCCCATCAGGGTCTGATTCCGGATAGCCTGATACCGGGTTATCGCCAGATCTGTCCCTTCACGGATCAGCTCGTACTGCCTGTAAGCATAAAACCAGTTCCAGTAGTCTTTCACCGCATCAAACCATACTTTATTAATTTGCTGTATCTTTTGTGCTTCTGCATAATCCACCATGACCCTGGACTGCCTTAACGTATTTCTTCTTGAATCAACCAGCAGGCCTTGCCCAATGGGGATATTAAGGCCAAGGCCGGTTAGTCCGGGTACACCTGTCTGCGTCTCCGGATTGGTATAAGTGCCTACGTTCCGGTCATAACCGATTTTAAGATCAGCTCCCGCAAGCCATAAAGGCACTTTCAATTCGTTGGACCATTTGTTATAATATTCGCTGCCGCCAAAAATTTTCCTGCTAAAATTGCTTTTTAATGCCGGATCAAATTCACCCCAGGCTGTCACTACTTTTGCCTTGGCCTCCTCACTTAGAAGGCCGGCCTGTTTTACAATAGGATGGTTGAAAAACACAAGCTCTTCCAGGTCTTTCAGGGTAAATATCCGGCCCGAATCCAAAGTGGTTCGCTGCTGCGAAACACTTTTGGTTACACTTATGACCATCAAAAGGCATATTGCCAGTATTTTTCTATTAAGATACCTCATTTTAAGCTCTGTTATTAACTTTATCTCTTTACCGGGTTCCTGGCTGAACTTCTGGTTCAGCATCCAGACTAGGAGGAAAACCGTTAAGCTGACGCCACATTTCGTACCAGAGAGGAACCGACCGGAGTATAACCCGGCCATATACTCCGGATCCCTGACGAAGCTGTTCCGGCCATGGCTGATCCTTTGCAGGAGCGGGACTTGTTGGCCTGACCAGTAGCCGGTATTTGCCTCCTTTACTACTGACAAGGTCTATCACAGAAACTTTTCCTGAAAATGTACCAACAGCAACAGACGGCCAACCTGAAAACTGAACCGAAGGCCAGCCTTCAAACTGTAAGCGCACCTCGCTGTTATCCAGGATAAGTGGTACGTCCATGGCATCAACATAAATTTCCGCCGCTACCAGTGGAGATTCCGGCTGTAATGTGACGATAGATTCCCCTTCTTTGATATTTTCACCAATCCCGGCTTTCAATGTTTTCACCACGAACCCGCTCTGAGGAGCCCGCACCACGTACAAACTTCTCCGGATATTTGTATTGGAGATTTCATTCCTGAGCTTGGCTATTTCTCCCTGCACACCTACTTTACCTGACAATGCAGAGCTCAAATCCGATTGTGCTTTGGCCAGTGACTGCTGATACTCGGCCTGAATGTTATCCAGTTCTATTTTGGCGTTACGCAGGGATTGTACAGCGTTATTTAATTTGTTCTGCTGGCTGATCACCTTTGCATTATCCTCCTGAAGCTTAAGCCTGCGCGACTCAATATCGGTCAATGAAAAGAGCCCGCTCTGATAACCCGACTCGTACCGTACGAGCCTTGCCTTACTGATTTCGTAAAACTTACGGATAGCTACCAGGTCAGCGCTGTCTATCTGCACGTTGTTCTCGGCCTGAAGTACCTTATTTCTTGCGGACGTAAGTTTGATCTCCAAACCTCTAGTCATAGCACGGATCTGTGCAGAAGTTGCCTGCATTTTCTGGGATGCCGCATTTTCACTGCCTTCTTTTGCTGTGAGTTGCTCCTGAAGGCGTTCGGGCAACTCAGGATCAAAATAGGATTGGCTCGTTTCAGAAATAATCAGCAGTGTATCTCCTTTCTTTACCTTTTGCCCTTCTCTAACCGCCCAATGTTCAATTCGTCCGCCAATCTGGTTCTGCACATTCTGAGGCCTGTCTTCGGGCCTTAAGGCTGTAACATATCCCCGCCCCGGAATTGTCTGCCGCCAGGGAAGAAACAGGATAATAATAAACAGCAACAATAATAACAGCATAATACGCCCCAGAAGCCGGGGGCCACGGGTAGTAAGTATCTGCCGGCCGGAAAGCACACCAAGTTCTTCCCATTTTCCATTTTCGAAGTAATTCTTTGCTTCACTAGTCATGTGCCACCTCACTTTCTTCAAGTTCCAGATCAGTAACCGCTGCCAGTTTTTCACTGCCGGTTACCATATCAAAAATAGTATTCAAACTGGTCATAAATTTTTCAACTGCATAACTGATCTGGACAATGATCACCTCAGCGGCTACAAATTGCCCCAGCGTCATCTGACGCTCGACTACATAATACGAACCCAGCAGTAAAAGCCCTCCCATCAGAATTGTCCGGAGTGCCACTGAGCTTGCAAAAAACTTTCTTAATATTCTGAAATGATCATTGCGGGCTTTTAAGTATTTGGCCGTAATCTGGTCTGTTTTCAAAATTACCGAGCTTAGTTTCTCCGGCTGGTTGCGGTACTGATCCAGATCAGCTGCCACCTGCTCGAGGTAAGCAACGACTTCGTATTTGTGTTCGGATTCCTCAATGCTGGTTTTAACGCCTACCTTATAAAATAACGCTAACATCAACAGGATTACCAAAACAGTAAAAATCCCGAAAACCATGAAAACCGGGTGATAAAACGAAAGCAGGATAGCAGCAAAAAAGATCTGTACCGCCGCAGCCACTACATCCACCAGTAGTTTTGTAAGTCCTTTCTGGATCGTGATCACATCAAAAAAGCGGTTTACAAGTTCTGCGGGATTTTCGCCGTCAAATTCCTTTTGCTTAATTCGGGGAAAGCGGTATGCAAATTCCAGTGTTGCCTTGGCAAAAATTTTCTGTTCCAGCATTTCCACCAGCGAAAGCTGCGCGATCAAAAGAAATCCTCCGACAGCCACACCAAGAAGAACGACACCGATCAAAAGATAGGTCGAGCTGTACAAGGCACCATTGGAAAGAAAATTGAAAACGGCTGTGGTTCCCAGAGGAAGAGAAAGGCCGATCAAACCAATTAATATGGCGTAAATAAAAATATAGTTAATTGTAGTTCTTTCGACATAAAGCATGCCAATAAGCCGTTCCCAGGGAGTCGGGGAATCGGCCTTATGTTTCTTTTTCATTAAATAGTATTATTAAACCGATAACAAAAGAAGTTTTTATTTCCTCGTATAGTGTAAAAAAATCAGGCCACAGCTATCAGAAAGTTTAATCTTACATAAAAAGTCCTAATTGACTGACAAAATAAAACGGAGAAATATTATATTGTCATTCACTGGTAACATGGAGAACACAATGATGAAATTTATATGCTACCTGTTTATTACCTTCGTGCACATATCAGGCATTTGAAAAATTTTAACTAACTAAACAGGGCTGAATTTTTGAAATATTCATACCAGTCAAACACAATATGGCATCAGGATTTTTTGCGATTTTAGATGATATAGCTTTTTTAATGGACGATGTTGCATTGGCAACGAAAGTAGCAACACGCAAAACTGCGGGAATCCTGGGTGATGATCTGGCCGTGAATGCTGAGAAAGCTACCGGTTTTCTGTCCGAACGGGAATTGCCTGTATTGTGGTCGATTACCAAAGGCTCGCTGCTCAATAAACTTATTATTGTTCCTGTTGCATTACTATTAAATGTGTTCTTTCCGGCAGCAATCAAATTCATCCTACTATTGGGAGGGCTGTACCTGGCTTATGAAGGTGTTGAAAAAATTGTAGAATACTTTTTCCATCCTGCAAAAAAGGAACATGAAACCATAAAAGAAGCTGAACCGGAAAGTGGTGCTGCCGACGCAGACAATGAAAAGAAAAAAATAAAATCAGCTGTAACGACCGACTTTATCCTGTCAATTGAGATCGTGATCATTGCATTGGGAAGCGTTGTTGAACAGACCTTAACTATTCAGATAGTAACGGTTTCTGCGGTGGCATTGCTCGCAACAGTAGGTGTTTACGGCATAGTTGCACTCATCGTGAGAACGGATGATGCTGGCTTTAAACTGATTAAAAAATCAAATGATAAAGGTTTCTTTTCAGTATTAGGTCATCTGCTGGTTAAGTCCCTTCCTGTTATGATAAAAATATTAGGTGCTGTGGGAACGGTTGCTTTAATTTTGGTTTCAGGTGGGATTTTTGTTCATAACATTGAATACTTACACCATTTTTTACCAGAACTTCCTGCCACGGTGAAGGAGTTTGGGATTGGTCTGGCGGTGGGTTTAATTGCTTTCCTGACCACAACAGGCTTCAAAAAAATAGTTTCCCTGACTAAAAAATCGTAATTAATACACGGTCTTTGCGCCTGCTGTAAAAAAGCACGGGCTTCTCTCCCATTCAGTCAAGATAGTTGTGGTAAATATGAAATGACATTTATCAAAGGGTTCAAAGACAAAAAACCTTTATCACGTTCATCCTGACTTTTGTCGCGGGAATAATAACCAATCACAATGACATCTTGCTTGTCAGATCCAGCAATTGGCTTGGCAAATGCGGGACAAGTATTGCTTAAATATTTCCTTTACCACGTTTTTCTAATTACCGGGTAGTTGGAATTAAGAGCTTCTTAATGGCTTTCAGATAATATTTCTGTTTAAAAGACCTATTGCTTTTACTTCGCAATTCCCTCAAAATATCCATTCTGTTTTTTTACAGTTTGGGTAGGAAATATAATTTATCCGGTCTGGAATAAAACATAATAGAGATTTTTCAGGCATGTACACCTTTTGTATACTCCTTTTCCCATCCCGTTGACCTTTTGTGCACCTTCTGAAATTGCTGTCGGGAATATTCTGTCCTAGGTTTGCATCGCCTTCCGGAAAATTTTGGCGAACAATACTCTTACAACCGCTTTACAACCAGACAACTGTTAGGATAGCGGCAAATCAATAATGCAAATCCTGTAACTATCATTTGAACAAGAGCTAAAAGCTCAAACTATCTAAACTTAACGTCATGAAAAAGAATTACTTATGCTTAGTTTTATTATCCTTATTATCAATTGTCTCTAAGGCACAGACAATTGATCTTGTAAAGGACATCAATACAGAAGGTACCTATCGGGGTATCCGGACAAAAGAAGCAGTGACCGCAGGAGGCCTGTATTTTGCACTGGCTTATGACGAGATCAATAAGCTGAATCTTTGGAGAAGCGACGGCACCGCCGCGGGAACTTACGTACTGACTGAACTGCCCGAAATCATTGATGTCCCTCCCAAAAACCTTACTGCCGCGGGCACAAATGTATTTTTTGTTGCACTGTATGATGGCCGCTACTGGCTCTTCCGCAGTGACGGAACAAAGTCAGGCACCTTACCACTGCATCCGGTTTACAGCTCAGCATACGAAAAGCTCGACATTTTTGAATACAAAGGTGCCGTGTACTTTTCGGCATACGACGGGACAACAGAAAACCTTTGGAAAACCAATGGTACAGTAACAGGAACTGTAAAAGTGAAAAGTTTCCCATCGGCACCTTTCGGTTCAACCGGGCCTTATGATTTCTTTCAATTTAACGGATTCATGTATTTTCTGATTCAAACAGGATCAGGGCAAAATGCAACTTACAGGCTCTGGAAAAGCGATGGTACAACAACAGCAACTGTGTCCGGGCCGGTTTTTTCAAGCAGTTTTAAGCCGGTTGTTCTCAATGGATACATGTATTATTCCGACGGCAAAACCCTGATGCGGACGGATGGAAATACGGTAACAACTATAAAAGGAGCTTTTGCAACCGCAGGTAGCCCGGTGCTGGCAGGCTCAACGATCTATTTTCCGGCCGGACAACAGTATACCGATACAGAACTATGGAAATCTGACGGTACTACTTCGGGTACGGTCCGTGTAAAAGATATTTATTCCGGTGCTGGCAATGGTTCCGAGCCTACGCTGCTGACCAATGTTAACGGCACCCTGTTTTTCGCGGCAAGAACGTCTGCCGAAGGTTACGAACTTTGGAAAAGCAACGGTTCAGATGCCGGCACTGTGCTTGTTAGCGACTTGGATCCGGCTGTCGAAGTGCAGTTTGACCGCATGTTTGCCATCGGCAAGCAGGCAGTCTTCTTAACCGGTTACGGATCCGGGCAGACGCTTTGGAAAAGCAACGGCACGAATACAGGTACACAGAAAGTGGCTGAATTTCCGGTAAGCAATCCTGTTAATGTTTCCGGAAATGTATTTTTTAATGGTGTAAGTTCATCTGGCTCCCAGCTATACAAGTCGGATTTTATTGCAAGAACCATAAGGATCACTACCCTCTTCCCTCCTGGCTCTTATCCGGGCAACTTTGCGAATTTCAATGGTGTTCGTTATATGCCTGCAGATGACGGAATAAACGGGCGTGAGCTTTGGAAAACCGACGGGACAAGCGCGGGAACAGTCCTGGTAAAAGATGTCATACCTGGCCAGGCAGGTTCAAATCCTGAACAGCTGACAAAAGTAAACGGAAACCTGTTTTTTGTCTCTAATGAAAAGGAAATCTGGAAAACCAATGGAACAGCAGCGGGTACCGTACTCGTGAAAAATGTGGTTCAGGCTGCCAGTGACCACATAGAAGGCCTTATTGATGTAAATGGGGTACTGTATTTTGGTGTGGTTTCATCAGGCGGGACACTCCGGCTCTGGAAATGCGACGGAACAGCTGCTGGCACAGTGCAGGTGACCAGCTTTCCTTCCACTCCCGGCTTTAAACCGGCCATAATAAGCGGTCAGCTCGTTTTTCCGGCCTGGGATGGCACGGATAGTTATGAACTTTGGAAGACAACAGGTACTGCGGCCGGTACTACGATCATTAAAAATATAGGTGGACAGGATGGTGCCAATACTCTTATGCGTTTTGGTGCAACAATCCTGAACGGCTTCCTGTATTATACGATCGAAAATCCGGCTGGCCTGCATCTGGTCAGAACGGATGGGACTACTACCGGGACTGTTATCGTAAAATCTTTGTATAGCATGTCAGACGCGTATGTTGGTGGACTCACCCAGGCCGGCGGGTTGTTGTATTTCAGTGCTTACGAATATTCGGGTGATTCCCAGGAATTCCTTTGGAGGACCGACGGTACATCAGCCGGTACATTCAGGCTTGCCGGCTTCGATGGCCATCCGGATATCTCTAATTATATTTCCGGAGGAACTTACGCAGCAGGCCTGTTCTATTTCATACCATTTGATCCGGACAACGGTGACCAGTTATGGGTCAGCAACGGGACAGCCGCAGGCACACGCCTGGTCAAAGAAATTGGAGCATTATCCGGTAAGAGTGACAAAAGGCTACTTACGGCCGTTGGGAATATTGCCTACTTTACAGCATCCGATCAGGTACACGGAAAAGAGTTATGGCAGACAGACGGTTCAGATGCAGGCACCAGTATGGTTCAGGATTTTAACCTAAACGGAAGCTCAGGATTTAATAGTGTGACCAACTATAACGGAACGCTGCTTATGTCTGCCAATAATGGATCGGCCGGAGCAGAACTTTACAGATATCAGGCATTGCCTCCCGCTTCATTGCGGATCAATGCAGGCGGTGCAGCTTTTACCGCATCCGCGGGCCGCAGCTTTTCAGCCGACCAGTATTTCAGCGATACTACACAGCTCTCAGGAATACCCGTTGGTGACATCCTGAATACGGCCGACGACCAGTTATACCGGGAACAGCGCTTTGGTTCGACCTTTCAGTATAAAATTCCCGTTGCCAACGGACAAGTGAGCGTCGTACTGCATTTCGCCGAACTTTTCTGGGGAGTTCCGGGAAAAGGCGGTTCCGCCGGGACTGGCAAACGCAGGTTCCATGTTGATATGGAAGGAGCCAGAAAACTGACCAATTATGATATTTTCTCCGCGGCCGGTGGAGCGATGCGTGCCAGAACAGAAACATTTACTGTGAACGTAACAGATGGTATTTTAAATATTAACTTTCTGACCGGTGCAGCCGACAAACCGATTATTGCGGCTATTGAAGTCGTACCTACGCAGTTAGTTTTAGGGCCGCTTGGTGACGCCACAGTACGTAATACACCTAATAATGAAACTAATTTTGGCACCCTTGCAACTCTGGAAGTCAAGACCGGAAGCCTGGCCAGTTATGAGCGGAATGCTTACCTGAAATTCTCACTGGCAGGCATCAGCCAGGTAGGATCTGCCAAACTGCGCCTGTACGGTTCCAATGTACAAAACAGCGGTAATGTCAGCTTAGCTGCCTATGGTGTGCCAAGGGACAGCTGGGCAGAAACCGGCATTACCTGGTCGAACGCCCCGTTCATCCCAACAGAAGCAATCGGCTCAGTGAACGTAAACAATGCTGCTAAGTACTACGAAATCGATGTAACGGCATTTGTTAAATCCGAGCTTGCAGGGGACAAAATTGTCACCCTCTTCATAACGAACCCAACGAACCAGAATATTCAGCTAACTTTCAATAGCAGGGAAAATACCGCTAACCCGCCCCAGCTTATCATTAATGCCGTATCATCGCCAGCGGTAAGGGCCGGAGCTGAGGACGATATGACGGAAGTAGTGCCAAAGACACAGATTGAGGCTAACATAGAAACTGAGTTTGTAGCGTCCAGCCTATATCCAAACCCGGCAGGAAAACGCTTTACAGTAAATGTATCGGGCAAACATAAAGGAAATGTGGATTTGCAGCTGATCAATTTATCGGGCAAAACATTTCAGGTACAATCCTGGCAAGCAACTGCACCCGCATCTCTGCACGTTGCCTCAGCATCTCTGCATGAAGTGGACGTCACGCCCATGCAATTATCGAAAGGCATATACATTATGAAAATCCAATCCAAAACATTCACCGAGACTATTAAGGTGTTGCTGACAGAGTAGTAAGATAAATTAAAAACAACCTCCTTTTCGGAATAAACCAATTCTGAAAGGGAGGCTGTAATATCAAATAGGCGCCGGTTTATTCAAGAGGCAGGAAGATCTTGTTGTACCAATTTTGCAGCTTGTTCATCAACTCCTGTATTCTGATTGGTTTCCCCAGATAATCGTCCATACCAGCCTCAAGACAATCCTTCTCCGTATCCCCCATCATGTTGGCTGTCAGGGCAATGATAACCGGCTGTTTGACGATGGTTTGCCTGATAAGCCGTGTAGCTTCCAGACCATCCATAACCGGCATTTGCAGATCCATGAAGATAAGACCATATTCTTTTTGATTTGCAGCTTCAAGTGCCTCCTGCCCGTTGTTGACTATATCAGGTTCGTATCCAAGTTTACGCAGGATATTCAAAATCACCCGCTGATTCATTTTGTTGTCCTCGGCTACCAGCAACCTGAATGGGTGTTTTTGATAAAAATCCGTGAATAATTTCTTTTGCACAAAAGCTTCGGAACCGCTCGGTATTTGTTTCTGAAGTGCGTTAAGAATATGTTTACCTATAACATGCTGTCTGGCTGGTTTGTTAAGAACAGAAGCAAAAAGACCGTATTGATCCCCAACAAACTCCTTGCCGATAGAACTGAGCAGGACAATAGGAAGGTTAGGAAACGACTGTTTTATACTTTTTGCGAGCATCAATCCATCCATTTGTGGCATCTGCATGTCTGTGAGTACCAGCTTAATGGCCGGATTTTCCTGTAATAATTGTAGTGCATCCACCCCATTATCAGCCATTATCGGTTGCAGGTTCCAGGACTCAAACTGCCGTTTTAAAATTGCCAGGTTTGTTGCATTATCATCCACTACAAGGATTTGTTTTCCCTGATGTGCCGCCATATCATACTGAATATAAGGCTCTAAAAGTTTGGTACCTTTCCGGGTATTTATGGTAAATGAAAAAGTAGAGCCTACTTGCGGTTCGCTGGCCACATGGAATTCTCCACCCATTAAACGTACCAACTTTTCGGAAATCGCAAGTCCCAGCCCTGTTCCGCCATATTTACGCGTGGTTGAGGAATCTACCTGTGAAAATGCTTTAAAGAGACTTGCCAGTTTATCTTCCGCTATACCAATACCGGTATCTTTTACCGCAAACATCAGATTCAATTCTTCCTGTTGATCTTTTTTATGCAAATTGATAAAAATGCAAACTTCCCCTTGCTGCGTAAACTTAAGTGCATTGCCAACAAGATTGATAAGTACCTGCCTGAGGCGTAATGAATCTCCAACGATTTGTAAAGGCACCTGCTCGTCAATATCATATACCAGGTCAATTCCAAGTTTTGTCGCCCCGGCCCCAAAAATGTCCAGAACATCCTCCACACACTGACGCAGGTTGAAATCTTCGGTCTCCATGTCGAGTTTACCCGATTCAATTTTCGAAAAATCAAGGATATCGTTCAGCACATTGATCAATGCATCACCACATGTTGCAATAGTATCGGTAAACATACGCTGCTCCTCAGAAAGCGACGTTTCCTGTAACAGGGCAGCCATTCCGATAACCCCATTCATAGGCGTCCGGATCTCATGGCTCATAGTGGCCAGGAATATACTTTTTGCCTGATTCGCCTTCTCAGCTTCCTCCCGGGATTTTTCAAGCTCAACGTTGGACGCCTGCAGGAGCGTATTGGCCTGTTTCAAATTTTCTTCACTGATTTTCCGTTCATGCGAAAGCTGGGCTTCGTTTTCAAGATCAGCCATCTTAATCATCTGCTGAATATGAATATCACTGTATTTTTGCATCATATAAGCCCATAAGCCACTTATCACGAAGATGACTGCTGCCAGAAAGATATGGATTCCAAAAGTAACCATATCAAAATAGTCCAGCCTGGTGAAATAAATTTGAGTAAAACCCGAGTTTTGCAGGTAACCGAAAACGGCATGATGAACCAATACAACGATCATCATGGGAATCTGCAGTTTCCATTTTTGATAAGTTATTAGTACGGCACTTCCAATAAAAGCGTAAAAGTGCATTTCAAAGAGTCCGTGCATCTGGTAGATATACTGAGCCATGAAAATTGCCAGAACCACACTCAGGACATACTGGTAAAGATCCGATGAGGGCAGTACGATCTTGGCTGAGTAATAGGCCAGCAAGGAAAGCCCGCCTACACCAAAAGCAATAAGCCAGGTATCATAAAAGGACGCAAAAACAAGCCCCATCAGGAAGTATCCTATCAGGAAATAATTCATAAGCTTGTCCGATCTTTCTTTTAGCCCTAAGACAAGTGAAGCGGTGTTATTACCGGATGGATTGAGATAATACTCCATGATTGTACCTAAAACAAGTTTTAATTTTTACAATAAGGCAGGCTACAGCCATAAGATTTTGAATTCAGGGGATCCAATATGTTACCAGATTTATTACTCAAAAGGCCTGTCAGTGCAATCTTGGCAAAATTGGTTTTCTCATCTGTACAATAGCGGCTGCGGTTATAGTTGCCCCTGTAATATAACTTCCGGTCAGGATTAAGGATCACTGCCTGCGGCGTGGAATATACTCCGCAGTATCCTGCGATATCCTGGTCAAATAAAACTTTCAGGTTTGTACCAAATTTGTTTCGAATCGCCTCAGCAGTGTAACTCTTCTTACTCATCACAACTACTACAAAAGTGACTTCACTCCTGTATTGCCGGACAAGTGATTGAAAATGTTTGATATTAAAACGGGAACACGGACAATCCGGATTGAAAAAATGGATAAAAACAGGCTTTTCCTTTTCATAGCCTGAAAGCCCATGAAAATCAATAACATGCCCAATGGAGACTGGTATATAATTTTTCGGGACAGGCGTAGGCAATTGATAAACCCAGTCATTATACCAGAAGAGTGATATTGCCCCAAATAACAGAACTAAAAGCCACAGGCTTAGAATCCATTTTCTTAACATTTTATAATTAACGTTTGTGTATAGTAAATACAAATTTGAATAAATTCTATATAATTAAAAAATTATTTTATGAATTATATAGAAATAATACGCGTTCGGTAAAGATCTTTATTATAAAAAATCATTAAAAATTGGTGATGGAATGTTTTCAGGGGCATTATTTATGGTAGCATGTAAATTGAAAATTACTGTAAAAAAATAGCATCAATCATAATCCAATTGATTTATAAACCAATTCTTCGTAATACATTTATGGTATAACACGGTAATTTCTTCTGGTTAGGATAATGGCTGCCATCGCATTACACAGACCGGCAAAAGCTGATGCACGTTATTGCTAAACTGCCACAAATTATTCTACACGTCATCATTCAGGGAAAATCTGAGCTCCTGACCCTTGGTGCTATACGGATGGGAATTCAGCCTGCCAGCAGCATTGAGCTGTGGGCAAAGCAGCCTGGATGTGAATTAAAAGATATGAACAAATAAAAAAGTCTAAAAAGTCATTACATGCTTTGATTAAAACTGTACTGCAAGAAAATATCTGGGTAATTTCCAATTAAGAGTCAAATTATCCACTTATTAAGCATTGTAAATAGTGGCGCTAAAAAGTTTCAGCAGCACCAAAGAAAAGCGCTTTGACGATCCTGTGATTGTCAAAGCGCTTTCAATTTTTTTAACTGAAAAGAATTAAACTCCCAGGCTCCAGCCATCGCGGTAATTGCGGCGAACAAACTGGTTTACTTCATCGAAGTTGGTTACTTTCATATTTTGTGCATCCCAAAGCATCTTCATATTACTTCCCGGATAAGTGAAGCCTTTTCCATCTTCTCTCGCCTTTGGCATGTCTGCACCACGGATTGCCAGGTTTGCTCCCAGGATCGCTTCGGTCAACGGGCCGGCCAGGTCGAATGGCGAGCTCAGTTCCATTTTACCATAACCCGCGATACAGCCTTCCACCCATTGTGCATAGTGGCCATCAGCGCTTCCAGGTACGCGGGCAAATTTCTGTTTCACTTTTACTTCCTGCATTTTGCTTAGCGGAAGCAAGCGCGGATCGGCTGCGTATTCGCTGGCCATCATCTTGCCTTTTGAACCTACAAACAAAATACCGCTGTTTCCGTCTCCGAACAATTCGTTCGGGCCAAGTTCTTCCGGACGCTCCGGTTTGATACCGCCGTCCATCCAGTGCATGGTTACAGGCCCTTTTGTTTTTGGTGTTTTCGGAAAAGTAAGTGTCGCGTGGCTCGACGGCGGGCAGCTGTCAGGAAAAATACCTCTTTTGCCAAATGCCGTAAAAACACTTCCTACACTTGCCTGCATATCCGTTGCATATTTCAGTCCAAGCACCCGGAACGGAGCTTCCATCAGGTGGCATCCCAGGTCACCCAGTGCGCCGGTTCCGTAGTCCCACCATCCTCTCCAGCTTCCCGGGATCAGGTTTTCTACATAGTCTTTTTTCGGCGCGGTACCCAGCCATAAATCCCAGTCAAGTTCTTTCGGAACTGGTGGTTTATCGGTTGGCCAGGGTATGCCTTGTGGCCAGATCGGCCGGTTGGTCCAGATATAAACCGTATCCACGTCACCTATTATGCCGGCATCATACCATTCATGCAATGTTCGCACGCCGTCACCTGATGAACCCTGGTTTCCCATTTGGGTCACCACTTTATATTTCGCTGCTGCTTCCGTCAGTTTTCTGGCTTCGTAAATGTCGTGCGTCATCGGTTTTTGCAGATAGACGTGCTTTCCGAGCTGCATCGCCGCCATGGCTACCACCGCATGGGTATGATCAGGCGTGGAAACTGAAACGGCATCAAAGTTCTTTGATTCCTTGTCGAACATTTCCCGGAAGTCCTTATAATATTTGGCTTTGGGGAAATTGGTAATGCTGGTCGTAGCACGGCGATCGTCGACATCGCATAAGTAAGCAATGTCTGCTTTGCCGCTTTTAAAAAAATGAGAAAGATCGGACGTTCCTTTGCCACCGACCCCAACACCGGCAACGGTCAGCCTGTCACTTGGCGCTATAAAGCCTTTTCCGCCCAATACATGCCGCGGGACAATCATAAAACCAGCTGCAGTTATGCCCGCCGCTTTAACAAAGTCTCTCCGGGAAGCAGTCGACTTTTCACTTGTTGTACCTTTTATTTCCATTTCGGGTTTTGGTTTAGTGCTTTTTGCAGTAGAAAATCCAGCCTTTATTCCTTGTTTTTTGAAAACACATTATTTTGTTAAGCAGATATTTTCAATAATTTACTCAAAAATAATTTACCAAGGTTGCTTTCTGGTGCTGAAACAGGCTGGCTTCTCTATTCAACTATGCCTGGATTCTGTTACTTAAAGGAAGCAGTTCACTAAGCACTTATACGCAGGCACCAATTGTTATCCCTCTATGTGGGAACTCTTGCCATAAGGTGGATATGGCACAAAATATTATTTTTCTAAAAGTATTAAATTTCAGTTATTCAAAAAATAACATTGTACTATTACGCTAATAACTGTAATCGGATTAATTAATAATTTATGCCCTGACGGAATGCCATTTTATACACTTTTTTGCCGGGAATAGCTTTATATGAAGAAATCTTTAAAAGGCCTGGTTTTTATTTGGTTTGCCTTAATTTGGTTTTTCCCTGTTTCCGGACAGGATCTTTCAGGCTACTGGCAGGGGATGGACTTTGGCCCAAGACCGAATGCCGTCACTTTCTGGCCCACCACGATGGAGCTCACCCAAAATGGCAACACGATCAATGGAAATTGTTTTCAGCAGGTTACAAGCCAGACACCTTATTTTGTACTCTGGAATATCAGTGGCGCCTCAGTGAACATGAATGCAGGTGAAATGGTTTTTTCACAAATTACAGGGATGCACATTGCTGATTTTGCCCTGCTCTGTTACAGCAAATTTTCTTTTACATATTATCCCGAAGAAGAAAGAATACTGGGAATGAGGGAGTTTGATTGCGGCATGAAGCTTACAATGGATTTGTACAGACTCAGGCTCAAAACGCGCGATACTTATTGCGCAGGAGAAATGGCAACAATGGAAGTGACAGGAAAAGATGTTCGCTGGTATCCTGACATACAAAAATCGAAATTGCTGCACAGCGGTAATTCCTATGAAACACAGGTAACTCGCACCGACACTTTTTATGTAACGCAGACCTTCCACGACACAGAAACGCCCCCTGTACCCGTAATAATTAAAGTTAGCGAGCCCAAAATCCAGGACGTGCAGGTGACACCTGCCAGCTGCGATGCCGATAACGGCACAATTTCAGTAACGGCCACAGGCGATGCACCAATGAATTACAGTCTGGAATACGGCATGTACCAGTCATCCCCCGTGTTTACGGATCTGTATGCGAATAATTATCTGGTAATTGTCAAAACAGGTGCAGGGTGTACGGTAACGCGCGCTGTAAAGGTTGAAAAGAAAACGCGTCCCTCCTTTTTAACGGTGTATGTCGATCAGCCCTGCACGTCTGAAACCGGTATACTTCGGGTAAGGGGGCAAGGTGGCTACGGACTGCTCACTTATTCACTTGACAATCAGCCATTTCAGGAATCAGGCGTTTTTCCCGACTTGCAAAGCGGTGAGTACAATCTCCGGGTAAGAGATTCGATAGGTTGCGAAATGGGTATGGTTGTGAAAGTAGAGGACAAAAATGATGCGGTTACTTTGCAGGATATCAAAGTTGAAAATGCAAAATGCGGAGCGGAATATGGCTCTGTCTCAGTGATCGCAACAGGCTCAGGTGAACTGCAGTACTCGCTGGACGGTGAAACGTATGTAACCTCAGCTTATTTCCCGCAGGTTGAACCGGGAGCATACGAGATTTTCGTTAAAGATCAGAGCGGATGCACAGTGAATAAAAAAATTGTTGTCGGAAAAGCCCCGGCACCGGTAATACACAATGTCATAGAATATAATGCAGGCTGTAATGAAAGTGACGGGGCTGTTTCGATATATGCCACAGGTAGTGGCCCGCTGTTGTATTCCATAGACGGGATCAATTTTGTGACTGATACTACATTCACCGGCTTGTCACCTCTTAATCAAAACGTGATGATCGTTGATACTGCCGGCTGCAATGTAACCCGATCCATTACGATCGGTGAAAACTGTTTTGAAAAAGTATACATTCCTACGGCGTTCTCTCCTGATCTTGATGGCAAAAATGAAGTGATGGACATAAAATTTTCCAGTACCCAATTGAAAATAAGATATTTCAGGTTATTTAACAGATGGGGAACAGTGGTTGCATACAGTGATCAAACGATACAAAGCGGGCATGCATTATGGGATGGTTTTTATAAAGGTAATAAAGCACAGCCCGGCTCTTACCCTTATGAATTATTGGTTGAATTTGAGGGCGGCCGTAAACAAGTGATCAGGAATACGATCTTGCTGCTTCGATAACTCACAGATTGCCCGCATTTTTCGAATAACTAACGACGGAAAAGAAATTCTCCATTTTACTGAAGTCTTATTCAGCAGTACCATGCGAACCGTATGAACCATTCAAATCATTGCCAAATGACTGTCTGTAATACTATTCCTGTCAGTTAAATGTTTGTCTGAATTCCAGAGGCGACATCTTTGTCTTCTTTTTAAAAAGTGTACTGAACGACTGCGAATGTTCAAAACCCAAAGCGTATGCAATTTCGCTGACTGATAAGCTCGAAGTGGTGAGTTTTTCCTTGGCTTTCTCAATCAGCTTTTCGTGGATGTGCTGTTGTGTATTTTGCCCGGTATGCACACGCAGCAGATCACTCAGATAATTTGGCGACAGGTTCATACGCCCGGCAATATATTGTACTGTCAATAAGCCTTGCTCTGCTGTGTTGCCGGTGTCAAAATATTCAGCAACTAATTGCTCGAATTTTGCAAGTAATTCATAATTATTATTCTTCCTCGTGATGAACTGCCGCTCATAAAACCTGTTGGAATAATTAAGCAGCAACTCAATGTGCGACAGAATGATTTCCTGCGTGTGCTTATCAATATGTACACATTCTTTATCAATCTTGTTCAGTATGGTAATAAGGTCACCCTCTTCTTCGGCTGAAAGGTGCAATGCCTCATTTACAGCGTAGGAGAAAAAACCATAATTATTGATACTGCCCGCCAGCGAATGTTTAAGCAAAAAATCCGGATGAAAAATAAGCAGGTAACCCGAGCCGCATTCTATACTCTGCAAATCCAGATACTGAACCTGATTTGGCGCAGTAAAACTTAATACGCCCTTGTCATAATCATAGTGCTGCTGCCCATATCTTATCTTGCCCGTTGCCTCTCTTTTCAGGGCTACACAATAAAACCGGTTGACAAAACCTTTCCAGACATCATCTTCCAGGAAAATGGTTTCGGCCAGGTTAATGACACTAACCAGCGGATGCCGGGGTTCAGGCAAAGACAATAACCGATGAAATTCAGAAACAGATTTTATTGCGTTCATAACTAAGCTTTTCAAATACGAATGTAATAATAACGGCTGCATAATAAGGAAAATGCAGCCGCTAAAAAATTAATCAATTAGCCCCATACTAAACTCGTCGTATGGCTTGCCGGTATCGGTGCCTAAGGGTACGATTTTGTCAAGATTTTGCAAATCTACTTCACTTAGCTGAACAGAGGCTGCTTCTATATTTTGTTCCAGATATTTCCTGCGTTTCGTACCCGGAATCGGTACAATTCCCCTGCTCATGATCCAGGCCAGTGCCAGCTGCGACGAAGTAACATTTTTTTCGCCGGCTAAGGTCTCAATTGCCTTAACCAATTCGATGTTTTTGTAAAAATGAGCTTCCTGAAACCGGGGAATTGCCCTGCGAAAATCATCTTCCGGCAAGTCGTCGATACTACGGATTTGCCCTGATAAGAATCCGCGGCCGAGCGGCGAATAAGCAACAAAACCTATGCCGAGATCAGTCAATGTCTGCAAAACGCCACGTTCTTCAACGGTACGCTCGAATAACGAATATTCGCTTTGCACTGCGGTAACCGGATGTACCGCATGAGCTCTTGTTACAGTTTCGGAAGATACTTCTGATAAGCCTATATAACCTATTTTCCCTTCTTTCACCAGATCGCTCATAGCCTCAACTGTCTCCTCAATTGGGGTCGTTTTATCCAGACGATGCATGTAATACAAATCAATATAATCCGTGTTAAGGTTTTTCAAAGAACGTTCCACAGCTTTTTTTACATATTCTTTTCTACCGTTGATAGCCCAGGTTACCTTGTCATTATCATCGATTTCCCAGCCAAATTTGGTAGCAATAATGTATTTGTTCCGGTTTCCGGCAATTGCTTTTGCGATAAGCTGTTCATTTTTCAACGGTCCATATAAGTCTGCGGTGTCCAAAAAGTTACCGCCCAGTTCAAATGACCGATGAATGGTAGCAATCGCTTCACTCTCATCTGCCTTGCCATACATGTTACCTGCTTCAAAACCGGTCATGCCCATACAACCCAGGCCAATTGCCGGGACAATTAAACCCTGACTTCCTAATGCTATTTTCTTCATTTCCATCATGCTGATTTTTTTATGATACAAAATTCGGCAACATCGGGATGACAGCTGTATGCAAAGCCCCGAAGATTGTATGCAAATCAAGGTTTACCACATTCTTGAAGCCAATACATCCTCACCTGTTTAGAACGAATCAGCGGTATAACTATGAGGGTTGAATTACCAAAATGAAGCAGGCTTGCCAAGGTGAAAACTAGCTTTAAAGTTTAATAGCCCCAACAATATTGAACAATTGAGCGGTTTTTTAACTTTAATAAACCTGCAATCCGTAACATTGGAAAAGTGTACGTTTCCCGGATAATTTGTTCATTATCGAACAGCCTCAATAATGAAAATTTTGTTATTTACTGAATTTAAGGGCATCGGGAATGGGGCATGAATTTTTTGATTTGTCAAAAAATATATTCAGCTATTCAAAATCTACATTCAAATACATTTTAATACGCAGAGCAAAATTTGTAAACCCTTTTATCAACCGGATCATGATCGGAAGCTACTTCAAAACATCGGGACGCAGCTTAATGCGCAACAAACTGTTTTCGTCCATCAATATCGTCGGCCTTGCCATCAGTATGTCCGTCGGGTTGTTACTGATCGCGTTCGTGCTCGACCTCCGTTCGTATGACAAATTCAATAAGAATGGTAACAGGATCTTTCGGATCACCAACGTTGCGACTTTCAAAGGTGAACGAGGCAGCAGATCGGAATCCGGCCAGGCAGCGATCGGCGAAAAATATTCGTCTACATCTGTAAAAACGGGAAAGCTTATCCGGGAGAAAGTGACCGGCGTTGACCGGAACGCCGGCTCGGAAGTGGCTATTCTGGGCAATGATTTTTCACAGGATGCAAAAGTTGGCGAGAATATTATTCCAATCAAGGGTTTCTGGGCGGAACCTTCGTTGTTCCGGATATTTACATTTCCCATGCTGGAAGGCAATCCCGAAACTGCGCTACGCGATCCTTATTCGATCGTTCTTACGGAGACGGCAGCGAAAAAGCTGTTCAGCAACGGTTCGGCGCTTGGTAAGGCTATCAAATTCGATACGGTCGATTATCAGGTGACTGGTATCATGAAGGACGTTCCCTTCTTTTCGCATATTAATTTCGAAGCGCTGGTATCGCTTTCTACGGCTGAACAAAAAGGTAAAAATGACCCGCGTTCCGGAGAATGGTCCAACATGTTTTCGAATTCTGTATATCTTCTGCTGCCGGAAAATGCCGATAAAACCTCAATCCAGTCACAGTTGGACGCTATTGCAAAAGAAGAAAATCTGGCGGAAGAAAAAACGAATATCCAGCTCGAACTCCTTCCTTTATATGACATTGTAGTCGGAGAAAATCTACGTTCCGGTTCCATGAGCGGCTCCACGGGTCCTCATATGCCTCCCGTTGTGCTTTGGATACTTGGTGGCCTGGCATTTATTGTAATATTGTCTGCCTGCTTCAATTATACCAACCTTTCCATCGCAAGAGCAACACGCCGGTTTAAAGAATTAGGCCTGCGCAAGGCTATCGGCGCGCAAAAGAGCCAGATACGGCAACAGTTTCTTGCCGAGGCAATAATGATCTCACTCGCTGCGCTGATTCTTTCTTATTTTATATTTCTTGGATTGCGGCCGCAACTGATCAACATGGCCCCGGAGATGCAGCGCACTGTGAAGCTCGATCTCACGCCGGCTATGGTCGCAGCTTTTATCATTTTTTCAGTCACCATTGGCGTTATTGCCGGTTTTATGCCTGCCATGTTTTTCTCCAAAATCAGTGTAATCAATGCGCTGGGAAATACTTCAGCAGTGAAAGTATTCAAACATGTAACACTAAGACGCGCTTTGGTGGTGATTCAATATACGGTCACACTCATTTTTATCACAACGACCGCCGTCGGTTATGTGCAATATAAAAACATACTTGCCTTCGATCTGGGGTTCAACACAGAAAATATTCTTAACATCAATATGCAGGGCAATAAACCTGATGCGCTGTTAAAAGAGCTAAGCGAGATGCCCGAAGTAGCAGCCCTTTCCAAGTCGCTGATTGTTACTAGCGTTGGGAATGCCTGGGGCGGTTACATGAAATACAAAGATTCGCACGACTCTGCGCTCGTCATGACGAACCACGTCGATGAAAATTATTTGCCGCTGCATGGATACAAGCTCATTGCCGGTGGGAATTTCATTTCACGGCCCACAACGGCCACTTCTGCCAGCGAGGTGATCGTTAATGAGCAGGTTTTAAAACGGTTTAATATTAATTCGAACGAACCTGAAAAAGCAATCGGAAAGGAGATCACATTCAGTAGTTTCCGCATTAAAGAACGCAGGATGACCATTGTTGGCGTCATGAAAGATTTTCACTATGGCAAGGTCGATAACCTTATTGAGCCGACGGCATTTATGTTCTGGACACCCGAAGACGGGGCAGTCATCAATGCCAAAATACAAAGTAACGACATGTTCGCGACCAGGGCTAAAATAGAGTCCACATGGAAAAAGATCGATCGCGTTCATCCATTTAAGGCTGAATTTTATGATGAAGCAATAGAGGATGCATACAGCGAATTTTCGACCATGATCAAGATCATTGGTTTTCTTTCAATTCTTGCCATTTCCATTGCCTCGATGGGACTTTTCGGAATGGTAGTATTCACAACCGAAACCAGGTTAAAAGAGATTGGAATCCGCAAGGTGATGGGTGCAACATCCGGCAATCTTGTGTACTTACTAAGTCGCAGCTTTCTATTGCTCCTGTCCATATCAGCATTGATCGCCCTGCCTGTAACTTACTTTTTCTTCGAAAAATTCGTATTAACAAATTTCCCCTATCACACACCAGTACAGATTGCGGAACTGTTCGCCGGCTTGATGGCCGTGTTACTGATTGCATTTTTCATGATCGGTTTGCAGACAATGAAGGCTGCGGGGAGTAATCCGGTGGATGTGCTGAGGAGTGAGTAATAGTTTCCAAACCTGTTTTCGTTAAGTTTCAGTAATTAGTTTATTATTCTAAAAACAGGAATAATAAGACAGTACATCCACCATTAATTTCATGCGGCAGTAATGTTCATTAAGCAGTTTGGTTAAAATTAACATTAGAATATGTACTGATGCACCAAGTCTTTATTCGCCACGCAGGCTTTTTACTGGATCGAGCAGTGCTGCGTGAATTGCCTGGTAGCTCACTGTAAAGAGGGTGATCGCTAGTGTTCCAAAGCTGGCAATTGCAAAAATCCACCATGAAATTTGCGTATGATAGTTGTATTTCTCCAGCCAGCGATCCATAACATACCAGGCAGTGGGTGCTGCCAACAAACTTGAAACCGCTACCAGAATTAAAAAATCGCCTGAAAGCACCTGCCATAAATTAGCGACTGATGCGCCAAGCACTTTACGGATACCAATCTCTTTCGTCCGCTGCTCTGCCATGAATGATGCCATTCCAAAAAGTCCAAGGCAGCTTATAAAAATGGCCAATCCAGTAAATAGCAATGCCAGCCTGCTGATCCTTTCCTCAGAAGCAAACTTTAATGCATATTCCTGATCTACAAACTGGTAAGTGAAGGGTGAATCGGGAGCATATTTTTTGAAGATGGTTTCAATGTTTTTTATTGCTGAACCGGCAGTAACATCTGGATTGAGCCTCGCCGTTATAAAACGCCCCCCTTTGGGATGAATGAAAAAGATAGATTTCCTGACCGCATCATAAGGTGATTCCATGATCATATTTTTGATCACACCAATGACTTTAAAACGCCTGCCGTCCCAGGTGATTGTTTCGCCAATCGCATCATTCAGGTTCTGCTTACCAAGTCCCATAAACTTCAACGCTGCTTCGTTTATCACAAATCCGGCAGAGTCAGAAGAAAAAGTTCTGGTAAAATCACGCCCTGCAATAAACTCCCATCCTACTGTTTTTCCAAAATCGGGCGAAATCCCGATAGTTGCAAATTCTGAATGCAGGCCCGGATCTTTGCCTTTCCATTCAAAACCTACATTTGCTGAAAAAACTTCGGTTGGCGGTGCTGCCGACTCTGCTATCGAAGTCACACTTCCTGTTTTCACCAGATCATCCAATACAGCATTAAAATGCATATGAAAATCCAGTGTATTGACCAGCATGGTGACGAGCCCTTGCCTGTTGTAGCCAATAGGGCGGTTCTTTGCGTGAAGAATTTGTTTGTATACTACCAATGTTCCGATAATCAGCGTGATAGAAACCGTGAATTGCAGAACGACCAGAACTTTCCGCGGCAGTGTTGCACGCAACCCCAATGGAGCCCAGTTGCCTTTGAGTATCTTTACAGGTTCAAACGAAGATAAATAGAATGCCGGGTAACTCCCTGCAATGAGCCCTGTCAGAAGTGTGAAAACGATGCCGCTTAGCAAAAAAACAGGGTCACCCCAGGGAATAGACATTTTCTTTTCGGCAATTTCATTGAAGGTGGGCAAAACCAGCCGTGCGAGTATCAGCGATATAAAGAAGGCAGCAAATACAACCAGGAAAGATTCACTGAAAAATTGGATGATCAATTGCAGCCGCAAAGAGCCGATCGCTTTTCGGATCCCAACCTCTTTGGCGCGTTTTTGCGATCGGGCCGTACTCAGGTTCATAAAATTGATGCACGCCAACAGCAGTACAAATATTCCTATAATGCCAAACAGCCATACAAATTGAATACGTCCTCCGGCATTGCTTCCGTTAACCCATTCGGAATACAGGTGCCAGCGGCTCATTGGATGCAGCAATATTTGTGGTTTGAATTTCAACTCCCTTTCATCCGTTTTTCTGAGTTTGATATCTCTTATTTTGTCTGAGACTGATTTTAAATCACTATTTTCTGAGAGTTGCACCATGATTTGAAAAGAACTGTTCTCCCATTCGTTATTTTCTACGGCATCTTTCACCCATCGGGTAGATGAAACAAACAGATCGAAAGGTGCAATGAACCCCAATTCATGAAATTCTGAGTTATATGGAACATCTTCGTAAACCCCAACCACTTTGACATCCAGATCCTTATTGATTTTCATCATCTTATCAACCGGGTCGGAATTCTTGAAAAAAGCTTTTGCTACTGATTCGGAAAGCAGGATCGTTGCCGGATCTTTTAGCCCGGAAGCACTCCCGCTGATTATTTTCAAAGAAAGCATTTCTGCTGCACCAACTGACATGAAATTACCTGGCTGTGTAAAACTCAATGCGCCATACGCCAGCGTATGCTTTTGTAGCCAGGATGTAATCACCACACGGTCAAAATCTGCATCAAAGTTAGTTTGCAACTCCTTGAACAACGGCGCCGGAAGATTATTACCCGTATTTATCTCTCCGTCCAGGGTTTGCTGCTGCACTACACGCGCAATTCCCTGGTAATTTTCATGGTATTTATTAAACGACAATTCATCATAAATCCACAGGCCAATCAACATAGCGACTGTCATTCCGACGGCAAGCCCGCCAATATTGATTACGGAATAACTCCTGCTTCTGGCAAGATTGCGCCAGGCAATTTTAAAGTAATTTCTGATCATAACAACGTTACCGGATATTGCAAGAAAAGGTGTTAGTACGAAGTTGTTACTTACATCCTGTCATTAAGTTCAAAACTAACATCTGGTTATGGAATTGCAACAATAAAGAGGACAAAATGTTAAGCCGCAATTTTCTGCATATTTAAAAGTTCTTCAAATTCTTTTGGTGACATGTACCCGAGGGCAGAATGAAGCCTCTTTCTATTATACCAGGTTTCAATATATTCAAATACAATTATTGCTGCCTGGTGTTTATTAATAAAAGTATTTTGGTAAACACATTCTGCTTTTAAGGTCTTAAAAAAACTTTCAGCAACCGCATTATCCCAACAATTTCCTTTTCTGCTCATGCTTCTTATTACCAGTGGGCTTTTGTCCAGCAAACTTTTAAATTCGTTGCAGGCGTATTGAATTCCCCTATCCGAATGGAAAATTAATTCACAGGTTACGCTTCTATTTTTCAGAGCCATTTTCCACGCAGGTATCACAGTATCAATAGCTTTCATTGTTGAACTAAGCGCCCATCCAATTACTCTCCTGTCAGCTAAATCCAGTACTATGGTGAGATATAGCCAACCTTGCGTCGTTTTAATGTATGTGATGTCAGACACCCACGCAGTAGCTATTTTTTCTACTTTAAATTGCCTGTTAAGCTTATTTGCTACAACCGGATATGTATGTTCAGAATCTGTTGTGACACGGAATTTTCTCTTGACAATACTTCTTATTTTTGCTTTCTTCATCAGTCTGGCGACCCTTGGACGGGACACTTTCACCCCCAGTTTGTACAATTCCTGAGTGACCCTGGGGCTTCCGTACGTTTGTTTACTATCCCCATGAATAACAATTATTTTATCGATAAGGGTCTGATTTTCAATAGCTGTATCCGATAGTTTATTGCTCAGCCAAGTATAAAACCTGCTTCTGCTTACCTTAAAAACCATGCACATTTTCTCAATGGGAAATATTTTCCGGTGATCCTTTATGAACCCGAATATTTGCCATCGCTCCTGGAGAAAATGCCTACAGCCTTTTTTAAGATATCTCGTTCAAGTTGTGTGTCGCGGAGTTCTTTCCTTAGCCGGGCCAATTCCTGTTCCGTTTCACTTAAAATCACCTTTCCGTTGCCAGGAAAACTACCGTTTTGTTTCGCAGAAAACTCTCTACGCCAGCGGTATAGCATAGCAGGTGGAACATCCAATTCTTTTGCCAGTGCAGCAAGGTCTGTGCGGCTATTGCTTAGTTCAACGCTCATCAGTTTGAACTCCTTGTCAAATACTCTTCTTTCTCCAGACATAAGTGTTAAGTTATAAAAGTTTCACTTAACTCAATGTCCACTTAAAGGTAGCAAGTCCAGTTAAGCCACTTGCCGGGGAAAGTATAATTGTTATCAAACACCTGAATTTCTGCGGATACTTAGAGCCTGTCCAACATGAATTCTGTAAGTTCAGGCAACCTTTTAAGTAATACATGTGTCCATAAGTTAAAAAAACTAGCAGATGAACTATGAGAACACCAGTGCAATCGGGCAGCCCTCTCAGTATCATACCGAAAACGCGTCAATACCAATGCCAGGTAAAAAGCCGGAAAATTTGCAGAAATTTGCGGAGTACTGGTTTTGGCCTTTGAGATTACCATTCCAGCATTTTTGGCCGGACATTTTTCATCAGCACATCAAAAATTCAGACGAAAAAAATGACCTTCCCTGTTCAGAGAAATGAATTCAGTAAAGACGAAGAAAATAACGCGCATTTCCTTTTCAGGTTTTACATATATCAAAAAGAACGGTTTCCAATATTCGGGCATGGATTGCTCGTTGCCGCATTCAGTTTTTCGGCAGTTTCCTATTCCCGGATATGCCGGGGGAGTACCGGATTTGTGGACTGGAAAATATTTGCAACAGGAATTTTCACTACGGTTACTTTATTCTTCCTCGTCCGGATTTTCGATGAATTCAAAGACGCCGAAGATGATGCAAAATACCGGAAAACACTTCCTGTTCCGCGAGGATTAGTCTCCTTCCGGGAATTGATGATTATGGGTGTAATCGTGACAGTTGCCCAGCTCCTCCTGAACCTGTTCTTCTTTCCAAAAATGCTGCTGATCTATGCCGTCATCATTGGGTATCTGCTATTGATGGGGAAAGAATTTTTCATATCCGATTGGCTCAAAAAACATCAGTTCTGGTACATTACTTCGCATATGTTCATCATTCCGCTCATTGATATCTATGCCAGCGGGCTGGACTGGCTCCTTGCTAATGCAAAAGCGCCTGCGGGATTATTTTTCTTCTTTGCCGTATCCTACATGAATGGAATTGTCCTTGAAATTGGCAGGAAAATAAGAACGCCCGAAAAGGAATTTGAGGGAGTACTCACTTACACATCCATGCTTGGAATCAACAAGGCCATATGGCTTTGGGTATTTATTCTTATCATTACACTTGTTCTAAGCATTGCTGCATCTGTTTTCGCCGGATATGGCAAAACAGCCTTTATTGTTCTTGGAACTATTTTCGTGCTCTGTGTGATCCCAGCTTTTTTATTTTTAGAAAAAAGGACTGAAAAGCTGTCAAAAATAATCGAGTACGCATCTGCATTCTGGACTCTTGCCATGTACCTGACTCTCGGTGGAGGGCCTATGATTTCAAAATTATTGTTTGAATAATGTATTTCATCTCTGATTCAGAAAAAG
Source organism: Dyadobacter sp. NIV53 (assembly GCF_019711195.1). Taxonomy (NCBI): domain Bacteria; kingdom Pseudomonadati; phylum Bacteroidota; class Cytophagia; order Cytophagales; family Spirosomataceae; genus Dyadobacter; species Dyadobacter sp. NIV53. Next base: position 1,181,333 of record NZ_CP081299.1, read on the forward strand.
TGCCGGGTTTTACGATTGGCGGAAAAGCAAAAAATCTTTTCCGGTTGAAAGAAATTGGGATGAACGTTCCCAAATTTGCAGTAATTCCCTGGGAAGTTTTGCAGGAAATGATCCCGGCAGATATTTTGAATCGCGGTCAGGAAGAAATCTCAGCATTTATTGAACAAATTGATATCAGCGATGAATTGCTATTACAACTGATTTCTGTATTTGGCCCAACTCAATATTTTGCAGTCCGTTCTTCGGCAACTGATGAAGACGGTGACGGTCATTCCTTTGCCGGACAATTTGAAAGTGAACTGTTTGTTTCGAAAAAAAATCTGGCAAAATACATCAAAAAGGTTTGGATCTCTGCATTTTCACAAAGAGTTGCCAATTACAGAAAACATCACAATATTTCCGGTCAACAGGGCATTGCCGTAATCATTCAGGAAATGACAGATGCCGATGTTGCAGGAGTCGCCTTCGGTGCCAATCCCGTCAACGGCAATAAAAATGAAAAGCTTATCAATGCCGTATTCGGGCTTGGTGAAGGCCTGGTTTCCGGAAAACTCAACGCTGATCATTTTGTTATAAACGGCACTACAATTTTTAGTGAATTAGCTGTTAAAATACATAAAATGAGTTTTGACAGTGAAAACGAAAATGGCATCATACAGACAAAAGTTTCTTCTGAAAAATCTCATCAGGCTACATTAGACGAGCAGCAAATTCTTACACTGGGAGAAGTGCTGGACAAGCTTGAAAATGAATTTAACCAGCCGCAGGATATTGAGTTTGCATTTAAAAACCAAACCTTGTATTTGCTGCAAACCCGGCCGATCACTACACTGAAACCGCAAAATGACGAAACCGGCGAGTATATTCTCTGGGATAACAGCAACATTATTGAGTCGTATCCGGGCGTAACAACACCTTTGACCTTTTCCTTTATCAGCAAATCCTACGAAACGGCGTATAAGCTTTTCAGTATTTATCTTGGTGTAAGCGAAAATGTTATTGAAGATAATGAGACCGTTTTTTCCAATACTTTGGGTTTTATAAACGGAAGAGTCTATTATAATCTCAAAACCTGGTACCACATGCTCGCAATGCTTCCCGGATACAGCATCAACGCCCGTTTTATGGAAAAAATGATGGGTGTCAAAGAACGGTTTGATATTCCGGAAACTTATCGTTTGTCAAAAGGAAAAGCTTGGTGGAGTATTGCAAAAATGGCAGTACGTATGTTTTTTCGTTTTCTTTCATTGCCTCGTAAAAAGAAGGAATTTATGTTATTACTGGATAAGACAATCCTGCAATACAAAACGATCAATTATTCCGGTAAAAATGCGGGTGAGCTGATGCTCCTGTATCGCAATTTTGAAAAAACGTTGTTGCTGGAATGGAAGGCTCCGTTATTGAATGATTTTTTCGCCATGATATGGTTCGGGATATTACAAAAACAGTGTGAAAAATATATCGATCAAAATCCTAATATTCACAATGACCTGCTATGCGGCAGCAGCGATATTATTTCGGTAGAACCAGTTCACCGGAGTATCCGGCTGGCCACTCATATTACAGCCTCGTCCATTTTGAAAGATCTTTTTACTTCCAAAAATGAAGAATCTATTCTGAAAGACCTCACCTCAAATACTTCTGCTGAGTTTGTTGTCGTAAAAAAGGAAATTGATCAATATATCCTGGATTTCGGTGAACGTTGTGTAGGTGAATTAAAACTGGAAACGGTATCTTACACCCAGGATCCGGCCAAATTTATACGGGTTCTCAAATCCTATGTTGAGACCGGTATTACATCGGATCAGTTTTCAGGCAAAAGAGAAAACGTTATCCGGAAAAATGCAGAAAATGAAATTGAGGACAAGCTTAACCGGGATTTTTACAAAAAATTCAAACTGAAACGTACGCTTAAAATCACCAGGGAATTGGTAAGTGCACGTGAAAATCTGCGCTATGAAAGAACCAGAGCGTTTGGAATTGTGCGCCAGTTATTTTTTCATATTGGACAAAGGTTTTATTCCGGTAAGATAATTGACAATGAACGTGACATATTCTATCTCACGAAAGAAGAAATTTTTAGCTACATAGAAGGAAAAGCAGTTACACAAAATATCAAATCCCTGATTGCTTTGCGAAAAAATGAATTTAAAAATTATCAGAAACAAGCTCCGCCATCAGAGCGTTTTGCAACTTATGGCACTCCTTACCACGCCAATGATTTTTTCAATACCAACAGAGTTGAAGCACATCAGGGTGACCTGAAGGGAATAGGATGTTCACCAGGGAAAGTTTCGGGGCGGGTCAGAGTAGTTTTGGACCCCAATGAAGTTTCTTCCCTAAACGGCGACATACTGGTTACTTCCAGCACGGACCCGGGCTGGGTCACTCTTTTTCCGGGAGCATTGGGCATTATTGTTGAACGCGGAAGCCTGCTCAGTCATTCAGCCATTGTTTCAAGGGAAATGGGAAAACCCTGCATTGTGAGTGTTACCGGATTGCTCAAAACATTAAAAACAGGCGATGAAATCGAAATGGACGGAAGTACGGGCACAATCAGGATTATTACAAAATGAATGATCAGGATTTAACAGAACGCGTCAATTTTGAAATCATACGCTACGCAAATTGCTGGGAAGATGCCACAATTTTGCTGGAAGGATTGTCGCCTGCCAATGGAAGTAAAATTTTGTCGGTAGGTTCTGCGGGTGACAACAGTTTTTCTTTGCTGACAACTGATCCGGAAATGGTTGTAGCAGTGGATATTAATAGAATTCAACTGTATTTAATTGAATTAAAAAGAATTTGTATCCTGAACCTGGAATATGAAGAAACTCTTGCGTTTCTGGGATTTACGCTTTCTGACAGCCGGGAGAAATGTTTTCATTCTCTTAAAAACCAACTAAGCTCCGAAGCCAGATCTTACTGGGAATCGAATCTTATTCTCATTAAAAACGGGATCATCCATCAGGGAAAATTCGAGAAATATTTTCAATTGTTCAGCGGCAGGATTTTGCCCTGGATCCACTCAAAACGAACAATTGAAGAACTTTTCAGGGTAAAATCACAAAAGCAGCAGGAGCAGTTTTATACAGACAAATGGAATACCTGGCGTTGGAAATTACTCTTCAGAATATTTTTCAGCAATTATGTGATGGGAAAATATGGCCGCGACCCGGAATTTCTGAAACAGGTGCAAGGTTCGGTTTCAAAGTTTATTTTTGATAAAGCTGCAAACCATTTGAAATCCGGCGCTGTGTACGAAAATTTCATCCTCCGATACACACTTACCGGTTCTTTTGATATACTTCTACCCCATTATCTGCAAAGGGAAAATTATGGAAAAATCCGGTCAAATATGAATCAGCTGTATTTAAAACAGGGTTTTGTGCAGGATGCGATCAAGCAATATGGCAAATTCAATGGCATGAACCTTTCTGATATTTTTGAGTATATGGATCAGAAACAATTCAGGGAAACTGCAAAAGCGCTCATTGACGGAACTGAAAAAAATGGCACGCTTGCGTATTGGAATCTGATGGTACCACGCCAGATCTCACAAATCCTCCCTGAAAATACAGATTATCAAAAAGCTGATTCAGAGCGGCTAACAGCCATAGATAAAGGATTCTTCTACAAGGAATTTATTCTGGAAAGAATCATTAAATAAAAAAGCAATTATTTCATGTTACAGGAAATTGTACTTCCCTTACTTCTCGCAAGCTGTTTTCTTATATTGTTCGGTTTTGCTGAATTTCTTTATCACAGGAAAAAAGTAAAAGCCGAATGGACAAGAAAGATCGTGCATATTGGCACCGGGATTCTTACCCTGACTTTCCCGGTTTTATTGCACAGTCACTGGCAGGTGCTATTTCTGTGCGGAAGTTTTCTTATTATCCTGCTCATCAGCCTGCGGTATAATATGCTTCCTTCCATTAATAATATAGGCCGTTTTTCCTATGGAAGTATCCTTTATCCGGTTGTGGTTTATGGAACTTACCTGATATATACACATGTCGAAAAAGGCCTGATCATGTATTATCTGCCCATACTGATTCTGGCAATATGTGACCCTGTGGCAGCACTTACCGGCAAACATTATCCCTTTGGAAGCTATCGCATTGGTGGCAATAACAAAACACTTTCCGGATCTCTGTCCTTTTTCATAGTTTGTATCCTCATTACTTTAACGACATTTTATGCCATGCCACTGGTTCCATTGGAAGTCGGTACCGGTATTTTCTATGCTATTTTAATTTCTAGTAGTTGCAACTGTTTCAGAAGCTATTGGTATTAAGGGAACCGATAATTTTACAGTTCCGGCAAGCGTGGTGTTAACCCTGACATTGATTATATGATGGAAATAATTCAAACCAATCCTGGACTTGCTGATTTTCAGCTTTTTGTTGATTTCCCGAAAAGCATATATGACACAGAAAGTATCAGGTTCAAAAGCCTGGAATATATCCCGGAAGAGTTTTTGGCCGTTTGTTATTTGCTTTTTAATAATGGTAAACCGGTTGCGAGAGCAAGCCTTTATAATAATCCGTTACTTCAGTACCATCATCAACGCGCTTTGACAATTGGCAATTATGAGTGCACGGATAATCCTTTGTATGCAGCAAAAATGTTGTCCCACCTGCAATCGGAAGCTAAATTTCTGAAAGCACCTTATTTGATCGGGCCTATGAATGGAAGCACCTGGGAAAATTACCGGTTTGGGATCAGTGATGAAAACCCGGCTTTTTTCACTGAAAATTTACATCAGTTATATTACAACAAACATTTTATTGATGCTGGTTTCGAACCTATTGCACATTATTTCAGCAACATTGACAAAAGTTTTAAATTTGACCTGCCTGAAATCCTTAAACGTGAACAGGAATTCAATGAGGAAGGTGTTGTCATCCGCTCCATTGACCTGCTTGATTTTGAAGAGGAAATTGCCCGGATTTATGATTTTAATAAAGTTGCTTTTAAGACCAACTTTCTATACACTCCAATTACAAAAGATGCCTTTATTGCCAAATATGCACATACGAAAAAGTACATTGATCCGTGTTTCACGCTAATAGCAGAAGATAAAAATCAAAATCTGATTGGATATTATTTTTGTGTTCATGATTTTTTCAATGTCAAAGAAAAATCTTTAATTGTAAAAACATTGGCACGGCATCCGGATCCAAAATGGAGCGGCTTGGGCCACGTGATTGGAAATGTTATTTACAGGAGAGCAAATGCGATCGGATATACAAGCGCTATTCATCCGTTTATATATCAGCAAGGTACTTCCGTCAAATTATCTGAGAATTTTTCCGGTGTCAATTACAAAAATTATGTATTGTATGGGAAGCAGATCCACTGAATTAACCAAATGGCTTTTCTTTATTTTGATATTGATTTTAGTGTTTTTAACAGCGATTGCCGGATTTAGCCCATATAAAAGTTACCCTGGTTTTACCCACAAACTGATTCAGCATTCAGTTGAAATAGAAACACCCGTTGATACTGTTTTTAAGTTTTTGGGCAAATCAGAAAATGCGTCGCGTTGGTCAGTTTTTGTTGATCACATCATTCCTTTAAATTCAGGAAAGGTTTCTGACGGATCTGTTGGTTCACAAAGAAGATGTTTTTGCAATAAGGATGAAACCGGTAAACAGTGGGATGAGCTTATTACTGTCGTAATACCGGGCAAAAAAAGGCAGTTGACAATTTACAACCTGAAAGAATTTCCGATATCAGCTGAGAACCTTGCAACTGAACAGATTTATAAAAAACTGGACGATAAAAAGTGCCGTGTTACTTTTACCGTTTTTTTTAATAAAAGCCCGGGAATAATCGATGAATTCAAAATGTATATTGCTGCTTATGAGATAAACAGAATATTTTCACAAAATATGCAAAATATCAAAAGGATTGTAGAAACCAGCCAGTCATCAACGATATACAATGATTAATCCGTTCAACATTGTTGATCTTTTATACCAAACTTCCCGTGAAACGCCACAAAAAACGGCGCTAATCTACCGGGATAAAAAAATAACTTTTGAAACCTTTTCAGGCTCAGTTACAGAAACAGCCTTCTATTTTCTTAAGAAAGGAATTCAAAAAGGTGGCCGGGTGATGGTGGTTGTTCCTATGAGCGATCATTTATACCGGATTGTTCTTGCCCTTTTCAGGATTGGTGCCGTTGCCGTTTTTCTGGATGAATGGGTGAGTATAAAAAGGATGAATGACTGTTGTAAACTTGCAGGATGCAAGGCATTTATCGGTACATCGAAAGGCTTGGTATTATCGTGGATTGTGTCCGGATTAAGAAAAATCCCATTACATCTTGGCTTGCATTATGACAAAAAAAATGAAGTAATCCTGTTTCCCGAAACAACCGAAAATGATGCTGCACTTATCACTTTTACAACCGGAAGCACAGGAATCCCAAAAGCAGCAATAAGAACGCACAAATTACTTTTCGGGCAATTTCAGGCTCTGATTCCTTTAATAAAACCAAAAAGAGATGAAGTTTCCATGCCGGTTCTGCCAATTGTTCTGCTCCTGAATTTGGGGGCAGGCGTCACTTCGGTCATTGCAGATTACAAGAGCAGCAAACCATCTTCACTGGAACCCGGAAAAATTATTGGTCAGATAAAAGAATATGGTGTAAATACAATTATTGCTTCACCTTTTTTCGTAAAACGAATAGCTCAGCATTTGATAGACAAACAATTAAAACTTGACGGAATCAATAAAATATTTACTGGCGGCGCCCCGGTTTTTCCCGCTGAAGCAAATGTTTACAAAAGTGCTTTTGCTGAAACTGACATTCAGATAGTATACGGATCTACGGAAGCAGAGCCAATCAGCTCGGTTGGAGTGAAAAATCTCATTGCAAAAGCTGAAAATGTACTTTTCCAGGGTTTGTATGTTGGTAAACCTGAGGCTTGTACAACGGTAAAGATAATCGGGATTACTAACGAGAATATTTTAGCTGCAAGCATCAAAGATGTTGAGAATCTTGAAGTGCTTACAGGTGAAACCGGCGAAATAATTGTAACCGGAAAACATGTACTGACCGATTATCTCAACAATCCGGATGCTTTAAACCGAAATAAAATCTTTGTCGGAAACCAATGCTGGCACCGCACCGGGGACAGCGGATATCTGGATGCCGATGGAAATTTATTCCTGACGGGAAGGTGCAGTTCACTTATCGAACCTGAAGGTAAATGCATTTCTACATTTGTTTATGAAAATCATTTTCAAACCATAAACGGAGTTGAAGCTGGTACTGTAATGATCTGGAAAAATAAGCTGATCGCCGTAATTGAACTTTCAGATTCGCGTCAGAAAGAAAACGTAAAAAACGCTGTGTATCTAATATCCAATGGGTTGGAAAACATTATTTTTATCAACAAAATACCTCGGGATCCAAGGCACAACTCCAAAGTAGATTATGAAAAACTGAAAGTAATCATGCAAAAGCATTGGTGAACAAAACCGCACAGTTGAAGAAAAAGGCAAATAATAAGTTCGATATTGCCCGAGAATATCCATTCAGTTGGAAAGCAACATCGAACTCCCGGAATCAACGAAACTACACTGATTATCTATTAAATAAACAGTGAATTGGAAAAACAAAAAAAGCGAGACAAATCCTGATTTTCAGGGCTTGTCTCGCTGGGTGCACCCGACGAGATTCGAACTCATATCGTCGGTACCGGAAACCGAAATTCTATCCATTGAACTACGGGTGCTTGTTGTAACGGGGTGCAAATATAGTCCCTATTTTATTTTTTCGGCAATAATCTTTGGAAATTGTTTCAACATAAATGTTTGTTTACTGTATTCAGTTACAATTTTTTCAGCAACTCCCAGTCTCCTACATCTTTAAGATACATATAGTCCAGTAATATTCCGTTTACATTAGTTATCAGCTTATGGCCTTCTGCAAATGGTACCACGTAGGTATGGATATACTCATGATCCGACAGCAAACCCATGGTTTGATTGTGATAGGTTTGAATCTGCTCAGTGCTCAGTTCAAGCTCACAATAAAATAAATACATGGCTTCGTCGCTCGTTCCGGTCGAAGGATAGTATGGATCAGTATTCAGCTTTACCATTTGCTCCTTTTCGATCGCAATTCCTGTTTCCTCCCATACTTCACGTGCTGCTACCGATGCCGCATCACTTTCACTGTCCAGCATTCCAGCCGGATGTTCGAATGTCATCGAACCATCACATATGCGCCGTTGCTGCACCAAAAGGAGATATTTTTCTCTGGTCTGTACATCAATAAAACAAATCAGCACACATACCACTTCGCCTTTCAGGAAACAGATAGGCGGGATTTTATTTCCTTCCGGTGTGGTAGCATCTGTGTACAAGAGAGAAAAAAGCACTTCACCATGCCCGTTATGCCGGGAATACAGTTCGTCAATCTGATGGATATCCATTCCATTTTTTTCCAGCCGTCCTTTCCAGAGATTGTACTTATGCGAATCAGTTAATTTTTCATTCATAATTTTTAACTAAAAGTCTCTGTGATTTCTATTCCCTGTTGGTTGGCAAAAAGCCATCCGACGGGTTTATCAATAAATCCTGAATGTGGTTAATTATAAAGCGGAAAGGATATGGCAGCATAAGGAACGCCATAGGTTGTAGAAAACCGCGTTTGTCCTCCGTCCAGTTTTTCAGATGAAGTATAGGTAACCCTGCCATGTACGTAACCAAGCTTCAAACCTATTCTGTCAGTGATCCAGTAACGTAAAAATATTTCTGACTGACCACTGTTATTATCCAGTAATACTGGAAGTGCATTTAAAACTGTCGGGTTACTTGGTACATAGGCATTATAAAATTCCGCACCTTCTCCTTCTTCAAATGATGAATTGGTATATAAACCTTTTCGTTTGGCGCCAAAAGCAATTCCTATCAAATCCGTATTTGCACCGATATCAAATTTCCAGAGCCTGACATTAGCACCTACCAGTAAACTGATTCCATTCGTGGTTATCTTACCAAACTTTAACGTGTCTCCGGTAACTGAACTGCTTTTAGGCAACAGATCCGTTTTTCCTGCGTAATATCCCCAGGTACGTACACCCCACCCTATCCTGAACCAGGAAAAATTATTAAGGCTTAATTCCTGATGGTACATTACGGATGGCACCCAGACTTTATCCTGATAGCCAAGTCCCAGATCTAAACCGGATGTAACACGTGAAGCAGTTTGTGCAAATCCAGAAAAAGGAATTATAAGAATAAGAAAAACGATTATACGCGTACTTTTCATTTGATTCAAAGTTAATGATTGCGGCAAAGGTAGAAAAATGTACAAAAAAATAAGACAGAGATTAATCTCTGCCTTAAACTTAACGATGAATCACAATCTGACTCTATATTTTATTTCTTTTTCAAAAGATTCCGCTTTAATATAACTGCGCCAAGAGGTGGTAAATCTACCAGAACCGAATGTGCTTTTCCGTGCCATGCTTTGTTCTCGGCTTTCAATACTCCGCCATTGGTCATTCCGCTTCCATAAAACTTCTTTTCATCGGAGTTGAAAATTTCTTCCCAATTGCCTTCCGACAACACGCCCACTTTATATCCAGGATGCGGAACCGGAGTCAGGTTTAGTATTACAACAATATTGAGATCGGGATCTATGGCTTTTCGGGCATAAACAAGTACCGAATTCTCGCGATCCTGCGTGTCGATCCACTCGAAGCCTTCATGCGAAAACGAGTAGTCGTACATAGCCGGTTCCGACTTGTACAAGCTGTTCAGCGCTTTTGTAAATTCCTTCATTCCCGCATGAGGTGCAAATTCCAGAAGATGCCAGTCCATGCTTTGTTTGAAATTCCACTCAGATGTTTGTCCGAATTCTCCGCCCATAAACATCAGTTTTGTACCCGGATGCGTAAACATGTAGGTAAACATAGTCCGCAGGTTAGCAAAACGCTGCCATTCGTCTCCCGGCATTTTATTTACCAGCGATTTTTTGCCATACACCACTTCATCATGAGAAAGCGGAAGCATGAAGTTTTCATTGAAAGCGTACACTAAACTGAAAGTCAGCTGATCCTGGTGCCATTTTCTGAATGCCGGGTCTTTTTCGAAATATTTGAGCGTATCGTTCATCCAGCCCATCATCCACTTCATTCCAAATCCGAGGCCGCCTACAAACACTGGCCGCGACACACCCGGAAATGCAGTAGATTCTTCCGCAATGCTTTGTATGTCAGGAAATTCTGTATAAGCCGCCACGTTCATATCGCGCAGCAATGAAATAGCTTCCAGATTTTCACGTCCGCCAAATTCATTTGGAATCCATTCGCCATGATTTCTTGAATAATCCAGATACAGCATCGAAGCAACTGCATCCACACGCAAACCGTCCACATGATATCTGTCCAGCCAGAAAATAGCATTACTGATCAGGAATGAACGTACTTCATTTCGTCCGTAATTGAAAATATAACTTTTCCAATCCGGATGATAGCCTTTTCTTGGATCTTCATGCTCGTAAAGCGAAGTCCCGTCAAAACGGAAAAGGCCATGTGCATCGCCCGGAAAATGGGAAGGAACCCAGTCCATGTACACACCAATTCCTGCTTTGTGCAGCTCATCTACCAGGAACATCAGCTCCTGCGGTGTACCCATACGCGAAGCTACCGAAAAATAACCTGTGATCTGATATCCCCAGGAAGGCGGATAAGGATGTTCCATGATCGGCATCAGCTCCACATGCGTAAAACCCATTTCCTTTACATAGGGAACAAGCCCAACTGCAATTTCCTTATAAGTCAGGTACCTTTCCGGATCAGACGGATCGCGCTGCCAGGAACCCAAATGCACTTCGTATACTGATATAGGTGCATTCAGTTTGTTCTTTTCCTTGCGGGTCTGCATCCAGTCTGTATCCTTCCACTCGTACCAGTTATCCCATACAATAGACGCAGTTTTTGGCGCTACTTCGCACCATAATGCAAATGGGTCCGATTTTTCAAGATGCTGGCCATCGTTAGTAATAATAAAGTATTTGTAAACTTCACCAACACCAATGTTAGGAATCCAGCCTTCCCATATTCCTGAACTATCCCAGCGGGCCGACAGAGGATGTCCCTGCTTGTTCCAGCCATTAAAATTCCCGATCACTGAAATGGACGAAGCATTAGGTGCCCATACTGCAAAGTACGTACCTATAATACCTTTATGCTCCATCACATGCGACCCCAGCTTTTCATAAAGTTTATAATGCTTTCCCTGAGCGAACAGGTGAATATCAAAATCTGTAAAACGGCTAATCGCTTCCACCGAATTTATATGTTGTTCCTGTGAATCAAAGCTGTTGTCAGAAGTTATTCCCGATAGAATCTCTGACGGGATCTCCGAAGGAGAAACCGGTGTTAATTCAGCTTTCTTTTTACCCGTTGACTTAGCCATTAGTTATTATTCTTTTTACGATAATCAAATACTAGATGTAATATTTACAATTTTATTAAACTATTTCTTAAAATGTATATATTTTTTTTATCGCAACGGAATAAATTCACTGACTTGCAAGCACATTATAATTTTTCTGCACCTTTTTCTACTTTGTCAAGAACACGCATAATGTTGCCGCCCCAGATTTTGGCTATATCTTTCTCAGAATAGCCTCTGCGTACAAGTTCCTCAGTAATAGCACCGATCTGGCTCACATCGTTCATGCCAATTACTCTTCCGCCACCGTCCAGATCCATACCTATTCCAACATGATTTACGCTGGTTAGTTTTATTACGTGTTCAATATGGTTTACGGCATCCGCAACAGTCGGCATGTCTTTTTCATATTTTTTACCGATGGCCTTCATTTCTTCAAACAACACTTTTTTGTCAGCTGCGGAAAGTTCCGTCTGGCGGACTTTCATACGAAGTGCTTTCATAGATAATTCCTGATCCTGGGAAGGTTTCTTCACAAAACCTGGTACAAAATTGATCTGGATCACACCGCCATTTTTGGCAAGTGTCCTGATCATATCATCTGTCATGTTACGTGGTACATCGCAAAGTGCACGACAGGAAGAATGTGAAGCAATAACAGGAACTTTGGTGAGTTTGATTACATCATAAAATGTAGAATCCGATACGTGCGAAATATCAACCATCATACCCAAACGATTCATTTCCTTCACAACTTCTTCTCCAAACTTGCTCAACCCGTTGAATTCAGGGCCATCCGGATCAGTCGACGAATCACAAATATCATTGTTAGCCGAATGAGAAAGCGTAATGTATCTCAAACCCAGGTCATGGTACATTTTAAGATTTTTGATATCATTATCGACCGGCCAGCCATTTTCCATTCCGATAAATACTGCTCTTTTTCCTTCCTTCTGCAATCTGAAAGCATCTTTCGAAGTTACTGCAAGTCCGGCAACATCAGGATTAAGGCGTACTGCTTCATGGATTTTGTGGAAAATAGCCAGTGCTTTCTTTTTTGCCTCAGCATTAGCTTCTGCCGAACGTTTGCCTTGTCCGAGATAAACGGCAAAGAACATTCCGTCCATGCCACCTTTTTTCATTCTTGGAAAATCTATCTGCGAGCCATCCTTTTCGTAACTATGCTCAACAGCCACATCAAAGCTGTCTTTCATCATGTTGATAGGAACATCCGCATGTGTATCAATGGTCAATACTTTTGCATGGATTTTGGCAGCCTTCGCGACAATATCATCCGTCGGGGTTTGGCCATAAGAAAGGAAAGGTACAGATAAAAGCAGAAGTAATTTTTTCATAAAATGGTAAAAAAATATTATGTAGAGTGAAAATTTTATTAAAGTTTAAATTCAGTCTTTTTTATTGCAAAACCAACTTCAATACCCTCTATCTCATTAGAATCTTAATCTTTCATTGTAATTCTATATTTTCAAATCAGTTAAAACATCCGTATTTACAGTCTTTGAAAATTTATGCTCTTAATTATTCAATAACATGCCTGCACTGAAATTCTTAATTACCTGAACCATTTACTCATATTAAATTCAATTTTAACTAATAAAATTTATAAATTATGGTAAAATAAGGAAGCAAGATGCTTTCCTAACTTTGAGTAAAAAAATTCAGGAATTAACCATTTGACCCGATATGCTTTCTTCCATATTAACAACTTATCTAACTTACAGTGACAAAACTTTTTAGCACTTATCCGGATGAAGAACTAATGCAAATGGTTTGCCGGCAGGACGACGAACTGGCTTTTACGGAGCTATACAAACGTCATGTGCGGTTGCTTGTCCATACTGCAATCAGGAAAACGGGTGTCAAAACCACGGCGGAAGATCTTGTGCAGGAAACCTTTGTGAAGTTCTGGCTGGGCAGGCATAAATTCGATATTCACAAAAATATCCAGGCCTATCTGAATGGCATGCTGAAATACAACATTATTACGCATTATCATCAGGAGCAGAAAAAGCTGGTCCTGACGTTGCAGGAGGATAACGTCCCCATTGATAATGATACCAGCGAAGCGCTTGATTTTAATACACTCAGTGAGCTATACGAACAATCGCTTTTAAAACTGCCGCAAAAATGCCGCGAAGTCTTTATCCTGAGCCGCAAAGGTTACAGCCTTAAAGAAATTGCGGGTTCTTTGGAAATTTCTGAGAAAACGGTAGAAGCGCATATCAGCAAAGCCCTCAAAATCCTACGGGTTGAAATGAAAGATTACATCGTTTATGCGTTGTTAATTGTATCCGCAATTTGACATATCCTATTTTTTAAAAAAAATTCACATTACAGTAAGGGTTACGAAGCTATTTTACAGACTGTATCATTGAAGCTAGTTTATAAGTGTAAAACTTACACCTAAAATGAAAACACAGATACCGTCAGCAGAAATATTAAAAAAATATCTTGCAAATGTAGGCAGTGAGGCCGAACGCGAGATGGTTAACACCTGGTATAGCGGCCTGGACTTACATACTGGGGATCATTTTCATGATGCAGAAGAAGATATTTTGCTTGAACGGATTCAAATGCAGATTTCAGAAACGGAATCGGCTCGTTCTCCCAAAGTCCTGCCGTTTTATCGTTTTTGTAAATATGCAGCAAGTGTAGCTGCAATGCTGATCCTTGGTTTTGGTCTTTTCTATTTACTTCAAAAAAACGAACGACCGGAATATTCCCAAATTTCACAAACTGACTCCAGCTGGATTACTTATAAAAATAAAAAGAAAAGAATCCTCCGTTATCAGTTGCCCGACAGTTCTGTAATCTGGCTGAACCCTTATGCACAGCTATCTTATCCAAAATCATTTACACTAAACAAAACCAGGGAAATCCGCTTTGAAGGTGAAGGTTTTTTTAATGTAAAACCCGATAAAAAACATCCGTTTATCATACATACCGGAGCCATGCAAACGACAGTGCTTGGAACCAGTTTCAATGTAAAAGCCAATAAAAACGAATCAGTATACGAAGTATCGGTAGTTTCCGGCAGTGTGGAAGTAAGTACGGGAAAGGAAGGTAAAACCATTATTCTGAAACCTAAACAACAGGTTGTTTTCCAGAAAGAAAGCAATAATCTGGACGTGGCAGCTACAACGGATGACACACCCGGAATAGAAAATTGGGAAGCGGTTTCTCTCGTATTTAATGAAACCCCAATGACAGTAGTGGCTGAAAAATTGCAGCAAACTTTTAAAATTAAAATTGAGTTCGCCAATCCTGATATAGAAAAATGCAGGTTAAAAATAGATTTCGAGAATCAACGTTTGCCCGAAATCCTGGAAATGATAGAAATGCTGCTTGGTACAACCTATCAGATGAAAAATGACAAAGTAGTTTTTGGCGGAGAAGGATGCCGGTCGGAACACGAAGGAAAAAGATATTAAACTGAACCACATTGTTTTACAAAAACCTGAAAAATATGGCCACATAAGAAACTATACTACAAAATGAGCTTCATTAGTCATAAAAAAAGCCAGAAGTGGTTGCGACACTTCTGACCTGAAACTGACTAAATATCCGGAACGTGCAGTTCACAAAGAATCGCCCGAAGGCGATTTTAACAGGATAGTTATTTCTAACATTTTAACCATTTCACTGTAAAATTATGAAAAAACATTTTCATCCAAAGCATGCATTGCTATTCAACATCATGCGCATGACATTCTACCAACTGATTTGTATCGGTTTGCTCTCAACAGTAACCATAGCGCACACTTCCCCGGCGCAGGAATTGCTGAACAAAGGAGTAACGCTGGAACTGAAAAACGTGAGCCTGAACGAGGCGTTAACAAAGATTGAACAGGAAACCAAAGTACGGTTTGCATACAGCAGCAATCTGGTAAACCTGAATAAGGCTGTCACTATCAACGTAAAACAGGAGAAATTATCACTTGTGCTGGAAAAGCTCCTGATTCCATTGGAGATCACTTACCAGGTCCGTAATAACCAGATACTGCTTTCGAAATTCTCTAAAAAAACGTCGGAGCTGAATCAGGAAGATTTCCAATTGATACCTGCCAACATGCCTGCTGAAATTACAGTTAAAGGAACTGTGAAAGCACCCGAAACTTCCGAGCCGCTGCCTGGCGTAAGTATTATTTTAAAAGGAACACAGCGCGGAACGACAACGGATGCCAATGGAAAATTCCAGCTGGAAGTTCCTGATGGCAATGCAGTCCTGATATTTTCATTTGTAGGTTATACTTCACAGGAAATTACGGTTGGCAATAAGACTAATATAGAAGTTTCACTCGCGCCGGATACCAGAGCTTTGGACGAAGTTGTGGTGGTAGGTTATGGCACTCAAAAGAAATCTACTTTGACAGGTGCCATTGCTTCCGTAAAGGGCAGTGAAATTGCTGAGAATCCTGTACCTAATATTTCCAATTCCATAGCAGGAAAAATTGCCGGTGTAAGTATGCGGCCCAACGGAGGGCAACCTGGTTCAGATTCTCCCGACATTCACATCCGTGGAATTGGTACGACCGGAAATAACAAACCGCTGGTGGTTGTGGATGGAATTATCAGGGACAATATCAACCAGATAGATCCCAGTTCGATAGAAACTGTAACGGTACTAAAGGATGCAGCAGCTGTTGCTCCGTACGGATTAGGCGGTGCCAATGGTGTGTTGCTTATCACAACAAAAAGAGGAAAATCAGGTGCTCCTACCCTTTCATTATCAAGTTATTATGGAACACAAACGCCAACTTATTATCCAAAACTGCTAAGTGCCGTGGATTACATGCGGCTTAAAAATGAGGCGTACCTGAACGAAAATCCAACCGGGGCCCAGCTTCCTTTCGCAACGGATCTGGTCGATAATTACACGAACCTTAACAAGGAGAACCCGGATCTGTACCCGATCAGCAATACGAAAGATCTGGTAAATATGAATGCACCCATGCAGAATTACACTTTGCAGCTGAGCGGTGGTTCCGACAGAATTAAATACCAGACCGGCCTGGGTTTTCTGAAACAGAACGGAATGTTTGATCCGGTGAAATATGCAAGATATAATTACAATATGAACCTGACTGCTGAAGCCACCAAAACGACAACAGTTTCACTTTCCATTATCGGCTCTGTTGAGCGGGTTTCATCGGTTGATACGGCGGTTTCGGCAGGTAATCTTTTCAGGAATGGTTTCAAATATATTCCAATCCGCAGTTTGTATTACAGCAATGGTTTGTGGGGCGAGTTTGCAGGAAATTCACCGGTTGGCGTACTTCATGCCGGTTATACCAAAAACAGCAACAACACTCTGCTGACAACCATTGGGATTGAACAAAAACTGCCTTTTATAAAAGGATTGAGCCTGAAAGGTACGTTCAGCTATGACCCAAACCAGAAAACGAAGAAGGGATATCATACGCCGTTCTATTATTATACCCAAAATACAAATACGACACCTTACACCTATAAAAAGGAAATATCTACATCAGAAGGTGGAGCTGCCGCATTTACCTGGCTTGCACAGCAATACATAAAAACCCAGACTTTCACTTACCAGGCGTATCTGAATTATCATAACTCGTTTGGAAAACATGATTTTACGGGTTTACTGGTAGCTGAGGCAAGAAATAGTACATACGAAATGTTCACAGCCCGGCGTAACAATTTTGCAGTGGATGTGGATGAGCTGAACATGGGAAGTTCAAATAAAAACGATTTTGATAATGGCGGGACCTCCTCCACCGGCAGTCAGATTGGTTATGTTTACCGCGTTGGTTATGCGTATGCCGGAAAATATCTGCTGGAAGCTTCCGGCCGGTATGATGGTCATTACTATTTCGCACCAGGAAAAAGATGGGGTTATTTCCCAGCCTTTTCAGCCGGATGGGTTTTGTCAGAAGAAAATTTTGTTAAAAACGGGCTTCCATTTGTCGACAACCTGAAAATGAGAGGCTCATGGGGGAAATCAGGAAATCTGGCCGGTTCAGCTTTTCAGTATCTGACAGGATACAACCTGAATGGCAATGCTTATGCATTCGGAACAGGGTCAATGGTACAGGGAGCGGTCGTTCCTAATGAAGCGAACAAAAATATTACCTGGGAAATATCCACCAAATCAGATGTTGGTTTTGAAGCATCTTTATGGAGAGGTTTGCTGACAGTTGAAGCAGATTATTTCCACGAAAAAAGAACAGGAATGCTGCTTCCACCAGCTGTAAGTGTGCCGATCGAATATGGTTTGGCATTGGCTGATGAGAATGCGGGAGTTATGGAAAACAACGGGATAGAACTGAGCCTCGGTACAAATTATAAGTTTGACGACGGCCTTCGGTTAGGGATCAACGGAAATGTGAGCTTTGCCAAAAACAAAATGATCAAAGTATTTGAAACAGCTGCAACACGTAACAATCCAAACCGCAGCCGTACGGGCCGTCCCTTAGGAACACAATTTGGTTATAAAACTCAGGGTTTGTTCAGTACAGAAGATGATAAAAATGATGATGGGATAATCAATGCAGCCGATGGATACAACATAGCACAATTTGGTGCGCTCCATCCAGGAGATATCCGTTATGTCGATATTGCAGGCCCGAACGGTGGTGCGCCGGATGGTAAAATTGATTCTAACGACGAAACAGTTATAGGCAAGCCGGTATATCCTTTTTTAAGTTATGGACTGACCACCACGGCAGCATGGAAAGGATTTGACCTGAACGTCTTTTTTCAGGGATCGTCCATGGCAAGCCTGGATATCAGACAGTTCCAGACTATTCCTTTTAATAACAACAACAGTAATTCCAGCTATGAATATTACGATAATCACTGGACGCCAAATACACAGGATGCACGGTATCCGAGAGCAACACAGGCGCCTTATGCCAACAACACACAATTGTCGGATTTCTGGATGACAAGTACAGCACATCTTCGCCTTAAAACTGCGATTATTGGTTACACTTTGCCAAAAAACCTGATCCAGGCTTTACGGATCCAGCAGGTTAGATTCTATGTTTCGGGACAAAACCTGTTCACGTTCAGCAAGCTCAAATTTATGGACCCGGAAGTGGGTTATACTGATCGTGAAACGGCATATCCAAACCAAAAGGTGTATGTGTTCGGCTTAAATGTGACATTCTGATCTATTAACAATGATAATAAGACGAATTATGAAAAATATTAAACAAATCATTTTTTCAATATCCCTGACAATCTGCTTTTTTACAACGGCATGCAAGGAAGATTTTCTTGAAAATGACATCAAAAGCAGGTTGACGGATGATATTCAATGGGCTTCGGAAGGAAATGCTGATCTTTTCCTGAATGATATTTACAGTGTGCTTTCCAACAAATGGAATTCTCCTGATAATCTGGACAATTTCACAGATGACAACGACGCAGGATTCTACTGGAAATCGTATAGCTGGCGTCAGGGAATCGTTGATCCGGCTGTCAACAATGGTACGCCAATGGATCATGCAAATGGAAATGCAACGGACTATGCTTCATGGGCCGCGGGGTTTTTAAAAATCCGGAAATGTAATTTGTTCATACAGAAAGTGACTGAAAATTCAGCTAATTTCTCAGAAGATTATATCAAAAAACGCCTGGATGAAGCTAAGTTTTTGAGGGCTTATTATTATAGCGAGTTATGGATGCATTTGGGTGGGCTGCCAATTATTACAGAAGTACTCGACAGGACTACTATGGATGAGGCCGAACTTTACAATGCCCGGAGCACATTTGAAGAAACCTTCAATTTTATTATTTCCGAACTGGATAAGATCGTTGCCAACAATGCACTGCCAGCCAAATACAACGGCGGCGATGCGAATGCGGGAAGGGCTACGGCAGGTGCTGCGCTAGCCTTAAAAGGCTGGCTCCAATTGTACGCAGCAAGCCCTGCTTTTAATGCAGCATCACCTGCTGCCGGTGCCGATCCGAATAAATTGGTTGGATTTGGCAATTATGATGCAAAACGCTGGGAAACTGCGGCTGCAACAAATAAAAAATTCATGGATACTTATGCCGGTGTATATGGCTTGTTCAGTGATTTGCCCGCGTTATGGCAGGAAAAAAACGAGTACAATCCTGAAATTATTTGGGACCGTCAGGTAGTTTCCATCATCATGGGTTCGAATTATGAACAGTACGGCGGACCGGTTTGGATCGACGGCGTTTATTATACCTGGGGGAATTATGATCCTTCGCAGGAACTTGTGGATCAGTTTGCTATGGCAAACGGAAAATTGATTACCGATCCGACTTCGGGTTATGATCCGCAAAATCCTTATGTAAACCGTGAAAAACGTTTTTATGATTTCATCGTTTACGACGGCGCTCCCTACAAACAGGACTGGATGGCAAAAACGGATACCATTTATACGAGAATTGACAAGGTAAGGCCTTCAAAAAACCAGATCGATTTTGGTACAGATGATGTAAGTAATACAGGTTATTATTTCAAAAAGAAAATTAACCCTTTGAAACCCCGGGGCGGAGCAGCAAGCGGTCAGAATTATGTATATTATCGTTATGCTGAAGTTGTTCTAAACTACGCTGGAAGCCCAGAATGAGGCTGTTGGTGCAGACGCTTCGGTGTATACAGCTATCAATTCAATCAGAAAACGTTCTAATTTACCCGAACTACCGGCTGGATTAAATAAGGATGATATGCGGAAAGCCATTCGCCGTGAACGCCGGATCGAACTCTGTTTTGAAGCCAAAAGATTCTACGATATTATCCGCTGGGTGATTGCGGAAGATGTGATGAATAAAGATTTGCATGGCATGAAAATTACCAATTCGTCCCCTAACGACAATAAAGGAAAATGGGTATACGAAGTGGTTGGCTTGAACCATCCGCACGTTTTCACCAAGAAAATGTACATGAATCCCGTGCCTCAGCCGGTAATGGACCAGAATAAAAAGATTATACAGAATCCGGGATATTGAGGGAGTTATTAGCTTAGAGTTCAAAGTTTAGAGTGGGCTGCCGCAAATTGAAAAGCGTAAGTTATTCTATGTTAAAATTGTTGCGTTTCCCTACGAAGCGCAACAATTTTTGCTTCAGAGATTTTCGTATGTTTGGGAAATGGATTTTAATTAAAATCAGCTTAAACATTACAAACAAATTCCAATGACAGAAATACAGGTTATAGCGTTCGATGCTGATGATACGCTTTGGGTTAATGAGCCCTTTTTTCAGGAAACAGAAAAGAAATTTTGTGATATGCTTGAAAATTTTTTGCCGCATCACAGCATTTCCAGAGAGCTTTTACGATTGAAATACAAAACCTGCCACATTACGGCTATGGTGTGAAGGGGTTTATACTGTCCATGATTGAAGCCGCAATCACGATCACAGAAGGGAAAATTGGTGTTGAATCAATAGAAAATATTCTTGCTTTAGGAAAAGAACTTCTGGACAAAGACATTGAATTGCTTGATGGCGTTGAAGATGTGCTAAAAGCATTACATGGAAAATACAGGCTGGTAATGGCGACAAAGGGCGATTTGCTGGACCAGGAAAGAAAGCTGAACAAATCAGGATTGGCCAGGTATTTCCATCATATTGAGATCGTTTCCGAAAAACAGGAACCTGAATACCGTAAACTGATCAAACATCTGGATATACAGCCAAACCAATTTTTAATGATCGGGAATTCACTCAAATCAGATATTTTGCCTGTTCTAAATATCGGAGGACATGGGTTTCATGTGCCTTTTCATACAACCTGGGAACACGAAAAAGCAGACGCAAACATCGATCATCAAAATTTCAAAGCATTAGAAAATATCAGGGAGGTTCTGGATTTCATACGGGTTTGATAAAACGTTTTAATATTTATAATTTAACCATTTAGGAGTTGAGCTTATTAAGCTTCAAGCCTTAATTCTTAAATATTGCTTAACTTCTTAATGGTTAAAAATCTTCATCTCAAACAAATCAATTATAAAAATCATGACCAAAAAAGAAGTAACGCGGCTGTAATATGCAATAACGGGATTGGCGATAAAAGTTCATAGAGCTATTGCCCCAGGTTTACTGGAAAGTATTCAGGAACAATGTCTTAAATATGAGTTGGAGAAAAACGGTTATTTTGTTAAACAACAACATATTGTACCGGTTTTTTTAACGGATTATCAATGGATACAATTTTGAGACTGGATCTTTTAGTTAATAATTGTGTAACTGTCGAGTTAAAAGCGATAGAAAACGTTTTGCCTGTTCACGAGGCGCAATTAATAACATACATGAAATTGCAAAAAAACCACAGGGACTTTTAATCAATTTTTTCACAGACAATATTACAAAATCAATGTAACCATTTGTGAATGAATTTTTCAGGATGTTACCGGATGAATAAAGAATAAGAGTGTGTTGGGAAATTAAGTTTGGTTTTTAAGACATATTCGTTGTAACATTAATTGGGTATTTGCTAAATATAGCCATGCAACTGACGAAGATGTGGTATATTCATAGTCTTTGACTAGCCTGCGGAAATAATTAGTCCAAGATATGCTTCTTTCTACCACCCACCGTTTTGCCACTGGAACAAATCCTTTTGCTGATTCTGGACGGGAAGCTTTTTCAAAATCGAAACCAAATTCATTTATATTTTTAGCAAATACGCCGTTATACGCTTGGTCTCCATATATTTTTTCAAGACGATCACTATAATACAAAATATGTGGTACTAGTGCTAGAGCTGCTGGTCCATCTCCAATATTACCTGCGTGGACATGGGCAGCCCAAAGGCGACCACCGCTGTCAACAAGTAACTGTCTTTTACGCCCGTTAACTTTTTTGTTTGCATCAATTCCACGATCTTCAAAAATTCCTGGTGACAGTTTAACACTTTGACTATCAATGCAAAATATGGAAGGATATTCTTCTCTTTCTTGATTTTTTCTATCCAGTTGATTAACGACGCGGTTGATCCTTTCAAATAATCCATTACGTTTCCACTTGTCAAAATAATAGTAAACAGCTTGCCAATTTGGCCATTGAGCAGGAAGGTTTCTCCACTGACAACCAGTTCGGACTACATAAAGTAAGGCATTCATCACCTGCCTAAGATCTAATTTTCTTTTTCTTTTTAAATTAAAAAATGGTAAAATTGCCTCCCATTGGGGATCGGTCAGTTCCAAAAACTGTTTGTTCACATCTTTGAAGTTTGGTCACAACAAAGTTGATACGATCCCTAATATTTTCAATATCCCAACACACTCTAAACCGCAACATCAGTCCAGGCTTTTAGGAGTTAAGGACGATATAGAAAAAATTAATAAAAATGGTATGGAAAATGCAATACAATTAATCCTAATAACCTTAACTTCTTAATTGTAAAATTCCAACGTTAATGAAAAACAAACTCCCTTATTTAATCCTGCTGCTGTTAATTGTCAGCCCGGCTGATGCGCAAATAACTTACTGGACAGACATTTTAAATAATGGATTCAAACAAGCTACAATCGTTCAGCCTTCTGATTATGAAGGCAGTGTGACATGTACTTTGGTTAGAAAATTAACTCTCGAAAAAAGCACCAAATCGGTATTATATGTACACGGATTTAATGACTACTTTTTTCAGGAAGAAATGGCTGACCGTTATATAAAAGCCGGCTATAATTTCTATGCTGTAGATTTAAGAAAGTACGGGAGATCCTGGCTGGCAAACCAGAAAATGAACAATGTCAGAGACTTAGCTGAATATTTTGCTGACATTGATACCGTTCTGAGTATTATGAAAAGTGAAGGTTCAGAAAAAATACTGTTAAACGGGCATTCTCTGGGAGGCCTTACGCTCGCGCTTTATGCGGATGAAAGGAACGGGAAAGAATTATTTGATGCTATCATCCTGAACAGCCCATTTTTTAGTTTGAAAATAAAATCAGTTGTTAAAAAAACAATCATACCCTTAATTGTTAAAAGAGCAGAAAAACATCCTGCAACTTCGGTTGACCTTGAAATAAGTAAGTTGTATGGAGAAAGTTTGCATAAAGATGCACAAGGCGAATGGGCATACAACCTGAGCTGGAAACCAATTGACATTCCTGCGGTAAATTATGGCTGGATTGCGGCAGTTAGTCATGGATTGACAAAGCTTTCTCAGGGTTTGCAGATCAATAAACCTGTTTTGATATTACATTCCGCCAAATCCGTTGATGAAAAAAAATGGAGTGAGATCCTGTTTACAGGCGATGCTGTTCTGGATGTGGAAGAAATTAAATTGCAGTCGAAAAATATTGAAGGTCAGTTTAGTATACAGGCATTTGAAGGTGGTATGCACGATCTGATTTTATCCAAAAAACTTGTGAGAGAGGAAGTTTACCAAACGATGTTCAGCTGGATTAAACGGAATATCAAATAGGCCACAATCTTAAATAATCCTTTTGATCCTGTCCGAACTTCAGAATTTCACCAAATTTCGTAGCTTCATTTGTCTAAAATTAATAAAATGAAGCTATTACTCATAGAAGACGAAAAAGCGTTGGCGACAAGTATCCAGAATTATTTCCAGCGTGAAAATTTCATATGTGAATGGGCATCTGATTATGAGGCTGCTATCGAGAAAATCAACATTTACAGATATGATTGTGTGCTCGTAGATATTATGCTTCCTGATGGCGATGGATTGAATGCAGTTCGCGAACTGAAACGAAAATATCCTGAAACCGGCATCATTATTATTTCAGCTAAAAATTCGCTGGATGACAGAATTGTTGGTTTAAACCTCGGTTCGGACGATTATCTGACCAAACCATTTCATCTTTCGGAGCTGAATGCACGGGTTCAGGCTGTGATACGAAGGAGAAGTTTTCAGGGAAACCAACAGATAAATTTTGGCAAAATAAGTATTGAACCACAGGAACATACCGTCAATGTGGAAAATCAGGAAGTCATTCTGACACGAAAAGAATATGATTTGCTCATTTATCTGATTGCAAACAAAAACCGTGTACTAACCAAGGAATCAATTGCCGAACACCTTTGGGGAGATGACGCAGATTTAATGGATAATTTCGATTTTATATACACACATATTAAAAACCTGAGAAAAAAACTAATGGATAAAGGTGCACCGGATTATCTGAAATCAATTTATGGAGTGGGTTATAAATTCAGTGAATCATGAAATTACTGGCTCAGATTTTCCGGTACCAGATCATTGCTTCATTGGTGGTATTACTTTTAGGAACCGGGCTTTTTTTGTTTCGGTCCGTTATTTAATTGATGAAGAAGTAAATAAAGAATTAATCAGCAGTCGGACGAAAGTGAGCTGGCAGTTAAAACATATTGATACATTACCGGTTTACATTCTGCAACTTGGTGATAGTTTACAACTTGATGCTGTGCGGTTTCCTGGAAAAAGTTTATTAAGGGAAAGGCAATTATTCAATCAGTCGGAAAAGGAATTTCAGCCTTACAGGCAACTGATTTTTTATGAGCAGGTAGAAGGCCAGTGGTACCGGGTTACGATCAGCAAATTATTGATCCAGCGGCAGCAATTGATGGATGCAGTAGTTGTGACTGTTACATTTATCGTGGCATTGTTACTGGTGTCTCTGCTGATGTTAAACGGCTGGCTGTCCAAAAGTATCTGGCGGCCATTTTATAAAACACTGAATGCGCTCGATCATTATCAGCTTGAAACACATGAAGTGCTAAAATTCCAGGCAGGAAAAACCGAAGAGTTTAATCAACTCAATATGTCAGTAACACAACTCACGGAAAGACTGGCAACGACGTATCAGACTTTAAAAGAATTTACTGAAAATGCAGCGCACGAAATCCAGACCCCGCTGGCTGTTATCCTTTCTAAAATTGAAGGATTGTTCCAGGACGAAACCCTGACGGAAACACAGCTGGTTGCATTATCGGAAATAAGTGAAGCGGCTAACCGTCTTAGCAGATTAAACCAGGCATTACTTTTACTTACTAAAATTGAGAACAGGCAGTTTCTGGCGGGAACAGAAGCGGTGAATTTTTCCCCAATTATTAATCGTAAACTGAGAGATCTGGAAGATTTGATCGCACAGCGTCAAATAATTATTAAAACAGAATTGATACCAACCGGCCCTGTAATGCATCCGGCTTTGGCAGAAGTTCTGGTCAATAACCTACTGACGAATGCTATCAGACATAATTTGCAAAATGGTACTATTTTAATTTCATTGACCGAAAAAAAACTGGTTGTACGTAATACCGGAAACCCAATAAATTATGATCCGGCACAACTTTTTGAGCGTTTTAGAAAAGAGACCACACAGTCAGCATCTTTGGGCCTTGGACTTGCTTTGGCAAAAACAATTTGTCAGGTAAATGAGCAAACGCTGACATATGAGATTGATAATGAATGGCATATATTAACCGTAACCTGGTAAAAGATATTATTTCATGGCTGGTAGTGATTCAAACGGATAGTTTTTAACTGTCCGTTTTTTTGTTATTATCTTTAAAATGTACCGGTTTACAATTACCCACTCGTCGTAACAAGACTTTGCAAATAACTTTTATTGCCTGACAACTAACTTAAATAAGTTTCAAATTGCCATTCGGCGTTTACAGGACAGCGTGTAAAAGCCGGCTAAAAATGATTAAATCCCTGAATAATTTTTAGTGCCTTGTTTCCCTGTTGCGAATTCAAGCGTATAGTATTGTGTGATATAAAAAAGAATACAACAGCGTCAGAATGGTAAATCAGGCATAATTTTTGACTGTAAATTTTCCAAAAAACTCATCTATACTATTTTAAATAACTCAGCATGCTTTTACCTATTGATCTTATTTTGTTAGGTAGAACTGTGTATGAACTCTTTTAAAAAAAATAAATATTACCATAGATAGTACTACCTTTTTAACTTCTATTTTCTAACCTTACTTTAATGATAAAGCTTTGTAAAAATATGATCGATCATATTTTAAAGAAATGGCCGGAAGCAGAATTACGTGTGCAAAGCAGTATGGCATTCCATGATAATGAATTGATAATCACGAACGCCAACAAGTGGTTTATTACCATGTCCCACTCATCCGGTAAAGTTTCGGCCATCATTTATATGATCACCGGATCTGTTAAAAATAACAATCTGGGTTACCAGTATTTAAAAGAATATCGGGTTAATATCCTTCAAAAACAGGAAAAATACCGAACGTCGTATATCAGGCATCTTGGGATTTCGCGATTCGTAAAAATGAGTTGGTCAATGGCCGAACTGATCAGAAATATGGAATTGGAAATGGCTAAGTCCACCGCAGAAACCATTAAAAATGAAACTAACAGTCAATATTACGGACTAAGGCCAATAATTTGAAACAGGCTTTTAAAGTTTTTAAATAGCGGGAGAAACGGGTTATTTTTTAGAAAAATCCCGTTTCTCTGAAAAAATAGTATGGCCAGAATATTCAGTCCGGTATTGATTTAAGCGCTCTGGCTAATGCATGTGCCATTTAATCTTCACCCATTGCGCTACCCATTGCTTTCATCGCGGTAATTATATCTCCTTTATCCGCCCTGTTAATTTTGAAAACAATCACTTCGTTAGGAAAACTTTTTTGTCAAACATTCCTTCTTTTTCTGAAACTATAGAATGTCTTCAGAATGTCAACAAAATTGCAACAGGATTGTATGTGAAATTTGAAATACCAAAAGAGACAAACAGGATTTAAAAATTCCTTAATGCGCTCAACTGGATTACTATTTTTCAACCATTTCACGTAAAACAACAATGTTTCAAAAATCAAACATTAAGAAAATAACTTCTGTTGCCTTACTTTCAGCATTGTTAGGCGGAACCTCTTATGCCACCTATGAGCACCTGAGCAAGCAGGACACACTAAGTACATGGGTCAGCAATGCGACTCCCTTTGTAAAAGCGAGGTTGGATGAAAAAAATGCAGGATCGAATGTTGCTATGATTCCCGCTGATTTCACATTTGCATCCAAAAAAGCAACTGCGGCTGTAGTGCATATTAAATCTACCCTGAAAGCAGAACGAAATGTAAGCCAGATGGAAATACCTGAAGAATTCAAGGATTTATTCGGCGGACGAAATCCATTTGGACAACAGGGACAGCAACCAGGCAGGCCGCAAAAAGCCCAGGCTTCGGGATCTGGTGTGATCATTAATCCTGATGGATTTATCGTTACCAATAACCATGTAATTCAGGGAGCAGAATCTTTGGAAGTAACACTGGCTGATAAGCGTACTTTCAAAGCAAAAGTGGTTGGTTCTGATCCGAACACGGATATTGCTTTAATCAAAATTGATGCGAAGGATCTTCCAGCTCTTTCTTTTAGTAATTCGGATGCGGTACAGGTAGGACAATGGGTACTTGCAGTTGGCAATCCCTATAATCTTACCTCAACCGTTACCGCGGGAATTGTTAGTGCCAAAGGCCGAAGTATCAATATTCTTGGAGAGAATTCAAAAGCCCCGATTGAGTCATTTATACAAACGGATGCAGCTGTAAATCCGGGCAATTCAGGAGGAGCGCTGGTTGATCTGAATGGTAATCTGATTGGTATCAACACAGCTATTGCTAGTCAGACTGGTTCATTTGCGGGTTATTCATTTGCAGTCCCATCCAGCATTGCACATAAAGTGGTAGAGGACATTTCCAAATTCGGATCTGTACATCGCGGTTATTTGGGTGTAGGAATCAGCGAACTGACTTCTGAAAACGTTAAGACTTATAATTTGAAAGTAACTGACGGAGTCAGAGTAGAAAATTTCGCCAATGAAAGTGCTGCAAAAGAAGCAGGTATAAAAGTAGGCGATGTAATTACAAAAATTGACGGACATGCAATTGAAAGCGTTCCGGAATTGCAGGAAGCAATCGCACAACATCAGCCTTCTGATAAAGTTGCGGTGAATGTAAACCGCGATGGTGTAGATAAAGTAATAAATGTGACTTTGAAAAGCACTGCTGTTGCAAGTGCCGATCTGCCGGAATCTGCTGTAATGGAACAGCTTGGAATAGAATTACAGGATCTGACCAATCAGCAAAAAAAGGAAACCGGTGTTGAAAGTGGCGTTGTGGTAAGTCAGGTAAATGCTGGTAAGATTCGTCAGAACACCGATATGGAAGCAGGTTTTGTGATTACCAAAATTGACAAAACACCAGTTGCGAGCGTCAAGGAAGCACAAAAATTATTACAAAGCAAAAAAGGCGGTGTGATGATTGAAGGCGTTTATCCAGGCAGTGAAGAAACGCAGTATTACGCAATAGGCTTGTAGGGTGCGGGCCTGGTGCCCGCCCAAAAATCGAATAAAAATATTAGATATCAGGGCGGGTTCAAGACCCGCCCCAACGACGTTTAATCATTAATTTAAATTTCAAAAAAATGAAAAAGAACCTGATTTTGCTGGGAATGCTGACTGTTCTCAGTGGTGTAGCGTTTGCTCAAAATCCACAGCAGTCAGAAGTGAATATGAAGCATGGACTAACCTACAACTGGATTGTTCCTGATATGAAGGCAAATCAAAACCCGATGTACAACAGCTCATTTTCGCGTCAGCGTATACAGCAGGCGTTTGACATCGCATTGGCTGATAAAGGTTTAAGCCGGAATACCCGGCATCCTGATTATTTGTTACAATTTCATACATACACCCAGCGTATCCAAAGAAATTATAACGGAGGTGGCGGTTATCCTATGATGGGCTGGGGACGGTTTGGCTGGGGTATGCCCTATTATGGAGGATTTGGTTATGGAGGTTATGGATACGGAGGTTATCCTTCTACAAGTATTAATACAGACGGCACGCTGATCCTTGATCTGGTGGATACAAAGACCGGAAATATTATCTGGCAAAAGGCCATTACGGGTAATGTTAGTAATCCAAACCGCCTTGATAAACAGATCAATAAGGGTGTTAAAAAGTTAATGAAAGACTTCCCGATTCAGCGTGGATAGAGGGGAATCAGGAATTAAAGTTTAGAGTAAATTGTCCTCAATTAAGCATTAAATTATTCTTCGCCGGGCAATGTGTCATACAGATTTTGAAAGGGTTTTTGGTCTGTACAATTCACAAAGCAAGCGGGGAATATTTTTTTTTGTTACATTGTTCTAACTATAGTATTTCAACAGATTCAAGCAATAATTTAGTACCGTTAAAGACAAAAAGTCATCAATAGTCTAATATAAAAGCACATGAAATCGCTTGAAAAAGGAATTCCCGAAGCAGCAACAAACCGGAATAAAACCTTAAAAACCAGTTCATTAAAAACCCTAGTTGCCGCTGTTATACTGAGTGCAGGCGCCCTTACTGGATATGCTCAGAGTTATCAGAACGGATACGAAAATCAGCAGAATAACAATCAGAATAATGTTACGCAACAAAGTCTGATACAGGCAATTGCTCCTTACAATGAAGATGTGCGCAATGATATTCTGATCGCAACCAAGTATCCTGACGTTCTGCAAAAACTATGACAGATACGTGAAAATACGACCAGTGCATTTCAGGCAACCATCCAGAATTATCCGCAAAATAAACAGAACTGGTTTTACGAGATTTCCCGTTATCCTGATCTGATGGATAAACTGGCAACGATGCCACGCAAACAGTCAAAAAATAATATAGAAGCATTGCTGAACAATCCTTCACCAGAATTGAAAGAAGCCGCGTGGAAATTGTATGATAAACATCACAACGACCTGGTTACCGTAAACAACCTGAACCAGCAGGCAGTGGGTTCTTTTCAAAATCTGATACAACTGTTAAACCCCGATGCAAAACAGGCGTTTAAAACTTTGCAGGAAATGCCAGATGTACTTTCACTTTTGAATGATCATATTGACATTACAACAGAATTAGGTCAGAATTTTAAAAACGATCCCTCCGGTGTTAGTCAGCAAATTGCAGAAGTGCACGATCAGCAGGAAAATCAAAATAAACAGGATCTTGCCAACTATCGTGATGAGTTATCACAAGATCCGCAAGCATTACAAGAATTGGCGCAGGCGTCACAACAATATGCAAATACCGGCGGATATAGCTATCCGGCTCCTGCCCAAACTCAGGTAATTAATTACGGAAGCCCGTATTCCTACTGGTTTGGTTATCCTTCCTGGTACAATTCACCTATGTGGTATCCAGGTGCATTTGGTTATGGATCAGGCATTTACTTTGGACTAGGAGGATATCCATCCATATATGGGTTGCCATCGTTAGGATTTTCAAACTGGTTTTTTGGAGGTGCTTATCGTCGTTATCCGAATCTGTACCGTCAATACGGACGTTATTATAACAGTTATGGATCCCGTGGCGGTTACGCATCCCCGGCCCGTAGTGCATTTATGGGAACAGCAAGCAGACATTTTGTTCCAAACATAAACGGCCGTTCAGGAGGATTTATTAACAACCAGGCGTACCGTCAATCATCAAGGAGTTATAGTGTTGCTCCGCGCCAAAACTCTTATGGTGGAAACGGTGGACATTCATATAGCCCTTCAAACGGAGGAGGTGCTCGTTCTTACAGCAGTCCGTCTTATGGTGGCCGCAGCATGGGTGGCGGATTTAGCAGAGGTGGTGGCGGTGGATTTGGCGGAGGCGGTTCACGCGGCGGTGGAGGTGGAAGACATTAACACTCATCAATAAACAAAAGGGCTGATCGTAAGATCGGCCATTTTTGTTTTAGCAAGATAGCGCGAACGTCCCCGTTCGTGATCACTATTGTAAGGCCTCTGGCCTTTATTTAAATATTAAATTACCAGGCCGGAGGCCTTACAAAAAGAATCACGAACGGGGACGTTCGCGCTATCTTCTATCATCAAAATGATACTTTTCTTATCATTCATCGTCGAAAAGAAAAATATCAATCATGGCAGAAAAATACAGATTTCACAAAGACGGTTTATTCTTTATCACTATCACAGTTGTCGGTTGGATAGACGTTTTTACTAGAAAAGAGTATGCTGATGATATTATCAAAAACCTAAATTTTTGTATTGATCAAAAGGGTCTGGAAGTTTACGAATTTTGTATTATGCCAAGTCATATACATATGATTTGTTCTGCCAGGAACGGAGAAGTTGGAAAAATAATAAAAGATTTTAAAAGTTTTACTGCAAAGGAAATGATCAAATTGATAGAAAACAATCCTCAGGAAAGCCGCAAGGAATGGCTTCTTTATTTGTTTCGCTACTTTGCAAAAGGTCAAGCTGACAAATCAAATTTCCAGTTTTGGCAACATAACAGCCACCCGATTAGTCTTGAATCAAATAAGTGGATAGAAGAGAAAACAAATTATATCTGGTATAATCCGGTCAAAGCGGGAATTGTAGATGAACCCCAACACTATATTTATAGCAGTGCTAATCCGTTTACAGAGTTAAAAATTATTTGTTAAGGATAGCGCGAACGTCCCCGTTCGTGATGTTTATTGTAAGGCCTCCGGCCGGGTAATTTAATATTTAAATAAAGGCTGGAGGCCTTACAATAGTGATCACGAACGGGGACGTTCGCGCTATCTTAGCACCTGATTCCGGATTCAAATTTGACACCAATCTCAACCCTCCTACCCTGATTCTATAAAAATCTTTGTATCCTGCCATTTTTTTTATATCCGGTAATTCTCCCAGGTTTAAAGCATTTTCAGCTATTTGTACCAAACTTTTCGCTTGCATCTGAATGTTAACAGGGCATTTTTTTCTTCTTTAAAAAAGCGCTTGGCCAAAATTACTTCCATCCCATAGCAGCTTTAAACTCAACTAAAGTCATATATCCATTTTCAGCTTCGACTGTTTGCATGATTTTTCCCAGATAACAATCTTCCAATTCTTCATTATCAATGATCGCAAGATTTTTTTCAACTTCTTCAATCGTCCAGTTTCCACACTTTTTTTGAGTGAAAAATTTGGAGGTGTTATTCCCAACTTCTCCGCAATAAAAGAATTCTTGTAAACAGATTTTTGAATAAAAACGCCAATATTTTTTCTTAAATCCTTATAATTTTATACTATTCCAAACATGGCCTTATTTTTTTATTAGCACAATTCACTAATTTTTCTTATTACCAAACATATAAAAAATTTGTTGATACTAAATTTAAACGCGAGGATAAGCACCAGAGATGGATTAGATTGATGGGGACATCTTCGCTATCTTACCCAATAATTGCTCTTCTTAAATAATCCGTTTATCTTTAAAAATCATCCACAAGAAATCTATAAATGGAAAGCAGCGACCTTAAAATACTTTTTTTTGACATTGGCGGAGTGCTGCTGAGCAATGGCTGGGGACACGAATCGCGGGAAATGGCTGCGGAAAAATTTGGATTGGACTACAAAGAAATGGATCAGCTCCACAATTTTATATTCAACGTATACGAAATTGGAAGCATTACTCTGGATCAATATCTTGATACTGTTATATTTAACCACCCGCGTGATTTTGTCCGGGAAGATTTCAAAGAGTTCATGTACGCTCAGTCGGTAGAATTACCGGATATGCTTGCATGGCTTAAAGAATGGAAAAAGGATTGCGGGTTCCGCATTATTTCTATTAATAATGAAGGAAAGGAACTCAATGAGTACCGGGTTCAGAAGTTCAAGCTGCATATATGCTTTGATGCTTTTATATCATCCTGCGAAGTGAAAATGCGTAAACCTGATCCGGGTATATTCCAGCTTGCCATGGGTATTGCACAAGCCACGCCAAGCCAGTGTGTGTATTTTGATGACCGTATAATGTTTACCAACACAGCAAAAAAACTAGGTATCCGTGCGTATCAGCATACTGGTTTTGAATCTACCAAGGCAATATTAGAAGGTTTGAAAAAAGAGCAGTTTGATCGGGTTATTTAAGGGTTTAAGCGCAGAGTTAGAATATTTTTGCGCAGGGTTTCACAGAGCTTTTTAATATTTACTTAGCGAAACTTAGTGCAAAACTGCTTTAACTCTGCGTTTAAACACATATTATCGTTTAACAACCGGCAATACAACCACAGAAGGATATTGCGCTGAATGAAATACTTTGTTATGCGCAATCACACCTTTCGATTCGTCATAATTGTTCCCGCCTGTATTCATATTTCTTTCAAAACGCGGGAAATTACTACTTGAAATTTCAATTCTTACCTGATGCCCCGGTTCAAAAAAATTACTGGTCGCCATCGGGCTTAAAGTAAGTTTATAAACTTTCCCGTTTTCCATCATTACTTCCTTATCAAACCCTTCACGATAACGGGCACGCAGAATAGTCTCATCCAGATTGTACGCTTTGCCGTCCGGATATACATCTATAAGTTTCACTGTAAAATCAGTATCCTTTACATCCGAAGAAACATACAGCGTGGTTTCAATTGAACCGGTAAGTTCCACACCGTCTTTAAATGGGTCAGTAGTGTAAACCAGGATATCCTGACGCGTTTCCATCTGGTGCTGATCCCACGATCCGCCCTGGATGGCAGTGCCGGTACAGCATACATTGCCGCCATAAGAAGGAACCGGGAATGCAGGATTGTAGGTAAAAGCATCCGGCCTTTCATCTTTACCAAGTGGCTTTACAGTCAAATTTCCATCTCCATAAAGACTGTTTGCACTTCCTTTGCCCGATAAATAATAGGTTGTTGGTTCTGAACCAGCAGGTGGCCAGGTTTCAGAAAACTGCCATTTATTGGATCCCATCGTGTAATATTGAACACGCGGCGTTTTTTTGAGAATATCATTTTCTTCTCCTTTCAGCCAATAATCAAAATAGCCATAGATAAGACTGTCGTAATCCAGCCGGGCATCTCCGACGCTGCGTTCACCGACAATTGTATTTTCCGTAGCGCGTTTGTAAGCACAATGAAGTGTAGGAGCGATGACCAGAAACTGTCCATCACGAATTTGCTGGTCTATTCCGTTTTTTCTTACATGATTGAATAATGCAAGATTGGGACCCATCGATACATCGTACCAGGATGTAAACCAGAAACTCGGAACGCCAAAAGGCATACTCTCATGGTACAGGCCTCCCTTGTACCATTCAGGATCATTGGGCTTTCTGACAATCATTTTCTCGTAAGTCCCTTTCGGCCCGTTCACATTCTGAATGATATCCTGAACCGGCAGGTGTTTCAAACCTTGCGCCCAATCCACTTTCGGCATTTCAGGTGCAAGGTCATAAAACCTCGAAACACGCGCCAGATCTTCACTTTTTGCATCCTTTGGAAAAATCGGACGAGCCAGATTATCTGTCTCTGTTCCGTAAAGCCAGGTTGTAAAAAGCATTTGCTGTGCACCGCCACGGTACCAGTTACCCTGCTCCATAAACGGCCCCACTTTGCCAACTCCTGCTCCAAAACCCATTGGAATCATTGCAGCATGAGCGGGATGATCCAAAGCTGCAACCGCCATTTGCCATTCAGCGGTGGATGAACAGCCAAGAGTTCCTATTTTTCCATTAGACCATGGTTGTGCAGCCATCCAGGTAAAAGCATCGTAACCATCCGTAGTTGGCGGGCCTAATATTTCCCAGTTTCCTTCCGAAAAAAACTTGCCGCGTTCGTTCTGCACTACGTATGCATAACCTCTTTTTACCGCATCCAGAGCCGCCTGGTAAGTTCCGGATTTCATTTCACCATCTCCCCAGGAATTGAAATTATAAGGAGTTTTGGAAAAAATAACAGGAACTTTTTTTTCCGTTTTAGGTCTGTACACATCACTTGCCAGTCGGACACCATCGCGCATCGGCATCATCACTTTTTGTTCAATAATGGCAATTTTCTGTAATTCTTTTAAAACATCGTCTTGGGCAAAAACAACCTTCGAGGTAAGGAAAAGTGTTAAAACAAAACTAATTATTCGAGTATTCGTATTTTTCATTTAAATGTGGTTTAGTAATAGAAGATTGCTTGAATTAAGTGATTTGTGTTATCAAAACAAAGGAATGTATCAGCTTAAAACTTAATGATACGACTGAACGAAATTTTGAAGACTCGTTTATCAAAAATTCAAAATTGTTTGAATTTCGCAAGCATCTGTTTGTTTGGCGCAAACACTTACCTTTCCTAACGCCATACCTTTGTTCCATCAGAATTTAAACAAAACAAAAGATGGAAAATAAAAAAGTATGGTTTGTAACAGGTGCCTCCAAAGGTCTTGGACTTACACTCGTAAAAGAATTATTATCACAAGGTTACCAGGTAGCGGCCACATCCAGAACGGTAGAATCTCTGACAAAAGAAGCCGGTGCATCATCAGATAACTTTCTTCCCTTAGAGGTAGATCTGGTAAGTGAAGAAAGTGTTAAAAAAGCAATTGATAAAACAGTTGAGAAGTTTGGCACCATTGACGTGGTAGTTAACAATGCCGGATATGGACAGTTTGGTACATTGGAGGAGATAACTGACAAAGCTGCCCGCCAGAATTTTGATATCAATGTGTTTGGTTCGTTAAATGTCATCAGATTTGCAATGCCTTATTTACGTGCGAACCGTTCCGGCCGGATTTTTAATATTTCGTCAATTGCCGGATTTTTGGGAAACTTTGCAGGCTGGGGAATTTATGCTGCTACTAAATTTGCTGTTGTAGGTTTCACAGAAGCATTGTCCGCTGAAATTAAATCATTCGGTGTGAAGGCAACTGTCGTATATCCGGGTTACTTCCGTACCAATTTCCTGGAATCCGATTCATTCAGCGTTATTGAAAGCAATATTGCTGAATACGCAGACGCCAAAGCTTCTCTGGATGCGCATCAGCAACAAATCAATGGCAATCAGCAAGGTGATCCGTTAAAGGCAAGCCTGGTTCTGATAAAAGTGGCAGCAGACGATAATCCCCCTTGCATTTATTTTTGGGCCAGGATGCAAATGACCTGGCAAAAACAAAAATTGAGGCGATTGAAAAAGATCTGACAAATTGGGAAGAATTAGCCACTTCAACAGCATTTGAAGTGGAAGCATAAATAACAATTGATGAATCACTGAAATATATTAACTCCGGGTCAATATCCGGAGTTATTTTTTTACACTAAAAATAAATTTCACTTCCTGCTCATTCTATTGCCTGTTTTCTGCTGACTTTTGTAATGTTTTAATAAAGGAATTAGCAACAGATGTACACTTCTCTCCTATTTTTTCATTCAATTGTCAGGTGGTTTGTACTGGCCAGTTTGATTTTCGCAATTTATCGGTCTTATACCGGATTTAAAACCAACGCTGTATTTTCTAAAACAGACGATTCAGTCCGTCACTGGACTGCAACCATCGCTCACATACAGCTGACGATTGGTTCTGTATTGTACTTTATCAGCCCGTTGATTAAATTTTTCCTTGCTAATTTTAAAGAGCAGATCAGGAATATTGACCTGGCCTTTTTTGGTTTAGCGCATATTTTGTTGATGACCATTTCCATAGTGATCATTACAATCGGATCAGCTTTGGCAAAACGCAAAAAATCTGATAAAGAGAAATTTCAAACTATTTTCATTTATTTTTCCATCGCATTATTCATCATATTCCTTTCTATTCCCTGGCCATTTTCTCCATTTGCGAACAGGGCACTGATCAGGACATTTTAGAGTGTGTTGGGATATTGAAAATATTAGGGATCGTATCAACTTTGTTGTGACCAAACTTCAAAGATGTGAACAAACAGTTTTTGGAACTGACCGATCCCCAATGGGAGGCAATTTTACCATTTTTTAATTTAAAAAGAAAAAGAAAATTAGATCTTAGGCAGGTGATGAATGCCTTACTTTATGTAGTCCGAACTGGTTGTCAGTGGAGAAACCTTCCTGCTCAATGGCCAAATTGGCAAGCTGTTTACTATTATTTTGACAAGTGGAAACGTAATGGATTATTTGAAAGGATCAACCGCGTCGTTAATCAACTGGATAGAAAAAATCAAGAAAGAGAAGAATATCCTTCCATATTTTGCATTGATAGTCAAAGTGTTAAACTGTCACCAGGAATTTTTGAAGATCGTGGAATTGATGCAAACAAAAAAGTTAACGGGCGTAAAAGACAGTTACTTGTTGACAGCGGTGGTCGCCTTTGGGCTGCCCATGTCCACGCAGGTAATATTGGAGATGGACCAGCAGCTCTAGCACTAGTACCACATATTTTGTATTATAGTGATCGTCTTGAAAAAATATATGGAGACCAAGCGTATAACGGCGTATTTGCTAAAAATATAAATGAATTTGGTTTCGATTTTGAAAAAGCTTCCCGTCCAGAATCAGCAAAAGGATTTGTTCCAGTGGCAAAACGGTGGGTGGTAGAAAGAAGCATATCTTGGACTAATTATTTCCGCAGGCTAGTCAAAGACTATGAATATACCACATCTTCGTCAGTTGCATGGCTATATTTAGCAAATACCCAATTAATGTTACAACGAATATGTCTTAAAAACCAAACTTAATTTCCCAACACACTCTTAGTTATTTCTGCCTGGGTTTCTTTAATGGAAGCTCGTGATATTTTACAGAGTACAACAATAATTACAAAAATCTAATGAAAAGAATCGCGCTGCTCGGCGGCACAAGCTGGCCTTCCACTATTGAATATTATACCAAACTAAACCAGCTGATTAATCAGGAATTGGGTGGGCATCACTCCTGCCCGATGATACTTTACAATATTGATTACCACGAAATAAAGTCCGGATATGCCAACGGCTGGAATGAAATTCCCGGATTGCTGAAAACAGAAATTGAAAATATTCTCAAACTAAATCCGGATGGCCTCATTATTTGCAATAATACGCTGCATAAAGCTTTTGACCTGATCAAAAATGAAATGCATATCCAAGTCCCGGTTTTTCATATTATAGATTTGACTAAAACTTATATTCTAGAAAACAACTGGCAACGCGTACTGCTATTAGGAACAAAGTTTACTATGGAGGATGATTTTTTCAAACAGCCTTTAATTGATGCAGGAATTCAGGTCGAAATCCCTGATTTACACGAACGTATTGAAATTCAGGAGATTCAATCGGAACTGGCAAAAGGAATTATTACCAAAGAATATGAAGAATATTTTCAAAAGCTTACCAATAAATACGTTGATTATGATGCATTTATATTAGCCTGCACAGAATTACCCCTTGCATTTGAAAAGGTAAATTCGAAACCGGTTTTGATAAATACCATTACATTGCAATGTCAAAAAGCAATTGAGTTCATTATCAATTAATTTAATTCTGCCGGAATAGTACAAAAATGCATTACAAATCCAATCCTGACCTGAAAAATATTAATTTGCCTTTTGACTGGAAGGGGACGCCTGTCGACAAACACGGAAGATTTGTGAACCATGAGTTTCCGTTTGTTAATTCTTTCAGTGATATGATTAAATGGCAGACTTCGAGGAATCCACAAAAAGAAGAAAAGAAAAATGATACCTGGAGACTTGAAGCAGATTTTGAAAGTGGTTTTTTAGAGTCAAAAACGGACTGTATTGTATGGCTTGGGCATGCTTCGTTTTTCATTCGTTTGGCAGGAATTTCAATATTAATTGATCCGGTTTTTTTCAATGTTTCTTTAATTAAGCGCTTATCACCCTTGCCGGTTTCTCCTGAGCAATTCCAAAATCTGGATTATATTCTGGTTTCACACGATCACCGTGATCATTGTGATGAAAAAAGTATTCGCTTACTGACCAGAAATAACCCCGAAGCAACCTGGCTTACGGGCCTGAACATGGACAAATTGCTGAAAGAATTTAGTGGAAGCAGTAAAATCCAGGCGGCAGGATGGTACCAGCTGTTTGAAACAGACAAGCGCATTAAAATAACTTATGTGCCATCCAGGCATTGGGGAAGGCGATCCATCAATGATACTAATCTGCGATTGTGGGGTGGTTATGTGATTGAAGGAATGGATAAAACAATTTATTTTTGTGGTGATTCGGGTTATGGAAGTCACTTTGCTGACATAGCCCAGGCCTTTCCAAACATTGATTATTGTATGATAGGAATAGGCGCTTACAAACCTGAATTTTTCATGGCACAGAGCCATACTTCACCGTCTGATGCTGTTAAAGCTTTCCAGGACACAAAAGCAAAAACGATGATTCCCATGCATTATGGCACTTTTGATTTATCCGACGAGCCAGTTGGCGATCCGTTTCGGGTTTTAAAAAAATTGGAAACAGATAAGGATTTAAAGGAGAAAATAAAATATTTGAAAGCAGGGGAAATGGTGCTGATGAATTAGGTTTTATTAGGCCATTCCGACGCAAACAGCTTAAATTCGCACATTAATCAAACCAAACAGTAAAAAATTTCATGAAGCAGTATCTTGTTCTTAGTATCGTGATTCTTCTTTTTGGCTGTAAGTCAGTGAAAGTTTCCGACAAAAGTTATACTTCCGATCAAATTATTATTCAGAAAGTAAAAAACAACGTTTACCGACATACAACTTACCTTCAGTCAGAAACTTTTGGAAAAGTATCATGCAACGGGATGGTCGTTTTTGATCAAAATGAAGCGATCATATTTGACACACCCATAGACGATTCTACGTCGTCAGAGTTGATAAACTGGATTGAAGACAGCCTGAAATGTAAAATCATTGCTATAATCCCAACGCATTTTCATGAAGATTGCCTGGGCGGATTGAAAGAATTTCATAAGCATAAAATCCCTTCCTATGCTTCCAACAAGACCATTAAATATGCAGGATTGAATAAATACGAAATTCCTCAAAACGGATTTGACAATTTACTCGAATTAAAAGTTGGAAGTAAAAAAGTTATTGCAGAGTTCAACGGGGAAGGTCACACCAGGGATAATATTATCGGTTATTTCCCAAGTGAAAAAGTAATGTTCGGAGGTTGCCTGATTAAAGAAACAGACGCTACGAAAGGTAATCTGGCCGATGCAAATGTACAGGATTGGTCCGCAACAGTAACCAAAATAAAACAAAAATATCCTGATACGGAAGTTGTAATTCCCGGCCACGGAAAGTCAGGAAATACTGCGTTGCTGGACTATACAATCAAGTTATTTAAATGAAGTTTTTACTTCTGGCAGCCGTAGCCTTGTCATTAAAATTCTTAATTAAGAGCGATGTACTGATATTTGAATTAATATCACAATTAGTAGAACTAGTTAAATAATATTAATGTTTGAAAATCACATTTGTCATGTTCTGTGTGTTTCTCTACAAAGGTTTTTTATAAATGGACTGACCACTAAGTTCTTGAAAATAGGATTGTTTCAAATTCAAATACCCGAAATTATGAAATTCTATTACTTCTCCTCCCTGTTGTTATCTATCCTACTTATCTGTGCTTGTGATGATCACACGCCAACCGATCCGATAAATCATTTAAGAGTGAAAAATCTGACGCGGATACTTCCAGACAAAAATGGAATTACAAATATAAGTGCGTTCAAATATGATAATGAGAATCGTCTCATTTCAATTATTTCATATCAAACTCCCGATAGTACAGCAGCAGCGGTTGGACGTACAGCATTTGAGTATGATGGTCAAAACCGGCTTTTGATAGTCAGGCAATCAATAAACCCCTCCGTTTCAGAAACATACAGATATGGTTATAATTCAAACAATCAGCTTGCTGTAATTGATTATGATGCCGGGAATCCTGAAATCTACCATATTACGTATAAGTATAATAGTAATATCTTAGAAAGCAGTTTGAGAGAATTTGACTTTAATGCTACCCTGAGATTTAAAAATGCAATAAACTATACATTCACAGGACAAAACCTCTCAGGAATTACTTCTGTCCAAACGATCGAAAAAGTAATTCCAACAGTTACGACATTTTCGGCCGCCTTTATCTACGACGATAAAATTAACCCTTTTTATGGCGTTTTTCTCGTTCCTGCACCGGTTCTGCCATCAAAACCTACCTCTGCGCAATTTAACTATTACACATACTACGGCGGTTATGATAACTTATTGACTCTGAGCCCTCACAATATGGTTAGCAATAGCCGGTCAACCGGTGAACAAATTACCTATAGCTATATTTATAACGACGCCGGATATCCCACAAGCCGGATTACACTTAAAAAAAGCAATGCGCAGGCTGATAGTTTGACGGAGGAGACGTTGTTGTATGAGTATGAAACTTACTAGTTTAAAACGAATCTCGTCGCATTATTCCGGGCGCACGGTTTGTAATTATTTCCAAAAACCCTGCGCCCGAATTCCGTTTGGCTGATCTTTTCTTCGTTTTAATTCTTTTCTCAGCAGTACACAAGTTGGAATATGCCCGGAAAGATACACGTCCGAATCAGCCAGATTTTCATTTTTTGTCCATTCCAATAATGAATTAAAACCACCTGAATCTTCCTGCAGAACAGGCTGGACTTTCCACTTGAAATATTCCAAAAATTCGTTGCAATGGCTTTCTTTCCCGATGGAAATTGCTCCGCTTAATAACTTATCACCAGCGAGTTGCTGCAAGGCCAGATAGTGGCCAATACTGCTCATATCACCCAAAACCATCATTTCTCCCCGATCAACAGGACGGTGCATCGTATTGCTGACACCAACGTATGTTATTTCATCGCCCTGCTGAAGTGATTTCACCCATTTGCTTCCCGGGCTGTCCTGAAGTGCATTGATATATAACGTACAGGTCCGGATATCGGCATCCCAGCCCGCAGGTGTATAATCGCGGTAAACACCGTTTGCTACTTTTACTTTAATATACTGTACTCTTGTCCAGGCAGACATATCCATATTGGAAAAATGAACGTCTACTTCGAAGAAAGTGGCAGGATTCCAGGCACGAACAGACAATACCGTCCCCGATTTTGCCCACGCGTTTTCTATTAAACTGATTGCTTTTTGTTTTATAATATTCATATTTAGAAGCTTTTAATTGCCCGCGTTTGGCTATTAGCTAATAGAAATAGATCGAAATACTAATTGCGCCGGCAATATTCCTGTGCTTTTAGAATTGACAGCAACACTATTTATTCATAATAATTTACAGATACAAAACAACACCGGAATGGTGGTAATGAAAATAGAGAAAGAGCGGTATTGATTGGACTATTTACGGTATTCACTTCTGAACTGTCCCGGTGAAGATTGGGTGACTTTTCTGAAAAGCCTTGAAAAATAAGTATGATCGTCGTAACCCAAAGAAAAAGCAATTTCCTTGACACTTAAATCGGTATAATAAAGAAGTCGTTTCGACTCCATGATTACCTCCCGCTGTATCCAGTGACTCACCGAAAAGCCGGTTATATTTTTAACAACTTCGTTGAGATATGAAGGTGTGATATTAAGCAACTGTGCATATTCCGAAGGGCTTTTTAAAGTTTTAAAATTTTTCGAAAGTATACTTTTGAACTGCCGTGTGATGGTTGCCGGGCGTAAATTATCTAATGGATCGGATTGCTTCTGCTCCTGAAAAACAGATGCAAAAATACCAAGGCAAACCTTGACCATGGACCTGGCAACAGGTTGATAGTTTAAATAGTTATCGCCGGACGAGATTTCTGACAAAAGCTGTAAACTTTTCACCAATAACCCTGCCTGCTCTTGATTGACCGAAACCGGTTGACTATTTGACGCATAGTTCTCAAAAACAGAACGCAGATTTTCATCCAGATCGGACAAATCAGTTGCCATAAACCAGCCGGATGCATGATTAAAAGACAAAGGCCGGTGAACCTGGCCGGGCAAGATGCAAAACGCATTGGCACCTTCAAGACTTACTTCCCTGAAATCTACCATAAACCGGCTGCTTCCTTTTTCATGAAAGAAGAAATTGCAATGGTTGTCCCGATGCGCTTCCATCATTAAAATTTCCTGAGAAATATCACCGTCCATCCGCCGCAGAAAAAAAGTGCGGTCTGTGTCATCTTTAAGGTAATGCAGTGGTATTATTGATTTTTCAGGCACAAAAAATATGTTCAGATTAACAATATTAATTCAAAAAAACACCTGTTTCTTCAATTTTACAGCCCGGTCAAGCATGTCTGTTGCCTGTAAAACCTTATTTTTCAAATAATAAGGATAATCGGGATTGGCTTTTAAAAATTGATTGGCTATTTCAGCAGCTTCCGGGCTGGAATGTCCGGCAAAAATATTGTGCGTCCAGCGTGTTGGAAAGAAAATATCACCGGTAAGTTGTATCTCCTGTAACATATCGAGCGAAGGACGCAGGTATTTTAAAGCGCTCTTTTGTCGCAATGGATGATGCAGGTAACTCAGTGCATCCAGTACCCAGGCCTCTTTTTCACGATTCTCAGGTTTTTTCAAGGATTCAAAAAATATATCTCTTTCATTTTCAATATTACTTAATGCAGGAATTACAAACTGCATTCTCGCCTTACGATCCGGATTTTTGGTATTGCTTAATTGTTTTATCAAAACCGTTTTCTGATTTTCCGGATCTTTCAATGCGATTTCACAAGCAAGCGAAATATTGTCTTCTTCGGACAGGACCAGATCTTTTACAATTAGCTTTTCAGTCCATAAACCTTCCAGTTTTTTCAACCCATCCGTTGTCATAACCATATTTTTAAATGCACGGAAATAGGAAGTTTTTATTCCTTTGTCTTTTGTATCTTCTAATAATGTCCACAAAAGTTTTTCCATTTTTTCCTGATGCGATT
The DNA here is from genome assembly GCF_019711195.1 of Dyadobacter sp. NIV53. Taxonomy (NCBI): domain Bacteria; kingdom Pseudomonadati; phylum Bacteroidota; class Cytophagia; order Cytophagales; family Spirosomataceae; genus Dyadobacter; species Dyadobacter sp. NIV53. The sequence goes on from NZ_CP081299.1 coordinate 1,225,333, forward strand.
GCCGGATTTCGTCTGTAAGAAAAGCCCACCATGCCGTTTGCAGGTTTCCGAGCAGGTAATCAACAAGCAGAGGATTTTCCTCTTTTGGTAAAAGAGCAGCAATATTTATCACAAAATGTTCAGGTGAAATACCATCGCCGCGTACCAGGCCTTCCCATTGATTAACCAGCATTGCACCACGAAAAACAGGATCAGACGAGACAGAATCAGATTTTGAATTATAATTAATGTTGAAATCAGTCAAACTGGCACTATCCATTTTGAAATAACCATACCCAATTCCATCCGCGTTCGGGAAAGAAAACGAAGCTGAATTTGTATTCAGAATGCCTGGTTTCGAATCAATAATATTAAGCGTATTTTCCTGATAAACTCCTTTGTTTTTCCAGCCAAAACTCAATGACTGCTGCCAGATCCGATTGGAAACTGAATCTGCTTTTTGCCGGATTTTAATCCTGGAATTTTCTTTGGTCAGATCATACTCAGGCATTCCGCCCGTTTTGACCCACACATTACTCCAGTCGGCAATATCTAACGGTGAATTTTTATCAATAATCCCAATCAGGTCATCCCATTTTGCATTGCCAAACGCATACGTTTTGAGATATTCCTGTAAACTTTCCCGCATCATTTTTTCACCAATTTTCCTTTCCAGTTGCCGCATGACGATCGGTGCTTTCTGGTAAATAATAGCTCCGTATAATGTTCCGGCATTTTTCAGGTTTCCCAGTTCCTGTAATACCGGGTTCGTACCCGCAGTTCTGTCAACCTCGTAGGCACCCGGGTAATGAGCAAGCAAAAAACGCAGATTATGATTGATTTCCGGAAAACCGGGATGTACAATCTTGGCAGCCATAAAATTTGCAAAAACCTCCTTCAGCCACACATCATTGAACCAGTCCATCGTTACCAGATCGCCAAACCACATATGCGCCGACTCATGTGCGATTACGCTTGCTCTCGATAGTTTTTTGTTTACAGACGCATTTTCATCCAGAAACAGCGCAGATTCATTATAAAATATTGAACCCGGATGTTCCATTCCTCCATACTGAAAGGAAGGAATTAAAACGAAATCAAACTTTCCAAACGGGTATTTAATAGCTGTATAATCTTCAAGCCAGTTCAGGGCTTTTGCATGCAGTTCAAATACCTCATCCCGGTTACGAGCTACTTTTATTGTATCAGTTTCCCGGTAATACATGGTCATCGCCCGTCCGTTCACCGATTTCTCCGTTTTGAAAAACTTACCTGCCGCAAATGCAAAAAGATAGGAACTGATCGGTTTTGTTTTCTCAAAGTGAAAAATACCTTTTTCGTTTTTCACAGATTTTGCCTTTAAAGCTCCATTTGAAACTGCTTCCCAACCTGCCGGGGTCTTTAAAGTCAGCTCATAGCTGGCTTTAAGGTTTGGCTGATCAAATAATGGAAAACAGGTTGAAGCACGATCCGGAACAAAAAGAGTGTACAAATATTCTTCGCTGCGGTTCAGCGACATATCCCCTGCTTTAAAGTCTATTGAAATTTCGTTTTTTCCTTTTTTTAAATTTCCCGTTTCAATAACAATATGCTGATTGACAAAGGAATAAGAAACTTCTTTCCCAGCTGATCTGACAGAAGAAACATATGAGCTATCATTACTAAAATCCAGTATTACCGGCTGATCCAAGGAATTCAAATGAAACGAGACAACTACTTTGCCAAGAATTGCTTCATTTTTTAATGCAGGAATATTTAGCTCAATCGCATACTGGACACTATCAATTGTCTTTTTCCGAAGATCATTTAAAGCAATGGAAACCCCGCTTTCAGGAATTACGTTCGCTTGTTTTTTACAACTTAAATTGACGAGAAAAGTACCGATCAGAAACAGAAAAGAATAACGAAATTGCATGGAGTGAAAAAGCTTTGGATTAAAAAAACTGTTACAGCGAATTACACTGTACGGCAAAAAAACACTACTTCTCTTCTAATAAAATTAACTGGGTTCGCTGCTTATTTTTGAGGCCGGGATTATCATCGGTTACAACCAGCAATTTCCTTTTACCATTATCCGAAGGCCACCATGCCATTCCTTCCAGATTATCCGGCTGAAATGATAGTCCTTTGTTAAAATCGAATGCAGGTTCAGTGTCCTTTTTCAAGTGGGAACCATTAACAGTTACCTGCCACAGTTTTGCCTTTATTTTATTGGTGCCGCCATCACCGTTATCAAAACATCTTTCCAAAACCAGCAATTGATTTTCGTTAACTGAAAGGATTTCAGATATGCCTCCCCTTTTTTCAATATCACTATTGGGACAACCACTGCGGTCGATCACATAACTGAATGGAACGGGCTGCTGATAACTGGAATCAGTTTTAATGAATTTCAGAAAATGAATTGTATCCTGTCCTACCTCTGTTTCACCTGCCCAGCCTGCTTCCGGAGCAACCCAAACGTTCCCGCCGCCGGTCACCGCCATAGACTCAATTCCTTTGTTGTCGGCAGGAAGCGGTATCGGAGCAACCAGATATTTCATATTATTCAGTTCAGGAGGATACGAATCAAAATAGGATACATAACTAGTCGTGTCACGGTTTTCCCAAATGGGTACAAAATCGTTTTCAACAGCATATAGAAATCTTCCGTTTGCCTGGTCAAAACGAATAGATTCAAACCAGTAATTGGTGTATTTTGGCATAGCTACCTTATCCCATTTTGCAAAATCCCTGATTGTTTTTATGCTGTCAAAGATGAAATAAGAGCCACGGTCTGTCGCCAGGTGCCATTGTTTTTTAGCAGGAACATACTCAATACCTGAAACGCCATGTAATTGTCCGATTGGTTTCATTGACAGAACGGTACTGTCCGAAAAAGCAAATTGCAGTATTTGGGCCTGGATCTGTATGCAACAAAAACAGATCATCGTGATTAAAATTACTCGTTTCATTTTTGATTAGCCTGGATAAAGTTGTGAAGTGAAACAAAAATAGTATGGAATCACAAAGAAAGTATATACTGGATCCGCCTTTCTGCATTCTTCTGTCGCTTTTGTTACCTTTGTTTATGGAAAATACCAGAGAATTAAAAATTGCGGTTCTGATCGACGCGGATAATGTACCCTATTCCAATGTAAAAGGTATGTTGGAAGAAGTAGCTATTTATGGTACTCCTACCTTCAAACGCATCTACGGCGACTGGACAAAACCGACATTATCGGGATGGAAAACTGTATTGCTGGACAATGCAATTACGCCCGTTCAGCAATACAGTTACACTTCCGGCAAAAATTCTTCTGATTCCGCGCTGATCATTGATGCAATGGATATTCTTTATACAGGCCGTGTTGACGGTTTTTGTATTGTTTCCAGTGACAGTGATTTTACCAGGCTGGCTACCAGGCTTCGTGAAGCCGGTATGCAGGTATTTGGAATTGGTGAAAGGAAAACGCCTTCTGCATTTATAGCAGCCTGCAATAAATTCATTTATATAGAAATCCTGAAAAAAGAAGCCAAACCTGAAAGTCCGGCAAAGGAAACTTCAAAGTCTTCCAAGGAAGTTGTAAAAGAAGAAACTATTAAAGAAGAAATAACACCCGTTGCCAAAATCGACAAAGGACTGATCAGATTAATATCTGAAAGTATCAACGATATTGCTGATGAAGACGGATGGATATTTTTGGGTGTGTTAGGAAATATGATTTTAAAAAAACGGCCAGACTTTGATCCGAGGAACTATGGCCACAAAAAGCTCCTTGATCTGATACGCTCTATCAAAGCTGTTGAAGTAGAAGAAAGAAGAACCGGAAAAAATAATGCAGCGCATTTTTATGTAAAAACAAAATAAAAAAAGCGCATCGAATATAAGGTTCAATGCGCTTTTAGCCGTTAAATTTCTGTTTCATTTCCTGTTAATTTATTCATGCTGCATCCGATACTCTGATCAACGGATATCCGCCATAATTTTCCCACAAATCAGTAATCATATTTCTTTCCCTAACTGTCCGCGGCCGGAAGTCAATTACAATTTCGCCGTCTTTAATACGCGTTCTGTAATATTGGGCATAAATATCAGACATCACCGAACCAGTCAAAGCTCTTACACCTCCGTCATTAAAATCTCCTGCAACCATAAGTGCAACACCGGGAAATGCAACAAATTTGCCCAGACTTACCATAATGTCTGCAATGGTGTGATCTACATTTAAATTGTCGTGAGAGCTTTTGGCTAACTTATTCTGTGTCTCGTCGGACATAATGAGCGTAATTTCATCAGCAGTATAGCCAAGATCAATTAATATGTGGTATGCATTTTCAGCATCTTCTTTAGTTGCAAAAACACCTGTTACTGTACAGATATTTTTTTTGTTGTATCCATTTTCCATCTACACTGCGATTAGGTCAAAAAGTATTGTTCTTTCTTACCATTAAAAAATAATTATACCAAAAAATGAAAAATCCTTTTTCCAGGAGTTACAGCCTATCTGATTAAGGCGCAGTCGTTTCAGGGATATATACGGTGGATATTTTTGGTGGCGGTTATTCTACACTTTGACAAATTCACAAAGAAAAATCCCAAAAACAGTAACTATAAAAGTTGTTTGCCTTTCACAAAGGAGGCATTCCCGCCTTATGTAACTTTAAGTCAAATAAGCTAAATTCAAAATGAACAGATCTATTCTTAATAAACGTATTGCAGGAGCAAGCCTCCTTTTGCTGATCGGATTAAATATAACGGGTTTTGCCCAAACCGGAGTGGGTACCAAAGCGCCAAAGGGCGCTGAAGTATTTCTGGATGGAAGCCGTAAAATGCTGGATGAAAAATGGATATACTGGGAAGGCCCGAGGTTTGCTGCCAAACCACCCATTAAATGGACTGTTGTGAAAGATCCGGTTGATGGTGGAAATGTGATCAACTGTAACGACCCTGTTTCGGCAGGTGGTTTGTACGGATCAGCTGACATTGTGACCAAAAAACAATTCAGGGATTTTCGGGGGCATGTTGAATTTCTGATCACTAAAGAAGGTGGAAATAGCGGTGTTTATCTGCAAAACCGTTATGAAATTCAGGTACTGGATGGCGATACCACTTCGCACGGAATGGCCGCTGTGATCAACGAATCGAAATCTCCCTATCATGCTTACAATGGCATTGGCAAATGGAATTCCTACGATATTCTATTTCGGGCGGCCCGGTTTAAAGATGGAAAACTGACAGAAAAACCTATGGTCACTCTGTATTTCAATGGCAAAAAAGTACACAGCAATCAGCAGATAAGTCAGGTTTGGGGCGGCCCAAATTCAGGAATTGACGGTGGAAATGATGGTGGAAAAGGAATTACTGATACACCGGGAGGACTGAAATTACAGTCAGAAGGACACGATGTGTATTTCCGGAACATCTGGATTAAAGAGGAAAATTTGAAAGAAGCAAATACAGATTTCTGATGAATAATTGTTAGTTTACACAGTGGTACACTAAAAAAGACCGGATAGCGTGAACGGGGACGTTCGCGCTATCGCTATTAAAAACAAAACCAATAAATAATATGGAACACAGAGTTGTATTCGACTTTGAAGTGGAATTTACCAACGGAGGAGGCATACAAGGCCAGGATTTCAGGTTGGACATCGATGGCGATACCATTTCTGACTATGCCTTAGCAGATTATATTATCCAGGATCTGCGGTTATTAATGGTTGGAAAAGTTAACATTCTCAATAAAGTTTATATTCAGGAAAAGCATAAGCGTCAGATAATTGATACTATTCCGCGTGAAAACCTGATCGACCTGAGCCATACCATTTTTGACGGACTCATTACTTACAAAGGTCTCCCTGCTCCTATCATTTGTGATTATTTGAGCCGGGAAGATTCCAATGGAAAATATGAAGAAGGAACTACATTCCAAATCGGGAAGATCGAAATGGTAAGTAATACAGGCACTTACATCGACTGCCCGTTTCATCGTTACGAGCATGGAAAAGATTTATCAGAAACAGCCCTGGAAGCCTTTGCAAATCTGGAAGCTATTACTATTAATGTGCAGGGTATTATGGAAATAGGCGTGGAATATTTTAAAAATAAAGAGATCAGAAACAAAGCTATTCTTGTCAATACAGGTTGGTCAAAATACTGGAATACAGACTCATATTTCGAAAATCATCCTTTTATAAATAAAGAAGCAGCAGAATATATAAGAGATTGCCAGGTAAAACTGGTTGGGATCGACAGCCATAATATTGATGATACAAGAGGAAAAAGCAGGCCCGTTCATACTATTTTGTTAGGTTCTGAAATCCTGATTGTTGAACATTTATGTAATCTTGACAAACTGCCCGAAAGCAATTATAAGTTTAGTGCCGTTCCCCCAAAATTCAAGGGTGTGGGAACGTTTCCAGTCAGGGCATTTGCAACGGTATAAAAATCGTAAAAGCTCATCTTACAATCATTTATCCTTCATGAAAAATAAAATTATATTATCGCTGATATTCGGGGTGCTTTATGCGTGTGGGGTAAATGCACAAAGCCTGAACCGGGTAAAACCAGATAGTCTGTTTGCAATCATTTCCGACAACAATAAAGGGATGATGAGCGTAGCAATTTCTAAAAACGATTCAGTACTTTATCAAAAAGCAATTGGATTTGCATCCATCAATGATCAGGGTAAAGTTCCGGCTACTATTCATACCCGATACCGCGTAGGTTCAATTTCAAAGACTTTTACAGCAGTAATGATTTTTCAGCTGATTGAAAAAGGCAAACTGAGCTTGAATGATCCGCTGGCTAAATATTTTTCTACTATACCCAATGCCGATAAGATCACGGTCAGTAATCTGCTGAACCATAGAAGTGGTATATACAATTTTACGAATGACCCTGCTTACCTGCAATACATGACACAGCCTAAATCCCAAACCGAAATGGTGGAGATTATCGCTAAAAATAAATCTGATTTTGAGCCTGGTACAAAATTCGAGTACAGTAATTCAAATTATGTTTTGCTTGGTTACATCATTGAAAAAATTACCGGAAAAACTTATTCAGAAAACCTGGATCAGCGAATTGTAAAAAAGTTAAATCTGAAAGAAACCTATATTGGTACCAAAACAGATCTTAAAAAAAGCGAAAGTTATTCCTACCGGCTAAATGGTGTTTGGATACAACAACCTGAAACGGATCTGAGTACTGTTGCCGGCGCAGGTGCGGTTACTTCCACTCCTACCGAACTGAATATTTTTATAACGGCGCTTTTCAAAAACAAACTCGTTTCACCCACAAGCCTGACCCTGATGAAAACTTTAACTGAAGGCTACGGAATGGGGCTCTTTCAGGTACCTTTTGGTCAGAAAAAAGGCTATGGACATAATGGAATTATAGATGGGTTTGTCTCCAACGTTTTTTATTTTCCGGAAGATGATCTGGCTGTTTCTATTTGTTCCAATGGTGTTTCCTACCCATTGAATGATGTGCTTATTGCCATGCTGAATTCATATTACCAGGTTCCGTTCACATTACCATCTTTCAAAACCATTGCCTTAAAACCGGAAGAACTGGATATCTATCCGGGAATATATTCAAGTACTATGTTGCCCATTAAAATTACTGTTACCAAAACCACAAACGGTTTGATCGCGCAAGCTACCGGACAAGGCCCTTTCCCTCTGAGTGCATCGGAAAAGGATATTTTTAAATATGATGGGGCTGGTATTATTATGGCTTTTGATCCTTCCAAAAACGAATTTATATTAAAACAAGGCGGTAGGAATTTCCTTTTTACCAAAGAAAAATAAGGTTATCCCTAAACAATACCGGAAGGGTTTTGGTATTAAATCATTAACAATTCGATAAAAACAGCAAATAGGATGATAGCCGAAAAATTCAGCTTAGCTGGTAAAACTGCTTTAATTACGGGTTCCAGCCAGGGAATAGGAAAAGGAATCGCTCTGGCTTTTGCCGAATATGGTGCAAACATTATTCTGCATTGTAAAACAGATAAAAATGAAGCTGAGGAAGTGGCTAATGAAGTAAAAGGTATTGGAGTAGATGTTCATATTATTCAGGCTGACCTTTCTCATTCCGGAGCTGCGGCAGATTTATACCAAAAAGTATCTGAAATAGTTGAACAACTCGATATCCTGGTCATTAACGCTTCCGCCCAGATTCCTGCACGTTGGACGGAGGTCAGTGACAATGATATTGACATACAGGTCAATACGAATTTTAAATCCACCTTTCAGCTGATGCAGCAATTTGCGCCTGGCATGGCCGAAACAGGATGGGGCCGCATTCTTACCATTGGCAGTGTACAGCAAACCAGGCCTCATCCTTCCATGATTATTTATGCTGCTTTGAAATCTGCTGTTTTGAATCTTGTTCAGAATCTTGCAATGCAGCTGGCAGACAAGGGCGTGACAGTCAATAACCTGGCGCCTGGTGTAATTGCTACACCTCGGCTGGACGAGGACGTCCCCGAACCGGAAGAACGCATAAATAAGCGCCTGGAAACACCATCAGGAAACCTGGGAAACCCCGAAGATTGCGCCGCCATGGCACTTTTGCTGTGTTCAGCAGCAGGAAATTTCATTACCGGCCAAAATATTTATGTGGATGGTGGATTGAGTCTGTAAAACCTTGTCTATATTCATTTTCAAAACCTTAATTATTAAAAAATGAAAAACAGACTTCTATTACTATTGATGTTCACCATTTGCTTTTCAGTTTCGGCACAAACAAAAAAGACATATCCGGTAGGTCAAATCAAGACTTCTATGGGCGAAATACTGTTCTGGTTATACGACGAAACTCCGAACCATAAAACCAGTTTTATGAAACTGGCCAATGAGAGTTATTGGGATTCTTTAACTTTCAATCGGGTCATAAAAAACTTTGTGGCTCAGGGCGGCTGCCCGGATACACCAGCCGGTTTTTCAGATTCCCCTTACTTGCTTAAACCTGAATTTAACAGTAAAATACGGCATGTATACGGCGCAGTTGGTGCAGGCCGCGATGATAATAAGGAAATGTTATCGGCCGGATGCCAGTTTTATATTGTCCAGAACAAAGATGGTATTGCACGGCTAGACGATAAATACACCGTTTTTGGACAGGTTTTTAAAGGAATGGATATTATCGATAAAATTGTCAGCGTCAAAACCGACAGTACCGATACGCCATTAACGCCCATCAAGCTCGATGTGAATGTGGTGAATATGTCTGAAAATGAATTAAAGAAAAACGGATATAACCTGAAATAACAAAAAACCCGGAGCTAAAAACTCCGGGTTTTTGATTGAAGGTATTTCGAGAACCTTATTTTTTCTTGTAATCAATTTTAAAAATAGTCCCGTTCAAATCGTCCGTTACATACAATGCTCCGTCCGGGCCCTGTGCTAATCCGCATGGACGGTGCTCTATCGGGCCTGTCGGTTTTACCAGATCAACACCAGCAAAATTATCCGCGAATATTTCCCACTTACCGGCTTTGCCATTGACGAAAGGTACAAAAGCAACAAAATATCCTTTCTTCAATTCTGCCGACTGGCTGTGAAAAGCGATAAAAGCCCCGTTTTTGTATTTGGCAGGAAACATATTTCCCGTATAAAACATAAGCGCATTAGGGCCCAAATGGGCAGGAAACGCAGCTACCGGATTGATTGCCTTTTCACCTGCCGTTTTTATCCCGTCACCACCGTATTCGGGAGCCATCATTTTTTTATTCTGGAAATGATCGTAATAAATGTATGGCCATCCTGCATCGTCGCCCGCTTTTAACCGATATAACGTTTCAGCCGGTAGCTCAGCACTTTGTTTTGGTGTATAATATTTCGGGTAAAAATCATCGAATTTTCCTCTGCCGTGGATCGTTGCGAAAAGTGAGTTCGTTTTAAAATCCCAGTCTATACCCACTGCATTTTTTACGCCCGTTGCATATCTGACGCCATCCGAAAAGGTTTGCCCGGATTTACCCGCATTGAATTTCCAGATCCCGCCAGCAGAATCCAGGATTGAACAAGGTGACATTCCCTTTCCTGATCCTGCTTCCCGGCAATTATCATTATAAGAGCCTATTGTTACATAAATATTGCCATTGTTATCCAAGGCGAGTGGCTTGGCATTATCACGGCCATGATCAAGCAGGCCGTCGACAATTTTTTCAGGTTCATCAAAATTGAGAATTTCCTCTTTTTCGTTCAGTTTATAACGATAAATTGCCTTGTTGGAAGAGCTGTACAAATAACCATCTTTTATTTTAATGCCCGTACCAGGATAATTACCAAACAGCTTTTGATCATCAATCACACCGTCACCATTGGTATCTCTCAGCAGATAAATTCCTTTGCCGTCCTTTAATTTTGAAAGTTTTACATAGATATCACCACTTTTCCCAACTACAATGTGGCGGGTTGTGCCGAGATCGGAACCAATGATTTTTGCTGAGAAGCCGGCAGGAAGTTTAAGGTCCTTTGCATCTACTACTGTTTTATTTGCAGGTTCGGAATGAATATTCATTGTTAAACCGGATTGGATCAAAAAACCGCTTAATCCGGCTGTTACCGCCAGCATACCGGCAGCTAGTAAAATTTTTTTTTGCATGAAACAATTGAAAAATAAAAATAAAAGTCAGTAATTGTCTTTAATTAAATACAATTATTAAAGGTTTGTGTGTATGAGTTATTACTCAAATTTACTCTAACTATTTCGGTTCAATTCTAAATTTGAAATGATTTTTTATAATTTCTCTTCCTTAATTCATTAAGCTTGCCTTAATTGCAGCACAAAACTTTAATCAACCAAAAAAACATTCACTAAACTAAAAAAATAATAGTTATGGGACCATTCGATGACGATGACGACGATTTATTTGATGACGACTTACCAGGCAACTATCCTGCCTCTGACGATATTTTCAGCCGTGGGCTAATTGACGAAGAAATTGATCCTGAATTCATTGGCCGCGACAAACTGGCGAATGAAGAATCAACCGGATGGAATGAAAAAGATTTCGACGATGACGAAGTGGGTGATGATCTGGATGTACCCGGATCCGAGCTCGATGATGACGATGAAATTGATGGTAATGAAGATGAGGAAAACAACTATTACAGTCTTGGAGGAGACAATCACAACGATCTGGAAGAAAACCAGGGAGACTAAATTTAAGTTTAGAGTTCAGAGTTTAGAGTTCAGAGTTCACAGGGTTAAATAATGGTCCGGGAACCGACAATTAAATTATCGTTTTTCTCTGAATATATTTTACAGCATTTTCCAATACTGCTTCTCAGGGCGGCCGTTTGTAAATAAACGGCCGTTTTTTATTTAAAACACCATTTTGTCAGAGGTAAGTAACTTTGGATTATATATTTCTTTTGTAATAAAAATTAAAGAAATATTATGGCCCAGTTTACACCGGATGCTTTTAAAAATGAGCTGATAAATATTCTTGGCTATTGGGAAAAGTATGGACAGGATAAAGAAAACGGCGGCTTTTATGGAAGAGTAAATTATGAAAACCAGCCGGTACCTGACTCAGACAAGTCTGTTGTTCTCACGGGCCGTATTTTATGGACCTTTTCAATGGCTCACCGCCTTTTTAAAGAAGCCGGATATCTTACACTGGCCGACAAGGCTTACCAACAACTCATCAAACATTTTTTTGATCCCGAACATGGAGGTGTGTACTGGTCTGTAAAAGCAGATGGAAAACCCGGTGATACCAAAAAACAGGTCTATGGCAACGCATTTGCCATGTATGGATTAAGCGAATATTATCGTGTTACCAACTTTCCTCCTGCTTTGGAAAAGGCAAAAGAGCTTTTTAATTTAATAGAAAAACACGCATTTGATCCAAAAAATGGAGGTTACCGGGAAGCATTTGCCCGGGACTGGTCGGCCACTGACGACTATATTTTAAGTAAAAGTCCATGGATAAAAAGCATGAACACGCATTTGCATCTGGTGGAAGCTTATACGAATTTATACAGCGTTTGGCCTGATCCAAAATTGAAGATCCAGACTACAAACATGCTTGAAAGCATCCTGACACATATTATAAACGGAAAAACGAACCGTATGCAAATGTTTTTTGATGAAACCTGGAAACCAAAGGACAACATTATTTCCTATGGACATGATATTGAGGCTTCCTGGCTGTTACTCGAAACGGCCGAAGTGCTTCATGACGAAAAACTGATTGAAAAAGTAAAGAAAAAATCAGTGCAAATGGCAGAAGCTGCCAGCTCGGGGCTAAGTCCGGATGGTGCGCTCAATTACGAATATGACCCCGAAACAAAACACACCAAAACTGAAAGAAGCTGGTGGGTTGCGGCGGAACAAATGGTTGGTTTTTATAACGCATATCAGCTGACCAGGCAGGATCAGTTCAAAGTAAAATCAGAAAAAAGCTGGGACTACATTGTAAATGAATTTATTGACTCTGATAAAGGAGAATGGTTTGGAACGGTTGCAGAAAACGGCACGCCTGTAAAAGGAGATAAAATCAACTTTTGGAAGTGCCCATATCATAATAGCAGAGCCTGCGCCGAAATGTGGCGGCGGGTTGGAAAGGTTCAAAAAGGCTGATCAGTTAATGAACATTTCATCCACCAGTAACAAAGCTTTATTTCCTTTGCTCTTATGCCATTCCGGCATTTTGTTTAGTGGTTTGGCCACGATTTTCAGATAAGTAATACTTTCTGGTTTAAACTTCCCTTCTACGACTTTCAGCGACGGCTTGTCTCCTTTCCGGGGTAGAGCAGGTTTCATTTTAGTCAATAATTTCAATTGGTTCGCATTGTTTCCACCCCAAACCTCGACAACATCAGGAGGAAATATGCCCGTATCTTCTTCAATCATATAATGCAGCCCGATAGAGGAAATTGTAACCGGTTTTTTAAATTCCGAAACGAGCGCCATGTCGTGATCTCTTTCCCCTGCCCAATTGTTGGCCCAGGCCGGATTGTTAGCACCAATTGCACCTAATTTATGATCAAAAAATGTATGTGCGCCTTCCGCCTGATGAACACCATTTAACGGAAAAAGCAGGTGAACACTATCAGGAATATATGCACTCTTGAAAAATTCAAAAGTTGCCATATCACTTCCAAACCAACCGTTTTTAAATGCTTTGGCTTTTATTAACGCACTTCCGTTCAATACGGTTTTATTATCAAATACGGGTGATTTAATGCTGTCAGGCTCGGTTCCGTCTATTGTAAACCGGATGTCTACACCTTTAATCGGATGCCTGAGCTGCAAAGGTACCGTTTGCGCAAAAATCGTCGAACTGTTTTTAACCTGTGGCGGATTCAGCTTTAACGGACTTTTTCCGTCATCTTTAAAACCACCAATAAAGGTGATATTTTTATAGTTTTTTTGTAATTGGGCAATCTCAGGTTCTGATATGCCTGTTTCCCAAAGTGATATTGTTTTTAAATTTTTAAGGCCTGGAATCTGTGTTTGTAATTCCTTAAAATTCATCTTCGTACCCGATAAAGTCAGGCTTTGCAAATATTTTAAAGAAGTAAGTTCTTTCAGGCCTTTTGCCGTTACATCTGTGAAATTCAGGTCCAGTTTACGAAGATTTTCAAATTGGCTTACCCGTTTCAGATCCTCATCTTTTACTGGCATTTTATTCATGTTCAAAGAAACAATCTGCCTTTTAACCTCTTTCAACTCGTCTAGTTGTTTGGCATCAAAAGCACTTCTGTTATAAATATTAACGGATAATGCAGGGGATTCCCGGGCAAGATTCGCAACTGTACGGTAGTCATTATTCAGTTTCTTTATCGTTTCTTCATCAGCGGCTTCGAAGTCAAATGAATCTTCGGTGCTAATTACCGGTTTCAATTTGGCCATAGCAAGAATCCGTAATGAATCGGTTGCAGGTAAATCAATTACTTTCTTGCTGAAACCGGCGTTCTGTTTTACCCAAAGTGACAGCAGAATAACTTCCTGAGGTGTGAGCTGCGCTTTTCCGGATGGAGGCATATGTTTTTTGTCATCAGCCGGCAAGTGTACACGTTCCAGAAGCAAACTTATTTCAGGATTTCCAGGGACAAATAATTTCCCGGATTTCCCTCCTTTCAATATTGACTTTGAATCGGTTAATATTAATTCCCCTTTCAGTTTGTCAGGATTATGGCAACTCACACATTTCTGCTCAAAAATGGGTTTGATCACATCATTAAATACCATAGCTTTTTCAAGCGGAACCGCTTCAATTTCCTTTTGGGCCATGACCGGTTCAAAAATAAAATCACTTCCATGGGTGAGTGCGGCTCCATAATGACCAGTCAATACCAAACCAATGACAGTGATCAACGCGCTGGCTTTTGCTACGGGTGCTTTGTACCAATTGTTATTTCGTATCCAGTAAATAAAAGAAGAGATAAAAAATATTCCGGCACCTGTCCATTTATGCCAAAGTAATGTACTTCCGGCATAGCCTTCCTCGCGGGATAAAAACAAGCCCATTATGACTGTTACTGCGGCAAACAGCGCACCAATCAGCAGCAGGTTTTGTAAAAAATTACGATAAAAAGTATTAGATGCATTCTCAGGCCTGAACCGGAAAAACTCCATAAGCATTGCGCCAAGCAAAATTACGATCGGAAAATGCAGAATTAACGGATGCATTCGTCCGATTGTTTGCAGCCAGGCAGGAATAATTAATTTGCTTTCAAAAAGGAATAAAAAAGCGATAAAAATATTGAAAGCAAATAATAACTGACCGGCAAACCTTTTTAATCGTATATGCATTAGAAAATTATATTCAAAATTCCTAAAAGTGTAATTAGCTAAAGGCGTTCCATAGCGCGGCCAATTGCTGACAGCCAAAAGCCATCAGCTAATAATATCATTCACTACTTTTCCTGAAACATCCGTAAGCCTGTATCTTCTGCCCAGATGTTTGAAAATGAGTTTCTCATGATTTAAGCCTAACTGATGTAAAACTGTTGCCTGAAAATCATGCACATGAACCGGGTTACTCGCAATATTGTAACCTAATTCGTCTGTTTCGCCATAAACCATACCTGGTTTAATTCCACCGCCAGCCATCCAGATCGTGAAGCAACGCGGATGATGGTCCCGGCCATAATTATCAGCCGTTAATTTTCCTTGTGTGTAACTGGTACGGCCAAATTCGCCACCCCAGATAACAAGTGTTTCATCCAGCAATCCTCTCTGTTTCAAATCCGTTACCAGTGCCGCAGAAGCCTGGTCCACATCTTTTGCCTGATTGGCAATTTCGAAAGGAAGGTTTCCGTGCTGATCCCATCCCTGATGATAAAGCTGCACAAAGCGAACACCATTTTCTGATAATTTTCTTGCCAATAGACAATTGGCGGCATATGTGCCGGGTACCAGGCAGTCAGGCCCATACAATTTAATAATATCGTCGGGTTCTTTGGAGAGATCCATTACTTCGGGCACAGCAGTCTGCATGCGATATGCCATTTCGTACTGCTTTACTTTGGCAGTAATTTCAGGATCACCAAATTCCTGGTAAGACAATTCATTCAGTTGTGATAAATTATCCAGCATATCGCGGCGGTCCTTCCGGTTCATTCCTTCCGGGTCGCGCAGGTATAAAACAGGATCTTCCCCTTTGCTGAACTGTACGCCCTGATGTACCGAATCAAGAAATCCGTTTGACCATAATTTAGAATAAACTCCTTGTCCGTTTCCAACCCCACGGGAAAGCAAAACAGTAAAATTGGGCAGGTTTTTATTTTCATTACCCAAACCATAACTAAGCCAGGAACCCATACTTGGCCGGTTTCCCTGCTGTGAACCGGTTTGTAAAAATGTCAAAGCCGGATCATGGTTGATGGCTTCGGTATACATGGATTTTACGAAACAAAGGTCATCTACAATTTTGGCCGTGTATGGTAGAAGGTCACTGACCCATGCACGCGATTGACCATATTGTTTAAAATCGACAAATGACCCAACCAGCGGAAATGATGCCTGATTGGCCGTCATACCCGTTAATCTCTGGTTTCCACGAACTGATGGCGGAATCTCTTTACCTGATAAATCCCTGAGTTTGGGTTTATAATCGAATAATTCCTGCTGGGATGGTGCTCCGTTCTGGAATAAATAAATGACACGTTTTGCCTTTGGTGCAAAATGAGGAATGCCGGGAGCAAATCCTTCTTCTTCCATTGCCCCTTTTCCAAACAGATCCGGCATGAGCAAAGAACCCAAAGCAACGCCTCCGATTCCTAAACTTAAAGAAGACAAAAAGCGCCTTCTGTTAAAATTCAGGCCATGTTCCAAAATTTCCTTTTCCATTTCTTTTTAGCTTTTAGCAATTAGCAGTTGGCTATTATATTATACAATTAAGGTTATAAAAAACCTTATCAGGCTTAACTTCTTAATGGTTGGTAAGCGGCAAAACGAACAACATTCATAGTTTAACTAACTGGACATCAACCATTATATCATTTAAAATTTACAATTAACCACTAATATTTAACAATTAAACTAAGTTTTAGTAATCGTTTCTTCCAGGTTATAGATGGTTGTAACAACACGCATTAACGCTGCCAGCGTTTTCTTATCCAGATTCTTCGTCATTGGATACTCTCCTATCGCAATTGTTTTTTCAGCAGTTGCAGGCGTCATAATTTTCAGCTCCTTTTCATAATAAGCCGTCAGGACTTCTACCTCTTTTTCACTTGGTGTACGACAAACAATAAGCCGGAATGCCTTGATAATTTTGTCTTTGGAAACACTTTTTTCGAGTAACAATTTCGCTGCCAGTACTCTCGACGCTTCCAGCACAGCAGGGTCGTTCATCATAACCAATGCCTGTAATGGGGTATTGGTTTTCAATCTTTTCACCTCACATAAATCCCGGTTACTTGCATCAAAAATACCCATTGTCGGTGGCGGGACAGTACGTTTTATTAATGTATACATTCCTCTTCTGTAAAGACTTGCGCCATGATCCTGATTGTAAATGGACAATAATCCCCGGCCTGATGTAGCACCTTCCCATAACCCCGCTGGCTGGTAAGGTTTCACACTTGGCCCGCCAAGGGTTTTATTCAGCAACCCGCTGCTCGACAATACGAGATCTTTAATAAACTCAGCATGAATACGATAACGTGAACCTCGGGCCAATAAAATATTTTCCGGATCTACCGCTAATTTCTCCTTTGTAATAATAGCAGATTGCCGGTAAGTGGCCGAAGTAACCATTTGTTTTACCAGTCTTTTGATATCCCAGTCGTGCTCCATAAAATCAGATGCAAGCCAGTCGAGCAAGGCAGGATGTGACGGAAGCTCTCCTTGCATACCAAAATCACCGGAAGTTTTGACAATACCTTTTCCAAAAAATTCCTGCCATAAAATATTCACATATACTCTTGCAGTTAATGGATTTTTTTATCAAACAGCCATTGTGATAAACCCAGGCGGTTTTTAGGATATTTTGCATTGAATGGTAAAATAGATGCCGGTGTGCCAGGCTGCACTTCGTCCCCGGGTGCATCGTACACTCCCCTTTTCAAAATGTGTGTTTTGCGCGTCGTATCCAGATCACCCATTACTGATACGATCAGGCGGTTTGTGTCCGGCTTATTGACGAAAGTCAGGATGTTCTTTACGTCATCATTACTGATTTCCATTAGTGGCTTTTTAGCATATGTTTCCGGACCGCCAATAACCGATTCAATTCCCTCCTCTCTTACATTATTAAAAAAAGCGAACATCTGGTAATATTCTTTCTGAGAAAAAGGATCATACTTATGATCATGACAATGCGCACATTCAAGCGTTACACCCAGTAACCCTTTGCCAAACAAATCGTTACGGTCTGTCACATACATGATCCGGTATTCTTCGGGAATAACCCCACCCTCTTCTGTGATTTTATGATTCCGGTTAAAACCTGTTGCCAGTAATTGTTCTTTTGTAGAATTTGGCATTAAATCACCCGCAATCTGCCAGGTCACAAAATCATTGTAATGCATATTTTTATTGAAAGCATGAATCACCCAGTCGCGCCATGGCCATTGCGTACGGTAGCCATCATCCTGATAACCATGTGAATCAGCATATCGCGCAAGATCCAGCCAGTGTAGTGCCATTTTTTCCCCGTAAGCCGGATTTTGCAGCAACTGATCTACCATTTTTTCATACGCCTTCGGACTATTATCTGCCATGAATTCGTCCATCATTTTGAGTGTCGGAGGCAGCCCGACCACATCCAGGCTTAGTCGCTTCAGCAATCTTTCTTTGTCCGCTTCTTCATTAGGAGCCAATCCTTTTTGTTCCTGTTTTTGTAAAACGAAATAATCAATTTCATTTCTTGGCCATTCCTTCATTTCAACTTTCGGAAGTGCAGGTTTTTTAGGAGCAACAAAAGCCCAGTGTTTTTCATACTTCGCACCTTGTTTGATCCATTTCCCGATCAGGTCTATTTCACGGTGTGATAGTTTTAAATTGGAAGCTGGAGGCGGCATCAACAAGGATGTATCAGCAGTAGTTATTCTCAGGTAAGCTTGTGATAATTCGGGTTTTCCGGCAACGAGTGCATGAGCTTTAGGGTTTTCTTTTAGAGCCTGAAAAGCATTTTCAGCAATATCCAGGCGTAAACCGGCCTCTCTTTTATTGGCATCGGGTCCATGGCAGGCAAGGCATTTATCCGACAAAATTGGCCGGATATCAAAATTATAACTGATCTCTTCCGGTAACTTTTCTTCCTTTGTTTGACTCGAAGAATCGTTGTCACAACATTGAAACGCCAAACCAAAGACTGTAATGAGAATTAAGGTTATTGAAGTTCTAAACATAACGAAGGATCACAGATTAAAACAACATACACTTTGTAATATAACTAATTAACTAAAAAAATGTACATTTATTGGAGCAATTTAGTCAATTATCTGTCAGTCAACTATCCTGCACTATGCTGTTTTCTCAAATTATGTGCCCTGAAATACATTTAAATTAAAAGCGTTCTGATTTATAAATAGAAAATCCCGGCCAATTATTCAGCCGGGATTTCCTTATTTTTTCGAAGCGATCCAGAAATTCACTTTGTCTTCCAGTAATTTTAAAGGCACGCAACCAGACTCCAGTACCAGATTATGAAATTCTTTGATATCAAATTTGGCACCCAGTTCTTTTTCAGCTTTTGATCGCAGTTCACGGATCTTTAACTGACCAATTTTATAAGATAAAGCCTGGCCACCGGCTGCCATATACCTTTCAATTTCCGCAGTAATACTTTCTTCCGATTCGGCTTCATGATCCAGTGAATACTGAATGGCCTTTTCGCGGGTCCAACCTTTGGAATGTAATCCTGTATCCACAACCAAACGGATAGCGCGATGCATTTCCGCACTTAACATGCCAAAATATTGATAAGGATCCGTATATAACCCAAGTTCCTTGCCCAGTGATTCACAATACAAAGCCCAGCCTTCGCCATAAGCGCTATACCACAAATTTTTACGAAATTCAGGAAGTTCCTTATTTTCCTGTTGTAACGAGATTTGATAATGATGTCCCGGAATGGCTTCATGCAGGAACAAACTTTCATCTGAAACTACATTATACTTTTTAGCGTTGGGAACCGGAACATAAAAAATGCCAGGCCTGGTACCGTTTGCAAGGCCCGGATTGTACTCCGCAGATGCAGAAGCTTCCCGGAATGCCTCAGTACGGCGAACCTGAAAAGCAGTTTTCGGGGTCAGGTCAAACAGCTTTTTCAGATTTGGCTTCATTGTTTCATGAATGTGGTTAAAATTGGCAATAACCTCCTCCGGCTTGCTGAATGGCATCAGTTTCTGATTGGAGCGAACATCATTAAAGAAAGATTTCAGGTCACCTTTAAATCCAACCTGATTTTTAACAGTTTCCATTTCCTTTGAAATTCGCTCCACTTCATTTAATCCGAGCTGATGAATTTCATCAGCGGTCATTTCGGTTGTCGTAAAATATTTGATACTAAAATCGTACAAAGCTTTGCCGTCGGGAAGCGCATCGAAACCTGATGTTTTACGGCCGGCAGACAAATATTCCTTTGCTGTAAATTCATGCAGTTTTTTAAACACCGGAATGATTTTATTTTCCACCATCGCAGCATATTCTTTTTCGAGCTTAGTTTTGTCCGCATCAGAAAAATCCTTCGGAAAATTCTTTACAGGAGTATAAAACAAATGTCCTGTGGCTGGTCCATGATCCATGTCTGCCAGTTGTGGTATCAGCTTTTTGATCAGCGATGTTGGTAAAACATATCCCTGCTTCAATCCGGTTTTCATATTTACCATCGCTGTATCTGCCCATACCACAAATCCATCCAGTCTTTTTAACCAGTTTTCGTAGTCTTTTACGGTTTTAAAAGGTTGAATACTAGTACCGCCCGCCAATTGCGCAATCATGAGATGAGTCGAAAAGATCTGATTAAGCGGCATCAGTTCGGTATGAAAACGTAAACCTTCCAGATTGATATTGCATTCCCAAAGCACAAGGTCATAACTTACTTTTTCCTCAGCAGATAACTTTTCCCTGTCATATTTTTTCAGTTCAGCCTGGTACTTTTTGTAAAATGCAGTCAGTTTGTCCTTCCCGGCTTTTGTGAGATCATCCGACATTAGATCGTTATAACGGTTATCTCCGTTCATGGTTGCTTCAAGCGGATACAACGGAAGCCGTTCTTCGTAATAAGCATCAAAAAATTTACTGACCGGCATCGCCGATTCATCGTTCGTGGATTTTTGTTGACAAGCCTGCATAAGCATTCCAAAAGTGATGGCGAATAGCGTATATTTCAGCATTTTATCGATTGTTTATATTGAAAAAGTAAAATAAGAACCTTTAAATGATTATTTCGACTCTACGACCAATTTATCGAATATTTATTTACCGGTAATCAACAGACTAAATGAATACATTTCAAAAACGTAACTTGCGCGACCGGAAATTACCTCACGTTATTAAAACTCATTCAGCTAATATAAAATGGACATATTAACATTCATACAGGAAAACTTTCTTGCCGATATTAAAACTTACAAGCCAACAAAATTTACAAAACCTGATAAGTTAATTGAAATCGCATCTGCGTGGAAAGGCCTGGAAATGGTTATCGAAGATATCATTGAACACTTTGGACTGGACCGAAAACGCTGCATAGAATTTGGCGTTGAATTTGGCTACTCCTCGGTGGTGTTTTCTAATTATTTTGAGAAAGTTGTAGGTGTTGATACATTTGAAGGCGATGAACATACGGTTAATAAGGGCGATCATTTCGAAGAGACAAGAGCAAGACTTGCTTCATTTACCAATATTGAACTGTTCAAATCGGATTATAAGGACTGGATTGTAAAAGATTCGGGACACTATAATCTTGCCCACGTAGATATCGTACACAATTATAAGGAAACATTCGAGTGTGGTTTGTGGGCTGCACAACACAGCGATTGTACTATTTTCCACGATACTGAAAGTTTTCCGGCAGTAAGACGCGCTGTTATCGACATTGCAAAAGCAACCGGCCAGAAAGCATACAATTATCCCAAACATTATGGGTTGGGAATACTCGTCAACACAAAAGCAATTAATAAAATAAAAGAAGAATATGAGTAAAAAAGTACTGATTATTGGTAGTTCGAATACTGATATGGTGGTAAAAACAAAAGAATTTCCAAAACCTGGTGAAACTGTTTTAGGCGGAACTTTCCTGATGAATCCTGGTGGAAAGGGAGCAAACCAGGCTGTTGCCGCAGCCAGGCTTGGAGCTGATGTACGCTTCGTAACTAAAATTGGAAAGGATATTTTTGGTAAGCAGGCCGTTGAAGGATTTAAGAAAGAAGGTCTAGATATTAATAATTTGATTGAAACCAGTGAATTTGCATCAGGCGTTGCGTTGATTACAGTAAGTGAAAGTGGTGAAAATGAAATTGTTGTGGCATCCGGTGCCAATATGGATTTAAAACCGGACGATCTTCCTGATTCAGTTTTTGAAGATGTATCATACGTTTTAGTACAATTGGAAATACCGCTTGAAACTGTTAGATATATTGTAAAAAAATGCGATGAACTTCATATCAAAGTAATCCTGAATCCTGCTCCTGCTGTAAAACTGGATGATGAGCTACTGAAAGGAATTTATCTGATTACACCTAATGAAACTGAAACACAGATCATTACCGGCATTTTACCGAATGATGCCGACTCATTAAAAGATGCCGCTTTGCATTTTCGAAAAAAGGAATTGAAAATATTATTATCACCATTGGAAAAAAAGGTGTTTTCTTAATGAACGAACAACACTGCGGGATCATCCCGGCCATGGAAGTAAAACCGGTTGACACCACTGCCGCTGGTGATGTATTCAACGGTGCGGTTCTGACTGCTTTAGCGTCTGGAAAAGACTGGATCGAAGCCTGTCAATATGCCTGCAAAGCCGCTGCCATATCTGTTACCAGAATGGGTGCACAAAGTTCGGCTCCGTTTGAAAATGAAATAGAATAAAAATATATAACCTCCACTTCACAACATGCAAAAAATACCCGTTATAATAGATTGCGACCCTGGCCATGATGATGCATTGATGCTAATGCTGGCGTTTGGCAGTGGCAAATTTGATGTAAAAGGGGTTACGACTTCAGCCGGAAATCAAACACAGGACAAAACCCTGGCCAATGCGCTGAAAATCCTGACACTTATCGGAGCTGACGTTCCGGTGTACAGAGGTTGCGAAAAACCACTTTTCCGAAATCTGATCATCGCGGATTACGTACATGGTGAAACCGGGCTGGACGGCCCGTCCCTTCCACAACCTGCTTTTCAGGCAAAATCTATTTCGGCAGTTGAAGGAATTGCTGAAATTCTGAGTAATAGTACTGAAAAAATAACGATCGTACCAACCGGGCCTTTGACCAACATTGCGACTTTTTTATTGGCTTATCCGCACTTAAAGCATAAAATTGAACGTATTTCATTAATGGGGGGCGGAATTTTCCGGGGCAATATGACTCCCCTGGCAGAGTTCAATATATTCGCTGATCCGGAAGCAGCACATATCGTTTTTAAATCAGGTTTACCGATAACCATGTGTGGCCTCGACGTTACACATAAGGCATTGGTTTTCCAAAAAGACATTGATATGTTCAGGTCTATTGGTAATAAATCCGGTTTGGCAACTGCTGATCTGATGGATTTCTTTTCGATATTTTACAGGGCAAATCGTCTTGAACTGGATGGCGGAGCGGCTTTACATGATCCGTGCGCTATTGCCTGGCTGATAGATCCGGATATGTTTTTAACCCGGTCATGTTATGTGGATGTAGAGCTCAATGGCAGCCTGACAACCGGCACTACCGTAGTGGATTTTTATAATGTGATGGGTAAAGAGCCCAATGCGGAAGTTGTGTATGATATAAACCGGGAGAAATATATTCAAATGCTTTACGACGCGATCAGTACGTTACCATGAATTTACAGATTCATCTTTTACACCAGTTCCCCGCAGAAGGTTAGGGTATGTTAACGGTGGCATGGCTGATCAAACAAGCTTCGTGAAATGGTTGTTTCGATCATCCGTGCCACCGATTCCATGGCTATTCCTATATCAGCTTCACAGAAACCGTTTTCCCATTTATTTCAAAAAAATCAAATTTCCCATCCGTTTCAGGTTTCACCGTTTTTCCATTAATCTCCCATTTCTTGTATTTATTTCCTGGAAAAGAAATAATGAGTTTCCAGTTCTCTCTGGATTGTTTTACGTCAAGTTGTAACGCTGTTGCGGTCTTCTGATATTTTATATCTATTTCATTATCACCAATCATCACCTGATCCAGACTGGCATTATTCCACCTTGCCGGCATTTGCGGCCTGATAGTGATTGTTTTGGCTGATGCGTACGGTTTTATTCCAAAGAACTGAGTAACAATTGGTACTGCATAACTATAAATATTCCAGGCTTGTGACATCATTCCATAGTCAGGCGACACTTCGTATATAGAACCAGGCAATGCGTAACTGAACGATTTGGTCATTCTTTTTAAATAACCTAATGCTTCATCCGGCCGGCCGTAATTATTTTCTGAAATGGCCAGCACACCCGTTGGAAGCGTCATTACAGCACCTGTATAAGTGAAAACTTTTTTATTTCCAGCCGCTGAACTTTCATCTTTTCCTGCCGACTCATCGCGATCAATTCCTGTAACAAAGACACCAAACGGATTCACAAATTTTGAGGCGGTTTTCAAAGCCGCCAAAGCCTTGGCGCTATCTGCAATTCCCATCTCCATGGGTGTATTAACAACCCAATTGTGATGTACAACAAATCCCTGTTTCTGATTTGCCGGAAAGCTTTGCAATTTTGCTTTTGTTGAACGTAGTTCTTCCACGGCCCAAGGCTTTTTAAGCGTATCTGCCCTAACAATCGCATCATCGATCAGATGAATTGCCTGAATGGTTGTACCAATAAAATCAGCATAGGAATTACTGTTTGCAACCCAAAAATCTTCATTGATCTTTTTTCTAAGCTGATCAGCAATGTCTTTATATTTTTTTGACAGTTCGCCTTCTCCCATTTCGGCAGCCATCTGAGCGGCATCCATAAAGGCTTTTTGCGTATAAACCGCTACATCAATCATCTCGCTGTTCATACCATGGATTTCCATCATACCAAAACCATCCGGTAACAAATTCCCATCTTGGTCATTTTCCTTTAACAGCCAGGCAAGGCCTTTTTTGATAGTCGGATAGTACTTTTTTAGAAACTCTTTATCACCTGTCCACAAGTAAACTGTCCAGATTAAAGTCGCGAATTGTGGCGTTTCGTTAACATTACCAGGATTGAAAACCGCCCCGTTTGTTGAGACTTCATGCACAATGCGTCCGTTGCCGTTTGCTTTTTCGGATAACCGGTAAATATTAGCAATGGATTCGTAGACCAAATCTTTTTGTCCGGTTACAATTAATCCCTGAAGAGCGTATTCGCTGTCTACACCAAACCACCATGGATAATCAGGTGCACCTGCCGAAAGGCCACGTCCGGTTTCCGGAACATCCCTTACCAACCAGTCTGTATTGTATTTGATCCATTGAAATGCCTGTTGCAAATCATTGTCCGGAACCGTTAATCGGGTCTTTTTAGCCAATTCAGCATATCTTTCTTTTTTAGCATTCAATAGTTGAACAGCATTTCCTTGTACAAAATCCAATGTTTCTTTCGCTTTGGATAGCGATTGGTAAGAACCGGAAATGGTAAATGGAAGACTTACCGAAGAATTGGCTGGAATTTCAATGTCATAGGTCAGAGAAGCCCGGCATCCTTTTCCCTGTGGTTTGTAATCACAGCTTTGAATATTCTTCTCATGACTTTTTGGTGCAAGGTTAGAGCCAAACATTACGTACCATTCATTCAGACTATCCTTTGCAATCCAGCTTTTAGATTTTTCATCCCAGGAAACTGCATCAATACCATCAACCATATTCGTTTTTTCTCCCAGCCAAACCGGACGCAAATCCGTGTAAGCATTAAAATCAAAAGTGATGTTTTTAGCCTCATTTCCTTTATTTACAAAAGAATATTCAACAACAACCGCTTCTTTTCCGTCAGGAGCGAATTGAAAACGTTCCACCTCTAAATCGTGCAAACCGGAAATGAAAACGTGTTTGTTAGCGAACGGATAATTGATAAACGTATCTGCTTTTGTAAGGCAGATAGATTCACCATCAATTGTTAAACTAGCTGTAAATCCATCCATCAACTTGATCGGATGATCCCAGATCCCGCCCATTTCCCCGGCAACATGCCAGCCAAGATCAGGAAACTGTCCATTCTGATTACCAACCATATACACACGGTCTCCGGCGGTAACATAGGGAGAATTAAGATAAGTACTTTTGCCTATAATATTCTCAGATTCTGAAACGATATTCGATAACCGTTTCTCTGACTGTGTACTTTTTGTACATTGGGTAAGTGTTACCAATGTAAACAATGAAGCTAAAACTGCAATTGTAAAATTGACATTCTTTTTAGTTTGTAATGAAGTTGTTGTTTTTAAATGCTTTACCATATCCTAAAATATCCATTAATTATAATATTTTTTGAAGGTAAGGAAATTATAAAACATTTATCATTTATCGGAGTAGTGACCTTTTGCCGCGATGATAAAAACAGTGATTATTTCTTCTGTTATTTGATAAACCAGTCTGTGCTTTTTATCCAGTCTTCTTGACCACAAACCCGTAAGGTTATGTTTAAGTGGTTCGGGTTTTCCTATTCCTTCATAAGGATTCTGCCCTAATTCTTCAAAAATTCGTTCGATTCGATTTATGAGAGCTTTTTCACCTGATTTATAAAGAAAAGCCAGATCCTTCTTTGCTTTATCAGAAATAATTAAATGATATCTGCCCATATATTTTTAAGATCCCTGATTGTAGTTACTCTACCCGCTTTGACATCTTCGATGCCTTGTTTAATAGCGTTGAGTATGTTAGGATCAGAAAAAAATATCGGTTTCAGTACTTTCATCAATTGGCGTAAGCAATACAGACTTTCTATTTTTTCCACGGTGAATAATTACTCTTTCTGATTCAGCTAAATCTAAGTAATCTTTTTGTTTTTCCCGAAACTCTCTTGACGAAATCACCCTCATATTGTGTACTTTATTGTGTACACAAATATAACTTTAAAAAAGATCAGTATAACATTAATTTCTTTAAATCCGGTAATCTGGTTAATGAACACCATGAAACTTATACTCCCTGTTAGTTAAAGAAGCACTGAAACACTTTCTTCAACTTCGTGATTAGCTGCTTTTTGAAGAACTATCGCATTGCCAACATAGAGAATTATGAGTCCGCCGATTGAACAGAAAGCCATCATTCCTACCATAGGCATGGCCGTGTTATTATGCAGAAAACTTACAATTGCAGAAATAATTGCCCCTGCTCCCATTCGCCAGCTCCCCATCAATGCTGATGCGCTTCCAGTGTGTTTTTTGAACGGAGCCAATGAAAGTGCGGAAGTATTTGGCCCTGTTAAACCTTGTCCTGTTAAGAATACGAACATCATTCCAATAAGACTATATAACCCAAACCAATTATTGTAAACACCAGTAATCAACAGCATACCGACTACACTCTGGTAAATCAATGTGATTTTAATAATTTCCTGGCTTTGGAATTTTTTGAGGAGAAAATGATTCAGCTGGGTCGATCCAATCATGGCGAAGGCCAGAAACGCAAATATCCAACCGTATTGCTGCTCAGTAACTTTATACAGATTCATGAAAACATCCGAAGAGCCTGATATATATGCAAACGGAGCCGCTGTTGCAAGTCCGCCAGCCAATGTATAAACCAAAAATTGTGGCTGGCTAATTACTATAAAATAACTTGATAATACCGATTTAGGCTTTAAAGAGACCGAATTGTCAGGCATTTTACCAACAGGCAGAAAGAAATAAATTCCAGCGATCATGATGGCAACGATACCAGCCAGAATGATAAATAGCCAATGCCAGGAAAAACCAACTGTAACATAACCGCCAACGGTTGGGGCAATCATTGGAGAAACTGCAATAACCAGTGTGATCATCGAAAAAACTTCCGCTCGTTTGTTGGAGGGAAACAAATCGCTCACCAATGCCTGCGAAGCAACTAATCCGACACATCCACCCATTGCCTGGAAAAAACGCATCAGGATCAATTCGTCAACCGAAGAAGTCATAGCACATCCAATGGACGCTATTACATATAAAATTAATCCGGCATACAAGGGTATTTTTCTTCCAAACCTGTCCAATAAAGGGCCATATAAAATTTGCCCGATACAAATCCCGATCAGGTAACTGGTAAGGGAAAGCTGAACTTTATCAATAGTAGTGTTCAGGTCATTTGCAATTGTCGGAAAACCCGGCAAATACATGTCAATAGAAAAAGGGCTTATTGTAGCAAGCGAGCCCAGAATAAGAATGATGAAGGAATATCGTTTACGACTCATGAATCAAATAGAACTTAATGAAGTATTAACGGGTGAAATATATCTTTAAGTTCCTCACTTTTAATAAGTACAACAATAAAATAATATAATTATATCTTTATTGCAAGCTATTTATTTAATGACTTAAATGACATTTTATAAATGATATTATTTACAAAATATTTGTTTGTGAAAGTAGACCAAGACTGTACATTATATTTATCAAACCCAAAATTTCATACATTTAGCTATTGATAATTAAACCCGGTTTAATTTTTAACCAAACAAAAAATCACTTATTCCTTACAACCTATGAAACTAATCTCATTTTTGGTAGCAGTGCTCGTCATGAACGTTTACACACCAAAAAAACAGGAAACAACAACAATTCCATTATGCCATTCTCCCGCTAACGACATGGCCATGCTCGCAGCAAGTCCGGCTTTCCAGCAACTCCATGAAGTCCCGGTTCCATTTCATTATGCAGGCGAAGGAGAAATGATCAGTTTTCCTACTTCCGATGGTACACCTGCTTCAGGATTTTTACTAAAATCAGCCAAAAAATCCGATAAATGGTTATTGGTGTATCAGGAATGGTGGGGATTGAATGATCACATCAAACAGGAATCTGCAAAACTGTATAAGGATTTGGGTGATGTGAATGTACTGGCACTGGATATGTATGACGGAAAAGTAGGTACAACCCGTGAAGAAGCAGGTAAATTAATGCAATCTGCCAGTAAAGAACGCCTGGCAGCGATTGAAAAAGGCGCCATTACTTACGTTGGAAAAAAGGCTAAGATTGCAACGATCGGCTGGTGTTTTGGAGGAATGTTATCGTTACAAAGCGCTATAATCGGCCAAAATCAGATTGTAGCCTGTGTGATGTATTATGGAAGTCCGGAAAAAGATATTGATAAACTTAAAACACTGGATACGGACGTTTTGGGGATATTCGGCAGCCAGGATCAGGGAATAAATCCTGCAACAGTCGAGCAGTTTGAAAAGGATATGAAAGCCGCTGGAAAGCAGTTAACAGTAAAAATGTATGACGCTGTACACGGTTTTGCGAATCCAAGTAACCCTAAGTATGATCCGGCTGCAACTGCTGACGCCTACAAACTTTCATTAAGTTACCTTAAAAAGAAATTAGGCTAAAAATGCAATAAAAGACTTTCCAGGACTTGAAGTCCTGGAAAGTCTTTTATTGCATTTTTAAATACCACAATTATTACTTTTTCGTCACTCTGATTGAAATGCGGCGGTTTTTTGCCCGTCCATCCTCGGTATCATTGGAAGCAACCGGATGCTCTTCTCCATAACCTTCTGCTTCCAGCCGGGATTGATCAATTCCCAGATCAGCGAGCGATTTTTTTACTGATTGTGCACGATCCGTAGAAAGTTTCAGATTTGCAGCAGGATCACCCGTTTTGTCTGTATATCCTCCTAACTTTACATTAACAGCCGGATATGCCTTCAAAATTTCAGCCACATTTTCCAATTGTTCCCCCGATTCTGATTTTAGTTTAGCACTGCCGGTTTCAAATAACAAGCGGTCAAAATCAAACCAGGTTTCTTTATCAGCCCCTCTGTCAGATTCAATAAAATCAAGCAAAGAAGGTTCAACAGGATTGCCGGAAGAAGCAATGTTAAGCTTCATCCCGTTCATTTCCAGAATCGCCGTTTCTGTTGCAACCGGTATTTCAACAACCTGTTCGATTACATCTCGTTCTACAATTGTAGTATCCTTCACAGCAATATGCGGTGCAATCACGAGCGAAACAATAGACATCAGTTTGATAAGGATATTCATCAGAAGGGCCAGAAGTATCTTTAAAAGGATCACCTACCGTATCACCTGTTACTGCGGCTTTGTGCGGCTCAGATTTTTTGTAATAGGTAACACCATTGATTACTGCCCCCTTTTCAAAAGATTTCTTGGCATTATCCCAGGCACCACCTGCATTGTTCTGAAAAATTCCCATCAGAACGCCTGATACTGTAACCCCGGCCAATGTTCCACCTAGTACTTCCGGGCCAAATAAAAATCCGACAATGACCGGTACCAATAATGCGATCAGTCCGGGTGCAACCATTTCACGAATGGACGCTTCGGTTGAAATTGCCACACATTTATCATACTCCGGCTTTGCAGTTCCCTCCATAATTCCCGGTATTTCCCTGAATTGACGGCGTACCTCTTCTACCATTTTCATGGCAGCCCGGCCAACCGCCGCAATGGCAAGGGAAGAAAATATAAATGGAATCATTGCTCCGACAAATAAACCTGCGAGTACATTCGCTTTATAAATATCAATTGAATTTATACCTGCAACTCCACAAAAAGCCGCAAAAAGTGCAAGAGAAGTTAGTGCAGCTGATGCAATGGCAAAGCCTTTTCCTGATGCCGCGGTGGTATTACCCACAGCATCCAGAATATCAGTACGGCCACGCACTTCCTCAGGCAAATGTGCCATTTCTGCAATCCCACCAGCATTATCGGCAATTGGCCCAAATGCATCAATCGCAAGCTGCATAGCTGTTGTGGCCATCATACCCGCAGCTGCGATGGCCACACCATATAAACCGGCAAACTCGTAGCTGATGTAAATACCGGCGGCCAGAACCAAAGTCGGAATAACCGTTGATTCCATCCCAACAGACAAACCACCAATAATATTAGTCGCATGGCCGGTTGAAGACTGATTGACAATAGACTGAACCGGGCGCTTGCCCATGGCTGTATAATACTCCGTAACCGTAGACATGATAGCGCCGACAATTGAACCTAAAAGTATGGCCCAAAATACATCCAAAGATGTAAAGTCAACACCCCGGATCGTGAGTGTTCCATTAGGCAACATCCACATAGTCAACGGATAACTCACAATGAGCACCAGAATTATAGAACCCCAGTTTCCTCTGTTCAGAGCACCCTGTACATTGCCATGATCGTCACTTACACGCACGAGAAGCATACTGATAATAGAGGCAATTAATCCGATTCCCGCTATAACCATAGGCAACAAAATAGGAGATATTCCGCCAAAATTATCAACACTTTGTGTTACAATTTCACGTCCCAACACCATGGTTGCCAAAATAGTAGCAACATACGATCCAAACAAATCTGCACCCATTCCTGCAACGTCACCCACATTATCACCTACATTGTCAGCAATAGTTGCCGGATTTCTCGGATCATCTTCGGGTATTCCGGCCTCCACCTTACCTACCAGATCGGCACCAACATCAGCGGCTTTTGTATAAATCCCCCGCCTACGCGTGCAAAAAGTGCTATAGATTCAGCACCAAGTGAAAAACCAGCCAGTACTTCAAGGACTTTCTCCATGCCCAGGCCGTTCACATCCTTACTATCACCAACAAAAAATGAATATAAAATAATGAACAAGCCACCCAGGCCGATAACCGCCAGACTTGCCACTCCGATTCCCATAACAGAGCCGCCGGTAAACGAAACTTCAAGTGCTTTGGTAAGACTGGTACGTGCGGCCTGAGTTGTACGAACATTTGATTTGGTTGCAATATTCATCCCGATGTACCCTGCGAATGCAGAAATAAAAGCACCGGCAACAAAGGAGGCACCAATAAAAACACTGGAATTTTCGACCAGTGTTCCTGAATAACCTAATAAAATACTGACAATAATACCAAAGACGATAAGAACCCGCCATTCAGCTTTGAGGAAGGCCAGAGCACCATCAGCAATGGCGTCTGCTATTTCTTTCATTTCCGGGCTTCCGCTATCCTGACGGATCACCCATCCTCTTTTAAAAAACATCACCAGCAAGCCTACGAAGCCTAATGCCGGCACTAAATAGGTAATATTACTCATGCGCGATTAAGGGATTAGATTAAAAGGTTGAAAATCCCGTAAATATAGAGAATGGCACCTCATAACAAAATTACTTACCGCTTATTTTTGGTTAATTACTATATAATTTATAAAAATATCATGACAATTTTGATTCAAAAAACCTCAAACTTATTGTATTATACTGACAATCATACAGTAAGCATGAATGATACTTAACAGGGTTAGTTATTAAACAAATGACTATTACTTTGCCAGTTTTTGATGATAAAATCCGGATAAAAACTGGTATAGTTCAGGGTGTTTTTCATAAAACTCTTCGGGGTCACTGAAAAAATATTCACTTACTACTGCCAGAAATTCAGCATTATTTGTGATAGCATAAGGATTTATATCTGAACTGCCACTTTTTATCTGGTTCATTTCTTTTCTGATCAAATGCAGCCATGGGAGCGTAAAATTTTGTTCAATCAGCCGCTCAGGAATACCATCCGTTTCACCGTCCTCTCTGTCGAGCAGATGAACAAATTCATGAATACCAACATTTTCTTCTCCCTTTTGCCCATTGAAACCTGCCAGTAAAGAAGGTTTTGAAAGTAGCAACGAATGATTCATATACCGGTTGCCAACCATGCCTTCAATATTTTCTGAGGATTGATTATCTCCTTCAATTTCAAATTTCTGACTGAACGATTTAGGATAGACCAGCACTTCATTTAATTCCGGGTAATCGAAAGCAGGAAATGCAAACGTCGGGATTATTGCACTAGCGGCCACCAACAATTTTACCTCATCATCAATGTCAGTATCGATTCCCTCAACTTTCTTTTCAGTTAAAAATATTTGTACTCTTTTTTCAAAAAGCGCTCTTTTAGTATCGTTTAATTTTTGAAAGAACAGTGAGTGTTTAGTAAGAATGTCCCGCCATTCTGTTGGAAATACAGTTTTAAATAAGGAAACCCGGCGGTAGGTTTTTTTATAATTATTCCGGTGAATCATAGCAATCATTATAACTGATAAAAGACCGGCAAAATATAAAATCTGTTTTTGACTAAAATAAGCCAGCAAGCCAAAAAATATCATAACGACCAATTGCAGACCAATGGACCGAAGTTTGGCCGATTTTAAATTATTTTGGTAATAGGTTAAAAGATTGTCTGTGGAAGAGATTATCGGATCCATAATAAATGATTTAGTCAATATTGGTTTGTTATATCGCTACGAGATTGAGGGAATTAATAATATTGGATTTTTGCTTCCTCGCGGCGGACCGTCGATATTACATCAAGGCGATAAAAAGAATTAATTGCATTAGAGTTGTATTGCGCTATTTCCTAAACATTTTCAACAAAATAAACGACAATCCAAAACCAATTAAACCAGAAAAAACAGCAAGGAATGTTCCTCCAATAAAATATTGCACAAAATTAACGTGAATAGATTCCATTGTCAGGTCTTTTACAGAACCTAATTGTGTGCCGTTCTGATAGAATATTCCACCAAGCTTA
The DNA here is from genome assembly GCF_019711195.1 of Dyadobacter sp. NIV53. Lineage (NCBI taxonomy): Bacteria > Pseudomonadati > Bacteroidota > Cytophagia > Cytophagales > Spirosomataceae > Dyadobacter > Dyadobacter sp. NIV53. Next base: position 1,258,623 of record NZ_CP081299.1, read on the forward strand.
TAGCTCCCAAAAATAATAAACGGGATCATCGGTGGTAAACTGATATTGGCGGCTGCCAGAAACAGTACTTTATTCATTTTAAAATACATCGAAATCGGAATACCAACTAATAGCTGAAATCCCCAAATCGGCAGAATCCCCATAAAAAAACCAAAACCAACAGAAGCCGCTTTGCTCATATTAGACTCGCCGGGTTTTATTGCTTCCTGCTTAATAATAGCAAAAAGTCCTTTTTTACGAATATAGACAAACAGCCGTTTAGGTAAGTAATAGAGCAGGGTGAGAATGACCAGCCAGGTGTTGAGTATACTAATTCTCGTAAAATCGCGAAAGGGACGAAAATGTGAAATACGTTCGTTTTTATCGTAAATAACCTGAATATTAATGGGAATGATCCTTACATTTTTCCAGGCCAATTTAACAATTACCTCAATTTCAGTTTCAAATTTTGTTGTAAATAATCTGGTATTTTTAAGCGGTCCGAGAGGATAAAGCCTGAAACCTGTTTGTGTATCCGGCAATGTCAAACCCGTTTCGAATTTAAACCAGAAATTAGAAAATTTATTCCCAAATGAGCTTTTACCCGGCACTCCCTCTTGCTCCATATTCCGCGAACCCATAAGTAAGGCACCTGGATTTTGATACGCTGACTCAATAAACAAAGGAATATCCTCCGGCAAATGCTGTCCATCGGAATCTATTGATATAGCATTTTTATAACCCAGTCTGATTGCTTCCTTAAAACCGCGCCTTAATGAAAAACCTTTTCCGCGGTTAACTTTGTTGGTTAAGATTTGTATTCTATCCTGATAGGTTGAAAGGATTTCGTTTGTGTTGTCTGACGAACCATCATTGATGATAATTACATCCTTTTCCTGAGCATACAGCAAAACACCATCAATAACACGTTTAAGTGTTTTTTGATTATTAAATGTCGGAATCAAGATGCAGCAGTGAATGTCTTGGAGGGTCATTGCGGAGATAACACTGAAATGTAAGTTTTACTTTTAAATGGTTTAAAAGTAACTTTCTTTATGATACATACGATAGCTGTGCTTTAAAAAATACATTTCCTTCAAAAGCTCCTGAGGCTGTAACTTCCAGTAATTCTTCCTGTTTAAATTTAATATCTATTTGTAAAACCGGTGTTTCGTCAGGATTAATCACCTTCAAAAACTTGCAGGTTCGCATCGTTTTCATTCGTAAACTTTTATTTAATTGTTGTTCAATAATCTCCTTCACAACTTGTAACTGAATGACTCCGGGAGTAACAGGTGAACCAGGAAAATGTCCGTCAAATATAGAATGATTTGCATTCAGTCTAATTTCCGCTGAAATGGTTTCGGAAGTGGAATTCAGGCTGTTTATTGTGAATAGGTCGTTCAGGAACATGAATTATATGGTAATTATCAAAGAGAAGCAAATGAGAAGTCAACTTTCAAAAAGTTGACTTCTCTGTGTTCCACTATAAATTCAAAAATACACTTTCTGCAATTGGCTGATTGATCTTTTCATTCTGGAATTTCATCGTGTTCTTATCACCGCTTTTTTCAAAAAATGTAAGTTCCTTTAAACGTAATGTACTTTTGGAAAACATCAGATTAATTTTCGAATACACATTTTTCATTCGTTTATTAACTGGAATCAAGGTAACCTGATAATTATCAGTACTTTCCATTAATATTTGCTTAAAAGCTTTATTTTCCTGAAAATCACCATTAACCAGCCCTATCATAAGTTCCTTGATCTGAGCGGCCATTCTACCAGCCGAACCAATATTTTTTTCTTTGCCTGCCTCCTGGACCCGTAATTTATTACCATTAATTAATATGATATATTTAAACGGCGTTTGCTGTTCCCAACGCATTTTGTCATTCTTTTTGTAATAAAATATACCGGAAGATTTTTCAGGTTCTTTCAAAACCGCCAGATGTTTTTCTTCCTTAAAATCTGCCTGGATAGAATTGGTTGACCTGGAAGATTTTCTCAGTTCATCCAGGATTGTTTCAGGATTTGAAACGGGTTTAAATGTTTGCGCAAAGCCCGGGGAACACAAACAGACATAAAATAAAAAGCAAAACCCAAAACAAAACTTAAACATAAGGCTCTTTATTTATGACTTTGGATAGCAGTTCAATATCAATTTTTTTATTATTAATGTGCTCAATAATATCTTCCAGAGCATCAGCAGTAACTGAAATATGGTCGTGTAATAAAACAATGTCACCCCGTTTTAAATTGGAAATTACCTTTTCAATAAGATCATATTTACTTTTTGCCCTGGTATCCATGCTACGCAACGACCACCCAATGGATTGCATGCCGGTTTGTAATAATGCCCCATTATATAATGGATTGGTAACTCCAAATGGAGGACGAAAAAAAGCAGGTTTTTTGCCGATAGTTTGCAAAATAAACTCATTGCATCGTTGAAGGTCTTTTGTTAGTCTGGAGGTAGAAAAAAATGCAATAAGGTAATTGTGGCTGTATGAATGATTGGCTATAATATGTCCGTCTTCGTATATCTGCCGTAGCAGATCAGGGTATTTCTCAGCCTTTTTACCGATGATGAAAAAGGTGGCTTTTACCTTCTTCTCCCTTAATATTTCCAGTATCCTTGGTGTGGTTTCCGGATCAGGCCCGTCATCAAAGGTAAGAGCAACTGACTTTTTGCCTTTGTTAACAGACTTTATAAAATAATTGGCCTGGATCTGATAAGAACCGTAAGCAGTGATACCCAGATATAATAAAAATATAGCCAGGACAACAAACCACATATAGTCGGTTTCCATAAAAATAACACTGCATAAAACAATGACAGTTAGGGAAACGAAAGTAACAATGTTATGCTTCAATGGATTGAACAAGGGTTAGTCCTAAATTTATTTTATTCAGATTATTACAAATCAATACATTCCGAATGTCTTTATTAACTTGAATACTGTCTATTGCGAAATGTAAAGCAAAAGCCGAATTTGTAAAATACATACCGGAATATAAAGAATAATTGATGTAACCGGACGGAACAGATATATGGTCAAAACGATTATGAACAATAGATTCTACATCATCTTCATCATGAAAACCGCAATACAAAACCTGGTCTATTTCTTTACGTTCCAGTGAATTATTTTCCAGAAATAAGTCGACTGATCCCGGAATATCCCTGACAAACCCAATCGTTTCTACATCCGTAATCCTTGCCAGGGCTTCATTGGTTTTTTCATTGGATAACATAAAAAACGATGCTCCGGACGATAGTAACACTGGTGCCAAATTAAGCTCACTGCCTATTTTATTCAAAATCTCTATATGCTCATCAGCCGCACCAACCAATACATTTTTATCTTCTTCATTTAATAATAACAAACCATCAAGAAGAGCATGTTCAAAAGATAATGAGTTTTGCGTATGGGTCATGTTATATCCATGATTACCAATACTTAATGAGATTTGCCCTGCAATCGTGTTATGTGTGGATTGTATAAATGAAGTGGGCGGAAGCAGACCTTCGATGGTCAGATAATTATTAAGAAATTTCTCTGTGTCCTGTAAACAACCTAAACCTGTGCCAACAATAATCGAGTCCGGCTGCTTTATTCCAGACTGTTCCAAACAATCTTTTGCACAAGTTACAGACATCCGTAAAATCTTGCTCATTCTGCGTAGCAAACCGGCGTCAATATAATCCTTAAAATTGGGCACAATCAATTCAGAAGATTCTTTTAAGGGTTCAATAGAACCGGAAAAACCGGCATTTTTGAATGTCGGCTGATGAGAAATAGTTGAAACTGCTGAAATGTAGGGCAATTTAATTGTTAATTATTAATTGTAAGTTATTAATGCGTATTGGCGGCACCTCTAATTACCCAAGCTGATAACGGGCAATTTGAATCAGCCGTGCCACGGATTTCACCTGGATAGTTTTTATTCAACATCTGAAAATACCAATGATGAATTGTTACCTCCAAAACCGAAGCTATTGGATAAAACTGTGTTTACAGGTTTGTCAACCAATAATTCTGTAACTGGTACCAGTCCGGTTTCTTCAATGACCGTTTTATAATTCAGGTTTGGATAAATCAAATTATGTTGTATTGCCATGATAGAAAAAACCGCCTCAATTGCTCCTGCTGCTGCCAATGTATGTCCGGTAAATGGTTTGGTCGAACTAAATACGGGCACATTCTCACCAAATATATTCTTCAAAGCAACGGATTCGGACAAATCATTATTTTTTGTTCCCGTACCATGCGCGTTGATATATGATATTTCCTCCAAAGATCTTCCGGATTTGGCAATTGCGTTTCCAATAGCCATTGTAGCTCCTTTTCCATCAGGCGAAGATGCAGTCTGATGATAGGCATCAGCGGCATTAGACCAGCCATTTACATAACACAAGGTTTTATTTCCGGAAAGAGCTATGCTTTTTTCATTTTCCAAGAGAAGAAATCCAGCTCCTTCACCCAGATTCAGCCCGTTTCTGGATTCATCAAAAGGACGGCACCACTGATCATCATATATCATGAGCGACCGGAATCCATTGATAGTAAATTTGGTTAACGCGTCAGTTCCGCCTACCAGCACACGATCCAGTTTTCCCTGGATCAGCATGCGTGCACCAAGCATAATTGCATTAGCTCCTGATGAACAAGCAGTTGACAATGTATTGATATAACCAGATATACCTAATTCTGCTGCGATTCTTTCGGTTGTGTTACCGCTGTCATGGCATTTTAGTAAGTTATAATCCGGATTGGTATGAGCCAGATAATCTGCATAAAAAACTTCACTTCTGTCCATTCCGCCAACAGATGTAGCTGAAATAATTCCGGTTTTTAGTTTCTTATCCTGGTTCGTTTTACCCCATGCCTGTCGTGCAGCAGCAAGGCCTAACAACGACGTACGTGAAATATTTGGATTTTGAACACCTAATCGGGTTATCAGATCCTGGTTCGAAATTTTAACCTCACCAGCCAGAAAACCTCTTTTTTCATCCAGATACTTTACCGGTGCAATTCCCGTACGGCTCTCTTTCAGCGAAAGTAAATTTTCCTCAACTGTAAGGCCAATGGCAGAAATAATACCAATTCCGGTAATCCGAATGCTCATTTATAAATGGGAAAAGACATTTTGCAAAAATAAAATCCTGAATAAGAGCAGCTAAGCAATCTGTTCTGCTTTCCTTTTCCGAATATAATCCGCCATAGTACTAACAGATAAAAAAGCTTCCTTTCCTTCGTCAGGATTTACTACTTGTATGCCATGATATTGTTCCAATAAAACAATCAGTTCTAAGGCGTCAATTGAATCCAGGCCTAAACCCTGATCACTAAACAGCAATGCGTCGTCATCAATGTCCGATACCTGCAAATCTTCCAGATTCAATTGCTCTATAATCTGCTTTTTTAAGTCTTCTTTTAAGTTATCCATTTCTGGAATTTATCTTTAAATGTAAAATTATAACAAACCGGGCCCGGCAATTTGTGCCAGGTTTCCTGTATTGAATTCGTTTCCTGCCAAACCTTCTTTTTCAACCAGAAATACAAAAACATTCACCTGCTCTCCTGTAATTCCAAGCCATCCGCAAAGTACCGCCTTTGTTCCGGCTGACATCAGAATATCTATGTAGTTAACAAAAAAATCAGGTGCAAATTTAGGCAAAACGGCAAACATATTCTCACCATACCATTTGTTTAAAATTGCAATTTCGCCCAGTACAATATTAGGCAGTGTATATACAAATAATGCCGGACTAGGTGTTCCCTGTTCCTTGTACGACTTTTCAAAGCGTAGATCGCTGTCCGCACTTGAAAACTGATTAGCAAAAAGCATGGCTATTTCATCATCATTATAGGAAGTTATAAGAGAAGGCTGAGCCCTTTTTATCATTTCAGAAAGCAAATATCCTGATTGGGAAAGGGTATCCATTTTATAAAATTTGGGATAGACAAATTCCTGGCTTTTATACAATTGTTTGAACCAGCTATCCTCAGATTCCCTGTCACGTTCTGCAATTATCTCTCCGTTTACGGAACAGTTTTCATTATTTAAATGGCAATATGATGTAATGAAACTCATAGTTTCTGAATGATCAGCGAGGCATTTCCTCCGCCAAATCCCGAGGCTGTTTTTAAAATAGTATGAAGTTTAGCTTTCTTATTTTCTGTAATGACGTTTAATACCTTTGAAGTACCGGTTTCACTAAAACCCAGGCTTTTTACCAGTATTTCCTTTCGTATCATTTGTATAGAAGCCGCAGTTTCAATTACACCTGCCGCACCCAAAGTATGTCCAAAATATCCCTTAAAGCTATTCAGTGGCACATCTGTCAGACTCAGCCGGTCGAAAGCAATAGATTCCATTTCATCATTGTAAATGGTACCAGTGCCATGGGCAGAAATAAAATCTATTTCATTATCAGAAATTTGATTGATTTCCATTGTTTTCTTTACACTTCTGTATAATCCCTCACCAGTTCTGGACGGGCCTGAAATGTGATTGGCATCGTTCGCTGACGTTCCTTGTAACAATTTCAAAGGCGATTCTTTAAAAATTGATACTGTATTAGAAATTACTACTGCACCGCAACCCTCTCCCAGCGAAATTCCTTTTCTATTGGCATCAAAAGGGATACAAGGTTCATCGCTCATTGCAAAAAGTGATTGAAAACCATAGACCACAAAATCCGAGATCAGGTCACAGCCAATTACAATGGCATGTTCATACAATCTGGCAGCAATAAAATTACGGGCTGCGTTAATCGCCAATACTCCTGAAACACAGGCATTGGAAATAACAATAGGCTGATTTACAAGCTCAAATCTGGCCATTAATGAAGCAACCGACTGCCCGAACGGATCGGTCATATTGTCTTTCAACTCGCCCTTGGTCGAACTAATGATCAATATAGTTTTGGCCGACGACAGAACATTCTTATCTATTTTTCCCGATACTGATATGAGCATCGAAGCAGTCAGGTTTTCAAACTGACTTTCCTGAGGTAAGCTCAAAATCTTTGAAAGGTGAACAGAAATTTTGTTAAATCCTGCATTTGGTATCAGAGAAATTCCCGTACGGTTTTCAGCCATGGCAGAAAAATTTTTTGCTGCGGTTTCTCCTAATGGGCTAATTATTTCTTCTGCACCTATATAAATCATACTCTGAATATCCGAATTTGAATGGGTTTTTTAAACCCCAAATAATTATCTGTTATATTTTTTATTAAAAAACAACATCATTTTTTTCTTTCCAATGACTATAAAAATCCGGTGTAAGCAGTTCTAATGTCCGGCTTTCTTTTTCCAAAAATACCTGCATAGTTTTTCCCACAGCGCAAAGCTCACCAGTTGTCAGATTAACAACTTCATATTCAAACATGATTTTAGCAGATTTTGACGGAATGTATTTGGTGATCACTTTAATGGCCTGGCCATAATAGACAGCCGCTTTATGGTCAATTTCTGATTTTACAATAGGTGTAAAATAGCCCTGATCGAAAATTGTAAGATATTCAAGTCCAAAGGTTTTGCCAAAAGCTTCCCTCCCATCTTCAAAAAATTTCAGGTAGTTGCCATGCCACACAACACCCATTGCATCGGTTTCACTAAATCGTATATCAATTTCAATTTCAGAAGAAAGCATATTCCATTATTACATTTAGGAGTGAACAAGAATAGTCATTTTTTACGATTATCACTAAAACCGTTACAATAAATGACATTTAGAACTACTTCACTCTAACATTCACGATTCTGAAATTACAATTTTCATTTCGCATTCCATTAACATACGGCCATCCAGAAAATTTCGACCAAGTACCATAAAAATATTTCCTAACTGATGTGTAGGAGTTACTATTGTATTGATTTTTGAATTAACCGGCGGTAATTCATGAATTATCAAACGGGAAATTGCACCTATAAAACCAATTCTGGGATATTCATTTTCTACCCTGTCCAGATAACCAAAAGAAGCGGCGCAAGTCTGTGCAATATTTTCTATCAATCCTGATTCCTGAAAAAAATCATCTTTCAGCAAAATATTGCTTTCATCAATAAAAAAATCTGATTCAAAGACTTCCTTGCTGACATGCAGTAAATTACCGATCATGATAAACGGAAACCGGTGCGGAATGTAATCTTTTATATTTTCCTGACGAACAATCATTATTGAAAAAAATTGAAGTAGTTAAACCATTGTTCCGGATATTGACTGACCTTTTTTTCCAGCTCTGCCACATATAGTTTAGCAATTTCTTCGGCTTTCATTTTAGTGATTATAGGTAATGTAGCACTTAAATGATAGCTGTATTTCCCATCTTTAGCAGCAAAAACGAAGGTAACCGGCGCATCAAATTTGGAAGCAATTACGAAAGGGCCAATCGGGAATTTCGCTTTTTTACCTAAAAAATCAAGTTCTGTAAATTTGGCCCCTTCCATGTACCGGTCCGCATGAATGGCAACAAACTCATTATTTATCAATGCATTACGGATTGCAATAATATGCGACAAATCATTTTTAATAGCAATGATCTTGAACCTCGAACCGCCTGTTGAAAGCTCCATGTATTGCTTGATACTTTCCACTTCTGCATCCAGCATCACAATATTAATTGTAGGTGTAATCCTGCCTTTCAGCAGGTTTCCGGCAGTTTCCCAGTTTCCTAAGTGAGCACTCAATAATATTCCGCCTTTTCCTTTTTCCCGGATATCAATCAGAAATTCTTCGTTTTCAAAAGTGTGAGAAAACATCCCTTCTTTTCCCAAAAGAAATGCAGCACGGTCTACAAGTGTTTGTCCAAAAATGTAAAAATTCCGGCGAACCATCTTTTTTGCAGCTTTGCCCGAAATATGAAGCGTATTCTGGTAAAAATCGAGCAGGATATTTCTGGGTTTGGATGCAAATAAGTAGTAATAAAAAGTGACTACTCTTAAAAGCAGATAGGCAAATCCAAGACCCAGAAATTGAATGAAGAAAAGAAAAATTTTATATCCCGTCAGTGAGCCCCTGGTTTTACCATCCCAGGAGTTATCTTGGGCATTCCCATCCTGACGGCTCATTGGTTATAATGCAAGTTTCTTTTGAACAAGATTGAAAAAATCTCCAAAAGTGACAATTTCTTTAAAATCCTCGCCTGTCATTTTTATATTCAGGTTCTCCTCAATAAGCACAACAAGATCAACATAATCCAGACTATCCAGATCAAGTGTTTCTTTAAGGCTGTTTTCAGGAAGAATCAGATCTTTATCCACTTCAAACTCTTCAGACAAAAAACCCCTGGTATCCTCTATAACTTCTTCCAAACTCATTTTAACGTCTTTAGCGTACATGGCTTACAAAATTAATTTATTCTTTTCTGATAGTTTTCAAAATCCTGTCAAATTTCCAATAACAATTTTACATCTAAACAATATATCTATAAGAGGTATATATTGCATGTAACCGGTTATCTCCAATATGGAACAAATGCTAAATTAAGCATTTAAAACCTGTGATCCTTGCCGGTTACGAAGTAGAACAACTTTGATAACCGAATTAGATTAAGATTTTTTAATGATCAATGTAGAATTGGTACCACCAAATCCAAAAGAATTTGACAAGAAACAATTGATTTTCTGTTCTTTGGTTTCAGGAATTATGTTGATAAGAGCAGAATCCTCGTCCGGGTTTTCGTAATTAATGTTTGGAGCAATAAAATCCTTCTGCATCATTAATATGGAATAAACGATTTCACTGGCACCCGCCATCCAGCATTCATGGCCGGTCATCGATTTGGTAGAACTGACCGGGACATTACCACCAAAAACATCGAATATAGCTCTTGCTTCACTTCCATCACCCACAGGAGTTGATGTGGCGTGGGCATTGATGTAGTCAACATCGCCCGCTTTTATATTCGCCTGGCTCAGTGCCATTTGCAGAGACCGTATCTGTCCTTCAATACTCGGATTTGAAATATGATCCCCATTTGAAGAAAACCCGTATCCGATCAGTTCTGCAATAATTTTAGCTCCCCGTTTCGTCGCTGCTTCATAAGATTCCAGAATAACCGTTGCCGCCCCACCGCTTGGAATAAGCCCGTCCCTGTCTTTATCAAATGGCCTGGAAGCTTTCGCAGGTTCAGATTCGCGTACTGAAAATGTACCCAGGCCATCGAAACTTGCCATAGAAGCCGGATTAATTTCCTGGGCCCCACCACAGATTACGCGTTCCTGCAATCCTTGTTTGATCATCAAATAACCCATTCCAATAGAATGAGAGCCGGATGCACATGCTGCGCTAAGCGTAAAATTAATCCCTTTCAGCTTAAAAATAGTTGAAAGGTTCATATTTACGGTACTGTTCATATTTTGAAAAATAGCACCGCTGCCAATGAGTGTAGTATCATGTTTTTCTCTAGCTTTATCAACGGCTTCTACAACGGACGAGGCCGTACTGTCATTTCCAAAAATGATCCCGGTTTCCGTTTTTTCAAGAAAATCTATATCCAGCCCGGCCATTTCCAACGCTTCTTTCGTCGACATATAGGCATAAATCGCTGGCTGGTGCATTCCAAGCCTCTGCCGTCTGGACAAAAATGATTTCAGGTCCGGTTCCCTTACCATACCGGTAAGCGCAGAACGAAATCCAAAATCCTTTCTTACCTGGTCAAAAATAATACCACTTTTACCTTGATATAACGACTTGGCGACCTCGTCCAGGTTTTCACCCAAACATGAATAAATGCCAATCCCGGTAATTACAACTCTGTGGTTCATAGATTAAGAATAAATCCCTCCATTAATATTTACAACCTCTCCGGTAATGTAGGCAGCCTTATCAGAACATAAAAAACTAACCAGATGTGCTACTTCATCAGCTTTACCAAAACGGTTCATCGGAATCATTTGTTTCAATTCATCCTCATTCAGGTCTTTCGTCATGTCACTCGCTATAAAACCTGGCGCAACGGCATTGACTGTGATTTTACGTTTTGCAACTTCCTGTGCCAATGCCTTTGTTGCAGATATAATGGCACCTTTTGCAGCCGAATAATTGGTTTGCCCGGCTACACCCTTCATACCCGAAACAGAGGCAATATTCACAATCCTGCCGGAGCGTTTTCTAAGCATCTGCTGTATAATATTCTGGGTTACATTAAACAATCCTTTCGTGGAAATATTCATGACATCGTCCCAGTCTTTTTCAGGCATCCACATGAATAACCCATCCTTTGTAATGCCCGCATTATTGACCAGCACACTGATGAATTTGTCTTCATTATTAGCTTTCCATGTATTTAAAACCTCGTCAACCTCAGATTTTGTCTGCACATTAAACTGCAATAATTCACCATCCCCTCCATCCTTTCTAATTTCTTCCAATGTCTCTTCGGCTGCAGTCTGATTAGACGAATAATTGATCAGAATATATAACCCGTGATCTTTTGCGAGCTGAACGGCAATGGCCCTGCCCAGCCCTCTCGAAGCACCTGTTACCAATGCACAGCTCATAATGTAAATGGGGTTTCCTTGATATATTCATAAACAGCGGCGATACTTTCCGACTGTGGAATGTCTTCTTTTACGAATTTCGCCTTCCTGCGAATCTGGTTGTAAACAGATATTGCATTAACCGATAACCTTTCCTTTTCATCAGGTTCAAGCAAATCCACCGCCTGGCAAATAGCCATAATATGAATCGCCATTACCTGATAAGAATTTTCGAGAACCTGTTTGGCAAGAACTGCACTATTGGTTCCCATACTCACAATATCCTGATTATCATTATTATTAGGGATGCTATGAACATATACCGAATTGGATAAAGCCTGATTTTCAGCAGTTGTCGATGTAGCGGTAAACTGGATTCCCTGAAACCCAAAGTTAAGTCCCCAGGTTCCGGCATTCAGAAACGGAGGGAATTTCCCGTTTAGTTTACTGTTCATCAAAAAGTTCAGCTGCCTTTCCATCAGCATAGAAAGCTTAGTCAGGACGATCTTCACTTTATCCATTTCCAATGAAATATAATCCCCATGAAAATTACCACCGTGAAACACATTGTTCTCCTCAGGATTTACAATGGGATTATCGTTGGTAGAATTCAGTTCATCTTCAATTATTTCCTGTGCGTATTTGATCGTATCGACAATAGGCCCGATAATTTGCGGCACACAACGAATCGAATAATATTCCTGGATTTTCCTTTCAAATTCCTTACGTTGTAATGCTGTATCGTCCTTAAACAATTCTTCCCGGTTGCGGATCATACCGCTGCCTTTCACAAACTCCCGCATTTCTTTTGCCACATACTTCTGGCCACGGTGGTGTTTTACAGCATTCAGTTCTTCGGAAAATGAATCGTCAAAAGCTTCGATTACTTCATTCAGCATGGACGAAGCTGCAATTGCCCACTGTACAAGACGTTTTGCATAAATGATATTGATTGCTGCAATGCCGGTCATGCAGGATGTTCCGTTGATCAATCCAAGGCCATCCCGAAGCTCCATTTTGAGTGGTGTAATACCGTGTTCAGCTAAAACTTCAGCCGTTTTCCGTCTGATTCCATTTTCATAAACATGGCCTTCTCCAATTAAATTAAGGCCTAAATGAGACAATTGTACCAAATCCCCACTCGCTCCAACACTCCCATGTTCAAAAATTTCAGGAACAATCCCATTATTAATAAACAGCACCAATTGTTTAATGACACCGGTACTTATTCCGGAATTTGCCTGTAAAAAAGCATTCAGCCGCGCCAGCATTACACTTCGGGCATAAACTTCGTTAAGAGGCTTTCCAATCCCGCTCGAATGGCTGCGGATAAGATTATATTGCAGACTGTTTAACTGGTCGGTTTCAATACGATATTGTGCCATCGGGCCAAATCCGGTATTGATTCCGTATATTATTTTATCTTTCGAAAAATCTGTTAAAAAATTAAAAGACCTTGAAACTTTGTTAAGTGCATCATCTGCCAGAACAAATTCTTTCTTCTCAAATGCGTATTGCTCGATTTGAGCTAACGAAATACTGTTCATTTATAAATACCAAAATTAAATAACATGCAAAATAAATCTTTTTTTGCGGTTTTGACAAGTTTAGCCTTTCACCGGTATTGAACATTAATAAGTTGCCGGGACACATACATTTATTTAATTTTGCCAAACACTCACGCATAACCTATTCATGATCGGTGATTTATTACTCAGGCTCAATGTACTCCTTTCAAGGCATAAACCGGTTTTCTTTTTTTGCCTGATAGGTCTGATCGGAGTTCTGAGCTATGGGATTTCCAAATTAAGGATCACTGAAAGCATATTTGCGACATTGCCAAAAGGAGAAACTTTTGAAGAGTTTAACAAGCTGGTTGAGAACAAAAACATTATCAATCAAATTGTATTTTCCATAGATGTCGATTCCGGAATCACCAGTGATGATGCAGAAATTCTGGCAGAAAAATTTGCGGATTCTTTAAAATTAATAACGAAAGGTTACATCACTAACATTCAGGCTATAAGGCCTGATATTCAGCAGGATGTATATGAATATACTTATTCCAACTTCCCGGGGTTTATTGATTCATCCTATTATTCACACATCCTGAATAAAATTCAGCCTGATTCTATCCGGGTTTCTGTAAGTTCTTCATACAACCAGTTGTTAACTCCGGGCGGGCCTTTCTTAAAGCAATATGTTGTCAATGATCCGTTGGGAATTTCGGGTGAATATTTCCGTGAACTTAATGCGGCAAATAATTCAGGCGGAATGTCGGTGGAAAACGGTGTTATGTTCTCCCGAAACAGAAAGCAGATTATCGTAACAGCAGCTACAAGTTACAATTCCGGTAACTCGGCGATGAATATTGCGTTGTTCAGCAAAGTAGAAAATTTCAAGCTTCGCTGGGACAAGCAATTTCCTCAAAACCATTTTTCCTACTTTGGTACTTTCGAAATTGCTGCCAGAAATGCCATTCAGGTTAAACAGGATTCCAACAGGACAATGATCATTGCATTGGTGGCTATCATTCTTATTCTGGTTTTATATTACCGAAAAGTTCTGATCCCGGTTTATATTATTCTTCCCGGACTTTTTGGAGGAGTTTTTGCATTGGGTATCATTGGTTTTATCCGGCCCGAAGTTTCTGGGATTTCCCTTGCAACCGGAGCTGTAATTTTCGGAATATTACTGGATTATTCCTTTCACTTTTTCACACATATCCGTCATACCAGATCTATTACGCTTGCTATTAAAGAAGTAAGCGAGCCGTTACTTACCGGTAGTCTTACAACGATTTTAGCTTTCAGTGCATTGCATTTTGCCAACTCGGTAGTTTTACAGGATTTTGGATTATTTGCATCATTAAGTTTGACCGGAGCAGCCGTATTTACACTCACCGTATTACCAGTCATTCTTCAGGCATTTTCATTCGATTACAATCATATTCCCGGCGAAAGTAAATTTTTCAATTTTCCTTCAATACCTGCAAAATTAAGATTTGCAACATTACTGGTCGTAACCTCACTCACTTTTGTATTTCTTTACTACGCACAATTCACTGAATTCGACAGCAGTTTTGAAAGCCTGAGCATGCAGAGCGGTGATATAAAGGAACGTGAAGAAAAGTTGACGGGTATCAATCCTGATACAGATAAAAGGATCTATATTTTTTCAACAAATAAAATTAAAGAAAAGGCAGAACAAACTAATTATACCGTTTATCAGAAATTAACCCGATTTAAAGCTGAAAAAAAATCAAAGAATTCGTTTCGTCAGGAGCCTTTTTAATTCCTGAAAAAATAAAACAAGAGCGAATCAGACGATGGAATGAGTTTTGGGATGATAACATAAAAGAGACTACATTTTCAGTTTTAGACCAATCTGCCAAACGATCCGGGTTTAATATTTCTGCATTTGATCAGTTCAAAAACTGGATCTCGGGCCAGAATGAAAATACTATAAACGAAAAGGAATTATTTTCCCAACTTGGATTTACAAATCTGATCGAATCTGATTCCGCAAAAACCACACTCATTACTACGCTGGTAACCAACAAAAGCCAGCTTCCATTAATCAAATCAGAATTACGGAAAATCCCCGGAGTTGAAATATTCGACCGTTCAGAACTGGCCAGTGACTTATTGTCAATGGTGAAAAATGACTTTAACTATATTCTGATCGTTTCAGCTTCTATCGTTTTCCTTACATTATTACTTGTTTATGGGAGAATAGAATTGACAATGTTAAGCTTTCTTCCGATGGTTATCAGTTGGATATGGATACTGGGGATTGCCGCCATTTTAGACATAAAATTCAATTTTGTAAATGTTGTAATCACAACTTTCATTTTTGGACTGGGTGACGATTTCAGCATTTTCGTGACGGATGGCCTTCTCAATAAATACAAAACCGGAAAAGACACCTTAAAATCTTACCAGTCGGCCATTATTCTTTCAGCACTGACAACCATTGTAGGAACCGGTGTATTGATTTTCGCTAAACATCCTGCTATTCATTCCATTGCGTTAATAAGCGTATTAGGCATTGTTTGTATTCTTTTTATTTCATTTATATTCCAACCGGTATTATTTGGCTTTTTTGTTCAAAACCGTATCAGCCGAAAAAAGGCTCCTGTCACTTTGCTTCCTTTTCTATTAAGCATTTCCAGTTTTACTTACTTTTTACTGGGTTGCCTGTTTTTGCATTCCAAATTGGTAACTATACTACTATTGCCTGTTTCCAAAAAGAGAAAGAAAGCAATGATTAACAGATCATTATCATTTTATGCCAAAACAGTAATTTATTCAGGGCCACATGTTAAAAAGAACATTTCAGGTCTTGAAAACCTTGATATGGAAAAGCCGGTTATCTTCATCGCCAATCATACTTCTTTTCTGGATATTCTACTGGCAATTATGCTGAATCCGAAAATAGTTCTGATGGTAAAAGGCTGGGTTTATAATTCGCCGTTTTTTGGCCCGATTATCCGTTATGCCGGATACATTTATACTGATGATGGAACGGAAGAAAACTTAAGAAAAATGCAGGCTTTGGTTGCCGATGGTTATTCGTTATTAATATTCCCGGAAGGCACCCGTTCCGAAGATGGAAAACCAGCACGTTTTCATAAAGGTGCATTCCATCTGGCGGAAGAATTGAATTTGGATATTCAGCCATTATTGCTTCACGGGGCTTTTGATGTGCTGCCAAAAGGCGATTTTCTGATCCGTCCGGGAGCTTTGAATGTAAGGGTTTTGCCAAGAATTAAATATGCCGAAGCTAAATGGGGAACATTGTTACGTGATAAAACCAAGAATATTTCTGCATTTTACAAAACAGAATTTGCTGATTATAAAAACGAAATGGAAGATGTATCTTATCTGAAACATAAGATATTTACCAATTACATTTTTAAGGGACCCGTTCTGGAATGGTATTTCAGGATTAAGTGGCAACTGGAAAGCAAGAATTATGCTTATTATAATACGCTGACCGGAGATAGAAAACGTATCCTGGATATTGGATGTGGATATGGTTTCCTTTCGTTTTATCTACATTATAAAAACGAAGAACGGATTATTACGGGAATTGATTACGACGAAGAAAAAATTACAATTGCAAAGCACAGTTACAATAAAACCGTGAACCTGAATTTTCAGTTTGAAGATATTATGCGGATCACAATAACCGGTCACGAAGTAATATTCTTAAATGATGTGCTGCATTATTTATCCAAAGAAAAACAATTTAATTTACTGGAAAAATGCACGGCTGCACTTGACAAAAACGGCATTTTATTTATCAGAGACGGAATTACTGATTTGACAGAAAAGCATGAGAATACCAAACGAACGGAAGCATTATCTACCGGGCTTTTTTCTTTCAATAAAAAAGAAGAGGAATTTCATTTCTTTTCTTCCAATGATATCAGGACATTTGCCAAAAGTCACAATCTGAGTTTTGAGATGCAGCAGCATTCGAACAATACCTCTAATGTGCTTTTTATATTAAGAAAGAATATTTAAAAAACACATTTACCTCACACTTTTAACTTAAAAAATATGCCCGGACTCACCGAAAAAGAATATGACTTTGTCATTATTGGTAGCGGCTTGGGTGGACTGGCTTGTGCATACATTCTGGCTTCGGAAGGCCACAGTGTAGCAGTGCTCGAAAAAAATCATCAGATCGGCGGTCATTTGCAGGTTTACAGCCGTGGTAAAACCATATTCGATACGGGAGTTCATTATGTAGGCAGTTTAAATGAGGGAGAAAATCTATATCAGTTCTTTAAATATTTCGGGATACTGGATAAGTTGAAATTAAAGCGAATGGGCGACCAGAAGTTTGATGTGGTCCGTTTTGATGATGGCAAGGAATATGATTATGCTCAGGGGTATGAATCTTTTCAAAAAGTATTACTTGATTATTTTCCCGATGAAAAAAATGCAATAGAAGCGTATTGTGAAAAAATTAAAGAGGTTTGCAGCAAATTTCCTTTGTATAATTTAAAAATCTCAGGTGAAAATTACCAACTGGATGAAGATCTTCTAAAACTGAATGCACACGACTATATTGCTTCACTGACTTCTAATTTCCGTTTGCAAAATGTACTTGCCGGAACCAATTTGCTATATGCCGGCGTGAAAGAGAAAACACCCTTTTTTGTTCATGCACTGATCATTAACAGCTATTTGTCAGGCTCTTACAAATTCATCGATGGTGGTTCACAGATAGCCATTTTAATGAGCCGCGCTATCAGAAGTTTGGGGGGAGAAATTTATAAAAGAAAGAAAGTTGTTGGGGCAAATTATGATACAGAGGGTAATATCAAGGAAGTTAAACTGGAAAGTGGAGAGACAGTCAGAGGCAAACAATTCATTTCCAATGTACATCCGTCTATGACAATTGATATATTTGGCGAAGATCGTTTTTTGAATATTTATAAGAACAGGATACATGGATTGGAAAATAGTATCTCCACTTTTTTAGTACATCTTTCTTTCTATGAAAACACGTTCGAATACCTGAATTACAATATCTATCAGCATCATAATGAGGATGTTTGGGCCGGAATAGATTATGATGAAGCCACATGGCCGCAAACTTATTTTATTTGTACACCATTTATTTCCAAACATAAAAAATATGCTGATTCTATGTCCATCATGACTTACATGAATACTTCAGAAACGGATCAATGGGCGCATACCACTAAAACAGTTTCTGAACCAGGTAAGCGGGATGCAGCTTATGACGAGTTTAAAAAGGAAAAAGAGGCAAGGGTTTTGAAGCGGATTGAAGAGGTTTTTCCAGGCATAACAACGAAAATAAAAGCAGTTCACAGCGCTTCTCCACTTACCTTCAGAGATTATATTGGAAATAAGGACGGTTCATTATACGGTGTTTTAAAGAATTCTAATTCACCGGCAAGAACACAGATCAATACAAAAACAAGAATACCAAATCTGCACCTGACAGGTCAGAATATTTCCATGCATGGCATACTGGGAGTTACCGTGAGCGCATTTGTTACCTGTTTTGCTTTTGTTGATAAAGAAAAACTCATTAAAAAAGTTATTAACGCATGATTATGCAAACAGTTGATGTTTTAGTTATTGGAGCCGGTCCGGCAGGTACAGTGGCTGCATCCTATTTAAAAAAACAGGGCTATTCGGTTACCATACTGGAAAAAGAGAAATTTCCGCGCTTTCAGATTGGCGAAAGTCTGTTGCCATGCTGCATGGAACACCTGGAAGAATCCGGCCTTTTGGAAGCAGTTAAAGTAAAAAACTTTCAGAAAAAAACCGGCGCCGCATTTATGCGTGGTGATAAAAGATGTGAATTTCTATTTTCGGAACAATTCACAAAAGGCTGGACATGGACATGGCAGGTGAAACGTGCTGATTTTGACAGTACACTTGCGAAGGCGGTTGTAGAGAATGGAGTTCAGGTGCAATTTGAATGTGAGGTATTGAATGTAGTTTGCAGTACAGGCAAACAGGTAACAGATTATAAAGATATTGATGGAAATATGCACACCATTGAATCAAAATTCATTATCGATTCCAGTGGCTACGGACGTGTCTTACCTAGGTTGTTTGATTTAAGCAAACCTTCGGCTTTTTCTCCAAGAGGTGCTGTTTTTGCGCATTTGGAAGATGTTAACCGGACAGAAAAAACAAGTAATAACATTTTTGTTCATTCGTTTGACAATAACCGTTCATGGATTTGGGCTATCCCATTTTCTGATGGCTCAACTTCGGTTGGAATTGTAAGTGATAAAGAAAAAGTAATTGAACTGGCAGCAAATGACGGAGAAAAATATAAGGATTTCATCCGGAATTTTGAAGATCTCAATGGCAGGTTTAAAAATTCAGATTTAAAATTTGAGCCCAGAAGTATCTTAGGGTATTCTATTGGCGTAAAAAAAATGTTTGGAGAAGGTTTTGTCCTTTCGGGCAATAGTACGGAATTTCTTGATCCCATATTTTCCTCTGGTGTGACTTTTGCAACCGCATCAGGATTACTTTCTGCAAAAATGACACACCGGCATTTACAAGGTGAGGACGTAAACTGGAAAACCGATTATGAAGATGTGATCCAAAAAGGAATTGACGTTTTCAGGAGTTATGTAACTGGCTGGTACAGCGGTGATTTCCAAACAATCGTTTTTACGGAACATATTAATACTGAAATCAAGAACCAGATATGTTCTGTATTGGCAGGTTATGTTTGGGATCAGTCTAATCCGTTTGTAAAAAAACACAATACAATTTTGCCTACCCTGGCTAGGGTGATTAAAATGAAAGAAAAGTTTAATAGTAAACCAGGTATTAAAAAGTGATGCAAATATAACTACGATTCTAAAACCATTTAGAAATTAAGATTGTGACTTAATGTTTCTTAATGTTGAATGGTTTAACTTAAATTGTCAATAAAATAAATCCATGCTGGACTCCTTTGTGATGATTATAGATCAGAATATTTTTAGGATTTTGAATATCGGAAAGATTAGAAATCAATAACCGGGCAGGTATTGGTTTCCCGGAAAGAAGCTGAACCGCCAGCCAAGTTGCAAAAGCGGATACGGATGGATAATCACCGACCAGGTTTTTGTAGGTATAAACAGAGCTGTGTAAAAAGAATTCCTGATGAATTTGGTCATACCAGCCATCATTCCGGTTGTCGCCACTGTAACCCAGTATTACAACATCAATTTCTTTTGCGGCAATTCCATTCCGGTCAAGAAAATGATTCATTTTGCTAAACAGCTCTTCTTTCGAAGGATAACTGATCTGGTCGGTATCTTTTATTTGCGCAATTGTTTTTGCAGATCTTTCCGCTTCAACAACAAAAAATGCTGCTCCTTCACCACAAACGGTACCTGGAGAATCAGAACTTAAAAGGTTTTCAGAAGTAGTATTTTGCCTTTTGAAAGAACCACTAAGAAAGTCTATATTATAATTATATTCTGAGATTTCTTCAACACCCCCCAACAGCAACGACTCAGCTTTTCTTTCTTCAAACAATAACATACAATCCAGCAATGCACATTCAAAAGCCAGCCCTTTATGAACATGTGTTGTATTATAACCCGTGTTTTTGCTCATTAACGCCAGATTTCCTGCTATAGCATTGGGAGTACTTTGTACAAAGTTAGTGGGAGTCAGGGTGCCTTCTTCATAATCTACGATCTGATTCAGGAATTTGAGACAATCTTCCAGTCCTCCGTTAGCGGTCCCCAATATAATTCCATCCAGATCCGGTCTCCTCTGAATCAAAGGTAACCCGGCCCCTACTCCCATTCTTACCGCTTTCCCCATTCGTCTGAGTAATCCCGCCGGTATGAGAGATCCATATACTGGTTCCAACGCTGCGTAACGATTTCCTGCATGAAATTTTATATCATTTTCAAAAAATGCGTCATCAAAAGTTCTTTGAGGTGATATGCAGGACAAGTCTGTTACAAACATGCAGGAAAAACAAAAGATTATTAACTAAGAATTTTATCAGCTTCGGAAATGAATTTTTCTATTTCACTTATGTAATCTGAAATATGCTGTTGCTTTTGTAATTCAGTCCAGTTTAATTCAACCGCCATGAGATCGGCAACAATGGGTAGTGTCCTGATTGTTGTGTCCCAATCAGTAATTTCAAGGCGGATTCTTCTTGCCAGAAAATCACGGGGAGTCACTGCCATTTCTGTACGAACTGTATAGATTATTTCTGCTTTAATGTAGGGATACCCAGAGTCCAGCCGTTCTTTTAGTTCCGGATCAGAAGTAGTTAGCCTACAAACATTTTCAGCTCTGGATCCGTATTTCTTAACTAAATGCTGGCATACATCAGCTGGTAACGAGTACTTTTTCTCTAATATCCTGTAAGACTCGAAATTGTAGTTCATGCCTCCGGCAAGTATATGTGTAGCCGTAAGGCAGGCATTTTTATTTTCGAAAATACCGTCAATCTGGTCAATCGCATCCTTAGCCATCAACCGGTATGTAGTCCATTTTCCTCCCAGTAAACTTACCAATCCGGAAACGGTATCAATTTCTACTTCATGATCCCTAAGTAAGCTTTTTGTCGATTTTCCTGTTTCAGCGGAAAGCAAAGGACGCAATCCTCCAAAACCTGCCCTAAGCTGAGAAATATCAATCTTTTTTGCCAGGTATGGATTCAGCGTATCTACCAGGTATTGCTTGTCTGCTTCATTTAATTTAGGTTCTTCCGTTATATCGTCTGATTCTGTATCCGTAGTTCCCAGCATCATTGCTCCTTCAAATGGAATTGCAAACACAACACGTCCATCCGGTGTTTTAGGAATCAGCATGGCATGTTCGCTGTTCAGTGTTTCGTACGGAAGAACAACGTGCACCCCTTTACTTGGACGGATACGTTCCTGCAAAAGCGGATTAGCCAATAAACGGATTTTATCAGAAAAAGGGCCGGTACAATTAAGTACCAGTTTTGTTTTTATTGAAAACTGGTGTCCTGACTGCGTATCTTTTACCTGTACGGTTTTAAGTTTATTAGCTTCACTCTTACCAAAGCCGTCAACTTTTAGATAATTAGCTACAATTGCACCCGATTCAGACGCCGACTGAACCAATGCCAGACAATATCTTGCATCATCCAATTGACCATCATAATACAGTACAGCGCTGTGAAGTTTGGTTTCGTTCAGTGTAGGAATCCTTTTTAATACATCAGTTTTTTTTAACCATTTACTTTTAGGCAACGAATCATGCGTAGCAAAACTATCATACATTTTTAGGCCAATGCTGAAATAAAGGCCTTCCAGCCAGGAGCCAACCGGTGTAATAAGTGCCAGTGGTCTGGCCAGATGTGGCGCATTGTTCAAAACCAGGTGCCTTTCTTCCAAACCATGGCGAACCTGCTTTAACTGGGCAAAATCCAGTTTCTTAAATGCCTGTTCAAGATATCGGACACCACCATGAATAAGCTTGGTAGATTTCGAAGACGTTTCAGAAGCAAAATCTTTTTTATCAATCAATGCTACTTTATATCCCCGTAGCGCTGCGTCCAAAGCACAGCCGGCGCCGCTCGCACCGGCACCTATTATACAAATATCAAAATCCTCACTTTCTAACTTCTTTATAGATGCCTGTCTGTTCATTCAGCGGGGTATGATATTTTTACATGTTCAATACAAAAATACAAATTGAGATGTTTGAAATCGCCAAGTGATAAAAATAACTGTGCATACTTGTGACGATTACGTAATTTCTTTGTCTGAAAGTTGTTCGCTCTTTAAATTAAAGTAGATTTGAACAAAATTATTATTACTTTTTAATAACAAAAACTAAAAATTATTATGGGACTAGTGTCTTTTTTTAAAGGAGTAGGAGAAAAAATATTTAAAAAAGAAGAAGTGGTTGCGGCAACTCCGGAGGTTGAACCTCTACGCGCAAGCGCATTATTGGCACACGTTAAATCACTTGGCCTCCCTTATAATTCATTAACTGTAAAAACATCTGGTGACACAGTTACCATTGCAGGGGAAGTTGCAGAACAAGCTGATTCAGAGAAAATTGCATTAGCAGTAGGTAATGTAGAAGGAGTAGAAGTAGTGGATAATCAACTAACGGTTGCAACCCCTGCTCCTGAAGCGACTTATCACACTGTTGTAAAAGGTGATTCACTTTCTAAGATTGCTCAGACCGTCTATGGTGATATGATGAAATATCCTGTCATTTTTGAGGCAAACAAACCTATGCTTACTGATCCGGATCTGATCTATCCAGGCCAGGTTTTACGTATTCCGGCACTTTAATTGGTCTTCGGCGGTCGGCTATCAGCTTTCCGCTCCTGCTTTTATATAAAAAAATGACAACCCGAAAGAGTTGTCATTTTTTTATGCTTTATGAGAAGTTATTAATCCTCAGCTGCAATTACGTTCAGAGAGATCTTATGTTTCACTTCTTTGTGAAGATCGATCAATGCTGAATACACACCAATAGATTTTACATCATCAACTGTAATTTTCTTACGGTCGATATCAAATCCTTTAGCTTTAAGAATATCCGAAACCTGAGTATTGGTAACGCGTCCGAAAATACGGCCGCTTTCTCCAACTACTGTACGGATATCAATTGTAAGGTCACCGATTGCAGAAGCGATATCTTCAGCATCTTTTTTAAGCTTTTCAGCTTTATGAGAAGCCTGGCGTACGTTTTCAGCAACAATTTTGCGGTTTGACGGATTAGCTAATAATGCAAATCCCTGTGGAATAAGGTAATTACGACCGAATCCTGCTTTCACAGAAACGATGTCGTTCTTATATCCTACTCCGGCTATATCAGTTATTAATATAATTTCCATTGTTCGTAGCTCTTTCTAAATTATTTCATTTGATCAGCAACGAAAGGCAAGAA